>NZ_JALEGT010000051.1 GCF_022763305.1 Marivita sp. | reverse complement strand
GAGCCTTACGACCTTGGCAACGGCTACGGTCACCTGGCTGTCTCGGTCAGCGATCTGGATGCCGAACATGCCCGGTTCGAAGCCGAGGGTCTGAACCCCCGCAAGCTCGTATCCTTTGCTCCGGCAGGCGAGGTGATCGCCCGGTTTTTCTTCGTCGCCGATCCGGACGGGTACCAGATCGAGGTGCTCGAACGCGGTGGGCGGTTCAAGTGATCAGGCCGCACCCGTCCTACCCAACGGGTGCACATCAAACAGGGAGGAGACTACACATGTCACAGAAAGAAAGCCTGCGTGGGCTGACGCGGCGTGACCTGCTCAAGCGTGCGAGCGCGGCAGGCGCGTCCTTTGTCGTCGGGGCCGGGTTCCTTGCGGCCCCCGATGCCGCTTGGGCCTATGAAGCCACGCATCTCGACGCGGAAACCTTTGCCACGCTCGTGCAGATGGCGCGGGACATCTATCCGCACGATCAGGTGGCCGATGAATACTATGTTATCGCGGTCAAGGGCTATGACAGCGCCGAAGCGGCGGCTGGCATCACGGCCGGGATTGCGGCGCTGAACGCGGCCGCTCAGGGCAAGGGCTTTGACAGCTATCTCGCCACCGGATGGGAGCGCGACCGCGTCGACATCCTGCGCGGCATGGAAGACAGCGCGTTCTTCCAGCAGATCCGCGGTGGTCTTGTGACCGGGCTCTATAACCAGAAAGCGGTCTGGCCGATCTTTGGCTACGAGGGCGAGAGCTTCAGCCAGGGCGGCTATATCGACCGCGGTTTCAACGACATCAACTGGCTTTGAGCCATAAGGGAGGACAGACTTATGGCAGCCCCATTTGATCTGAACGACGACAGCGTTGTCGTCATCATCGGCACCGGCGCAGGCGGTGGTGTTCTTGCAAATGAACTGGCCCAGAAGGGCATCAGCGTCGTTGCGCTGGAAGCCGGCGGGCGCTACCTGCCCGAGGATTACATCAACGACGAATGGGAAAGCTTTGGCCAGCTGGCCTGGCTCGACCCCCGCACCACCAGCGGCGACTGGCGCGTGGCCAAGGATTTCTCGGGTCTTCCCGCGTGGATCGTCAAGGCTGTCGGCGGCACCACAACCCACTGGGCGGGCGCCAGCTTGCGCTTTCAGGATCACGAGTGGAAAGCCAAGACCACCTATGGCGACGTGCAGGGGGCAAACCTGCTCGACTGGCCGATCGATCCGCGCGAGATGGACGACTACTACACCAAGGCGGAAAACAAGCTGGGTGTGACACGCACCGGGGACCGTCCGGGACTGCCGGGAAGCAACAACTACCTGGTTTTCGAAAAGGGCGCCAAGGCACTGGGTTATAAAGAGGTCAGCACCGGCCGCATGGCGATCCAGACGCGCGATGATGGCGACCGCATTCCCTGTCAGCAGACAGGCTTCTGTTTTCAGGGCTGTAAATGGGGAGCCAAGTGGTCGGCTGCCTATACCGACATTCCCGAGGGCGAAGCGACCGGCAACCTTGAAGTACGCGAGCGTGCGCATGTGGCCCGCATCCTGCACAACGAGGCAGGAAAGGTCACGGGCGTCGAATACTATGACGCAAACGGCACGCTGCAGATGCAGAAGGCGCGTATTGTCTGCGTTGCGGGCAACTCGTTCGAAAGCCCGCGTCTGCTGCTGAACTCTGCGTCTTCGATGTTCCCGGATGGTCTGGCCAACAGCTCGGGGCAGGTGGGGCGCAACTACATGCGGCACATGACCGGGTCGGTCTATGGCGTCTTCGACAAGCCGGTGAAGATGTGGCGCGGCACAACGATGGCGGGCATTATCCAGGACGAAGCCCGGCACGACCCATCGCGCGGGTTCGTCGGTGGGTACGAGCTGGAAACCCTGTCTCTCGGACTGCCCTTCATGGCGGCGTTCCTCGATCCGGGTGGCTGGGGCCGCGAGTTCACCTCGGCGCTCGATCACTACGAGAACATGGCGGGCATGTGGATCGTGGGCGAGGACATGCCGCAGGAAACCAACCGGGTCACGCTGAACCACGATGTCACCGATCAGTACGGTCTGCCGGTGGCCAACGTGCATTTCGACGACCATCCCAACGACATCGCGATGCGCAACCATGCCTACAAGCAGGGTCAAGCGATCTACGAAGCAGTGGGCGCGACCCGCACCTTCCCGACACCGCCCTATCCGTCGACGCACAACCTCGGCACCAACCGGATGTCCGAGAACCCGCGCGACGGTGTGGTGAACAAGTGGGGGCAGACCCACGACATCGCGAACCTGTTCATTTCGGACGGATCGCAATTCACCACCGGGGCTGCGGAAAACCCGACGCTCACCATCGTGGCGCTGGCGATCCGGCAGGCGGACCACATCGCCCGGGAAATGAGCGCGCAGAACCTTTGAGCCAGACACGGCGCTCCTTCGGGGGCGCCGTTTTTTTACCATTCGGTACAATTTTGAAAGGCAGCACAATCATGCTCGATCTTGGGAACCGCGTTTCGATCTACCAACCCGAACAGGAGGGGTTGATTTTCCCCGAATTGCCGGAGTTCGACACCGTCGAGGCCGAGCGGCAGCACCGCAAGGAACGGCTGGTTGCGGCCTGTCGGGCTTTTGCACAACAGGGGTTCGACTATGGCTTTGCCGGACACCTGACAGTGCGCGATCCGGAACAGCCGGAGCTTTACTGGACCAATCCGATGTGCATCCATTTCGACAAGGTGAAGATGTCGAACCTGATCCTTGTGGATCACAAAGGCACGGTGATCGAAGGCGACCATGCCGTGAACCGTGCAGGGTTCGTGCTGCACGCCAATGTGCATGAGGAACATCCCGACATTATTGCCATGTGCCATGCCCACACCACCTACGGCACCGCATGGTGCGCCACCGGGCGGCCCATCGACCCGATCACGCAGGACGCCTGTGCGTTCTTCGAGGATCATGTCGTCATCGGTGAGCAGGGAGGAGCGGTTGCCGTGGAGAACCACGCTGGTTCAGACGTCGCCAAAGCGTTCAAGGGCGTGAAAGCCGCGCTGCATCAGAACCACGGGCTACTGACCGCGAGCCGTCACAGCATCGAATCCGCCGCGTTCTGGTTCATCGCGCTGGAGCGCTGCTGCCAGCAACAGCTTGACATCGCCGCCTCCGGCATCACGCCGATCCGCATCCCCGACGACCGTGCGCGCTACAGCCGCGAGCATGTGGGCAGCGAGTATATCGGCTGGCTGCATTTCCAGACGATCTGGAACCAGTTGGTGATCGACCAGCCCGACATGTTCTCCTGAGGTTGTCGCCGACCAGTCGGATCTCCGTCTAGGCATCAACCGGGCGGGCAAGGCGCACGGCGGTCTTGCCCGGCCAAAGACGGCGCGAGGGCATGATCAGCACAGTCGGATCATGCGGCGCATGGATTGCCCGGTCGCCGTCATACCCGATCAGCGTGCCCTTGGGCAGGTGCTCCAGCCCGCGCCAGTCCTGCGCAAAGCGAAAGCTGTCGGTCTCGATCGTCACCGGCCCCATCACTTCGTAACAGACGGTCTCGGGCCGGGGCGGACGGGTGGCCATACGGTCTTCGGCGAAATCCGCAGGCACAGCCGCGGTGGCGCGCAGAAAGCCCACGGCGCAATCCTTGGCGACTTCTGCCGCCTCGGCTTCCCAATGCTGGCCACATTCGACCAGCGCCGCATTCCGGTCCGAAGCAGGATCGGCGAAATCACCGAAGTCGCGCATCCGCTGACCTTCGGCATGGCCCTTGTCCGTCACGACGATCCCCGGCCAGCCGATGGCGCGGCCCAGCCTGCGCCCCTTGGCGGCGGGGCCTGCGATGATCAGTGCATCGGTCTTGTGCTGCATCGAATGGATGTCGAGCAGCAGATCCACACTCGACAGCCACGGGCGCAGTTCCCGGGCGCGCTCCACCTCGGGTGTCACCCGGCGGTCAGGATCATCCAGCACGCCATCACCCCAGAGCCGGTTGAAATCCTCCTCCACCCAGCGGGTGGCGTCGGGCACCTCGGGATCGAAGGCCTCGTAGGCGGCGGTGTTGACGAAGGCGAAGGACAGCTTTCCCTGACGCGGGCGCAGTCCCATCTGCATCAGCCAGTCGATGGCAATCGCGCCGCAGGGTTCGTTGCCGTGCACAATCGCCGTAATTGCCACATGCGGGCCTGAGCTGCCGCTGTCGAAGGTCCAGACATAGGGCACGCCGGTATTGCCTTCGGCATAGGCCGAGATGTCGGGCGGGCTCAGTTCGACGGAGTAGATGTTGGGCAATCCGGTGGCCGAGCTTGTCATGCAGGCTGTCCCTCAAGCGCGGTTTCGACGTGGCGGACCAGATGCTGCGCCAGATCGGTGAAGGTGGACTGCAGGGCGGCATAGCCTGCATTCGGGATGCGGTTGGCCTCGTTCATGTAGAGCTTGCGGTTGACCTCGATCTGCATCGAATGGCGGTTCTGCGCCGGGTTGCCATTGGCGCGGATCAACTCCATCCCCTTGTAGGGATCGTTGATCGCCACCGAATAGCCGCGTGCGGTCAGAAACTCCGCGACGGTGTTTGTGAAGTCCGGCGCACAGGCGGTGCCATCGCGGTCGCCCAGCACGAAATCGGGACGAGGCGTGCCGCGCTCTTGTGTCGACATGGCCGACGCAACCTCCTGCATCGAATGGCAGTTCACATGCCAGACCGCGCCCCATTTGGCATGGGACGCATCCAGAAGCGTGCGCAGGTGCGTCTGGTAGGGGCGGTGATAGCGCTTGACCCGGGCATGAACCTCCTCCGGGGGCAGGGGCCGGGTGTAAAGCGGCTCGCCACCGGGCGGCACGCGGGTCCAGCACAGGCCGATGCCGAGGGTGCTCTTGACCGAAGGGTTGAGCGGTTCGGGATAGGGGCCGGACAAAGCGTTCGGGTCCATGTCATCCGGCGCGCGGTTGGCGTCGATGTAGGAGCGCGGGAAATGCGCGTGCAGCAGGACGGCCCCGGCGGGCACGGCCCCGGACCAGAGGTCATGCACATGGGTGTCCTCGGCGTGCCGCAGGAGCGTCGGGTCGGCGGCATGGCCGAAATCGTTCGGGTAGTCCGTGCCGGAATGCGGGCTGTCGAACACGAGGGGCACGCGCTGGGTTTCGGTGCCTTCGACGGTCAGAACGCCGGGGATGTGCAGACTCATTGGGTTCCTCCATCATGCAGGTGACAGGCCACGGATCGTCCGGCGCTGTTCCGCAGCACCGGCACTTCGCGCTGGCAGCGGGGTCCGGCCATCGGGCAGCGGGGGTGGAAATGGCAGCCGGGCGGCGGTGCGAGAGGCGAGGGGATCTCGCCCTTGATCGTGCGATAGGTCTGGCGACCCGCACCCAGACGCGGCACCTGATCAATCAGAGCCTGCGTGTAGGGGTGTTGCGGCGCGTCGAACAGCGCTTCGGTCGAGGCGATCTCGACGATCCGTCCCAGGTACATCACGACCACCCGATCCGCGATATGCTCGATCACGCTCAGGTCGTGGCTGATGAAAAGATAGGTCAGGTCCAGTTCGCGCCGCAGGTCCTGAAACAGGTTGATCACCTGCGCCTGAATCGACACGTCTAGTGCGGCGATGCTTTCGTCGCAGATCAGGAAATCCGGCCGTACGGCCAGCGCCCGGGCAATCCCGATCCGCTGCCGCTGCCCGCCGGAAAACTGGTGCGGAAACCGCTGCGCATAGGCCGGATCAAGCCCCACCTGCCGCAGGATGCCGGCGACATAGGTGCTCATCTCGCGTCGCGTGGTCAGACCGTGATAGACGGCGGCTTCGCCGACGATCTCTTCCACCTTCATGCGCGGATTGAGCGAGGACATCGGGTCCTGAAAGATCATCTGGATGCGCAGCCGCGCGGTCTTGGCCTCGTCCGAGGCCGCATCTGTGACATCGACCCCTTCAAACCGGATCGTGCCGCCACTGACCGGAAGCAAGCCGGCCACCATCCGGCCCAGCGTGGACTTGCCACAGCCGGATTCCCCAACGAGGCCAACCACTTCGCCACGGGCGACGGCAAACGAGGCGGAATCCACCGCGTTCACGCAGCTTTCCGAGACCGACGCGCCCAGCGTCTTGGCCAGCTTTTCGATCGAATCCAGTTTCTTGACGAATTGGCGCGACACCGCGTCGAGTTCGAGCATGGCGGTCATGCGGACACCCCCGGCGTGATCAGCGGATGATGGCAGCGCAACGCCCGGCCCGTGTCTATCTCGTCGATGCCGGGTGCGTCGCTGCGGCAGCGCTCATCGGCGTTGAAGCAGCGCGGCGCAAAGGCGCAACCGGGGGGCAGATGCGCCATATTCGGGGCCATGCCGGGGATCTGGGTCAGCCGTTCTCCGCGCTGGCCGTGACCGGGGATCGACCCCAGAAGACCAACCGAATAGGGATGCCCCGGGGCCGTCAGGACTGCATCGGTCTGGCCGGTCTCGACAATCCGCCCCGCATACATCACCGCCACCCGATCCGCGAGCCCGGCGACAACGGCCAGGTCATGGGTGATCCAGATCAGCGCCGTGCCGGTGTCCCGCGCCAGTTCCTGGATCTCGGCGAGGATCTGGCTCTGGATCGTCACATCCAGCGCCGTGGTCGGCTCATCCGCCACGATCAGGTCGGGGCCGTTCAGCAGGGCGATGGCAATCGCCACCCGCTGCCGCATCCCGCCCGAAAACTGGTGCGGATAGGCGTCCAACCGTTCGGCGGGCGAGGGGATGCCCACCTTGGCCAAAGCCGATATGGCGCGGTCCCGTGCGGCCTTGGCGCTGACCTTCTCATGGGCGCGCACCGCTTCGATCATCTGGGTGTCGATGCGCAGAACCGGGTTCAGCGTCATCATCGGATCCTGAAAGATCATTGCGATCTTGTTGCCGCGCAGACGCCGCATCTCGGCCTCGGGCAGTTGTGCCAGATCCTGACCCCGGAACATGATGTGCCCGCCCACCACACGTCCCGGCGGATCGACCAGCCGCAGGATCGAGAACCCGGTGACGGATTTGCCGGATCCGCTTTCGCCGACCAGCCCCAGCACCTCGCCTTCGTTCAGCGCGAAATCGACCCCGTCCACCGCCTTGACCACACCGGCATCGGTGAAGAAATGGGTTTGCAGGTTGTGCACTTCGAGAACACTCATTTGCGCAACCTCGGGTTCAGGGTGTCGCGCAGGCGGTCACCGACAAGATTGATCGACGCCACGATCGCCAGAAGGGCCACGCCGGGATACATGCTCATCCAGTATTGGCCCGACAGCATATAATCGTACCCGTTCGCGATCAGCAGACCAAGCGAGGGCCGCGTGATCGGCACGCCGACCCCAAGGAAGGACAGCGAGGATTCCAGCACGATGGTGTTGGCGATCTGCACGGTCGAGATCACCAGCAGCGGCGGGATGCAGTTGGGCAGCAGATGCTTGAAGATGATCCGCCGCACCGGCAGGCCCAGACCCCGCGCCGCGTCGATATATTCCTTGCGGGTTTCCGACAGCGCGGTGCCCCGGACGGTGCGGGCGTAATAGGCCCATTGCACGATGATCAGCGCGATCACGACCTTGTCCAGCCCGCGCCCGAACGCCGCCATCAGCATCAGCGCCACAAGGATCGACGGGAAGGACAGTTGCAGGTCCACCAGCCGCATCAGGATGGTCTCGACCCGTCCCCCGGCCCATGCCGCGTAGATGCCCACGACCACGCCGATGGCCATCGCGACCAGCGTGGCGATGATGGCGACCGACAGCGACACCCGCAGGCCGTAAAGGATGCCCGACAGAATATCGCGCCCCTGTTCGTCGGTGCCCAGATGATAGGTCATCGCCCCGTCAAAGGTGGTCGATCCCGGCGGCAGGCGGCCATCCATGATGTCCAACTGGCGCAGGTCATAGGGGTTCTGCGGTGCGATCTCATTGGCAAAAAGCGCGAGCACCACCAGCAAAAGCAGACTGCCCGCCGCGATATAAGCCACGGGACCGTTGAAGAACTGCCGCCCCCGCCCGCGCAGCAGATGGGCGCAGATCGCGACGAACCCGATCAGCATCAGCACCCGTGCGGGCAGGCTGCTCCAGTCCGGGCCGAAGGCAAGAGCAAGCGTGGCGAGCGCCATCGCCGCCGTCACCAGCCAGGGCAGGGCGTCGGCGGTCCGTTCGCGCAGCGGGATCGGGGCGGGCATCTCGGTCATGCCGTCCCTCCGGTCACACGCACGCGCGGGTCGAGGATCGTGTAGACGATGTCGACCACAAGGTTGATCACGATAAAGATCAGAACCGTCATCATCAGGTAGGCCACGATCACTGGCCGGTCGAGCGTCAGGATCGAGTCGATCAATAGCTTGCCCATCCCCGGCCATGCAAAGACGGTTTCGGTCACCACGGCGAAGGCGATCATCGAGCCCAGCTCAAGACCCAGAACAGTCACGATCGGGATCATGATGTTCTTCAGGACATGCACAAACAGGATGCGCGTCTCCGACACCCCTTTGGCGCGGGCGAATTTCACGTAATCCTGCACCAGCGCCTCCTGCGTGCCTGCGCGCGCGAGGCGCGTGACCAGCGACGCCTTGTAAAGCGCCAGGGTCAGGGCGGGCAGGATCATGTATTGCAACCCGTTTTCGGAAAAGATCGACAGCCGGATGCCGAACACATCCACGGTGTCACCCCGCCCGGTCGAGGGCAGCCAGCGCAATTCGACCGCAAAGATCAGGATCAGCAGCATCCCGACCCAGAAATTCGGCAGGGAAAAGCCGAAGATCGACCCGGTCATGATCGCGCGGCCCTGCCATTTGTCGGCCTTGTAGCCAGCATAGACGCCCAGCGGAACACCGATCAGAACGGAGAAGAACAGCCCCAAAGCGGCCAGTTCCAGCGTCGCGGGCATGTAATGCAGGATCAGCGTCACCGCACTTTCGCCATGCACGAAACTGCGGCCCAGATCGCCCTGCAAAGCGTTGCCGACGAAGGTGAAGAACTGGATGTAGATCGGCTGGTCGAACCCGAACCGCGCCATCGTTTCCTCGATCTCGCGCGGGGTGGCGTCGGGCGAAATGAGAATGTCGACGGGGTTGCCGATCATGTAGATGCCGAAGAACACGATCACCATCATCGCAAGGGCCACGAAGATGGACTGCGCAATCCGTCTGAGCAGGTAGACAAGCATGCCGTGGGGCGCTTTCCGGGCTGGACGAGGGAAAAGGGTCCCACGGCGGCCCGGAGGCCGCCGCAGGCGTTCAGCGAGTGGTGATTATTGCACCGGCTTGATCGAGGCGGGCAGCGTGTACTGATCCACGCGCGGCGCATAGGTGACCTTGTCGGTCATCGCCCAGGGCGTCACCTCGAAATGCAGCGGCAGGATGGCCCAATCCGCCATCGCCACGCGCGAGGCTTCGCGCAGAAGCTCCTGACGGGCGTCATCATCGACGGTGGCGAGCGCCTTGGTCAGCAGGTCATCCACCTCGGGGTTGGAATACTGGCCCCGGTTGGTGCCGCCATAGCCGCGGTCGCCGTCGCGGGTGGCCACCAGCGCCTTGATCGGCGATGACATCTCGCCGGTGCCCGCACCCCAGCCCGCAAGATAGACCGAGAATTCATAGGCGTTCCGGCGCGAGAAGAAGGTCGAGGCTGTGACAGCGTCGATCTCTGTCGGGATGCCGATCCGCGCCCACATCTGTGCAACCGCCTGTGCAACCTGCGCGTCGTTGATGTAGCGGTCATTCGGCGTGCCGATGGTGATGCCGAACCCGTCCGGGTAGCCCGCCTCGGCCAAAAGTGCCTGAGCGCGCTCCGGGTCATAGGGGGCAGGCGGCATGGCGCCTTCCTCATGCGCACCGAACATTCCGGCAGGCAGCAATTCGCCCGCCGCCACGGCCACGCCGCCCATGATCCGGTCGACGATGGCATCGCGGTTGATGGCGATGGACAGCGCCTCACGCACCCGCACGTCCTTGAGCGGGTTCTTCCCGTCGGTGCCGGTGATCATCGGGCTGGGTTCCTGCGCATGGTCCATATGCAGATAGATCACGCGGTTGGAAATGCCCTGCACGACCTGCAGACCGCCTTCGGCATTGATGCGCTCCAGATCCTGCAGTGGTGGATTCTCGATGAAATCGACATCCCCTGCAAACAGCGCCGCGACACGCGGACCGTCCGAGGTCAGCGGCTTCATGCTCACCCGCTCCCACGGCGCGGCCTCGCCCCAGTAATCCGGATTGCGGACCAGTTCGATGCCCTCACCCCGGCGGAAGCTTTCCAGCAGGAACGGCCCGGTGCCGATGGCGGCTGCGCCATCGTTGAAGGCCTGTGTCTCGGGATAGGCGATGTCACCGCAGCCATCCGGCGAGAAGTCGATGGTCGACGCGTCCACGCCATTGGCCTTGGCGGAAATGACACCCCAGGTCGAAAACTCGGTCGGCAAGAGCGGGTAGGGCGCTTCGGTGTGCACGATCAGCGTCAGCGGATCCGGTATTTCGAAATCCTTGATTGCCTTGGTATAAGTGGTGAAGAGCGACGGCGAATCCGGCACGCCGGGGATGCGGCAGACGGAATAGACCACGTCATAAGCATCAAACGCCGACCCGTCCGAGAAGGTCACACCCTCGCGCAGCTTGAATTCCCAGCGGGTGTCATCCAGCGGCTTCCAGCTTGTCGCAAGCTGCGGGAACAGCTTTTGCTGCTCGTCCGTGCCGACAAGGGATTCGAACACGTTGCGGCGCAACTGGTTGTTCGGACCAAGGTTATGGAAATGCGGGTCCGCCGAACTGGGCTCGGCGGCCAGCCCGATCCGCAACTCCTGTGCGACGGCGGGCAGGGCGGGCAAGGCGGCTGCAATGGCAACGGCGGTCAGGCGCAGATACCTGAGGGTCATGGAACATCTCCCTGTTCATCCGGGTCTGCAGATGCAGCCCGGTTCATTTTCTGAAAGTGCTCCAAGGTTACCGCCGCACCGGCATGAAGGAAGAAAAAGCTCCATGCGCTTTTGCTATGCAGGTATGCCATAACCGTATTATCCTGCATCCGACGGCGACAGGCAGGGGACACACATGCGCAACAACTGGCATTCGATCCGGGAATACGAAGCGCTGCGCGCCGTGATCACCTCGGGCACCACAAATGGCGCGGCCCGGCTTCTGGGCATCTCGCAACCCAGCGTCAGCCGCGCGGTGAGCCAGCTCGAAGCGCGGCTCGATGTGGTGCTCTTCGAACGACGCGGCGGGCGTCTGCGCCCCACCGCCGAGGCGCTGCGCCTGAATGCGCAACTCGACCGTCTTTTCGATGCGATCTCGCTCATCAACGGGGCCGATCCCGATGATCCCGGCACCCATCCGCTGCGCCTTGCGGCGCCGCCCTCGCTGTCCGATCTCGTCGGTTCCTGCATGGCCAGTTTCATGAAGCTGCACCCGTCCCAGCCCATGTCGCTTGAAACCTGCACCTCGAACGGGCTGGTCAGTCGCCTTGTCGATGATGCGGTGGATCTGGGGTTCACCCATGCGGATCTGACCCATTCCGCCATGGAACTGATCCCGTTTCAGGAAAGCGAGGCGGTCTGCGTCATGCCACGCGGCCATCCGCTTGCGGTGCATGACGTGATCACGCCGGACCTTCTGGACGGCCAGAACTTCATCTCGATCCTGCGGCGGCACATCGTCCGCTCGCGTCTGGATCGGCTGTTTTCCGAGGCCGGTGTCGCCCCGAAGCGGGTGGCCGAAGTGGCCACCGGGCTGAGCGCCGTGACCCTCGCCCGGGCGGGCAGCGGCGTCACCGTGATCTGTCCCTTCCCCGTGCTGCGGGCCGATGATCCGACACTGACGATCCGCCCGTTCCTGCCGCGCTTTGTCTATCGCACGTCCTTTGCGGTCTCGACCGTGCGTCCCCTGACCAAGACCGCGCGCGCCTTCATGCGTCATGTGAAAATGTCCATCCGGTCCGATCCGGCATGGCACGGAATCGTCACCGAACGCAGCACGCGGCCGGTGGTGGAAGAGCGCGCCTGACCGCCGGGTCCCGGCGACCCCCTGCGCCCGTCCCTGTCGAAACAGCGTTGACCTTGGGCGCGGCTTGGGGCGAAGTCAGTCCGTATCCGATCCCGGAGGAAGCCCGATGCCCACCAACGAAAACCCGATCTGGTCTCATGTCGACGCGCATCGCGAGGCCTTTGTCGGCCTTGCCGACCGTGTCTTCGACACCCCGGAACTGGCCTATACCGAGGTCAAATCCTGCGCCGCACATACCGAGATGCTGCGGCAACAGGGCTTCCGCGTGCGCGAAGCCGTGGCGGGCATCCCCACGGCGGTGATCGGCGAGGCGGGATCAGGCGGCCCGGTCATCGCCATCCTTGGCGAATACGACGCGCTGCCGGGGCTGAGCCAGCAGCCGGGACTGGCGGAACCCAGAATGATCGACGACAGCGGCTTTGGTCACGGCTGTGGGCACAATCTTCTGGGCGCTGCGGCGATGCTTGCGGCGACGGCGGTCAAGGACTGGCTGGTCGCCGAAGGCATCGCGGGCACGGTGCGGTACTACGGCTGCCCGGCGGAAGAGGGCGGCGCCGCCAAGACCTACATGGTGCGCGACGGCCTGTTCGACGATGTGGACATCGCGATCACGTGGCACCCCGCCGGGTTCAACGCCGTCGATGACGCGCGGTCCCTCGCCAACACCCGGATCGACTTCACCTTCACCGGCAAGGCCGCGCATGCCGCCGGTGCCCCGGAACTGGGGCGCTCGGCGCTGGATGCGGTCGAGCTGATGAACATCGGTGTGAACTACATGCGCGAACACATGCCCGACGATGCACGGGTGCATTACGCCTATCTCGATGCCGGTGGCCCCGCGCCCAACGTCGTGCAGGCCCGCGCCACCGTCCGCCAACTGATCCGCGCGCGCGACCTCAAGGGGCTGGCCGATCTGGTGCAGCGCGTCCGCGCCATCGCCGACGGGGCGGCGCTCATGTCGGGCACCAAAGTCGAGTCGCGGGTCTTTTCCGCCGTGTCGAACCTGATCGGCAACCGCCCGCTGGAAGAGGCGATGCAGGCCGAATTCGAGGCCCTTGGCCCCGTGCCCTTTGACGCCGCCGATCTGGCCTTCGCCCGCGAGATCCAGACGACGCTGACCCAGGACGACATCGCCAGCATGTTCCAGCGGCTCAGCATGAAGCCCGATTACGACAAACCGATCTGTGATTTCATTGCGCCTTTGGACCGGCCCTTCGGTGGGGGCATGGGATCGACTGACGTGGGCGATGTGAGCTGGGCCGTCCCCACCGTGCAGGCGCGCGTCGCGACCTGCGCCATGGGCACGCCGCTGCACACATGGCAGCAGACGGCACAGGGCAAGGCGCCCTTTGCACACAAGGGCATGGTCCACGCCGCCAAGGTCATGGCCGCCACCGCCCGCGCCGCCATTGCAAACGACCTGCTGCGCGCCGCGGCGAAACAGGCGCACCAGCAGCATCTGGCCGAATTCCCCTATGCCTGCCCGATCCCGGCCTCCACTCGGCCTCCGGTTGCGGCAGAATGAGGCGAGAGCTGTAGTGCGTGTATCTGGGCCAAGGCTCTTTGGAATAACTTGACCGATCCATCGGAATGCGGTGCTCTTGCCTTAGGGTCATCCCGGTGCAGGGTGTGCCGGACGTGCAATCCCCTCGGACGGAAGGTCATTTCATGCCAAACATCACGCCGACATACGGAGCGCTTTCCGGGACACTTGGTCAGCAGTTCACACTGGGTATCGGGACACCTGTTGTCTCCAGCAGCAGCGCGGATTGTCTTGAAGTTTCACGCAAGGCCAATGTCAGCACAGGTGGCGCGGTCAGCGTGAGCGAAGTGTCGGGAGGCACCGGTGTCTGGGTGCTCTATATTCCCGACCGTGCCACGTACGGATTCGCCGTCGGCGGATCGGGCTGGATGGGCACCGGGCCCTTCAGCGGGTGCCATATTGCATTCTTCACCAAGAACGGGCGCGTGGGCATGGCGCATATCGCGAAACCGTCGAGCGCCGCCGAAGCCGCATGGAACACCTTTCGCACTGCCGGGGGTGTCACCGTTCTCAATGAATGGAAAGTGCCTTTGCCGGACATGACGAAGTTCTCGGCGAGCTACCTGTTTCTTGATCTGTCCGATCCGACATCGGTCGGGCTGGCGCAGGTAGATGTGCATGTGCGGGGCATGGGCGGGTCCGACGGCTCGATTTTCTCGGTCAAGAAGGTGGTCTGATCCTCCCGATGTTGGCGCCGCCTTGGTTGCCCAGCCCAACGGCGCGACGTAACACTGTCGCATGACCCACAGCTTCACAATCGACCGGGCCGAGCTGCGGATGGTGCATCTGCCGCTTCTGACACCCTTCGTCATCTCGACCGGGACGATGACGCACAAGACTTTTCCGCTTCTCATCCTCGAGGCGGACGGCATCACCGGGATCGCCGAAGGGGTGATGGACCCGCTGCCGGATTGGCTCGAGGAAACCAATGCAGGGGCGCTGGACCTGTTGCGCACTGCCATCTTGCCCAGGCTGGTGGGGATGCGGATCACCAGCCCGTCGGATGTGGACCCGCTGCTGGCCCCGTGGCGTGGCAACCGGATGGCCAAGGCGGTGGCGGAAATGGCGGTCTGGGATCTCTGGGCGCGGTCACTTGACCTGCCGCTCTGCGCGCTGCTGGGCGGGGTGCGCGACCAGATCGAGGTGGGGGTCAGCCTTGGCATCGCGCCGCTTGACGTGACTCTCGACCGGATTGCCGAGGCACAGGCGCAGGGCTATCGGCGGACCAAGCTGAAGATCCGGCAGGGGCATGATCTGGCGCTGCTCGAAGCGGTGCGTGCGCAGTTTCCGGACATCAAGCTGACGGTCGACGCGAACACCGATTACGGCCTTGCCGATCTTGCGACCCTGCGCGGCATGGATGCGTTCGGCCTCGACTATATCGAACAGCCCTTGGCCCATGACGACATCCTTGACCACGGACAGGTGCAGGCGGCGCTGCAAACGGCGATCTGTCTGGACGAAAGCATCCGCACCGCCAAGGACGCGCGCGTCGCGCTTCAGATGGGGGCCGCGCGGGTGATCAACATCAAGGTGGGCCGCGTCGGTGGCCTAGCCGAGGCGCGCAGGGTTCACGATGTCTGCGCCGCCTTCGGTGCGCCGGTCTGGTGTGGTGGCATGCTCGAAAGCGGGGTGGGGCGGGCGCACAACATCCACCTTGCCACCATGCCCAACTTCACCAAACCGGGCGACACCTCCAGCGCCAGCCGCTATTTCGCGCGGGACATCATCAACGAACCGCTCGAGGCGACGGGTGGACTGATGCCCGTGCCGCCGGGGCCGGGGATCGGCGTGACCCTGGACAGGGCCTATCTCGACACCGTGTCGGACCTGGTCGAGGTCTGGACCGCATGACCGATCTGATCCTGCGCGACCTTGCCTCGCTTGCCCAGATGAAGGCGGCCGAGGCGTTCCAGCGAAGCGTCTGGGGCGAGGACGATCCGGCGGACAATTCCGACCTGATGCTGGCGATCCAGCACGAGGGCGGGCTGGTTGCGGGCGCGTTTGACGGCGACAGGATGCTGGCGTTTCTCTTCGCCTTTCCCACCAGCGATCCCACCGCACAGCATTCGCACCGTCTTGGGGTACATCCCGACGCGCAGGGGCGGGGGTTGGGGCTGCGCATGAAGCTCTATCAGAAAGACTGGTGCCTTGCGCGCGGCATCACCCGCGTGCGCTGGACCTATGATCCGGCGCGGCGGGCCAATGCGGTGCTGAACATCTACCGCCTGGGGGCGACGGCCAACATCTACTACCGCGACTATTACGGGGAGATGGAGGGCATCAACGCCGGTGTTCCCTCGGACCGGTTGCTGGCCGATTGGGATCTCACCCGTGCGGACGGGGCGACGGCCAATCCCGTGGACACCGTCCCGATCCCCGCCGATTTCGCCCGGCTGGCCGCGGATGACCCGGCCACGGCCTTGTCGGAACGGCTGCGCATCCGCCAAGCACTTGAGGCGGGCTTTGCCGATGGGCTGCAGATCGCGGGCTTTGACCGCCGCGAAAACGCCTATCTGCTGGCGCGCGGCGCCTAAAGGCTGTCGCGGAACGTGGTCAGGAAGGCTTCGGCATTGGTGCGCAGCGACGGGCCAAGATAGCCGCCTTCTTGAATGAGCACCGTCGGCAATCCCATCGCCGCGATCCGGCGGGCCATTTCGGCGAAACCTTCGGCATAGACCTGCACCGCCGCCAACGGATCATCTGCGGCCATGTCAAAGCCCAGCGACACCACCAGCGCTTCGGCGTCGAACTCCTGAACCGCGGCGATACCACGGTCGAGGGCGGCGAGAACCTCGGCCTCACCATCGCCCATGCTCAGGACCTCGTTGCGGGTGAACCCAAGGCCCGCGCCTTCGCCGGTCTCATCCGCATAGCCCAGATAGAAGGTGGGATAGACCGCCGGGTCGGGATGCAGCGAACAGAAGAACACATCGTCCCGGTCATAGAAGATGTCGAGGCTGCCATTTCCCGTATGCACATCCACATCCAGAAGTGCGACCCTTTCCCATTTGCCCCGCAGGTGATGCGCTGCAATGGCGGCGTTGTTGAAGAAACAGAACCCGTTCGCGCAGTTGGTCATCGCATGATGCCCCGGCGGGCGGCTCAGCCCGTAGGCGGCGCGCGCGCCGTTCACCACGTCCGTGGCCGCGGCAAGGGCGGTCTGTGCGGACCAGTAGATCGCCTCGTAGGTATTCTCGGTGAGCGGCGTCGAGGTGTCGGTCATCCACCACCCCATCGCACCGTTGATGTCCTTCGGGCAGCGCCCGCGCCGTGTGCCGGGGTGGCGTGTGGGAATGCCAAGCGCGCCGTCAGGGGCTTCCGCAAGGAACCGGTCATAGGCATCTAAAAAGAAATCGACATAGGCCGGATCATGCACTGCCTTCACGGGCGCGATCCCGAAATCCTGCGGTGCCTCGACCACAAACCCGTTCGCCAGCAGCATGTCCCGGATCAGGATAGCGCGTTCGGGCTGTTCCGGATGCGGCATCGGCGCGCCGCCGCGATAGTAGACCTCGGGTTTGTGTCCCAGTTGGCGCTCGTCGAAATAGGTTTTCATGCAGGCTCTCCCTTCTTGGTCCGGGGCGATATGACAGGGCTAGCATGGCCCGTCCCCCCTTGCCACGCCAGCGGCGAACCTTTTAGCTGCATCACAAGACTCACCGAGATTGCGAAAGATGTGCCCCATGGACCTGCGCCCGAATTCCGACGAAGCCCGCGACATTGCCTACCACTTCCACAGCTACACCAATGCCCGCCTGCACGAGCAGAACGGCCCGCTGATCATGGACCGGGGCGAGGGCGTTCATGTGTTCGACACCCATGGCAACAAGTATATCGAGGGCATGTCAGGCCTCTGGAGTGTTGCCGTCGGCTTCAACGAACAGCGCCTGATTGATGCAGCGACCCGGCAGATGCAGAAGCTGCCTTACTATCACAACTTCGCACACCGCTCGCACGGGCCGGCGATTGATCTGGCGGAAAAGCTGATCGGCATGGCCCCCGTGCCGATGAGCAAGGTGTTCTTCACCAATTCCGGGTCCGAGGCAAATGACACGATCCTCAAGATGGTCTGGTACCGCTCGAACGCGCTGGGCAAGCCCGAGAAGAAGAAAGTGATTTCGCGCATTCGGGGCTATCACGGGGTGACGATTGCCTCGGCCTCGATGACCGGGCTGCCCTACAACCACAAATCCTTCGACCTGCCGCTGCCCGGCATCCTGCACACGACCTGCCCGCATTACTGGCGCGAAGGGCAGGAGGGAGAGAGCGAAGAACAGTTCGCCACCCGCTGCGCTGAAGACCTCGACGCGATGATCCAGGCGGAAGGGCCGGATACGATTGCGGCCTTCATCGCTGAACCGGTGATGGGCGCGGGCGGCGTTGTCGTGCCGCCCAAGACCTATTGGGAGAAAATCCAGGCGGTCCTGGGAAATTACGACATCCTGCTGATCGCCGACGAGGTGATCTGCGGCTTTGGCCGGACCGGCAAGATGTTCGGCTGCGAGACCTTCGGCATCAAACCCGACATCATGACCATGTCAAAGCAGATCACGTCGTCCTATTTCCCGTTCTCGGCCTTTATGATGACCGAAGAGGTCTATGCGCCCATCGCCGACGAATCCGGGCGCATCGGCGTGTTGGGCCACGGCTATACCGGCGGCGCGCATCCGGTTGGGGCGGCGGTGGCGCTGGAGAACCTCAAGATCATCGAGGAACGCGATCTCGTGGCGAATGCCGCCGAACGCGGGGCCGAGTTGCAGGCGGGCCTGCGCACCTTCGTCGATCACCCGCTGGTGGGCGAGGCGCGGGGCGTGGGCCTGATCGCTGCGCTGGAAATCGTTGCACCAGAGGGCCGCGCGGAGGAATTCGCACCCGGCAAGATGGGCGCGGGGCTCAATGCGCATTTTCTGAAGAACGGTCTGATCTCGCGCAACATGATGGACGCGATGGCGTTCTGTCCGCCGATGATCATCCAATCCGCGCAGATCAGCGAAATCCTCGCCGCTGTCGAGAAAAGCCTCGACGGGTTTCAGGCCGAACTGAGCGCCTGATCATTCGTCATGGCTGCAAGGTCGAGTTGCGTCGGAGATGGTTCTCCGACGTGTCACCTCACGTCAATTCAGCCCAAACGCGCAGTTTGCCGTTGACTTGAGCCCCGTCGGCTCTGTTCAGTTGTCGCAACAAGATGGCAGCAAAAAACCGCCGACGGGAGGACAGTCCATGACGTTCAGAACACTTGCCCTTGCCAGCACCATGCTCACGGGACTTGCGGGTCTCGCCACCGCAGAAGAGCTGCGCTTCGATGATGTATTCATCATAGGCGACTCGCTGAGCGATGCGGGGGCCTATTCGCAATCGGTGATTGCGGGCGGGATGGGGGCACTGCCGGTCATCAACTACAAGTTCCTGACCAACGCGCCCGACGGATCGTCGCTGACCTATGGCGAATTCCTTGGCCGCGAGCTGGGTTTGGCCCTTGGTCCCAATGTCTATTCGGCGGTGCCGCTGGCCGGGCAGGGCGAAGTGGCGCTGGGCGGCACGATCTATGCCGAAGGTGGATCGCGCGTGACCGACCCGACGGGTATCGGATTCAACCCGTCGCAGGGCATCACCACACGGTCGCTGACCGAACAGGTGGACCGGATGCTGGCGGATCGCCCCGAGCTGGGCGAGAACGATCTGGTCATTCTCTGGGGCGGGGCCAACGATGTCTTCGCGCAGGCTGGCGCGGTTGGAGGCGGTCTGCTTGCGCCCGATGCGGCAGCGGCGAACATGGCGCAGGCCGCCACCGAACTGGTGGGTCTTGTCGACCGCGTTCGCGCGGCCGGTGCGGAGTCCGTGATTGTCGTCACCATCCCGGACATCGGCACGACGCCTTTCGGTATTTCCTCGGGTCCGCAGGGCGCAGGTCTGCAGACAGCCTTGACCAACGCGTTCAACAGCACCCTGCTGGCCTCCATCGGGGACCGCGCGGTGATCGTGGACAGCCAGAAGCTTTTGGGCGCGGTTCAGGCCGATCCGGCGAAATACG
Organism: Marivita sp.; assembly: GCF_022763305.1. Classification (GTDB taxonomy): domain Bacteria; phylum Pseudomonadota; class Alphaproteobacteria; order Rhodobacterales; family Rhodobacteraceae; genus Marivita. The sequence continues at coordinate 68,560 of NZ_JALEGT010000051.1, read as the reverse complement.
GGTTCACCGCGCCGAATGCTGCCGTGATCCCGGCCTGTCCGGACACCTCGCTCAGCTGTCTGCAGGGGTTGAACGCCAGCGCCGACAGCGAGCAGCGCGTCTTTGCCGACGGTGTCCACCCCACGACTTCGGCCCATGCGCTGTTCGGTCAGGCGGCGTTTGCCGGGCTTCAGGCGGCCACGCAGACCGGTGCGATTTCCGTGGCCACGATGACCGCCTTGCGTCAGCACGGGCTTTCGATCGAGAACCGGATGAACCCCACGGTGCTGTTCACCACGGACGAAAACGGCGAGCGGCGGCGCCGCGAGGTGGGCGAGATCGACGTCTATGCCAGCCTTGATTTCGGCAGTTTCGAGGGCGACGCGCAGCAGGTGACACCGGGGCTCGAAGGGGCGACGCGGGTGCTCAAGGCGGGGGCCGACATCGCGGTTGCACCCAATGCGACCATCGGCGCGGGGATCAGCCTTGATTACGGCGAGGTCGATTTCGACAATGACGCGGGCGGTTTCGACACGGACTTGTTGATCGGCGTCGTGTTCGGCCAGATTGCCCTGTCTCCAAAATACTATCTGAACGCGGCCTTCGGCGGCGGGCGGATCAATGTCGATGACATCACCCGCAGCTTTACCCTTGGTCCTGCGACCGAGACCTACACTGCCGATACCGAAGGCAGCTATCGCTTTGCCCGGATCGGTGGCGGCGCGATCTATCCGCTGAACGATCAGGTGCGGCTCAACCCGTTTGCGCATTACACATGGGAAAAGGTGTCCATCGACGGCTTCACCGAATCGAATGGCGCAGCCAGCCTGTCCTATGGCGACAGCGAATACGAATCCAAGCGCCTGACCGCAGGTCTGTCCGCTATCTTCTCGCCGGCGAACATGGACGGGGTGGTGTTCAACCTGCGTGGCTCGATCGAGCATGATTTCAACGATGATCCGCTGGTCGTGTCGCTCGGGCCGGATGCCAACACGCTCGGCAGCGTGTCCGCGCCGCGTCCGGACCAGACATGGGGCTACATCTCGGGCTCGGTGGTCAAGGAGATGGGATCGGGGGCGTTCCTGAGCCTGACCGGCACAAGTTCCATCGGCCTCGACGGATCGCGCGGCTTTACCGGCGCAGTGACCTACAAGATGTCGTTCTGATCGGGGAAGGGGGCTGCGTGTCCCCGTCCTTCAAAAAGGCAAAGGCTGCCGGATCGGCAGCCTTCATCATGTGTAACAGATGGAAAGGGTGCGTTACCCGCCCCAGCTGCGGACGGGACCGCAATCCATGTGCACGAAGTTCGACCCGGAATAGCGGCCGACGCCTCCGGCCTTGCAGGCCGCTGCGGCGCGCGCCATCTGGTTGACCGACCGCGAATTGAGGCGCAGGTCTGCCGCCTGGCCCTTGAGATGCAGGGAATTCTTTGCAACGCCGGAGCTGCGGCTGCGCAGCATAGCGTTGGTCTTGGGGCTGCGATAGCCGCTCAGAAGCATGTAGGGTTCGGATACGTCGAGAAGATTATGCGCCGCCGCCATAATGTCGATCGTGCGCAGATCGATGGATTTCACGTCATTGGTGCGCCAGTCGCGCATGAAGTGGTGCACCTCTTTGACGGCGTCCCCGATATATTCACCTTCGATCCAGTAGATCATGTCGATGCGTTCGCCGGTGCGGCCAGAGTACATCTTGATCCGTCGGATATCCCCCCCGCCGCGCAGGAACCCTGCCGCATTTGCGAAAGTTGGCGCCGCTGTGACAGCTGTTGCCGCGAAGGCGGCCAGCAATCCACGGCGCGTGAAGCCGCCAGATACCGTGTCAGTCATTGAAAAGTGCCTGTCCCGTTTTTCACTTTACCCGTCGTCCGTGTCGTTCCACGGACCTGCCGAATGCCTTGGTGCGCAGACTATGACACATCCCGAATCTCAAAAAAACCTAAAGTTCCGAGGAAATTTCCAATTCAAGCATTTTCGGCAGGATTCTGCTTAAACTCGCAAACTGTGTTAAAGTTACGCTACACGTGCCATGGGCGATGCAGAGGTGCCGCATGTCCCTGATAAAACGCAAAAACAAACTTTTTGTGAATGGACAGCCGTGGCTGCCAACGGGACCATCGGGAACAACGCTGTACCCTTGCGGGTTGGGTTTGGGCCTTTTGGAGAGAAAATGATGACCTATCGGACGTTTTTGCGTGGCGCAGCCGTGATCGCCCTTGTGGCGGCCAGCTATACGGTCCCGCAGAGCGCCGGAGCGGTTCAGGTCACGGCCTTCCAGCAAGCCGTGGCCGAAAGCCTGTCAGGCGACGAGCAGATCGCCGCCTTTTACCGTGAGCGTGGATTCGAGCCGATCTGGACCGGTGGCACGCCGGCCGATCTCGAACGCCGCACCGCGTTGCTCGAGGCGCTGAGCATGGCGCATTACCACGGACTGCCTGCATCGCGATATGACGCCGAGGCGCTCCTGTCGCGCATGGCGTCCGTCCGGAGCGGATTCGACCGTGGTGCGCTCGAAGTGTCGCTGACCGAACTCTATCTCCAGTTTGCCCGCGATCTGCAGACCGGCGTGATCGACAATCCGCGCCGCGTCCGCAATGAAATCGTCCGCGACATCCCGCGCCGCGAGACCAGCTACTACCTCGACGGGCTGATGTCGGATGCCCCGCAGGCGTTTCTTGCGTCGCTGGTGCCGCAGTCGCAGGAATACGCCCGACTGATGAAATCCAAGATGCGGCTGGAACATCGCATCGCCCATGGCGGGTGGGGTGCGCCTGTGCCCTCCGGCAAGTATGAGCCCGGTGTTACCGGGGCAGGGGTTGTGGCGCTGCGCGACCGTCTCATCGCGATGGGCTATCTCGATCCCACTGTCACGGCGCGCTACGACACATCCCTGACCGAAGCGGTTCGCACCTTCCAGGAAGACCACGGCCTGACCGTCGATGGCGTGGCCGGGGGTGAAACGCTCGCCCAGATCAACGTCCCGCCGCAGGACCGGCTGAAATCGGTCATCGTGGCGATGGAGCGCGAACGCTGGATCAACAAGCCCGAGGGCCTTGGTGATCGGCACATTCTTGTCAATCTTACGGATTTCAACGCCCGTATCTTCGACCATGGCAAGCTGACCTTCGAGACCCGGTCGGTTGTCGGTCATCAGGACATCGACCGTCAGACACCGGAATTCTCGGATGTGATGGACCATATGGTGATCAACCCGAGTTGGTACGTGCCGCGCTCGATCATCGTGAATGAGTACCTGCCGAAACTGCGCTCCAATCCGGGGGCCGTATCGCATCTGCAGATCACTGACAGCCGGGGCCGTGTCGTCAGCCGCAACCAGAGCTTTGCCCGCTACAGCGGCAACAGCTTCCCGTTTGCCATGCGTCAGCCGCCGGGACCGAACAACGCGCTGGGAACGGTCAAGTTCATGTTCCCCAACAAGCACAACATCTACCTGCATGACACACCGGCCAAGAGCCTGTTTTCGCGCGAGGTACGCACCTACAGCCATGGCTGCGTGCGTCTCAATGATCCGCACGATTTTGCCTATGCGTTGCTGGCACGACAGACCGATGATCCGGTCGGCTTTTTCCAGTCGCGTCTGCGCAGCGGGTCCGAAACGCGGGTCAACCTCGATCAGCCCGTGCCGGTGCACCTGATCTACCGGACCGCCTTCACGACGGCCAAGGGCCACACCAAGTACCGCCGCGATGTCTACGGTCGCGATGCGGCGATCTGGGACGCCCTTCGTGCGGCAGGGGTGGAGATCGGCGGCGTTCGCAGCTAAATCTCTCGGCAATCAGGCCGGAGGCAGCATGTCCTACACCATTGCACAGATCGCGGACGCCCTCGGCATCCGCGCCGAAGGCGATACCGCATTGAAGGTGTCGGCCGTGGCCGAACCGGCGCAGGCTGGCGAGAGTGATCTCGCCCTCGCGATGAAACCTGAATTTGCGGATCAACTGTGGCAGGGCAGGGCGCGCGCGGCGATGCTCTGGGACGGCGCGGATTGGCGGGCGATGGGGCTGGACGCCGCCCTGATGTCGCCGCGCCCCCGGTTCGCGATGTCGGGCCTGTCGGCCATGATGGATCCGGGTGCCGGATATCCGACAGGCATACACGAGACAGCAGTGATCGACCCCACGGCGCAACTGGGCGACGGCGTCTCGGTGGGGCCGTTCGCTGTCATAGGTGCAGGCGTCCGGATCGGCGCGGGATCGGTGATCGGCGCGCAGGTCTTTGTCGGACGCGACACGCGGATCGGAGAGGGCGCGCTGCTGCATCCGGGCGTCAGGATCGGCCACGGCGTCACCATAGGCGACCGCTTCATCGCGCATTTCGGGGCCACAGTCGGTGCCGATGGGTTCTCCTTCGTCACCCCCGAACCCTCGGCCGCGGAAAAGGTGCGCGAAACGCTGGGGGATCAGGCGGGGGCGACCGCGCAAAGCTATGCCCGCATCCATTCGCTGGGCGGCGTCGAGATCGGCGACGATGTGGAGCTTGGCGCCAACAGTTGCATCGACCGGGGCACGGTGCGCGCCACCCGCATCGGCAACGGGTGCAAGTTCGACAACCTCGCCCAGATCGGCCATAACGTGGTGATCGGCAACGATTGCCTGATCTGCGCGCAGGTCGGCATCGCCGGGTCCAGCCGCATCGGCAACAATGTCGTGCTGGGGGGGCAGACCGGGGTCAGCGACAACCTCTTCATCGGGGACAACGTGGTCACCGGCGGGGCCACCAAGGTGCTGTCCAATGTGCCCTCGGGCCGCGTCATGCTGGGCTATCCGGCGATGAAGATGGACAGCCAGCTTGAGATCTACCGCCAGCTCCGCCGCCTGCCGCGCCTGATCGTGGATGTCGCCAGCCTCAAGAAAGCGGTTTCAAAGACGGGTCCAAGCGACTAGATCACGGGGCAGTTGCAACAGCCATCGGATCGGACAGATGAGCGTACAGGACCGGGTCATCCGCATCATTGCGGAGCAAGCCATGATCGAGCCGTCGGATGTGAGCATGACCGACACGATGCAGGACCTCGGGATCGACAGCATGGGACTGGTCGAATGTATCTTCGCCCTCGAAGAGGAATTCGACATCGAGGTGCCCTTCAACGCCAATGAACCGGAAAAAAGCGATTTCGACATCTCGTCAGTGGCCTCGGTTCTGGCCGGGATCGAGGGGCTGATCGCCCGACAGAAGGACTGACCAGCGATGAAGCGCGTGGTCATCACCGGGGCGGGCACAGTCAACGCGCTGGGACTGTCCGTGCACGACACGCTCGAGGCGATGCGCGAAGGGCGCTGTGGCATCGGCCCTTTGGTGTTCCGCGATGTGGAGCGGTTGGCGATCCAGATCGGCGCGCAGGTGCATGATTTTGACGAAACCGCGCATTTCAACCGTCAGCAATTGTCGCTCTATGACCGGTTCACCCAGTTCACCCTGATCGCCGCCCGCGAAGCACTGGCGCAGGCGGGGCTGGAGTTCTCTGGCGAGCTGGCTGCGAAATCCGGTGTCGTGCTGGGCAATTCCGGCGGTGGCATGACCACGCTCGATGAGAATTACCGCAGCGTCTACGAAGAGGGCAAGAACCGGGTCCACCCGTTTGTCGTGCCTAAGCTGATGAACAACGCCGCCGCAAGCCATGTGTCGATGGAGTTCAACCTCAAAGGCCCGACCTTCACAGTGTCCACCGCCTGCGCCTCAAGCAACCACGCCATGTCCCAGGCCTTCCAGATGGTGCATGGCGGGCTGGCCCCGGTCATGATCACCGGCGGGTCCGAATCCATGCTCTGCTTTGGTGGCGTGAAGGCGTGGGAAGGGCTGCGTGTCATGTCCAAGGACGCCTGCCGCCCCTTCAGCGCCAACCGCAACGGCATGGTGCAGGGCGAAGGCGCAGGCGTCTTCGTGTTCGAGGAGTACGAGCACGCCCGCAAACGCGGGGCCGAGATCCTGGCCGAAGTGGTGGGGTTTGCCATGACCTCGGACGCCTCGGACATCGTGATGCCGTCCAAGAACGGCGCCGCGCGCGCGATTGCCGGCGCGCTGCATGATGCCAAGCTGAACCCCGAAGACGTGGGCTATATCAATGCCCACGGCACTGGCACCGCTGCCAATGACAAGACCGAATGCGCCGCCGTAGCGGATGTGTTCGGGGCCCATGCCGACCGGCTGATGATCTCGTCCACCAAGTCGATGCACGGGCACTGCATCGGGGGCACCGGCGCGATCGAGCTTCTGGCCTGCATCATGGCCCTGCGCGACGGGGTCATCGCCCCCACCATCGGCTACGAGGAACCGGACCCCGAATGCGCGCTCGATGTGGTGCCGAACGAGGCGCGCGAGGCCAAGGTCGATGTGGCCCTGTCGAACGCCTTTGCCTTCGGAGGGTTGAATTCCGTGCTGGCGCTGCGGCGGGTCTGAGGGTGCATCGAAGGATGTAAGACCGCTTCGAGCCCAAACTACCGCGCCCGCGTCGAACCTTCACCGCGCGTGCCTTCGTCCGTTCCCAGCCCATTTCGCCGTCCGCAACTTGTCGAGACTGAAGTAGTTGTCCGGCCCGGTGTTGAGGTCGTAAAACAAGCCGGCCCCTATTATTCCTCCCCGTTCGAGAGCTACCCATTCTGCCCAGCCACGCTGCCCCTCCCTGGGTGGTAACTCGATCCCCCTGCGCGATGTCGGCCTCCCAAGGCCCGCGCGCGACGCATTTTCAGTGCATCGGCTCCTCAACTGCAAAGGTGGGACGCCCTTCGGCGTTCTTCACGACACAGGCTGCGGCGGGTCCCGCATACAGAAGTGCCTGCGCAACGACCTGCCGAAAACCTTTGGGGAAGTACAAATCGCCGACAGTGGACATTTTCGTACCTCGCTGATCGCGTGCGGGATCAGTACTCTTTGAAATCAGACAGATTTGGATTTGTGGCGCATCACACCACGTCGATATGCCGAGCGCGCGTGTAACCGGTCAGCCCCGCCTCGATAAAGGCATCTGACAAGGCGTCGCTGACGATGCGTCTGTAGTCCAGTTGCGGATCGGACCATGCATGGGCATCGCCGATGGCCTCGGCGCTGAACACCGCCTTACCGTCCGGATGGCGGCGCGGATTCAGACCGTCCCAGAAACCCATCGGCCCGGGATAGGGCGGGTGGATCAGCGTCGGGTGCAGCCCCTTGATCGCCCGGTGGATGATCCAGATGTAATGCCCGGTCTCAGGTTCGCCCGATTTCCATTCCATCGTGATCGGATGAAACCCATGCACGCCCGGCTCGAACCGCTCGACGATCTCGCGGAACTTTTCGGACACGATGAATCCGATCCGGCACCCGACGACATCCGCCAGCCTGCGCCGCCGCCCCGAAGGCCGCGCCCGGGTCGGCAGATATGTCGTGTCGATGGGCCGCCCGCAATGGGTCGCTTCGAGGGCATCCGGCGGGTTGATCCCGACATCAACATATGGGTCCAGAACCGACAGCTTCATGTCGTCGCCATCGAGGAATTTGAACGTGGTGGTGTAGTGTCCCACCGTTTCCGAATTGAACACCCAAGCCAAGTGTCATCTCCTTAAACCACGTCGTCGTGCCGCGTTCGGGTGCAACCGCTCAAAGTCTCTTGTGCCGGGCTTCGACCCTGAAAACAACGCCATTCCCGTCAGACATCTCACACCACTTCAGAAACCGACTCCTCCCGTAGCCTCTTTACAAAGGTCTCCGGCGATCTTGCCACGCGTCCGGGTTCCAAGCTCTTCACCTTGCCAGTAAAGCGTTCCAACGATGTCTTTTCCTTAGAGCGTCGGCTGGCAAGCTTATGAAACCGACGTGCCATCGCTGACCCCGAAGCCCGTCAGTTTTCGACCATGGGTCCGATTGACTGGTCCCTGTACTCACCCGTCGGTCGGCAGGGACGCATTTTGCACTTGCTGCGAATGGCCGGAACGTCCCGCACATCGGCCATTCGCTCCTGACGTGACCGTACGAGGGCTTTCCAAATCCTTAACCGCTTGCACCGCATACCCCCGCCCACGATGCGCATCGAGCGGGTAGGGTCACTCCCAGGCCGCGAACACAGAATGGACCTCTCTTGATCCCCGTCAGGGGTGACCATGAGAAACCGGTTTCAGAAGGCCCCGACAGGGGCACAGGTCCCGGGGATAGCCCCGGCAGCAGGCAAGAGAGCGTCAGGCCAAGGAGCGGCGCCGCCTCCTTTACGACCAGATCAGACGAGACAGAGCGACCCGGCAGAGCCTCTGCCTGGTCCGGCAAACCTGTTGACCGGAATGCTTTGCGCTGCGGCTGCAGAGCCATTGCACTTTCCACAAACCCGTGGCCATCTGCCACCATGACTTTTGCCAGCCGCATCACCCGTCTTCCCCATGCCTATGAGCCCGAACAGGGCGCTGATGCGCTCAGGGCAACCCCTTGGGCGACCGGGGATGTGGCAAAGCTGATCCATGGGGCGGGCGGGTGCAGCCCTTACCTCAAATCGCTAATCGACAAGGAAAGCGACTGGCTCGAAGGGGCGCTGGACGATCCCGAAGCCGCGCTTCTGCACGAGCACGCGACTCTGCGGGCCACCGCCCCAGATGGGCTGCCCGCACGGCTGCGTCAGGCCAAACGGCGCGTCGCGCTCCTGACCGGGCTGGCCGATCTGGCCGCGGTCTGGCCGCTCGAGACCGTCACACAGGCGCTCACGGATTTCGCCGATCTGTCGGTGCATCTCGCCCTGCGCGCCACCACCCTGCACGAGATCAAACGCGGCAAGCTGCCCGGCCAGAACGAAGACGATGCGGAACAGGCAGGCGGCATGGTGGCGCTGGCGATGGGCAAGATGGGGGCGGGAGAGCTGAATTACAGCTCGGACGTGGACCTGATCTGCCTCTTCGACGAGACCCGCTTTGACCCGGCTGACTATCACGAGGCGCGATCCGCCTTGGTGCGGGCGACGCGCAAGATGTGCGCCATGCTCAGCGACCTGACGGGCGACGGCTACGTCTTCCGCACCGATCTGCGGCTGCGGCCAGATCCGTCAGTGACTCCGGTCTGCCTCGCCATGGAGGCCGCCGAGCGCTATTACGAAAGCCTTGGTCGGACCTGGGAACGCGCGGCCTATATCAAGGCGCGGCCCTGCGCGGGGGACATCGCGGCGGGCGAAAAATTCCTCAAGACCCTGACGCCCTTTGTCTGGCGCAAGCATCTCGATTTCGCCGCCATCGAAGACGCGCATGACATGGTGCGCAAGATCCGCGACCACAAAGGGCTGGCCGGGCCGATCACCCTGCCGGGGCACAACATGAAACTGGGGCGCGGCGGTATCCGCGAGATCGAGTTCTTCACCCAGACCCGCCAGATCATTGCCGGGGGTCGCGACCCCGACCTGCGGGTGCGCGGCACGGTGCCGGGGCTGGCGGTGCTGGCCGACAAGGGCTGGGTGCCTCAGGATGTGGCCGACACGCTGACAGGGCATTACCGCGCCCATCGCGAGGTCGAACACCGCGTGCAGATGCTGCGCGATGCGCAGACCCATGACCTGCCGCAATCAAACGAGGGGTTCGACCGGCTGGCCGCCTTCATGGGCACCGACCGCGCGTCGCTGCATCGGGACCTGCGCACGCGACTCGAGGAAACCCACGCCCTGACCGAAGGCTTCTTTGGCGGCGACAGCACGCCCTCAAAACGCAGCGCGGTGCCCGAGGAGTTGGAGAACTCGGAAATCGTGTCTCGATGGCGCACCTATCCCGCGCTGCGCTCGGCGCGGGGCAGCGGTATTTTCGAGCGGCTGCAACCCGAGATCCTTGGACGGCTCGCCAAGACCTCGCACCCGATGGAGGCGCTCATGGCCTTTGACGGGTTCCTGAGCGGTCTGCCCGCCGGGGTGCAGGTGTTTTCGCTCTTCGAGGCCAATCCGCAGCTGATCGACCTGCTGATCGACATCGTGGGTGTGTCGCCCGACCTTGCCCGGTATCTGTCGCGCAACGCGTCGGTGTTCGACGCGGTGATCGGCGGGGATTTCTTTTCCGACTGGCCGGGGCGTGACGCGTTGCAGACGGCGCTGGCCGATCTTCTCGCGCGGGAAGGCGATTACGAGAACAAGCTCAACACCGCGCGGCGCTGGGGCAAGGAATGGCACTTCCGGGTTGGTGTCCATCTTCTGCGCGGGTTGATCGGGGCCGAAGAGGCGGGCACGCAATATGCCGATCTGGCGGATGCCACGCTGACGGCACTTGCCCCCGAGGTGCAGGCCGAGTTCGCGCGCAAGCACGGCCCCTGTCCGGGGCGCGGGGCCGTTGTGGTGGGCATGGGAAGTCTAGGCTCGCGCCGCTTGCATTCGCGGTCCGATCTGGACCTGATCGTGATCTATGATCCGGGCGAGGCTGAAATGTCCGAAGGCCGCCGCCCCCTGGCGACCCGGACCTATTACGCGCGGCTGACACAGGCGCTGATCACCGCCGTGACCGCTCCGATGGCCGAAGGGCGGCTCTACGAGATCGACATGCGGCTGCGTCCCTCGGGCAATCAGGGGCCGGTGGCGACCAGTCTCGACTCCTTCCGCAGTTATCAGAAATCCGATGCCTGGGTGTGGGAGCATCTGGCGCTCAGCCGGGCGCGTTGTGTCGCCGGACCCGACGCGCTGATGCAGGATGTCGGCGCCGTTCAAACCGAGGTGATGGCCGAATCCCGCGACCGTGATGAGGTGTTGCGCGAGGTGGCGATCATGCGCAACCGGATCGCGGCGGCCAAGGGCGAGGGCGGGCCATGGGAAGCCAAACTGGGGCAGGGGCGGTTGCAGGATATCGAACTTGTGGCGCAGGCTGCCGCGCTGATCGCCGGTGGTCCGCTGACCACGGTGCCCGATGCTTTGGGTCGTGGTGCCGCCTGCGGATGGCTGTCACAGGACGCGGCGGAAACGCTGAGCGCGACCTACAACCTGTGCTGGGCGTTGCAGATCGGCTCGCGGCTGATTTCCGAGACCACGCTGACGCCGGATCGGGACATCAGCGCGGCGTCGGAGTTTCTGTGCCGGATCACCGGAACCAACAGCATTGACGCTCTGCAGGCGCTTCTGGACGATCATACCCGGCGCGCGGCGGATGTGATCGCCGCTGCCTTACCCGATGTGAGTGACGAGGAGTGAGCCATGCGCAAGGGTGACGCCACCGACCCCAAGGGACTGATCGCCGAGGCCTTCAAGATCGACGGGATCACCTACGAGGAGTGCCGGTCGATCTTTCTCGACTGGGCGCTGGCGGTGCCGGTCGATGCGGACAGTCAGACGCTGATCCGCACCCTGCTCGAGCGTCATCCGGTGGCGGGTCACCCGATGACGCAGGTGCTGACGGAAGGGCTGAGCGCCGCGCAGACGCCAAAGCGGCGGGGCGGCTGGAAAGGGCGACGCAGCTGATAGCGCGAGGGCGGTCAAGGTCAGTTGACCAGACCGTGTCGCTGCGCGTTGACCAAAGCCTGTGTCCTGTTCGCCGCGCCGAGTTTCCTGCAGATCGAACGGTCCCGCAGTTTGACCGTGGATTCCGGCAGGCTGAGCGAGTCCGTGATTTCCTTGTTCGACATGCCGACCGAGATTTTCTCCAGAACCCGGATTTCGCAGGGGTTCAACAATGACGGATCGGGGGCGCCGTGCCCGCGCGCTGTGGACCCGAGGTCGGCGGGGATGAACATCTGACCCGTCAAGATGAAGTCCAGAACGCTTTCAAACGCCTGGAACGACAACGTCTTCGGGACGAAGCCAAAGGCCCCGACGGCGACGCATCGATCGATGAATGCCTTGTCGGCCTGTGCCGCGAAGAGAACGACCTGCACGGGTGCGCAGAGCTCTGCGATATGGGCAACGTCCCGGACGGTCAGCGGTTTTCCGAACTGGGTGTCGAGGAGAATGATGTCGAACGGGGGCGTTTCCGGGCAGTTCAGCAGATCCGTTGCGGCAGACAGGCTGGCGGCGCAGGACACGACGTATTTGCCGGTGGCGCTCAGGGACGTTCTGATCAGGTCGGTGAGAAGCGTCTGTTCATCCAGAATCAGCACTCTCTTGGCGGCATGAAGCATGCCCAATACTCCGGATACACTTGTGAAGGGGGTAAAGTGTTTGCACTGGAATGAGCCTGCGCGGACGAACGAAATCCCGCTTCGGCGATACGGTGTACTGCTAACTCTATAGTTGTTTTATCGCACGGGCGGCAGCGCAATTCTGCTCTGAGTCAGACCAAAATTCGAGACTGTTTGGACCGTTTGGTCTTTGCTGTGCGGCACGGAGCGGGAGCAAAGCGTTGCTTCAGGGAGAGCTGATCATTCGCGGTATGGGCGAGTTGACCCGGGGCAGCCCGGAGCTGCGACGGAAAACAAGGCGATCCCGATCCGGCACGCCATGAGTGACGCGTGCAGGCGCGCTGCTTGCTGGACAAATCCATGCCGCCGTCTAACCTCTGACCGACTCAACAGGGTAGGACGATCAGACCAATGAAAACCCCAATGAAAACCGTCGTGACTTCCGCATGTCTTCTTGCTGCCACATCGTCGGTGGCTCTTGCTGCCGGGCATAGCAGCTGTGCCGCCGGGCTGACGCTGGAAGAGAACGTCTTGACCATCGCCACCGGCAACCCGGCCTATTACCCTTGGGTGCTGAACGATGCGCCCGAAAGCGGGGAAGGTTACGAAGCAGCCGTGGCCTATGCCATCGCGGCAGAGCTTGGCTTCGAGGCCGACGCGGTGAAATGGGTCCGCACCTCGTTCGACGAGGCGATCCAGCCGGGAGCCAAGGATTTCGACTTCAACATGCAGCAATACTCGATCACACCCGAGCGCGAGCAGATGGTCGATTTCTCGCTGCCCTATTACACCTCGGCCATGGCGGTTCTGACGACGCAAAGCGTGGTGGATGCAGGGGCCACCGCGACGCTCGACAGCCTCAAGGGGCTGGTCTGGGGCGCGGATGCCAACACCACGGCACTGCCGAAGCTGACCGAGATCGTGGCGCCCGAGAAAGACCCTCTGTTATACGGTGACAACACAGACGTGACCGCTGCGATGCAGGCCAACCAGATTGATGCTGCGTTGTTCGATCTGCCAACCGCACTTTATCTGTCGGCGGTGGTGGTCGAAGGTGGTGTGATCCTTGGTCAGTTCCCGGCAGAACGGTCCGAGAACCCGGATCAGTTCGGTCTGCTGTTCGAGGACGGCAACCCGCTGCGCGACTGCGTCAACACGGCGATCACCGCGCTGACGGAAAGCGGCAAGCTGGCCGAGATCGAAGCCACCTGGTTGCAGGATGCCACCGGCGTTCCCGTGATCGAGTGACATGACCGATCAGACAAGCCTGCCACGCGGGTCAGCGCCAGCGCTGACCCGTCGCCAAGCCTATGAGCAACGTCTGCGGCGACGGTCGATCACCATCGCGGCAGGATCGACGTTTGCGGTGATGCTGGTGGTTGTGCTGCTGGTGCCGCTGGCCCCCGGCTGGGACGCGGTGAAACGCAGTTTCTTCAACGGCGAGGTGTTTGCGCGGACCTTTCCGGGACTGCTGGATGCGTTCCTGATGAACGTCGCCATCTTCCTGTGGTGCGCACCGATCATCGCCGTTCTGGGTCTGGTGATCGCGCTTTTCCGCGATGTGCGTTCGCCCGCGCTCTATCCGCTGCGGCTCTTCGGGGCGATCTATACGGACGTGTTTCGCGGCTTGCCGGTGATCCTCGTGATCTACCTGATCGGGTTCGGCATTCCCGGACTTGGCCTGCCACGCCCGTGGAATTCGCCGTACATCTGGGGGTCATTGGCGCTGATCCTTGTCTACGCGGCCTACGTCGCCGAGGTGATCCGCTCGGGCATCGACTCCATCCATCACAGCCAGCGCGCGGCGGCGGCCTCGCTCGGTCTGTCGGACGGCGAAACCATGCGCTATGTCGTGCTTCCGCAGGCGATCCGCAACGTGGCCCCGGCCAATATGAACCTCTTTATCGCGCTGCAGAAAGACGTCGCACTTCTCAGCTTCATCGGCCCGGTCGAGGTGTTTCGGCAGGCGGGGGTCTACAAGTCGCTGCTTGCGAACTTCACGCCCTATGTCGGCGCGGCGGTGATCTTTCTCGCGCTCACCATCCCGGCCACGCGGTACGCCGATTACCTGATGAACAAACAGCGGCGGCGGCAGAGCTGATGGCGAAACTGGACCTGCAGGGCGTCACCAAGAGTTTCGGTGACAACCCGGTCTGCCGGGGCATCGACCTGACGGTGGACGAGGGCGAGATGGTCTGCCTCATTGGCGCGTCGGGGTCGGGCAAGTCCACGCTGCTGCGCTGCATCAACCTGCTGGAACCCATCGACGACGGGCGCATCCTGCTGGATGGCGTGGACATCAGCGAACCCGGTCTGAACCCGCAGCCAATCCGCGCGCGTATCGGAATCGTCTTCCAGTCGTTCAACCTGTTTCCGCACATGACCGCCGCCGAGAATGTCATGCTCGCCCCGCGTCGGGTGCTGGGCAAGAGCCGCGATGTGCTGGAGGCACCCGTCAAGGCGCTGTTCGAGCGGTTCGATCTGGGGCAGCGGATGCACCATTACCCGGATCAGCTTTCGGGCGGTCAGCAGCAGCGCGTCGCGATCATCCGCGCGCTGGCGATGCAGCCCGAGATCATGCTTTTTGACGAGATCACCAGCGCGCTCGATCCCGAGCTGGTGGGCGAGGTCCTGGACGTGCTGCGCCAACTCAGGGCCGAAGGCATGACGATGATCCTTGCCACGCATGAAATGGCCTTTGCCCGCGAACTGGCCGACAAGGTCTGTTTCCTCGACGCCGGGCGCATCCTCGAGGAAGGACCGCCCGAAACCCTGTTTTCGGATCCGCGCGAAGCCCGCACGCGCGCCTTCCTGAAGCGCGTGTTGTGATCCCGCGCAACACCATGGACCGGACGGCGCCACCGCAGAATGGCGCCTCCGAACCCGCAAGCCGCAGATCTACGGACAATGCCGTTCTGGGCATCCTGATCAGCATCGCGGCGCTCGTGCTCTTTGACCTGATGGGTCTGATCATCAAGCACCTTTCGCCGCGCTACAGCGCCGCCGAGCTGTCGGCCTATCGCAACCTCTTCGGGCTGGTGCCAAGCTTCATCGCGCTGTGGATGACGGCCAGCTGGCGGCAGGGCGGGCGTCCGATGCGCATCCGCCAATGGCGGCTTGCGGCGCTGCGGGGGGCGGCCGTGACCTTTGCGCAGCTGATGTTCTACCTGTCGCTGGGCATCATGGCCTTTGCCACGGCAACAACGATCTCCTACACGACCGCGCTCTTCACCACTGCCTTGGCGGTGCCGCTCCTGCGGGAACGGGTGGGCTGGGTGCGCTGGTTCGCCGTGGCGGTCGGCTTCGTCGGGGTTGTCCTGGTCCTGCGCCCGGGAAGCGACGCGTTCACCTGGGCTTTGCTGCTGCCGGTGGGGGCGTCCTTCCTCTACGCGTTCAGCGGTGTGACCGCGCGGCTGATCGACCCGGACGTGCCGACCCCGCTGTTCAATCTCTATTCCTCGGCCATCGCGGCACTGGGCTCGTTCACGCTGGCACTGGCAGTGGGCGGGTTCACCCCGGTCGCCAGTGCCGAAGACCTCGCCTTCATTGTCCTGATGGGCCTCTTCGGTGGATCGGCGGTGCTGTGCCTCGTGGTGGCCTACCGGATGACCGAGCCCAGCAACCTGGCACCGTTCAGCTATTTCGGCATCCCCATCGCGTTCCTGCTGGGCTGGGTCTTCTTTGACGAAGCCCCGGTGGATGATCTCTGGCCGGGTGCGCTTCTGATCGTGATCGGCGGGCTGATGATCGTGTATCGCGAACGCCGGATGCGGCGTCCACGTCCGACAGCCAAGGACTGAGCCAAAAGAAAAGGCCGCCCGAAGGCGGCCTGTCCGACGAGGTAACGTCGGTGGGTCTTACCCGTTCGACGCCGCCGGGGCGGGGGCCGGCGCAACAGGCTTCTTGCCGCCGTTGAGCGGATCGTCCTGACGCTGCACCGAGCCTTCGAAATGGGCGCCGGATTCAATTGCGATGGTCTTGTGGATGATGTCACCTTCGACGCGCGCCGTCGCGGTCAGGCGCACCTTGAGGCCGCGCACACGGCCCACGACGCGGCCGTTGACGACGACATCGTCCGCCACCACTTCGCCCTTGATCGTGGCACTTTCGCCGACGGTCAGAAGATGCGCGCGGATGTCACCCTCGACGGTGCCTTCGACATTGATGTCGCCGGTGGTCTTGAGGTTGCCCGTGATGTGCAGGTCGCTCGACAGGACCGAGGCCGCAGGCTTGGCCTTGGGCGCGGAGGCCTTGAACTCCGTTGCGGTGCGCGACGGATCAGGCATGGCCGGTTTCGGTGCGCTCGCCTCGTCAGCCTTGGGGCCGGGCTCATTGATTTTGCTTTTAGAAAACATCGTTTGCAGCCTTGATGTAGATCATGGGGTTGACAGGTTTGCCGCCGACACGGACTTCGTAATGGAGGTGGGTGCCAGTGGAACGTCCAGTGTTCCCCATAGCAGCAATTCTGTCCCCGCGCGAGACCCTTTGACCCACTGTCACGTAGAGTTTTGAGTTGTGGGCATAGCGGGTCTCGATGCCGAACTCATGCTGTATCTTGACGAGCCTACCATATCCTGACTGCCAGCCTGCGAACGTCACAACACCGTCCGCCGTCGCATAGATCGGTGTGCCATGCGCACCGGCGAAATCGGTGCCCGCATGCAGGCGGCCCCAGCGATATCCGAATCCGCTGGTAAAGCGGAACGAATCCTTGATCGGCATGGCAAAGGGCGCCTTTTCCGCCGCGATCCGGTAGAGGTTCAGGCGGTCCATCTGGTTCAGGATGCGGTTGGCGCGCAGGATGTCCTCGGACGGGTCTTCACCCCGGGTCGAGAAGCTGAGCGGGGTCAGCGGGCCACCCTGACCGGAATAGCCACGGCGCACCTGGTCGAGAATGCGGTCGGGGTTCATGCCCGCCGCTTCGAACATCTTGTCGAGCGGCGCGACGGAGACTGTCATCGCCTCTTCAAGCTGACGGAAGATCGTATCGTTCTTCTCTTCCATCAGGCGGATTTCGGTGGCCATCTCGTCGGCGCGGATCAGCGCGTCCTGTGCATCGGCCACGACCTGATCGCGCTCTTCGGCCGTGCGGGCCAGTGCGGCGGACAGGAAATCCAGCGTCGTGCTGTCGATGCTGTCGGCCGAGGCGACACCGGTTCCACCGGCTTCGATCTCGCTCATCAAAGAGGCCAGTTCGGTGCGCACGTCCTCGCGCGCGCGGATCGCGTCGCGCAGCTTCAGCTGCACCGCCTCGAGCCCGGCTTCCAGTTCGGCCTGCCGGGTTTCGGCTTCCAGCAGCTTGGTCTGCATCACCGACACCTGTTCGAGCGCGGTGTTGAACCGTTCCTGCGCGGCAATCGCCTCGGCGGCGCGGGCATTGCGCTCTTCCGACAGGATGTTCAGGCGCAGCTGATAGGTCTCGAGATCACGGCGCGCCTGTTCGCGGAAATTTCCCGATCCGATGGAGTCCATCAAAAGCACCGCAGTCGCGATGATGCTCCAGGCCAAAACAAGAGAGGCGCCCCCGAACGCGAGCGCCTGTGTGCTGGATTTCAGTCGGATGAACCGGGTGTCGGTGTCGGAGCGAAGGAACAGACGGCGTTCCGGAAAAAAGCGTTCGAGTGTGGCATGCAGTTTGATCGCAAGACGTGTGCGCACCTGTATGTTCCTCTTTCCCGTCCCTAGGTCGCGCCTCTCAAGCCCCAAACTCCGGGCGCGTATCTGTTACGGCTCTAAAGACCGATTCACGAATTGGCAACGTTTTTGGACCAATGTTGCGCCCGCGCGCGCGAAGGCTTGCCGAATTGGCAAGATTTCGCCGATCTTCTCGGGGCTTATGATGCGATGCTCAATTGCAACAGCGCCAAGATCGCTCAGAGCGTTTCGGTCAGCGGCCAGTAGAAATCCGGCGGCAGGCCCGCCTCGGCGCGTTTTTCCTCGTTGAAAGGCGGCTTGAGTGCGCCCTTGAAATAGCGCCGGACAAGGCTGTGAAAGGCGTCCTTCGGGTCTTCCTCATGCCGCCCGCAGAGGAAATGAAACCATTTCGAGCCGTAGGCGACATGGCCCACTTCCTCGGCATAGATCGTCTCAAGCGCGGTCACCGCGCTGTTGGCATCGGCCTTGCGGAAGATCTCGATCATGCCCGGTGTCACATCCAGCCCCCGCGCTTCGAGCACCATGGGCACAACGGCCAGCCGCCCCATGAAGTCGTCCACCGTATCCTCGGCGGCGCGCCACATCCCGGCATGGGCGGGCAGGGCACCGTAATAGCTGCCCATCTCTTCGAGGCAGTCGCACATCAGGTTGAAATGCTTGGATTCCTCGTCCGCCGCCTTGACCCAGTCGTCATAGAACCCCATCGGCATTTTGATCTGTGCAAAGCGTGGGATGATGTCCCAGTGCAGATCGACCGCGTTCAGCTCGATATGTGCCACCGCATGCAGAAGCGCGATGCGCCCCTGCGGACTGCCGGGCTTGCGCTTGGGCACATCGCGCGGGTCCAGCAATTCCGGCGCGTCCGGCCGGGACGGGCGCAGCGGTGGCGTAGCGGCGCCGATCTCCAAAGCGGTGCCTGCCTCCCGCGCGGCGAACCATTGGCGTGCGTAATCCCGCGACTTCGCGGTCTTGGCACGTCCGTCTGCGGTGGTCAGGACATCCACTGCCATGTCACATAAGGTCATCATGGCCCCTCATTGCGCGCTGGGCGTTGAAGTTCAAGCCGATGACCTGTGCTTCTCTGGTTTGCAAATACTTCGGGAGTATGAGGGCAGAGCCCTCATGCGCGCCGCAGGCGCGCGCCGGTCGGATCGGGCGTGGCCCGATCCGATCCAAAATGCATCAAAGCGCCTTTGCCGCCTCGAGCACCTCTTCGGCATGGCCCGGAACCTTGACCTTGCGCCAGGCCTTTGCGATCCGCCCCTCGGCATCGATCAGGAAGGTCGACCGTTCGATCCCCATGAATTTCTTGCCGTACATGGATTTTTCCTTCCACACGCCGAAATCCTCGGACGCGGAGCCGTGCTCGTCCGAGATCAGTGGGACCGTCAGCTTCTTCTTGGCCATGAATTTCTCATGGCTTTCCAGACTGTCCTTCGAGATGCCGAACACCTTGACGCCGATCTGGGCGAATTCGCCATCCAGCGCGGTGAAGGCCTCGTTTTCCTTGGTGCAGCCCGAAGTGTCGTCGCGCGGGTAAAAAAACAGCACGACCGGCGTGCCGCGCAAATCCTTCAGCGAAACTTCGCTGTGATCGCCGCCCTGAACCGGCAGGGTGAAGTCCGGAGCCAATTCCAGTGTATCGCTCATGGCGCTATCCTTTATGAAGATGAAAACGGATCGGGGAGATCCCCGGCTGACCAGAGAATAACGCAAAAGGATGCCGCTTCCAGTGACGGAGACGGAACAGCCCACGCAACCGCAGATGTCGCCGTCGCGCAGTCGGCGGGCCCGCTGGGCGGTGTCGATGATGCTGGCGCTGCTGCTGGTCACACTCGGGACCGGCTGGGCGCTGGTCGGGCGCAGCCTGTCGGCCCCTGACTGGGTGCGCGACACGGTGGAAGAGCGGCTGGCCACAGTGTTGCCGGGATTCCAGGTGCTCTTCGGGGATGTGCAGCTTCGGCTGGAGCGGGATGGGCGCACGCGGGTCATCCTGCTGGACGTGGACATCCAGACGGCGGCAGGGACGCCGGTCGCGGTGCTCTCGGATATCGAGATCGGCCTTGCCCTGCCGGACCTGATCCGGCGGCGGGTGGTCCTGCGCGACCTGAGCGTGAGCGGCGCCTTCGTCACACTCACGCGCAACCGGGCGGGGCAACTGGGGCTTGCCCTGGGGGACGCCTTTGCGGTGGATGGCTCCGCGCCGGACGTGCCGACGCTGGTGGCGCAGATCGACCGGCTGCTGATGGACGAGCGGCTGGCGCGGCTGCAATCGGTCGAAGCCAGCGCATTGACCCTGCGCTTCGAGGATGCCCGGGCGCGGCGTGGCTGGACGGTGGATGGCGGCCGGTTGCGGCTTGACCGCGCGGGGGATCAGCTGCGCCTGTCGGGGGATTTCGCCCTGCTGGGCGGCGGGGCCACGGCGACCCGGTTGCAGCTGGATGCCGCATCGACCATCGGTGAGACCGACGTCGCCTTCGGCGTGTCCCTCGACGACATGCCCTCGCAGGATATTGCCACTCAAGGCCCGGCGCTGGCCTGGCTCGGGGCGCTCCGGGCGCCGATCTCGGGATCGCTGCGCGCGGCGATGCGCGCGGATGGCTCGCTCGGTCCGCTCAATGCCACGTTGCAGATCGATGCGGGGGTGGTGCAGCCGACACCGGACACACCGCCGATCCCCTTCAACGCCGCGCGCAGCTATTTCACCTATGATCCGGACCGTTCGCAGATCAGTTTCAGCGAATTGTCCGTGGACAGCGATCTGGTGCGCGCGGTCGCGGATGGGCGCGCAACGCTGGCCGATCTGCGCGATGGCATCCCGTCCCAGATGCTGGGGCAGGTGCGGTTCAGCCGGCTCGAGGCCGCGCCCGACACGCTCTTTGATGTGCCCCTGTCGATTGACCGGGCAGAGCTTGATTTCCGGCTGAGGCTCGCGCCGTTCGAGCTTGATCTTGGCCGCGTGTGGATCGACGACCCGCAGGTGCCGCTGCGCATGTCCGGCAAGTTGCGCGCGTCGCAGGACGCCTGGGACTATGCGCTCGACGGCAGTTTCGGGGCGTTGACCCCCGAGGCGCTGCTGCATCTCTGGCCGGTGGCTCTGGCCCCGCGCACCCGCGACTGGGTGGTCACCAATATCGAGGGCGGACAGATCCGGCGCGGTCAGTTCGCGCTGCGCTCGCAGGACGAGCCGCGGCCCGTGATCTATCTTAATGCGGCCTTCGATCAGGCGCAGGTGCGGTATGCGCGCAGCCTGCCGGTGGTCGAACAGGGGGCGGGCACGCTGACCCTCAACGACGACCGCTTTGCGGTGCGCGTCACACGGGGACGGATCACGCCGGAACAGGGTGGAGCCATCACCATCGACGGCAGCAGTTTCGTGATCCCGGACACACGGCAGCGCCCGGCGGACGGGCAGATCACGCTCTCGGGCGCGGGCAGCATCGAGGCACTGCTGTCCTATCTCGACAGCGAGCCGATCCGGCTCATGCAACGCGCCCGGAGGCCGGTGGACCTTCTGGCGGGGCAGGTGCGGTTCGACGGCACGCTCGACCTGCCGTTGCGGCCCGGGGTTCGGTTGCCCGATATGCGGCTTGCAGTCCAGGGGCGCGCGACCGAGGTGGCGAGCGATGCGATCGTCCCCAATCGCAGCCTGACCGCCCGCGCTCTGGACGTGTCGGTGCGCAATGACCGGTTGCAGGTGTCGGGTCAGGCCGCACTGTCGGGCGTGCCGTTCGAGGGGACATGGACCCTGCCGATCCCGGAGCCCGGCACCGCGCAGATCGGCAGCACGGTGGACGGGGTCGTGACCCTGTCGCAGGCGGCGGCGCAATCCTTTGGCGTGGCTCTGCCCGAGGAGATGGTGAGCGGGTCGGGTCCCGCCGATCTGCGGGTCGATCTGAAACCCGGCGCGCCGCCGTCGTTCTCGCTGACGTCGCGTCTGTCCGGGATCGGCCTCTCGCTGCCCCCCATCGGCTGGACCCTGCCGCGCGGAACGGCGGGCACGCTGGAGGTGGCGGGGGTTCTCGCCCAACCCGCCCGGATCGAGCGGCTGGTGCTGGCGGGGCCGGGGCTGGAGGCGCAGGGCAGGATCACGCTGAACGCTGACGGATCGCTGGACAGCATCGACCTTGAGCGCGTGCGTGCGGGCGGATGGCTCGATGCGCCGGTCGTGCTGACCGGTCGCGGCGCCGGTGTGCCGCCCGCAGTGCGTATTGCGGGCGGGACCGTCGATCTGCGCAACGCGCCTTTCGGTCGGGGCGGCGGGGGTGGTGGAACCGGCGCGCGTGTGCCGTTGACCCTGGCGCTCGATGCGCTGCAAGTGTCCAACAGCATCCGTCTGACGGACTTCCGGGGTGATCTGCAATCCGGTGCGGGGCTGAGCGGCAGCTTCACCGCCAGCGTCAATGGCGCGGCGCCCATCGTGGGCGAAGCCCTGCCGCAGGGCGGCGCAACGGCGTTTCGCATCCGGTCGAACGATGCGGGCCGGGTGATCCGCGAGGCGGGCATCCTCAAAACCGTGGCCGGAGGCGACATGACCCTCGCGCTGGCGCCGGTGACCGGACAGGCGGGCAGCTATGATGGCGCGCTGGACGTGGTGAACACGCGGCTCCGGGATGCGCCGGGCATTGCGTCCTTGCTGGACGCGATCAGCATCGTGGGGCTGCTTGACCAGCTTGAAGGGCCGGGCATCCTCTTCACCGAGGTGGAGGCGCGGTTCCGCCTGACTCCGGATCAGCTGATCCTCACCCGGTCGAGCGCGACCGGCCCGTCGATGGGGATTTCGATGGACGGGACCTACAATCTGGGCGCCGGGATGCTCGACCTGCAGGGTGTGCTGTCGCCGATCTTTTTCCTCAACGGCATCGGCAGCATCTTCACCCGCAAGGGCGAGGGGCTGATCGGGTTCAACTTCAACCTCACGGGGCCGGCCAATCAGCCGAATGTCAGTGTGAACCCGCTCTCGGCGCTGACGCCGGGCATGTTCCGCGAGATCTTCAGGCGGCCTGCGCCGCAGGTAGGGGAGTAGGCGGGGCTGACGTGTGTCCCAGTCGGGCAGGGGTCGGGGATGCGGGGCGAAGGAGAAGTCCATTCCTCAATGTGGCCTGTGGATCGAACCAAGGCCATGGAAGCGGCCCAGTAAATATGTCATGCCTTGGGCAACCCGGGGATGACGTTTTCATGTCCGAGGTATTGCGGACACTTCACATGACTGACTTGGCACGCCCCCAGTTCGAACGTCTCTGGCCGACCCTTCTAATGACACTGACGCTTCCCGGCGCGGAACAGGCGAATGCCGTGCTGGCCCCGATGCTGCTTGCAGAGGATACCGGGACCCAGGACCTGACTGTGCGGTACCTCGATCAGGACATCTTCGGCCAATCGCATCCCGCCATCGGCTGGCTGCGCCAATGCTGCCACAAGGCGGTTCTTGATTATGCCGCCGAGCTGAACATGAGCTATCGCCCTGAGTTCGATATTCAGGGCTGGGCGAACATCAACCGGCGCGGGGACTATCACAACCTTCACAACCACCCGCATTCCTGGCTGTCTGGCACCTACTACGTGCAGGTCCCAGATCAATCCGAGGCGATCCGCAATCGGAGCGATCTGAATCCGGGTGAGATCAGCTTTTTCGATCCGCGTCCGCAAGCCAACATGAATGCGGTCAGGGATGATGGTCAATTCAACCCAGAGTACAGGCGACTGCCGAAGCCCGGTGAATTGTTCCTCTGGCCGAGTTTTCTGCACCACCTTGTCCACCCCAATCTCGTGGACGAGCCACGCGTTTCGATCTCGTTCAATGTCGTGCTGACGCGGAAGGTGCTCTGACGGAGCGCCCGGTCAGGACGGGGCCTTTCGGCTCACTCCTGCCATTTGCGTCATTCTGAGCGAAACGTGCTCCGTGCTTTTGTTGCCTCCGCAAGTTCGGTAAGGGCTGCGGCCACAGATGCAGCAGCGGACCGGACCCATGAAACTCAGCGATTTCGATTTCCACCTGCCAGACGACTTGATCGCCACGCGGCCTGCCTCGCCCCGGTCGTCAGCGCGGCTCTTGCATGCCGAGGCGGGGGGGATTGCGGACCGGATCGTGAACCAGTTGCCGGAGATCCTGCGGCCCACGGACCGGCTGGTGCTGAACGACACGAAGGTGATCCCGGCGCGGTTGTTCGGTGTGCGGCACCGTGTGGGCGAGGCTGGCGCGACCGAGGCGAAGATCGAGGTGACGCTGCTTGAGCCGCAGGCGGACGGGACATGGTCGGCGCTGGTCAAACCACTCAAGAAGCTGCGCGAGGGGGAAGAGGTGGTGTTCTCGTCTGACCTGACGGCCATCCTCGAAGGGCGGAGCGACGGGCAGGGGCTGCTGCGGTTCAATCTGACGGGCGATGATTTCGACGCGGCGTTGGCCGAGGCGGGGGCCATGCCCCTGCCGCCCTACATCGCGGCCAAGCGGCCCGCGGACGAGAAGGACAAGGAAGACTACCAGACCATCTGGGCGCGCAATATGGGCGCGGTGGCGGCACCCACGGCATCGCTGCATTTTGACGAGGCGCTGGTGGCAGCACTGCAGGCGCGGGGGGTGGGCATGAGTTTCGTCACGCTGCATGTGGGCGCGGGCACCTTCCTGCCGGTCAAGGTCGAGGATGTGACCACCCACAAGATGCACGCCGAATGGGGCCGCGTGTCCGAGACAGCCGCCTCCGAGATCGCCGCGACCAAGGCGGCGGGCGGGCGGGTGATCCCGGTGGGCACCACGGCGCTGCGGCTGATCGAGAGTGCTGCGCGCGGGGGCAGTATCCAGCCGTGGGAGGGGGACACCGACATCTTCATCTATCCGGGTTTCAGGTTCCACGTGACCGACGGGCTGATGACGAATTTCCACCTGCCCAAATCCACGCTGATGATGCTGGTTTCGGCGCTGATGGGGCAGGAGCGCGTACGCGAGATCTACGCCCATGCGATCGAGAACCGGTACCGGTTCTTTTCCTATGGGGACAGTTCGCTGCTGATCCCGTAGGCCTGTCCCGTCTGCGGCATGGCATGTCGGAATTCTGTCGCTCTGGTTCTTGCGATTGTGATCCTGCTGCTCTAGCCCAGACGCAAGGCCACGCGAACGGACAAAGGGACAAGACATGCTGACCGTGATCCGAACCTCCTGGCCATTGCTGCTGGGCATGCTGCTCTTGATGCTGGGCAATGGCCTGCAGGGGTCGCTGCTGGGGGTGCGCGGGTCTTCGATCGGCTTTTCCTCGGTCGAGATGTCGCTTGTGATGTCGGCCTATTTCGCAGGGTTCCTCATTGCGTCGCGGGTGACACCCATCATGATCCGGCGGGTGGGCCATGTGCGGGTCTTTGCGGCGCTTGGGTCATTCGTGTCGGCGGCGCTGCTGCTCTTTCCGACGATCCAGGATCCGATTGCGTGGATTCTGGGACGCGTTGTGATCGGCTTCTGTTTCTGCGGTGTCTACGTGACGGCGGAAAGCTGGCTGAACAATTCGGCCACCAATGAAACGCGCGGACAGGCGCTGTCGGCTTACATGATCGTGCAGATGCTGGGCATCATCATCGCACAGGGCCTGCTCGTGGTGCCGGACCCGTCGGGATACCTGCTGTTCGTGATCCCGTCGGTTTTGGTCTCCATCGCCTTTGCGCCGATCCTGCTGTCGATCTCGCCCACACCGGCGTTCGAGAGCACCAAGCGGATGACGCTGGTGGAGCTGTACAAGACCTCGCCTTTGGGTTGTGTCGGCATGTTCCTGATGGGCAGCGTCTTTGCCGCGCAGTTCGGGATGGCGGCGGTCTATGCCACCGAGGCCGGGCTGAGCATCGGGCAGATCCCGATCTTCACGGCGGCGTTTTACGTGGGTGCGCTGCTTTTCCAGTACCCGGTGGGCTGGCTGTCGGACCGGGCGGACCGGCGCAAGCTGATCGCGCTGTCAGCATTGATCGCGGGGCTTGCTTCGGTCATGGGCATGGTGCTTGGCGCGAATTTCTACATCCTGGTCGCCGCAGCCTTCCTGATCGGGGGGCTGTCGAACCCGCTCTATTCGTTGCTCATCGCCTATACCAATGACTTCCTTCAGCACGAGGACATGGCGGCGGCGTCTGCCGGGCTGCTCTTCGTGAACGGGGTCGGGGCCATCACGGGCCCGCTCATCATCGGCTATGCGATGCAGGTGATGGGACCACCGGGATATTTCATCCTGCTGGCCTTTGTCCTGCTGACCCTGACCGGGTACGCCATCTACCGGATGACCCAGCGTCCTGCGCCTGCAGCCGAAGACACCATTGCCTACCAGGGCATGATGCCCACCGCATCGCCGGTCACGGTCGAGATCGCCTCGGAATGGGCCATCGAAACCGCCGAGGCGGAGGCCGAGGCCCAGGACGAAGCTGCTGCCAAACCGGACAGCCCTGCGACGTGATGTCCACCAACCGCCGAAAAAAGCGTCATGTGTCGGCCCTGACATCAAAAGTGACTGTTGCGCGATTCTTTTCTTGAGTAGCGTCGGCCAAGGTCTTGGGGGACTTTGCGCAGGGTCGGGAGAGAGTGATGATCACGCCTGAGGACGTTTTGGGGTTCTGGCTCGACGAGGTCGGGCCGGAGGGATGGTACAAATCCGAAGAGGCGCTGGATCAGGAGATCCGTGACCGGTTCGGCGCGGCCTGGGAGGGTGCGATGGAGGGCCGTCACGCGCTGTGGCTGACCTATCCGAGCGGCGCGCTGGCGTATATCGTCCTGCTGGACCAGTTCCCGCGCAACATGTTCCGCGGTTCGGGCCGCGCTTTTGCGTCGGACAAGATCGCGCTGGCGGCGGCAAAGCAGGCGATCGGCAAGAATTGGGATCTCCGGATCGACGAACCCGCGCGGCAGTTCTTCTACTTGCCGCTCATGCATTCCGAGAACCTCTGTGATCAGGATCGCTGCGTTCGCCTGATGCTGGAACGGATGCCGTTGCAGGGGGCCAGCAACCTGCTGCACGCCCGGGCTCATCGTGAGGTGATCCGCAAATTCGGCCGCTTTCCCTATCGCAACACCGCGCTGGGCCGCAATTCTACGGCGACCGAACTGACCTACGTCAACGGCGGAGGTTATGGCTCGACTGTGGAAGAGCTGAAAAAGGCGGGGTGATCCCCGCCTTTCTGCTATCCTGACCTTTGCCTGCGCGGGTTTACTTCGACGCGTTGAAGATCTTGTCGATATTGGCACCGAGTGCCGCGTTGAACTCTGCATCCGACTGCTGCTTGGACAGACCTTCCGCCAGCGCGCGCGAAAAGCTGGCAATCATCTTGGGGTTCCGGGCCAGACGTTCGCAGGCGTCATCGGTGCTGTAACCACCCGACAGGGCCACAACGCGCAGCACTTTCGGGTGATCGGCCAGATCGACATAAAGCCCGTCTACTGTCGGGATGGTGAGTTTGAGCATCACCGTTTCGCCATCGCCCAGAGCGTCGAGATGTGCCGCGATTTCCTGTTTCAGGATCGCTTCGGCCTCCGCCTTGGTGGGGCTGTTGATGTCAACTTCGGGTTCGATGATCGGCACGAGGCCTGCGTTACAGACGGTCTTGGCGACCTCGAACTGCTGGGCGACCACGGCCTTGATGCCGGCGGCATTGGCCTCGTGAATGACCGAGCGTTCCTTGGTGCCGAAGACGCCCATGGCCTTGGCATCGGCCAGCAGTGCCTCGAGGCCCGGCATCGGCTTCATGATCTGTGCGCCGTCTGCCTTGTCTTCCAGACCCTTGTCGATCTTCAGGAACGGCACCACGCCGCGGTTCTCCCAAAGATAGGTGGGCACCGGCACACCTTCGACCGTATCGCGCATGGTGCGCTCGAACAGGATCGCGCCCAGCACCTTGTCCGAGGTGAAGTCAGGCGCGGTCATGATGCGGCAGCGCATCTCGTGGATCAGCGAGAACATTTCCTCATCGCCGTTATAGGCGTTTTCCTCGATGCCATAGAGGCGCAGCGCCTTGGGGGTGGACCCGCCGCTTTGGTCAAGCGCGGCGATAAAGCCTGCGCCGGTCTTGATGCGGTCTGCCATTGCGGTGTCGGTCATGTGAGATCCCCAATCTGGAATGGTGTGGTTGAGGCTGTCCTAGATCAGCCTTTGTCAAAAAGATAGAGGTTCGCCAGACGGTTAGCGCTAACCTTTCGCGCCTGTGTCCGGTCTGCGCCGAGGCTGCGCCCTCAGCCAGATGCCATCGCGGGCACGCACGGTGAGATGGGCGACGGGGTGGGGCGGTTTGCCGGGGACGGGTGCGACTTCGACCGCACGCAGGAGCAGCGACAGAAGCAGCGGGCCCTCGGCCATTGCAAAACCCGCGCCGGGACAGACGCGGGGGCCGGCGCTGAACGGCATATAGGCGTCGCGGGCGGATTGGCGGGTGTCGTCGGATTGCCAGCGGGTCGGGTCGAAGGCGTCGGGATTGTCCCACAGCCGTATGTGGCGGTGCAGGTGCCACGGGCTGAGCACAAGCTGCGCGGCTTTCGGGATGGCGCGTTTGCGGAAGGTCTCGGGCCGTGTGGTTTCGCGCACCATCATCGGGACAGGCGGGTACAGGCGCAGCGTTTCGCGGAACACGTCGCGGCTGGTGGTCAGGCGTTTGACCTCTTTCGGATCGGTCAATGCGGCGGCTTCCAGCGCGATCCGGTCCTGCCAATCGGGGGCTGCTGCACAGCAATAGAGTGCCCAGCCCAAGGCGCTGGCGCTGGTCTCGTGACCGGCGAGGAAGAAGATCGCCACCTGATCGACCATCTCGGCTGCGGTAAAGCATTGCCCGGTTTCGGGGTCGGGGGTGGTCATGATCCGGGTGGCCAGATCATCGGGCGCGGTGCCGTTTGCGATGGCCTCGCGCCGTGCGTCTACCAGTTGCGTGATAAGCGCGCGGATGCGCGTTGCGGCGCGTTTGGTCTCGGGCCGGTGAAATCGCGGGAACCAGCGGGGCAGGGGCACGAAGGCGGCAAGGTTGAGGATCGGCTGGCTGCGTTGATAGGCGCGGAATTCGTGGAAGACCTGGGATGCAATGGCGTCTTCGATGGGGATGGAAAACAGCGTGCGGAAAATCACGTCGGCAGCGGCGTGGCTGGCGATTTCCTCGATCTCGATCTCGATCTCTGTGCCTTGGCCGATCTGGTCCAGCACACGGGCCACCATTGCCTGACCGGCGTCCCACATGGCGGGCAGTGACTGCGTGAGGCGTCCACGCTCGAAAGCCGGGTCGATGATGCGGCGCTGGTGGTCCCAGACGGGGCCATTGGTCAGGAAGACCGATTGACCGAGGAGCGGACGCAGACCTTCTCCGATGCGGTCGGATTTCGGAAAATCGCGCGGCCGGTCGCGCAGGATGGTCTGCACCAAACCGGGATCATTGGCGAGGTAGGAGCGAAAGAACGGCGTGCGGAACTCGGCCATCCACGCGCCGTAAAGCCGTTCGGGTTGGGCCGACAGGATGTCCTGCCGGAACAGTTTCAGATAGCGACAGAGCGACACGCGGTCGGGGCGCGATATGGGTTTGGGCGGGATCACGGGGCGGTGTTCGTGTATTTCGACACCGGCACGTCGATCCGGCTGGGCGAGGGCGCGCGGGTGGCGTAGCGCTGGCCAAGGGTGCGCGGGCCTGCGGTGATCTGGAAATAGTCGTAGTCGAGCGGGTTCTCGAAGGCGCAGAGATACTGGAAATGCAGCTTGAAATACTGCCGTCGCTGCGCTGCCCACCGCTCTGGCGCCATCGTTCTGGAAAACTGCGCCGAGAAAACCACCGGCCATTGCTTGTCGAGGGTGGCAACACCCGACACGCCGACCGGGTCACAGAGCGGAAAACAGCAGCCGTCGCCCTGGGCCGTGACGTCGATCCAGACGATGTCGTCCTGTTCCGACAGAGCTTGCAGATCGCGGCGCAATTCCCAGGCGTCGGGCAGGAAAGACACCATGGGGATCACATGGCCGATGCTGAGGAAGGATAGCGCAGGGCGCGCGGGCAGGTTGGGGTTGTCGCGCAGGATGTCGGCAAGGATCGACACGGCGAGATGCGCGCCCGAGGAATGGCCGACGACCAGCACCTCGTCATAGTCCTGAAGAAGGGCGGTGCCGATGATGCCGCGGAACTCGTCCAGCCGGGTCTGCAGCGCGGGCGGAGTTGCGCCTTTGTGGCCTGCGGAAAAGGCGTAATCGTGCATCAGGTAATAGGCATAGATGCGGCGGTCCTGCGCTTTGAACCAGCGCACGACAAGCACAACGATGACGAAGAACGGTGTCCAGTAAAGCAGCGATGTCGTCCAGTTGAGGATCGCACCGGGGCCGATGGCCCAGAGGGTCGCGGCCCCGAACAGGGTGCTGAGGCCCCAGCCCACCAGATGCGCGGCCAGCAGCGCCGCCAGCAGTTGCAGGATCAGCACGCCGATGGGGTAGAGGGCTGCCGCCAGCGGGCCTTTGGGCAGCACAGCAAGTCGGCGCAGGGTGCCGCTGGCGATGTAGATCCAGCTTGTGCGGATCAGTTGCCAATAGGTGCCGGGAATGCTGTTCGACATGCTGTCGCGCACGATGTCGGACCAGAGCAGGACCTCGAAATCGGCGGTGACGCGGGTGTCGTAGATCAGGGCCGAGGCGTGCCAGCTATAGGTGCCACCCTGCAGGCTGGCCTCGACATGCAGACCGTAGCCCGAGATCTCGGCCTGCTTGGCCCCTTCGGTGCGGTACAGTTCCCGATACCGGCGGGGCGGGAACGGGTCGTAGCCGGGAATGTAGAACACCTTGCGGCGGCGCACGGTCTGGGGCGAGGCGGACATGGGCGGACTGCTCTTGCTTTTGGGCGAGTGTAACAGTGCCGCAGAAATGCGCCAAATGTTTGGTGCCCGTCTGGCGCAGCGGGTGGTTCCGCCGATCCGGGCCGGCGGAACCGATCATCGTGCCGTTATTGCGAGTCTTCGACGACCGCCGGAGCGGTCTCTTCTGCGGTCGAACCGCTGCCCCACAGATCGAACCCCCAGACAGCGGCGGCGATCAGTGCAGCCAGAACCGCTGCACCGCCACCCCACGCCCACCAGTTGGTGACCTTCGGGACCGTGATGTTCATCGACATGGGAATGCCTCTTGGTGTCATCCGTTGCAAAAAACGCCGGTTATTCGGCGGGTTTGACGATCAGGTTGGCCTCGAGCGCGGCCGTCAGTTCGGCCTCATCCACCAGCCCGTCGGTGCTGGTGTCGATCTGCGCAAAAAGGTCTTCCGTGAGGTCCGGGTAAGCAACGACCATTTCGTCGAACGACACGAGGTTGTCCCCATCGGTGTCATATTCCGAAATCGCTGCAAACGTCGGTGCCGCGAACAGAGCGGCAAGCATTGCACCAACTGCTACACGACGCATTTCCATCGTCTCCTTCTGTCTGATGTCAGAGGCCCATCCCCTGACGCGCTGCTGAAATTGGAAAGGCCGGATTCCGCTTCAAGAGAGGGCTGAAATCGCTCACAAAAAAGTGTGACGCTGGTGAGGATCCGTGCCGTGGCCGGCGGTGTTGAAGCCATGCTGCGCGCGGTGCTGCGTCGGACACGGGATTGTCGGACCGCCGTGCGCTGCTAGGTTTTGCGAAACATCGGATCACACCCGAGCCAGCCCCACCACCGGAGACCTTATGATTGACATTCTCAACATCGTTGCTGCCATTCTGACCATCGCGCTGGGCGCGTTCGGGATGCTGGCACCGCGCTATACGGCCGGAGTGCTGGACTTGAAGACTGGCGAGACCACGATGGGTCTGTCGGAACTGCGCGCTTCGGTGGGTGGCATGTTCGTGATCGTGGGCGCCGCGTGCCTTTGGCTGGGCACGCCTTGGGCCTATGCGATGATGGGGTTTGTCTATCTGGGTGCGGGGCTCGGGCGCGGGTTGTCGCTGTTGCTCGACAAGCCGCCCTTTCCCAAGGCGCATCTCTATTTCCTGTTCGAGGCAGTGTTCGCGGCTTGGTTGCTGATCGTCAACCTTCCGGGGGCTCAGGGGCTGTCCCAGTAGCGGCGGCGGTCCTGCCAGATTTTTTCACCAATCAGGCAGTCTGTCGGGTCAAGGCGGATCGATTGCGCGGGAATGATCTGTGCCTCGGGCGGGTTCGACACCATTTCCAGCACCAGCTTGCGCTGCACCGCTTCGGCGAAATCGTCCCAGTCGAAGACCGGAATGACAAACGATCCCGGTCCGCCGATAACGCAGCTTTCATAATAGATGTCGAGATTGTCGAGATGCCAGGCGCTGTCCATGCCTTCGCGGGTCAGAAGAGGCAGGCCGTTGATGATGATGCCCTTTGACAGGACGGTGTCTCTGGCGACAGCCACGGCGCGACCCTGATTGTTCGGGCCATCACCGGATATGTCAATGACGCGCCGCAAGCCCTTGTATTCGTTGCTTTCGATCAGCCGCGCGCCAAAGATCAGCGCCTCGGAAATCGAGGTGCGGCGCAGCGCGGGGTCAAAGCGCGAGGTGAGGATTTCGGCAAAGGCGTCAAGGTCTTCGCGGGTGTGCAGAAGCCGCCAGTCGATCACGACTTCCTGTGTGCCGGCCCATTCGACATAGGTGACGGCGACGGTCTGCAGCAGCCCCGATTGCAGTGCCGCGAACACCGCGTCCGAGCGCAGTGCTTCGGCATACCCCTTGCGCTGAATCTCAAGCTCGCGTTCGGTCATGGACCGCGACACGTCGACCATCAACACCAGTTCGAGATCGACTTCGATCTCTTCAGCCTTGGAGACGCGCGGAACAACGAGCGCGACCGCGATCAGAAGGGCAAGGACAGTTTTCATACCGTCAGCATGCCCAACCAATCACGGTCGGTCCAATCACAAGTTGTGTGACTCTCGGTCAAACCGAGGGTCAGCGCGATTTCACCGGGCAGGTGTTGATGCCGAGGATCGAATACAGAGGGCAGATGCCGATCAGGCCGGTGGCCAGCGGCACGATGCCGATCAGTCCCCACATGGTCTGCGGTCCGATAAAGACAAGCGACAGCAGGACAAGGCCGACAATCACACGCAGCGCGCGGTCGATGGTTCCTTCGTTCTTGGTCATGATGGGTCTCCTTTTCATGCTCCTGAGGGAAGGTTAGCAAAGGAGGAGCGCGTCGGACGGTGACAGAGTCACCGGGGATCTGCGGCAATCTGTTCCAACGCGCGTTTGTCCCGGATGGCGATGCCGTCCGGCAATTGTTCGACCACGCCTTTCTCCGCGAACACCGCCAGCCGCCGGGTGACATAGGCGCGGCCCGAGGCGGTTTCGGCGGCCAGTGCGGCATGCACGATTCCGCTTGTGTCGGCCAGCCGCATCAGTGCCTTGGCCAGACGCGCGTCAAAGCCGGTGAGGGCGACGTCTTCGACCAGTTGCTGGTATTCCGAAAAGCGCAGCGCCACGGAACTGAGCACTTTCTGGCGGAAGGTGGAGTCGGTCTCCATCTGCTGACGGAACAGGCTTGCGGGAATCAACGTGCCTTCGATGTCCGTCTCGACGATGCCTTCGGCGCCGTAGGTGTGGCCGTCCACGAGGCAGGAAAAGGTCTGCAGGCAAACCTCTCCGGGACGCACGCGGTAAAGCACCACTTCACGCCCCGACGCGCCGGTCAGCATCACCTTGATCGACCCTTTCGTCAGGTCGAGAAATCCGGGGCACTCCTGACCGGGCTGGAACAGGGTCTTGCCCTGTTGGGCGGTAAATACCCGGGTCCCCGTCACGGCAGGCCAACCACAATGCCTTCGCGGATCACAGCCGGGTCATACGCCTTGCGGGCGAAGACCTCGCGGACCATCGGTTCGAAATGGTCGAGCGGCTGCATCGGGTAGTCGGGGTCAAACGACGACTGGTCCCAGCGTTCGCAGAAATCGGCGCAGGACTGGAAGCAGGGATGGTCCTTGAACCGGTCCCGCGCGTTACGGTCCCAGCCGTAGTGGTGGCCGTAGTAGAGCATCTGGAAGATGCCGTGATGTTCGACAACCCACGCAACCTCCCAGCGGACGAAGGGGCGGATCACCTCGGCGGAAAAGCGGTCGTGGTTCTGCGGGGCCAGCCCGTCGCCGACATCATGCAGAAGGGCAGCCACGATCCAGTCGAGATCGGCACCGTCGTTTTCCGCACGGGTCGCCGATTGCAGCCCGTGCTGCAGACGGGTGATGCGGTAGCCTTCGAGGGTGGTTTCGCCCTGACGGCGCAGCTCGTCCAGAACGCGGTCCGGGGTGAGGGCAAGATACGGTTTTTCCAGCTTTTCCAGAAGCTCGTAGTCTTCCTTGGTGCCATCCTTCATCTGGGTGAAGGACACGGTCTGTGTGTCGCTCATCGGCATGATCCTCTTGCTTGGCGCATCATGCGCCAGCTCGTGCGATTGCGCCAGATGCCCCTTGAATTTGCGCTGCAAAAGCCCGATATTCCTAGTGTTCCTTCGGGGACTATGGACATAAACGCGCGTTCAATAAGCGGCTCGGACCCGGGGGCGGTACCCGGCGGCTCCACCAACACCCTGTCATTTGCAGGATCATGGGGCCGAAACAGGATCGACGAACGTCTAAACACGTTAGCTTTGTCCCGGTGAGATACCACCGTTATCGGTTCAAACAGTATAGTTGCAAATGACAACCATGCTCCGGTGGCAATGGCTGCGTAAGCAGTCGGATCTACCGATCTTTAAGCCCTTGCGCCTAGCAGCGTAAGGCGGGGTTCGCAGGCACCTGGCAACAGAAGCCTGCATTTTCAATTCAGTACAGTTCGATCTTCACCTATCGCGTGAAGTCCGTGATGACGGCGGTTCCCGGTGGGGTCGGCCCGCGCATGGCCGCGAGTTCGGCGCTGGCCCCCGACAGTGTGACCTCGCGCGAGACCATAGGACGGATGTCCACCTGACCGCGTTCGATCATGTCGAGGAGCGTGGGGTATTTCCAGGCGGGCATCCCACGCGTGCCGAAGAAAGACAGTTGCTTGCCGTAGATGCCGCGCATGTTGACGCTCATCATGCCGGTTTCGCCCGCGGGCATGCCGACCTGAACGTGACGGCCAAGGATGCGCAGGCAGTCGATGGAGGCATTGGTCGTGGCCTCGATTCCCAGCGCCTCGATCGAGACATGGGCACCGCCGCCGGTGATGTCGTGAATCGCGCTGGCGACGTTTTCGGTCGTTGCGTTCACGGCCGCATCCGCGCCAAGGCTTTTGGCGTGGTCGAGCTTTTCGTCCACCACGTCGACCACAACGACCTGAGCGCCCAGCATCTTGGCCAGAAGCATGGCCGAGAGACCGATGCCCCCGGTGCCGTGGATGGCCACCCATTCGCCCGCGCGCACATTGGCGCGGTCGGTCAGCGCGTGCCAGGCGGTTGTCACGCGGCAGCCCAGACCGGCGGCGAGAGCGGGGGTCATCGACGCAGGCAGCGGAACGAGGTTGTGATCGAACGGCACCGCCACCAGTTCGGCATAAGCCCCCGGCGTGCCGAAGCCCGGCACGATCTGGCTGGCGCAGGTGTTGGACACGCCGGTCTGACAGGCCGCGCAGCTGCCGCAGGCCAGAATGAAGGGCGCGATCAGGCGGTCGCCCACCTTGTGCTTGGCCTGCGTCCCGGCCTCGACGACCGTGCCGCAATATTCGTGGCCCAGAATGTCGCCCGGCTTCACCTTGGGGTGTTCGCCCGTCCAGCCGTGGAAATCCGACCGGCAGACGCCGCAGGCCTCGACCTTGAGGATGACGCCGTTTTCGGGGCAGGCCGGGTCGGCCACGGTTTCGATGGACAAATCTTCGTTGAACGCCCGGATCACGGCTGCGCGCATGGTGGTCTCCTCCCTCTTTGGGACGCATATGAATCCGGCATTGAACGAAGATCAAAGGGAAAATTCTTTGAGGCTCAAAGGCAATCACGCGTCTTTTCCTTGACCTTGCCGGGGTGGGCAGGGTCACTTGACCCGATGATGTGGCGAAGTCTTCTTGTCTGTCTGTGTCTGGCGCAGCCGGCCCATGCCTGCCGAACGGCATTGATTCTGGCGATGGACGTGTCGCAATCCGTCGATCCGGGGGAGTACCGACTGCAGATCGACGGGCTGGCCGCCGCGTTGCGCGATCCCGAGATCTCGGAGATTCTCGTGCGCGATCAGGTGGCGCTGAGCGTCATTCAATGGTCGGGCGTCGATGCGCAGGAGGTGAGTCTTGACTGGACGCAGATGATCAGCCCCAGCCATGTGCAGCTGTTCGCCTCCGCTGTCGAACGGCTTCCGCGTGCCTTTGTCATGTCGAACACGGCACCCGCCGAAGCGATGCGGCACGCGTTGCGCCATTTCGACAGCGGCCCTGACTGTGCGCGGCGCGTGATCGACATGTCGGGCGATGGCACACCCAACGCGGGCGGGGAGGTGCGACAGATGCGCCGAGCCGCCGAACGGTCGGGGGTCACGGTCAACGGGCTGGCCATCGAAGGGCTGGGGCGGGCGATCACCAATTTCTACCTGCGCAATGTCATCACCGCCGATGGATTCGTCGAAACGGCCCGTGGTCACAGGGATTATGCCCGTGCGATCCGCCGCAAGATCCTGCGCGAAATCAGTTCGGTCTTCGGCTGACGAATTTCCGGCGCGTTGGTGACTTTGCGTCAAGCGTGGCCTTTCGTTTTGGATTTTATGCAATATGATCGGGACAGACTCGGGAGAGAACGGCGATGACGACTGGCATCAATTATGGCAGCCTGATGCATCAGGCGATGCGCGGCTTGATCCGCACCGTTCTTGAGGACGTCGAGAGGGACGGACTGCCGGGCGATCACCACTTCTTCATCACCTTCGACACCGCCCATCCGGATGTGGAAATTGCCGATTGGCTGTCGGATCGCTATCCCGGCGAGATGACCGTGGTGATGCAGCATTGGTTCGACAATCTGGACGTCGGCGAGGACGGCTTTGCTGTGACGCTGAATTTCGGCGATGCGCCCGAGCGGCTGTATATTCCGTTCGATGCCATCCTGACCTTCGTCGATCCCTCGGTGGAATTCGGCCTGCGTTTTGAAAGCATGGAAGGCGAAGTCGCGGATGACGGCGCGCTGGTGCCGGCCCCGCGACCCGTGCGCGAGGCCAAGGATCGGCCCAAGGCGCGCGAGACCGAGGTGCCGGCTTCCGGGCGCAAGGATGCCGACGTGGTCAGTCTGGATACGTTCCGCAAATAGGCACCGCGCCGGTTTGTCGATTGCTCCGGGAGGCGCTTGGGTCTAAACGGCATGCAACTGCATACCGAGGAGGCTATGATGGCTCAGACCCGCACCGAATCCGACAGTTTTGGCCCGCTCGAGGTGCCCTCTGAAAAGTACTGGGGCGCGCAGACGCAGCGGTCGATCATGAACTTCCCTATCGGCTGGGAAAAGCAGCCCATCGCCATCGTGCGTGCGCTGGGCGTGATCAAGAAAGCCTGTGCGCAGGCCAACAAGGCGTCGGGCGATCTGGACGCACGTCTGGCGGATGCTATCATTCAGGCAGCGGGCGAGGTGATCGACGGCAAGTTCGACGACAATTTCCCGCTGGTGGTCTGGCAGACCGGATCGGGCACGCAGTCGAACATGAACGCCAACGAGGTCATCGCCAACCGCGCGATCGAAATTCTGGGCGGTGTGATCGGCACGAAAGACCCGGTGCACCCGAACGATCATTGCAACATGGGCCAGTCGTCCAACGACACCTTCCCGACCGCCATGCACATCGCCGCGGCAATGATGGTGCGCGACACGCTGCTGCCGGGGCTGGAGAAGCTTGCGGCGGGACTCGAGCGGAAATCCGAAGAATTCGCCAATATCATCAAGATTGGCCGTACCCACACGCAGGACGCCACGCCGCTGACGCTGGGGCAGGAGTTCTCGGGCTATGCGCATCAGATCCGTCAGGGCATAGGACGGGTGAAGGCCTGCCTGCCGGGCATTTACGAGCTGGCGCAGGGCGGCACCGCTGTGGGCACGGGCCTCAACACCAAAAAGGGGTGGGGCGAGACCGTGGCGGCGAAGATGGCCGAGATAACCGGTCTGCCCTTCGTGACGGCGCCCAACAAGTTCGAAGCATTGGCTGCGCATGACGCGATGGTGTTCATGTCGGGCGCTTTGGCGACGGTGGCCGGGTCCTGCTACAAGATCGCCAATGACATCCGGTTCCTTGGGTCCGGCCCACGCTCTGGTCTGGGCGAGCTGATCCTACCGGAGAACGAGCCGGGATCGTCGATCATGCCGGGCAAGGTGAACCCGACGCAGGCCGAGGCGCTGACGCAGGTGGCGGCGCATGTGATGGGCAACGATGCGGCGATCAAGTTCGCAGGCAGCCAGGGGCATTTCGAGCTGAATGTCTACAATCCGATGATGGCCTATAACCTCTTGCAATCCATGCAGCTTTTGGGCGATGCGGCGGATAGTTTCACCGAGCGGATGCTGTTGGGCATCGAGGCGAATGAGCCGCGCATCGACAAGCTGATGAAAGAGTCGCTGATGCTGGTGACGGCACTGGCGCCGACCATCGGTTACGACAACGCCACCAAGGTCGCCAAGACCGCGCACAGGAACGGCACGACCCTCAAGGAAGAGGCGATTGCCCTGGGTTTCGTGGATGAAGAGACCTTTGATCGGGTGGTGCGTCCCGAGGACATGATCGGTCCGAAGGTCTAGGCCAGAAAGCCGTTTCGAAACGGCTTGACCCAAGCGCGTTCGAACGCGCTTGGGACGCGATTTCAAAATCGCGTGGCTGAGGCCCTTCGAAGGGCCTTGGCGCTGACCTCTGAGTTTTTGCTAGGATATGGCGAGCTGTCGCGGGATAGTCCGGCACCCTCTTTCGTTTGTTCCACGTGATTTTTTGACATGACCAAAGACTATATTTCCGTCAATCGCGGCGTCTGGAACGCCGATGCCAAAAATTGGGTGGCTCTGGGCGAGCGGCTTTGGGCCGGCGCGCCGCATTGGGGCATCTGGGGGTTGCCCGAGGCCGATCTGGGTCTGTTTCCCGCGGATCTTGCAGGCTGTGACGCGGTCGAGCTGGGCTGTGGAACGGGCTATGTTTCGGGCTGGATGGCGCGGCGGGGCGCATGTGTGACGGGGCTTGATCTGTCGGCCGAACAGTTGGCGACCGCGCGGCGGTTGGCCGGGCAGCATGGGGCCGAAATCACCTTTCTCGAAGCGGATGCCGAGGCCACCGGGCTGCCCGACGCGGCCTTCGATTTTGCGATTTCCGAATACGGGGCTGCCATCTGGTGCAGGCCCGGGATCTGGTTGCGCGAAGCGTGGAGACTGTTGCGGCCGGGCGGAGGTCTGGTGTTTCTGGGCAATCACCCGCTGTCATTGATCTGTACGCCCCAGAACGGTGCCCCTTGCGAGGCGGTATTGCACCGTCCCTATCGTGGCATGTGGGGCGGGGATTGGACCGAGGTCGAGATTGATCCAAGTGGGGTGACGTTCAATCTGACGATGGCGGACTGGATGGCGCTCTTTCGCGAGATCGGGTTCGAGATCGTGAACTATCTCGAACTCTATGCGCCCGAAGAGGCGTCACAGGCGCAGCCCTTTGTCCCGCTCGACTGGGCCAAGGCCTATCCGAGCGAGCAGGTCTGGGTCCTGCGCAAGCCCGCGTGATCCGGCGTTTGATCGGAGGGGCTGGAAATCCAATGGCCGTGCTGCCATCTTTGCCATCATGAGCAGCGTCACCAATCTCAACCAGTTCCGCAAGACCAAGGCGCGCGCCGAAAAGCGCGCCAAGGCGGATGAGAATGCGGTGAAGTTCGGACGGACCAAGGCGCAGAAGGCGTTGGAGAAAGCGCAGGCCGAAAAGGCGAGGCGCGATCTGGACGGCAAATCCACGACATGAGCGGACGGCCGGTGAAACGGTCGCTGACCCTGCGGGGGCATCGCACCAGCGTGTCGCTGGAGGATGCGTTCTGGCGCGCGTTTCGCGACATTGCCGAGGCGCGGGACATGCCGATCAACGCGCTGGCGGCCGAGATCGACGAGGCGCGGGATATCGAGGTGGGATTGGCCTCGGCGATCCGGGTCTATGTGCTGGCGTGGTATCGGGATGGAGCATCACCACCCGGCAGGGCCGGGTGATCTGCTGACACTGCTAAAGACTTTCGAATAGAGCGCCCTGCCGCCGCGAATGCGGTGGCAACGCGTCCGCCCGCCTCATGGCGGGCGCGTTCCGCGCCCACCCGGGCGAACGCTAGCACTCTGTATTCAACCAATGACGTTGTGCTCCGGTCCGTAGGGGAAGCCGGTGATGTTGGTGGCGCCATCCTCGGTAACGACAAGGATGTCATGCTCGCGGTAGCCACCGGCCCCAGCCGTGCCTTCGGGAATCCAGAGCATCGGTTCGATGGAGACGACCATGCCCGGCTCCAGCTCCGTGTCGATGTCTTCGCGCAGTTCCAGACCGGCTTCGCGGCCATAGTAGTGGCTCAGGATGCCGAAGGAATGGCCATAGCCGAACGAGCGGTATTGCAGCAGGTTTTCCTGTGCAAACAAGCGGTTGATCTCGTCGCAGATCTGGGCGCAGGAAATGCCCGGCTTTATCAGGCTGAGGCCGAGTTCATGGGCGGCGACATTGGCGTTCCAGATGCGGAGGCTTTCCGCATCCGGCTCGCCGAGGAACAGCGTGCGTTCCAGCGCCGTGTAATAGGCCGAGATCATCGGGAAAGTGTTGAGGCTCAGGATGTCGCCGTATCGAAGCTGCCGCATCGTCACCGGATTGTGCGCGCCGTCGGTGTTGAGGCCGGACTGGAACCAGACCCATGTGTCGCGCATCTCGCTGTCGGGGAAGCTGCGGGCGATCTCAAGCTCCATTGCGTCACGGCCTGCCATGGCGATGTCGATCTCGCGCGCACCGGCCCGGATGGCATCGCGGATGGCGTAGCCGCCCACATCGGCCACGCGCGCGCCTTCGGTGATGAGGGCGATTTCGGCAGGCGATTTGACCATGCGCGAGCGCATCGTGTCGGGGGCGATGTCGATCACCTCGGGGGTGTTCAGGAACGCATCCAGCGTGGCGCGGGCGGCGAGGGTCAGGTGGTCGCCCTCGACACCGATGCGACGGCCTGTGCCGACCAGCGCCGCGACGGCGCGCCAGTAATTGTTGCGCTCCCAATCGGTGTAGATGACGTTGTCGCAATGCGCGCGCCGCCACGGCTGGCCGCCGTCGATATTGGCGCTGACGGTCGTGCAGGTGTCATGGGTCACGACAAGGCCGTAGGGGCGGCCGAAGCTGCAGTAGAGAAAGCCGGAGTAATAGGCGATGTTCTGCATCGAGGTGAGCAGCACCGCATCCAGATCATGGCTGGCCATGATCGCGCGCAGGCCCGCGATGCGCTGGTCATATTCGGCCTGCGCAAAGGGCAGAGGAGCCTTGTCGCCATTGTGGCAGGTGAAGGTCTGGGGACGGTTGGGGGTATCGAACATAGTCAAGTCTCCGAGCATCTGCCGGGACTCATGCAAAACGCCCGGCATCACATCCGGGCGTTCAGGACGATACGCTTTCTTGGGGAAAGCTTGATGTGGGTCTTGCTCCGACGACGCCATCGTCGGCACATCTGTGCGTTGGATGGCGAAATGCGGTGAGTCTGTCAATTGGTTTGGTGCGGGGTGCGTGGCATCACGCACCCTGCGGTTCAGAGGCGACGGTTGATCGCCACGGTCCCCAGCACCATGTCGGTCAGACCCTGACCGCGTTCGGTGAGAAACATCATCGCGATGGAGATCAGTTGCAGCGGAAAGATGGCCATCGACACGGTGTAGCCCAGCGTGTGCATGAACGCCTGGCTGAAGTCGAAATGCTCGCCGCGGCTGTCGCGGAATTCGATGGACATGAGACGCATGCCCCATGTGGCGGACCGGCCGGTGATCGTGGCCACGCGGTAGATGAAACCGGTGACGAAGAACAGGAACGGCAGGAAGAACAGGCCGATAAAGGCTGTCATCACGACCACGGGCACCAGCAGCGCCGCGATCAGGACCGCGTCGATCAGCCAGGCCAGACCGCGCTTGATCGTGACGCTGTCATAGAATTCGGGCTGAACCATCGGGTCCGGCAGGTTGGGATAGGTGTCTGTTGCGTACATCGTCGGGAACGGGTCTTTCACTGGGCGAAGGGTGTGGCCCCGATATGGGGCCACCTGGACAGGGTGCAAGGATCAGGCGTCCTCGGTTTCGCGGCTTTCCTTGGCGGCTTTGGCGCGGTCTTCCATGAACTGGTCGAACTCGGCCTTGTCCTTGGCTTCGCGAAGGCGCTTCAGGAAGGCTTCGAAGTTTTCCTGCTCCTCTTCGAGGCGGCGCAGGGTTTCGTTCTTGTAGGCGTCAAAGGCGCTGTTCCCGGAGGACCGCATCGCGGTGAATTTCGGGGACATGCGACGGCTGCTGCAGGATGAATTGAACATGCGTTTGCTCCAGATCATGTAGGCAAGAAGGGCGAGGCCGACGGGCCAGAAGAAGATGAATCCAAGGACCATTGCGGCGATCCAGGCACCTTTGCCCTTGTTGTCCAGCCACGCCTCGGCGCGGGAAAACCAACCCATGCGGGCCGGAAGAGATGCGGGGGCGGCGATCGTACTCATTGTCAACTCCGTTGTTTGCGTGATGTGAATGTCTTTCACATTGAACAGATCGGAGTTGGTCCCTGCCTTTGCAAGGGCTTATGTGAATGTTTTTTACATTTACTTATTTTACGAAGTGAAATCAGATATTTGCGCGTTACAGATTTTTGGAAGCAGGGTTGGGTCAAGCGGGAAGACGTGCCGTGGCGTGCCTGCTGCGGCCCAGATCACGTCGAAGTCGAGGAGCCGTGGGTCAAGCCAGGCCCGGATCGGATTGAGGTGTCCGACCGGGGACACGCCGCCAATGGCAAAGCCTGTCTGCGCGCGGATCAGGTTTGCATCCGCCTTGCCCAGAGGTTCCCCAGCGCAGGCAGACGCCTTTTCCGAATCGACAC
Organism: Marivita sp.; assembly: GCF_022763305.1. GTDB lineage: Bacteria > Pseudomonadota > Alphaproteobacteria > Rhodobacterales > Rhodobacteraceae > Marivita. Next base: position 25,954 of record NZ_JALEGT010000051.1, on the reverse strand, counting down.
GATTGCCGCCCGCCGTCAGAAAGAGCACCGCATCGCCGCTGGTTTCCGCGCGAAAGATGATGGACTTGGCGATCTGGTCCAGCGCGCAGCCCACGCTGTCAGCCGCCTCCTGAGCGGTGCGGGCCTGTCCGACATCGCGAATGTCCGCAGGCAAACCGAGTGTTTCGAGGGCGGTGCGCACACGCGCGAGGCTTTTGCTCATGTGGGTGTTTCCGGCGTCAGGGTGATGTTGTGTCAGGATAAGATGAGGGACATATGCAGAAAAGGTGAGATTGCCCATTGTGCAATCGACATCTCTGCCGTTATTGTACTCGTTAGCCCACTCCGTTTCGCGGTGTGCGGGCAAAAGAGTTTCGCTGCTCTGAGCGTCGGCAAAACGTCCTGAGTTCAGAGCACGCTGGTATGGCCCGCAAGGCCTTCTACAAACACCTGAGGTTTTCCGAACATCAGGTTCGTAACGGATGCAGTCACTGTTGTGACATGCGTCGGAGAAGAAACGCGATGAAACGCGCGCAGGACATGAGGCCAGAGCAACGGGACTGTTCGTCCCGGCCAGCCGCTGCGCACGCACTCGCCATGACAAGACACATCCGATCCCGGCTCCTTCCTGACAAGAGGGGGCGGCGGCGGTTGTGCGCACGGAATATATGCCCAAGAAAATGCTTATCGATGCCACCCACGCGGAGGAAACCCGCGTTGTGGTGGTCGATGGAAACAAGGTCGAGGAATTCGATTTTGAATCCGAAAACAAGCGCCAGCTCGCTGGCAACATCTACCTCGCAAAAGTAACACGGGTCGAGCCGTCGCTGCAGGCGGCCTTCGTCGATTACGGCGGCAACCGCCACGGCTTCCTCGCGTTTTCGGAAATCCACCCGGATTATTACCAGATCCCGGTCGCGGATCGCGAAGCGCTGATGGAAGAAGAGCGTGCCTATGCCGAAAGCCAGGCGCGCCGCGAGGATGAGGACGAAAAGCCCAAATCGCGCCGGGGGCGGGGCCGAAACCGGTCGCGTGCCGCCAAGGCCGAAGGCGATGATGCCGTCGCCACCAAGGACGTGTCGGACGACATTTCGGGGATGGAGACCATCGACCTCAGCGACGAGGACGATGACGACACCGAAGGCCTGTCGCCGATGGAGACGGTCGCCGAAACTCCGGTCGAGGAACCCGAGGACGGTGATGCGGCGGAACCGGCCGCGCTGCTTGACGAGGACGACGAAGACGGCAAATCCGAGCCTGCGGATCGGGACGAGACCATCGAGTCCGTGGCCGATGACGACACCCACGAAGACATCCGCCCGCGTCGCAAGCCGCGTCCCAAGCGCTACAAGATCCAGGAAGTGATCAAGGTGCGCCAGATCCTTCTGGTGCAGGTCGTCAAGGAAGAACGCGGCAACAAGGGCGCGGCGCTGACCACCTATCTGTCGCTGGCAGGCCGCTATTGCGTGCTCATGCCGAACACCGCGCGCGGTGGTGGCATCAGCCGCAAGATCACCAACGCGCCCGACCGCAAGAAGCTGAAAGAGATCGCAAACGAGATCGACGTGCCCAAGGGCGCAGGTCTTATCATCCGCACGGCGGGTGCCAAGCGCACCAAGACCGAGATCAAGCGCGACTACGAGTATCTTCAGCGCCTGTGGGAGCAGATTCGCGAACTGACGCTGAAATCCATCGCGCCGGCGAAGATCTATGAAGAGGGCGACCTGATCAAACGGTCGATCCGCGATCTCTATAACCGCGACATCGACGAGGTTCTGGTGGAAGGCGAACGCGGGTACCGCATCGCCAAGGACTTCATGAAGATGATCATGCCGTCCCACGCCAAGAACGTGAAGCATTACGTCGACCAGATGCCGCTTTTCGCGCGCCATCAGGTGGAGTCGTATCTGTCGGGCATGTTCAACCCGACGGTTCAGCTCAAGTCCGGCGGCTATATCGTGATCGGTGTGACCGAAGCGCTTGTGGCGATTGACGTGAACTCGGGCCGGGCCACGAAGGAAGGCTCGATCGAGGAAACCGCGCTCAAGACCAACCTCGAGGCCGCCGAAGAAGTGGCGCGTCAGCTGCGTCTGCGCGACTTGGCCGGTCTGATCGTGATCGACTTCATCGACATGGACGAGCGCAAGAACAATGCCGCCGTCGAAAAGCGCATCAAGGACAAGCTCAAGAACGACCGCGCGCGGATTCAGGTGGGCCGGATTTCCGGCTTTGGTCTGATGGAAATGTCACGCCAGCGTCTGCGCCCCGGTATGATCGAGGCGACGACCCAGCCCTGCCCAAGCTGTCACGGCACCGGTCTGATCCGGTCGGACGACAACATGGCGCTGCAGGTGCTGCGCCAGATCGAGGAAGAGGGCGTGCGCCGTCGCTCGCGCGAGGTTCTGGTCAAGTGCCCGGTCTCCATCGCCAACTTCCTGATGAACCAGAAACGCGAACACGTCGCCCAGATTGAGGCCCGCTATGGCATGTCCGTGCGGATCGAGGGCGATGTGCATCTGGTCAGCCCGGATTTCAGCATCGAGAAGTTCAAGACCGCGACCCGCGTGGTGCCCGAAGCGGCGCCAGTCGTGTCGGTGGACATGTCGATCATGGACCAGGTGGATGAAGACGCCGCCGAGGAGCTGGATGAGGACGAGGATCAGGTCGATGCCGTGGCCGAAGCCTCGGACGACGATGAGACCAAGCCGAAGAAACGCCGTCGCCGGTCGCGCCGGGGGGGACGTGGTCGCAACCGCAACCGGGATCGCCAGGAAGACGGCGATGCCGTAAACGAGGCGGGCGAGGCGGAAGACGGCTCGGACGAGGAGGCGTCTGACGCGCCTGTGGCTGCTGATGCCGACGCTGAGCCGGCTGAAGCGGCATCGGATGAAACCGAGGCCAAACCGAAGGCCAAGCGGTCGCGGACCCGGTCGCGCAAGAAGACCGAAGAGGCTCCTTCCGACGCAGCAGCGACCGAAGAGTCCGAGGCGGCGGATGCGGAAGCCGAAGCTCCCGAAGCCGAAGAGGCCCCGAAGAAAAAGCCGCGCAGCCGTTCGCGGAAAAAGGCGGAACCGTCAGAGGCGCCGATTGACGCCGACGCAGATGCAGAGCCCGCGCAGGAAAAGAAGGCGCCTGCGAAGCGGTCGCGGTCGCGGAAATCCACCAAGACGGAAGAGACCGCTCCGGCTTTGATCCCGACCGAAGAGATCGCGCCTGTGCCGGACGTCGTCGCACCCGTGGCGGTGGATGAGGAAGAGGCCCCGACGCCTGCGGCCGACATGCCTGCCTCTGACGCTGCGCCGGAGCCTGCGGCCACTGAGCCGGAGCCCGTGGCGGATGCAGCAGAGCCTGTGGCCGCGGAGCCAGACCCCGTTGCCGACGTGCCGGAACAGGCTGCCGAGCCCGAGCCGGAACCCGAGCCGGTGGGTGCAGAGGCCGAGGCGGACAGCGCTGCGGTTGACAGCGCCAAGAAAAAGCGCCGCGGCTGGTGGTCTCTCGGACGCTGAGTTCGACACGGAGCCAGACATCAACGCCCTCGTGATCGTCACGGGGGCGTTTTTCGTTGTGCGTCAGGTTTTGCGGATCACCCAGAGCATCGCGCTGTCGCGCGCTTCGCTGCTGAGCAGCGTGTGACCGGCTTCGTTGCAGAAATGCGGCATGTCGACGATGGCCGCCGGATCATCGGTCAGCACGCGCAATTCGCCGCCGGACGGCAGCGCCATCAGGCGCTTGCGCGCCTTCAGAACGGGCAGGGGGCACAAGAGCCCGGTGGCATCCAGATCTTCACTCATGCGCCGGATTTAGGCTGGTGCGCGGCGGCTGTCCACTGGCTTGGCACGATCATGTGACCCCGCGTCGCGTGACAGCGCGCGAGGCTTGGCATATGTCGGGATCATGTTGGAATTCCAGATCATCGACGCCGCCCTGCTTCCGGCCATGAGCATCGCGCTGCTGGCGGGGGCGTTGTCGTTCCTCAGCCCCTGCGTGCTGCCCATCGTGCCGCCCTATCTGGCCTATATGTCGGGTGTGAGCGTGGCGGATATGGAGCAGGGGGGCTCAGGTCGGCGCAAGGCGGTGATCTCGGCGCTGTTCTTTGTGCTGGGCCTGTCGACGATCTTTATCCTGCTGGGCTTTACCGCTTCGGCGTTCGGGGCCTTTTTCCTCGAATACCAGACCCAACTGGCGCAGGCGTCGGGGGTGGTGGTGATCCTCTTCGGGCTGCATTTTCTGGGCGTGTTCCGGATTCCGTTTCTGGATCAGGAAAAGCGGCTCGAGGCCGGGGATCACGGTGGATCGGCCTTTGGCGCCTATGTTCTGGGTCTGGCCTTTGCGTTCGGCTGGACGCCCTGCATCGGGCCGCAGCTTGGCGCGATCCTGTCGCTTGCCGCATCCGAGGCATCGGTCACCCGGGGCACGGTTCTGCTGGGGGTCTATGCGGCAGGGCTGGGGATTCCGTTCCTGCTGGCGGCGATGTTCATGACCCGGGCCATGGGGCTGATGAACCGGATCAAGAAGCACATGCGCAAGATCGAACTGGCGATGGGCGGGCTGCTGGTGATCGTCGGCGTTGCACTTGTTACGGGTGCGTTCACATCCTTTGCCTTCTGGCTGCTTGAGACTTTCCCCGGACTGGCGCTGCTGGGGTGAGGCGGGACGATCCTTCGAAGGATCGACCGACATCCTTTGAAGGATGTCACTCCTCGGATCGGTGATCGTCCTGCCACATCCTTTCAAGGACCTGGCCCACCCCTTTGAAGGGTTCAGCGGGTGGCGCGGGCTTTGAGGACGGATTGGCCCAGCGTGATTGTGTAGGCTTCGAGTGTTGCCAGCGCCCGGTCCACCGAGACCACGTCGCGGATCTCGAGACCGGCCACGATGGCGCGGTGCAGCTCGATGATCTCGGCCCGGCTGCGGGCGGTGAAGGTGATCATGTTCATCAGGGGCTGCATCGCCTCGACGCTGCCCGCCAGATGATAGCTGAGCACTTCATTGCCTGCGCAATCGACCAGCGCCCGGTGAAAGGCCACGTCCGAGGCGCAGAACGCCTCGTCGGTCAGGTCGGGCGCGGATTGGGTATCGATCTCGGCGCGCATGGTGTCGAGCAGGGCGTCGGTGCGCCGTTCGGCAGCAAGGGCGGTGCAACTGCGCTCCAGCGCGTAGCGCGCTTCGCAGGCGACCTGAAAGCTGATCGCGTTCATGCCCAGCAGCAGCGTCGAGGTCGTGACCTGCTGGGCGCGGGCTTCCTGATAGGACAGGTGATTGATGAACGCCCCGCCGAATGCGCCGCGTTCGGTGCGGATCAGCGATTGCGCGGCCAGCCGTTTCAGCGCCTCGCGCACGGTGGCGCGGGACACGCCATGCTGGTCCGCCAGTTCCGCCTCGGAGGGCAGGCGGTCGCCCACAAGCAGGCGGCCGTCGACGATTGCGGTGCGGATCGCATCGGCAATGGTGGCGGACAGGCTTTTTTCCGGTTCGGCATTTTTCATTTGTCAGGCATTTAAATGTCTGACAATTATTTTGGCAAGCCCTGAGTCGTGGGCCGGGAGGAAAATCACATGCTCGCAGACCGGATCAGACAGATGAGCGCGCCGCATTGGCTGGCTCTTTATGGTCTGGTTCTGTTGTGCTGGCTGGTTCTGGCCCTGATGGCGGTGCCGCCCGATCTGCGCGATGTGGCGCGGGTGTTCGGCGGCGATTTCTGGGAGGCGTTCTGCACCACCACCCCGGACGCGGCCGGGTACCTGCGGCTCTGGATCATGTGGGGGCTGATGTCGGGCGCGATGATGGCGCCGACCGCCCTGCCTGCGCTGGCCACCTATGACGATCTGGGGCGGTCGACCGAGACCGACCTCGGCGCATTGCTGGCGGGGTATCTGGCGGTTTGGCTGGGATTTTCGGCGCTGGCGGCGGGGCTGCAAATTGGGCTCTTCAGCCTTGGCTGGGTCAGCGCCTTTGGTGACAGCCGGTCGGCGCTTCTGTCCGGCGGGCTTCTGGTGCTGGCCGGGGCCTATCAGTTCAGCGCGCTGAAAGAGGCCTGTCTGGCCAAGTGCCGGATGCCCCTGACCTTTTTCATGGCGCATTGGGACGAGGGCGCATGGCGCAACGGGCTGCGGCTGGGGGCTGTGTGCCTTGGCTGCTGCTGGGCGCTGATGCTGCTGGGCTTTGTCGGCGGTGTGATGTCGCTGGGTTTCATGGGGCTCGCGACGCTGGTGATGACGTTGGAGAAATTGCGCGCCGGGGCCTGGATCACCCGGCCTCTGGGGGTGGTCCTGATCGGGGCCGGTCTTGGTGTGGCGCTTTTGGGATCGTAAGGGAGAGATGCGATGAGTGACCGATTGGACGTGGCGGAAAAGCTGGACAACCGCCATCCGGCCGCAGGGCGGCGGGAGCCGGAAATCCAGCCCTGGGCGATCAAGGGAGAGCTGATCCTCAACTGCAACTGCACGGTGTTCTGCCCCTGCGTCGTCAGCCTTGGCAAGCACCCGCCCACCGAGGGCCATTGCCAGACCTGGGGCGGCGTGCGGATCGATTCCGGCCATTATGGCGATATTGATTTTTCCGGTCTGAACATCGGTCTCTTGATCGAGATCCCCGGCATGATGAGCCGTGGCAACTGGAAAGTGGCGCTGTTCGTGGACGAGCGCGCAGATGATCCGACCTTCGATGCGCTGGTCAAGGTGTTCAGCGGTGCCGCCAAGGGCACGACGGGCCTGTTCCAGGTCTTGGTGGGCGAGTTCCTCGGGGCCGAGCGTCAGCCCGTCACCTATGAAACCGAGGGCAACACCCGCCACATCACGGTGGGGCGCAAGATTCAGGGGATCGTGCATCCGGTGGGCGGCAATGATCCGTCAAAGGACCTGGTGATCACCAACACGCAATACTGGATGGGGCCGGACATCACCGTGGCCACCGCCACCAAGGGCAAGGTGCGCGCCTATGGGCGGGTCTGGGATTTCGATGGCCGCAGTGCCGAGATCTGCCAGATCGATTGGCACGGACCCAAGTAAGATGCGGATCTTCCCGGAATATTGCGTGTCGATGGCGCGATATAATGCCTGGCAGAACAAGCAGTTGCGGGCAGCGTTCGACACCTTGTCCGAAGCCGAGCTGCGCAAGGAACGCAAGGCGTTTTTCGGGTCGATCTTCAGCACGGCGAACCACATTCTCTGGGCGGACCGGATGTGGATGGCGCGGCTGGGTGTCGGGGAGGCTCCGGACGGGGATCACCTGACCCTGACGCCCACCCCGGCGGTCTGGGCCGGGGAGCGCTACAGGACGGATGCGAAGCTGTTGCATTGGGCGGACAGCCTGCATGCGGTCGAGTTGAAGGGGGATGTGGAATGGCGTTCGGTGATGGCCGGGCGGGATTTCACACATCCGTTCGATCTGTGTGTGATGCATCTGTTCAATCATCAGACCCATCACCGTGGACAAATCCACGCGATGCTGACGGCTGCAGGGGCCACGGCGCCTGTCACCGATATCCTGTTCATGCCCGAAGACGGGCCCTGGTTGTAACCTTTCGGTCTGCTGGACGGCGCTCGCGCGATGCGCATCGCCCCGCCCACCATCCCGAGTTCTGTGCATGAGGTGTGCGCATGGCTCTGATTTCTCCGTCCCGGCGGGTGCGCCGGACCCCGTTCTCGGATGGCAATGAGGCCGCCGGGGTGAAGGCCTATACGGTCTATAACCGGATGCTACTGCCGACGGTGTTCCGGTCGGTTGAGGAAGACTACCGCCATCTGAAAGAGGCGGTGCAGGTCTGGGACGTGGCCTGCGAACGGCAGGTGGAACTGCGCGGTCCGGATGCCGGACGGTTGATGCAGATGCTGACCCCGCGCGATCTGCGGTCGATGCTACCGGGGCAGTGTTACTACGTGCCCATCGTCGACGAGACCGGCGGCATGCTCAACGATCCGGTGGCGGTGAAACTGGCCGAGGATCGCTGGTGGATTTCCATTGCCGACAGCGATCTGCTCTATTGGGTCAAGGGTCTGGCCTACGGGTTCCGGCTGGACGTGCTGGTGGACGAGCCGGATGTGTCGCCGCTCGCCGTGCAGGGGCCGAAGGCGGACGACCTGATGGCGCGGGTGTTTGGCGATCAGGTGCGCGACATCCGGTTCTTCCGGTTCGGGATGCTGGATTTCCAGGGGCGGTCCTTGGCAGTCGCGCGGTCGGGCTATTCGCGGCAGGGCGGGTTCGAGATCTACGTGGAGGGCAGTGATCTGGGCATGCCGCTGTGGCATGCGCTGATGGAGGCTGGCCGCGATCTGGATGTGCATGCGGGTTGTCCCAACCTGATCGAACGGATCGAGGGTGGATTGCTGAGCTACGGCAATGACATGACGGACGAAAACACGCCGCATGAATGTGGCTTGGGCAAGTTCTGCAACACCCAGACGGCGATTGGCTGTGTCGGGCGCGATGCGCTGCTGCGGGTGGCGCAGGAGGGGCCGATCCGGCAGATCCGCGCCATCGAGATCCATGGCGACCGGGTGCCCTTGTGTGACCGGCCCTGGCCGTTGATGGCGGGGGATGTTCAGGTGGGGCAGGTGACCAGTGCGGCGTGGTCGCCGGATTTCGGCACGAACGTGGCCATCGGCATGGTGCGGATGACACATTGGGACGAGGGCACCGATCTGGACGTGGTGCTGCCGACCGAGGTGCGTGCGGCGCAGGTTTGGGAGACCTTCTGGGTCTGAGCGCGTTGAGAATTGGGGAGTGAGGGGCCAGCCCCTCACACTCCCCGGAGTTTATTGGCAAGATGAAAAGGAGCACGGCATGTTCAAGGCATTGATGGTGCGCAAGGACGAAGAAAGCGGCAAGACATCGGCGGCGGTCGAGGAGATCGGGTTGGATGACCTGCCGCAGGCCGAGGTCACGGTGTCGGTCGAGTATTCGACGGTGAACTACAAGGACGGGCTGTGCATCGGGCCGGGGGGCGGGCTTGTGCGCAAATACCCGCATGTGCCGGGGATCGACTTTGCCGGGACGGTCGAGGCGTCAGATGATGACCGCTACAAGCCCGGTGACAAGGTGGTGCTGACCGGCTGGCGTGTTGGTGAGGCGCATTGGGGCGGGTATTCCCAGAAGGCGCGGGTCAAGGCCGATTGGCTGGTGCCGCTGCCCGAGGGCCTCGACACGCGTCAGGCGATGGCTGTGGGCACGGCGGGCTTTACGGCGATGCTGGCGGTCATGGCGCTTGAGGATCACGGCATCAAGCCGGGTCCGGTTCTGGTGACAGGTGCAGCGGGTGGTGTGGGGTCGGTGGCGACAGCGATCCTGGCCAATCTGGGCCACAAGGTGGCCGCCGTGACCGGGCGGCCGGAGCAGGCGGCCTATCTGGAGTCGCTGGGGGCGACGCAGATCGTGGCGCGGGACGAGATCAACGAGACCGTGAAGCGGCCGCTTGAGTCCGAGACCTGGGGCGGCTGTGTCGACGCCGTGGGGGGCGCGATGCTGGCGCGTGTGTTGGGACAGATGGAATATGGCGCTTCGGTGGCTGCTGTCGGTCTGGCGGGTGGGGCGAACCTGCCCGCGACTGTGATCCCGTTCCTCTTGCGGGGGGTGAACCTCTTGGGCATCGACAGCGTGATGCAGCCCTATGACAACCGCGTGCGGGCCTGGCAGCGGATCGCAAGGGACCTGCCGATGGAAAAGCTCGAGGCGATGGTGACACCGGCGACGCTGGCCGATCTGCCCCAGCTTGGGGCGGATATTCTCAAGGGTCAGGTCAAGGGCCGCGTTGTTGTCGATGTGGCAGCGGGGTGACGGCGTATTGTCGGGTATTGTCGAAAAACGACACGATTTGAGGGGGATTTTCCGGAATCGCCAATGATTTCTGGCGGTTTCTGAAAGAAACCTGTGTCGCAAAAGCGACATGATCTGCCGCTCCGGTTTGCATCGGGGCGGCGGTTCCGTTTAGGCTTGGTCCATGCCGTCCGCACCCGGACGGCGCGCAGGGGCGCATCGAGACAGATATGAGGCGGGATCGCCTGCCCGACGCTGCGTCCCAAGACCGGTATGTCCGACATGCCGGCAGACCAAGCAGGAGGGACAATCCGTGTTCAATCGTATCATGGTGCCGGTGGATCTGGCGCATGTGGACAAGCTGGAGCGGGCGCTGCGATGCGCCTCGGATCTGGCGCAGCATTATGGTGCAACGCTCGTCTATGTGGGGGTGGCGGCCGCGACGCCCGGATCGGTGGCGCACACTCCCCAGGAGTTCGCGCAGAAGATGGCGGACTTTGCCGAGGCGCAGGGCGCGGCCAAAGGCGTGACGGCAGAAGGACTGGCGCTGACGAGCCATGATCCGACCACCGATCTTGATCCGACCTTGCTCCGGGCGATCGACGATACCGGTGCGGATCTTGTGGTGATGGCAAGCCATGTGCCAAATCTCACCGACTACATCTGGCCGTCGAATGGCGGCACCGTGGCCAAACGCGCCAAGGTGTCGGTGATGGTGGTGCGCTAGGCGGCCGGGAACCCGGACCGCGCTGGCGCGTATAAAGGTCAGTCATTTCAAGAAAATCAATCAGGGAGGCCGCTGCATGGCCGATACTTCAACAAATCAGGGCATACCCGAACCGGAGGGCATGTCGCAGATCATCGAGACCGATTACGAGATCGGTCAGGACAATATCGAAACGCGGATCGGACCGTTCGGGCTCGATATCCACAATCCGGTCTTTCTCGTGTCGGGGCTGTGCATCATCGCCTTCGTCTTCTACACGCTTGCGCTGCCCGAACAGGCGGGCGCCGCCTTCAGCTGGATGTTCAGCGCCGTCACCAAGGGGTTTGACTGGTTCTTCCTGAGCGCCGCCAACATCTTCGTGCTGTTCTGTCTCCTGCTCATCGTGCTGCCGGTCGGGTCGGTCCGGTTGGGTGGGGCCGAGGCCACACCTGACTACACCTATGTGGGTTGGTTCGCGATGCTGTTTGCCGCCGGCATGGGCATTGGCCTCATGTTCTACGGCGTGTCCGAGCCGATGAGCCATTTCGCCTCGTCACTTGGCGGAACGGCTGCGGAAGATGGCGCGCGGACGGACTGGGCGCCGCTGGGCGCGGCTGGCGGCGATGAGCAGGCGGCGATCCGTCTGGCCTTTGCCGCGACGATCTTTCACTGGGGGCTGCACCCCTGGGCGATCTATGCGGTGGTGGCCTTGGCGCTGGCGCTGTTTTCCTACAACAAGGGCCTGCCGCTGACGATCCGGTCTGCCTTCTATCCGATCCTCGGAGATCGCGTCTGGGGTTGGCCGGGACATGTCATCGACATTCTTGCCGTGTTCGCCACGCTGTTCGGTCTGGCGACATCGCTGGGCTTCGGGGCCACGCAGGCCAATGCCGGTCTGAACGAGCTGTTCGGCATTCCGGTGAGTTCCAGCACCGAGGTGATCCTGATTTCCGCAATCACCGCCGTGGCGCTGATTTCGGTGGTGCGCGGGCTTGATGGCGGTGTGAAGGTGCTGTCGGAAATCAACATGGGGCTGGCGGCACTTCTGCTGCTCTTCGTGCTGTTCGCCGGGCCAACGATCGCGATCCTGACGGGCTTTGTCGACTACCTTGCAGCCTATCTGCAATATCTCCCGGCGCTGTCGAACCCGGTGGGCCGCGAAGACACCAACTTCATGCAGGGGTGGACCTCGTTCTACTGGGCGTGGTGGATCAGCTGGTCGCCGTTTGTGGGCATGTTCATCGCCCGCGTGAGCCGCGGCCGGACCGTGCGCGAATTCATCATCTGCGTGCTGCTGATCCCGTCGCTGGTCTGCGTGCTTTGGATGTCGGTCTTTGGCGGTGTCGCGGTGCAGCAGGTGGTGCAGGACGGCTACACCGCAGCACAGGACGCGCCGCTGGAGCTCAAGCTTTTCAAGATGCTGGATGCGCTGCCGCTCGCGTCGATCACCAGCTTCATCGGCATCATCCTCGTGATCGTGTTTTTCGTGACCTCGTCGGATTCCGGATCGCTGGTGATCGATACGATCACCGCAGGTGGCAAGGTGGATGCGCCGGTGCCCCAGCGGGTGTTCTGGTGCATTTTCGAAGGGGCCGTGGCCATCGTGCTGCTGCTCTCGGCTGGAGGTCTGCAATCGCTGCAATCCATGGTGATTTCGACCGGCCTTCCATTCACCATCGTGCTTTTGGTGATGTGCCTTGCGATCTGGAAAGGTCTGCAGGCGGAACGTCGCATTCTCTAGTCTTAAAAAAGCGCGTTATAGTCCGTCCCGGTGCAGGCCGGGGCGGATTTTTTGTGGCACGTCCACCGTGCTGTCCAGCCCCTACCGGTGCTGCATCCCCAAGGAATAAAAAGACCATGCTGGATACAGATTTCGTACGTTCCAATTTTCCCGCCTTTGCCGAATCCTCTCTGGCCGGGCAGGCGTTTTTCGAGAACGCGGGCGGGTCCTATACCTGCGCGCAGGTGATCGACCGGCTGACCCGCACCTACAGGTCGCGCAAGGTTCAGCCCTATGCGCCTTACGCGGCCTCGCGGCTTGCAGGCGAGGAAATGGACGAGGCGCGATCCCGTCTTGCTGCGTTGCTTGGGGTCGAGACCGACGAGGTGAGTTTCGGGCCTTCGACCACGCAGAACACCTATGTCCTGGCGCAGGCGTTCCGTCAGTTCCTGTCGCCCGGCGAGGCGATCATCGTGACAAACCAGGATCACGAGGCCAATTCGGGGCCATGGCGACAGCTGGCGAACCGGGGTGTCGAGGTGCGGGAGTGGAAGGTCGATCCGGAGACCGGCCATCTTGACACAGAGGCGCTGGAGGACCTGCTGGACGACAAGGTGCGGCTGGTGTGTTTTCCGCATTGTTCGAATGTGGTGGGCGAGGTCAATCCGGTGCTTGAGATCACGGCGCTCTGTCATGCGGCGGGGGCTTTCGTCTGTGTCGACGGAGTGAGCTATGCACCGCACGGGTTTGTCGATGTGGGCAATCTGGGCCCCGACATCTACCTGTTTTCCAGCTACAAGACCTATGGTCCGCATCAGGGCGTGATGGTGATCCGGCGCGGTCTGGGCCGGATGCTGCCGAACCAGGGGCACTATTTCAATGCCGACACGCTATACAAGCGGTTCACGCCTGCCGGACCGGACCATGCGCAGGTTGCGGCCTGTGCGGGGATGGTGGATTACATCGAGGCGCTTGCCGCGCATCATGGCGTGACGGCGCGCGGCGTGCATGACGTGATGCGGGCGCATGAGGTCGCGCTGTTGCAGCCGCTGCTGGACGCGGTGAAGGACCGCAATTCGGTGCGGCTCATCGGCCCCTCCGAGGCCTCTTCGCGCGCGCCCACCGTGACCCTGGCGCTCAACCGTCCGGGAGAAGAGGTTGCGGCCGAGCTTGCCCGGCATGGCATCATGTGCGGCGGGGGCGATTTCTATGCCGTCCGTGCGCTTGAGGCGATGGGGGTCGACATGCAAAAGGGCGTGCTGCGGCTGAGCTTTGTGCATTACACCACGCAGGCCGAGGTGACCAAGGCCATCGCTGCGCTGGACGCGGTGCTGTAGGGGGCGCTGCCCCCGTCCGCCTGTGGCGGACTCCCCCGAAGTATTTGGGAACCAGAGAAGAAAGGACCTGCGTTTGACCTTTGACGCGGCGCGGCTAGGTCGCGCGGAAACAAATCGGCGAAGGGCAGGGCGATGACATCTCCGACACTGGTGTGGATCCGCAGGGATTTGCGGCTGAGCGATCACGCGGCCCTTGTGGCGGCGGTGGAGCGAGGCGGGCCGGTGATCCCGGTCTTCGTGCGGGACGGCACGGTTGACGCGCTGGGCGCTGCGCCGAAATGGCGGCTGGGCCTTGGTGTCGGGCATTTTGCCGAAGCGCTGCGGGACAAGAGCAGCCGGTTGATCCTGCGATCCGGCGATGCGCGCGAGGTGATCCCGGCGCTGGCCAAGGAGGTCGGCGCGGGCGCGGTCTATTGGCAGCGCGCCTATGATCCCGACTCGGTGGAGCGGGATACGGATGTGAAGGCGGCGCTCAAGGATTTGAGGATCGAGGCCAAGAGCTTTGCCGGGCACCTGATGTTCGAGCCGTGGACTGTCGAGACCGGGCAGGGGACCTTTTACAAGGTCTACACGCCGTTCTGGAAATCGGTGCGGGATCGGTCGGTCGAGGCGCCTTTGTTGGCGCCATCGTCTTTGCCCGCACCAGACGTGTGGCCCGAGAGCGAGGTGCTGGAGGATTGGGCGCTTGGGGCCGCGATGAACCGGGGGGCGGACGTGGTGCGCCCTTTCGTGCAACTGGGCGAGGGCGCAGCGCAGTCCCGGCTGGGCGCGTTCATGGCGTCCAAGGTGGCCGAGTATGACCGGACGCGGGATCTTCCTGCTGTGGATGGGACATCGAACCTGTCCGAGAACCTCGCGCTTGGCGAGATCAGCCCGGCGCAGTGCTGGCATGCCGGGCAGCGCGCGATGCAGGATGGCAAGGCTGGTGCGGAGACCTTCCTGAAGGAGCTCGTGTGGCGCGAGTTCGCCTATCACCTGATGTGGCACACGCCGCGTATCCTGACCGACAACTGGCGCGAGGAATGGGCGGCATTCCCTTGGAACGAGGATGAACGGCGTGCCGAGGTCAAGGCGTGGAAACAGGGGCGCACCGGCATCCGCTTTGTCGATGCGGCGATGCGCGAGATGTATGTCACGGGGCGCATGCACAACCGTGGCCGGATGATCGTGGCGAGTTACCTGACCAAGCATCTGATGTGCCATTGGAAGATCGGCCTGCGGTGGTTCGAGGACTGCCTGATCGACTGGGATCCGGCCTCGAACGCGATGGGCTGGCAATGGTCGGCGGGCTCAGGGCCGGATGCAACGCCGTATTTCCGGGTGTTCAACCCGGTGACGCAGCTCGACAAGTTCGACAAGGATCGGGACTATGTCAGTCGGTGGATCGCCGAAGGCTACGGCACGCCGCATGCGGACGCGCTGTCCTATTTCGATGCGATCCCGCGGTCCTGGACCCTATCGCCCGATGCCGCCTATCCCGACCCGGTCGTGGGCCCGGACGAGGGGCGGAAGCGGGCGCTTTCGGCCTACGAGAACCGGGATTTCTGATCCACCGCAGTGTTCAGGTTCGGCTGTCGCGGAAAAACAGCGCAAGTGAACAAAATCCGTCACTTACCTAGCGGTATATCTTGTCTTTGGCCGCGGTGGACTACCTAGCGTTAACACTTGCCTGCCCTGCGCGGCTGTGGCTAGTGTCACGTGACTTGGACAGTGGAAGACCTGAATGATCCTGACATCGACCGAAACCCAGCCCAATCTGCCGCGCTATTTTGCGCAGGTCTTCGCGATGGCGGACAAGCTGCAGAAGGGGCGGGTCGACTTCATCCTGCCCGATGGCCGGCATTTCCGGGCCGAGGGCAAGGAGCCAGGACCGGTGGCCGAAGTGCATGTGCACAACAGCGATCTTTTTGCGCGCCTGATCCGGGATGGTGATCTGGGGTTCAGCGATGCCTATCTCGAAGGGTGGTGGAGCACGCCCGACCTTCAGGCCTTCATGGATTTTGTCCATGGCGACAACAACGATGTCTATGACAGCTTCCCCGGCATGACATTCGTGCGCTGGTACGAACAGCTGCGGTTCTGGATGCAGTCGAATTCCAAACGGCAGGCCAAGAAGAACATCAGTTACCATTACGATCTGGGCAACGATTTCTACAGTCTTTGGCTCGACGACACGATGACCTATTCCTCGGCCCTGTTCGAGACCGGACAGGAGAGCACGGAAAAGGCGCAGATTGCCAAGTACAAGAGCATGGTGGACCAGATGGGCGCGCAGCCCGGGGATCATGTTCTCGAAATCGGCTGTGGCTGGGGCGGGTTTGCCGAATACGCGGCAAAGGAACGGGGGCTCAAGGTTACGGGTCTGACCATCAGCGCCGAGCAGTACAAGTATGCCGTGGAACGGATTGCCAAGGCCGGTTTGTCGGATCGTGTGACTTTCAAGTTGCAGGATTACCGCGATGAAAAAGGCCAATATGACGGGATCGCGTCGATCGAAATGTTCGAGGCGGTTGGGCAGAAATACTGGCCAACCTATTTCAATTCGGTGAAGAACTGCCTCAAGCCGGGCAAGAATGCGACCTTGCAGATCATCACTGTCGAGGAATCGCGCTGGGAAATTTACAATCGGGGTGTTGATTTCATTCAGAAATACATCTTTCCCGGCGGCATGCTGCCAAGCCCGGGCGTGCTGCGCTCGGAAATCGAGAGTGCGGGGCTCACCGTCGCGCGGTCCATCGAATTCGGGGAAAGCTACAGCCAGACGTTGCGGCGATGGCACGAGACCTTCAACGAAAAATGGGATCAGGTCGCCCGTCTTGGATTTGATGAACGGTTCCGCAGAATGTGGAATTTTTATCTGACCTCTTGCGCGGCGACTTTCCATAGCGGAAACTGTGATGTGACGCAGATCACCATCACGAGACCAAGTTAGATGCCCACAGCCGCCAAAGCCGTTGCAGCACTCTGTCTCGCAGCTTTGGGGTATCTGGCGTCGGAGCTTCTCAAGACGCTGCTTCCGGTCAGTACCTATTTCGGCAATTTCTCCACCTACAACGCGATCATCGGTGCCTGTGTCGGTTGGATCGTCGTCGGCACACGAGCCGGGCGGGGGACTAAAGACGCCATCGCCAACGGTCTGACCGGGGTTGCCGCGCTGATCTTCTGGTGTGTCTTCGTGCATGCCAGTCTCGAGATGTTCAATCTGTCGATGAAGCGGCGCTATGACGGTCCGGTGGAGGCGTTCTCGGCGATCTTTGAAATAGGGATCGAATATGCGGGTTTCCTGATGAACCCGATGATGATCTCGACCCTGCTGATCGGTGCTTTGCTGACGGGGTATTTTTCGGAATACGCAGCCCGGCGCTGGAAATAAGGCGTTTTGTCCAGTCTCTTCTTCTACGGCACGCTGTGTCATGTGCCTTTGCTGGAGGCGGTTCTGGGATGTCCGGTGGAGGGACTGTCGCCG
The DNA here is from genome assembly GCF_022763305.1 of Marivita sp. Classification (GTDB taxonomy): domain Bacteria; phylum Pseudomonadota; class Alphaproteobacteria; order Rhodobacterales; family Rhodobacteraceae; genus Marivita. The sequence continues at coordinate 8,996 of NZ_JALEGT010000051.1, read as the reverse complement.
CGTCTGAGGCAGGCTGTCCTGCCGGACCATCACGTGTCCTGGGTCAAGGATCAGCCTTATCCCATGATCGCCAAGTCTGCGGAGGCAGAGGCGCGGGGGCTTTTGCTTCTTGATGTGACGGAAGATGAAGAAGAGCGGCTAAAGTATTATGAAGGCGCATTTTCCTATCATCTGAGTGAGGTCGTTGTCAGGGCCGAGGATGGTCCGGCAATGGCGCTCTGTTTCTATCCGATGTCGCATGACCAGACCGCCGGCGCTGATTGGGTTCTGGAGGACTGGGTGCGCGGCTGGGGCGAGATGGCGGTTGGGGCGGCGCGGGATGTGATGGCGCGACGGGCGCGATATGACGCGGAAACGGCGGCCAGTCTGCGGCCTTTCCTGATGGCTCGGCACTGGTCGCGCCAGCTGGCACGCGATGGTGCAGGGCCCACCACACTGCGGCACCGCGCGACTGACGGGGATGTGCAGATACAACAGCGCCACGACGGCTTTCGCGGCTTTTTCGAGCTGGCCGAGTTTCAGTTCGATCACCTGCGGTTCGACGGCACGCGCAGCCCGTCTGTCACACGCGAGGCGTTTCTTGCCTTTGATGCGGCATTGGTTCTGCCCTACGATCCGGCGACCGATCACGTTCTTCTGATCGAACAGCTGCGCTTTGGTCCGCTGTGGCGCGATGATCCGCAGCCCTGGGTGTTCGAGCCGATTGCCGGGCTGGTCGATGCGGGAGAAGACCCGGCAGACACTGCCCGACGTGAAGCCATGGAGGAAAGCGGTCTGCGCCTCGGAGACCTGGAGCCGATGGTTCAGGTCTACGCGTCACCAGGATACTCCACCGAGTTTTTCCATTGTTTTCTGGGTGTTGTCGACCTTTCTGAATTCAGCGCCTCACGGGGTGGTCTTGCTTCGGAGCATGAAGATATCTGCAGCCACATCATGCCGTTCGATACCGCCATGGCGCTGGTTCAGACCGGCGAGATCAATGCCGGACCCCTGATCATGATGCTCTACTGGCTGGCGGCGGAACGCGGCAGATTGCGCGCCTCGGCTTGAGTTCCGTGGCCCGCGGGCCTACACCCTGAGGAAACACATCTGACGGGGGCACCATGCGTTTTGCAGGCGAACTGGCCGAGGCAGTCGGCAACACTCCTTTGATCAAGCTGCGCAAGGCCAGCGAAGCGACCGGATGCACCATTCTGGGCAAGGCGGAGTTTCTCAATCCGGGCCAGTCGGTCAAGGACCGTGCGGCGCTCTTCATCATCAAGGATGCGATTGCCAAAGGGCAGCTGAAACCCGGCGGCACGATTGTGGAAGGCACGGCGGGCAATACCGGGATCGGGCTTGCGCTCGTGGGCGCGTCGATGGGGTTCAAGACGGTGATCGTCATTCCCGAAACGCAGAGCCAGGAAAAGAAGGACATGCTGCGCCTTGCCGGGGCCGAACTGGTCGAGGTGCCTGCGGCGCCTTACAAGAACCCGAACAACTACGTGCGCTATTCAGGCCGTCTGGCCGAGGAAATGGCGCGGCGCAGCAACGAAGGGGTGATCTGGGCCAACCAGTTCGACAACGTCGCGAACCGTCAGGCGCATATCGAAACCACAGGCCCCGAGATCTGGGAGCAGACCGATGGCAAGGTCGATGGCTTCATCTGCGCGGTTGGCTCGGGTGGCACGCTGGCCGGGGTGGCCGAAGTGCTGCAGCCCAAAGGGGTGAAGATCGGTCTGGCCGATCCGATGGGGGCAGCGCTTTATTCCTATTACACCACCGGAGAATTCAAATCCGAGGGTGGCTCGATCACGGAGGGCATCGGCCAGGGGCGCGTGACCGCAAACCTTGAAGGGTTCAAACCCGATTACGCGTACCAGATCCCCGATGACGAGGCGCTGCCGATTGTGTTCGACCTTCTGTCGGAAGAAGGGCTTTGCCTTGGTGGGTCGTCCGGAATCAACATCGCCGGTGCGATGCGGCTGGCCCGCGACCTTGGGCCGGGCCACACCATCGTGACGATCCTGTGTGACTATGGCACACGGTATCAGTCCAAGCTCTTCAATCCCGCCTTCCTGCGCGAGAAGGGGCTTCCGGTCCCCGACTGGATGGATGCGGCACCGCTCGACATTCCCACGGTCTTCGAGGACCAATGACCCGGCTCTGTGCAGCCCTGCGGGCAGCAGCATTCCTGCTCCTGCTCGGGGTGTCTGCGCTGTGGGCGCAGGTCGATCCGCTGAACTATGACGCCTGGGAACAGGTGGCCACTCGTGCCGAAACGGCGATCGAAGCGGGCGATATTCCGACCGAGGATCTCGAGGCGCTGCGGTCCGACCTTTCGGAATATCGGGATCGGCTGCTGGGGATACAGAACGCGGGCGATCCGCGACTGACGACCCTCCAATCTCAGCTTGATGCGCTGGGAGCACCGCCCGAAGACGGGTCGGAGCCTGAGGAGATCGCGCAGCGCAGGCAGGAGTTGCAACGCCAGATCGGCCAGATTCAGGCCCCCCTTCTGCGCGCCGAGGAAGCCTATAGCCGGGCAGACGGGCTGATCACCGCCATCGACGACATGATCCGTTCGCGCGAGACCCAACGTCTGCTGCAGCGCGATACCGGCCCATTGGACCCGCGCCATTGGGGGCCCGCGATCACCAGCCTTTTCATGCCGTTCCGTGAAATCGCGCGGGAAGTGGGCGACAACTGGGCCGACGCCACTCTGCGGACAGCCGCGACGGACCAATTGCCGGCCGTGCTTTTGCTGATCGGTCTGGCGATGCTGCTCGTGTTCCGAGCGCCGAAACTGATTGACCGGCTCGGCGGATGGCTGCGGTCCCGCACCCGTCGCGGCACGGGCGTCTGGAGCACATTGCTGTCGCTCTTGCGACTGACCCTGCCGACCGGCGGGCTATTGCTGTTTGCGTTGGCCGTGACCATGACCGGCCTGCTGGGCACCCGGGGCACGCAGCTCATTTTCGTGCTGCCGTTCATGCTGTTCATCGTGCTGCTGGCGCGGTGGCTCGCGGCGGAAACCTTTTCCAGCGATGACGAAATCTGCACGATCTCGCTGTCTCAACAGCGGCGCACCGAGGCGCGCTACTATGTGAACTCCTTGTCCTGGCTGCTCGCGCTCAACGCGCTTTTTACCTATCTGGTCGAGATCGGGGAATGGGCGGATGAAACCCGGGCGGTGCTGGGCTTCGCCATTCATCTCCTCTGTGGTCTGATCCTGTTCCGGTTGGGTCAAATCCTGCGCCAGACCGGTGCGCAGCCTGACGCCTCCCAGAATGGCGACGACGAGTCCATTCAATTGTCCTTCCCGTCACGGCTTGCGCGCATGGCCGGGCAGGGCGCGATGATGGTGGGTGTCGCAGGGCCGATCCTGTCGGCCATCGGGTATTTCAACATCGCCGATGCGCTGATCTTTCCGACCATCCTGACACTGGGCCTTTTTGCGCTGCTGCTCCTGCTGCAGAGGTTGACGCGCGATCTCTACCACCTGTTCACCGGGACGCCGCTGGATGAGGCCCAGAGCCTCTTGCCGGTGATCACGGGCAGCATCCTGACGCTCGCCGCCTTGCCGGTGCTGGCGCTCACCTGGGGCGCGCGGGTGGCCGACCTGACCGAGATCTGGGCGCGGTTCCAGGCGGGGTTCTCGTTCGGTGATACACGGATTTCGCCGACCGATTTCCTGACCTTCGCCTTCGTCTTCCTGATCGGCTACGTGCTCACCCGCCTCCTGCAGGGCGGCCTGCGCGGGTCGGTCCTGCCCAAGACGCGGCTGGACAAGGGGGGACAGACCGCCATCGTGTCGGGGACCGGGTATCTCGGGATCTTTCTGTCGGTCATCATCGCTATCACGGCGGCGGGCATCGACCTGACCGCGCTTGCGTTTGTCGCAGGCGCCCTGTCGGTTGGGATCGGTTTCGGTCTTCAGAACATCGTGCAGAACTTCGTGTCCGGGATCATCCTGCTGATCGAACGGCCGATCTCGGAAGGCGACTGGATCGAGGTTAACGGCCAGCACGGCACCGTGCGCGACATCTCTGTCCGCTCCACCCGGATCGAGACCTTCGACCGGACCGAGGTGATCGTGCCCAATGCCGATCTCGTGTCCAATTCGGTCACCAACTACACCCGGGGCAACACGCTGGGCCGTCTGGTTGTGGATGTGGGCGTGGCCTACGGCACCGACACGCGCAAGGTCGAAGAGGTGCTCTACAAGATCGCCCGCAACCACGAGATGGTGCTGATGAACCCCGAACCCTTTGTGCATTTCAAAGGGTTCGGCGCGGATTCTCTCGATTTCGACGTGCGGATGATCCTGCGCGATGTGACCAAGATCCTCGTGGTGCGCACCGAGATCAACCACCAGATCGCCGAGGCGTTCAAACGCGAAGGCATCGAAATTCCCTTTGCACAGCGCGACATCTGGCTGCGCAACCCCGAAGCCCTGCCGGGCGCGCGCCCGGCACGCACAGAGACACCCGACCCGGAGGAGCCGACATCGTGACCCAATCGCAAGACCCGCTCTATCGCACGGATGCCTATGCTCGCGAAGCGTCTGCGCGTGTTGTCGCCCATACCGAAGAGGGGGGGATCGTGCTCGACACGGCGCTGTTCTACCCAACCGGCGGCGGCCAGCCCGGTGACAGCGGATGGATCGACTGGGACGGCACAACGCTGTCCATCGCGACGGCGGTGAAAGGGCAGGCCGGCGAAAGCGTGCTGGTGCCCGCAGAACCCAGCCGCCTGCCGCCCATCGGGGCGCATGTCGTTCAGCGGATCGACTGGGAGCGTCGTCACAAACACATGCGGGTGCACACCGCGCTGCACCTTCTGTCGGTGGTCATCCCGTTGCCGGTGACAGGTGGTGCCATCGCGGCCGGGCGTGGGCGTCTCGACTTCATGATGCCCGAGCCGCCCGAGGACCGGGACGCGCTTGAAGACGCTCTGAATCGCCTGATCGACCGCGACCTCGTGGTGAGCGAAAGCTGGATCACCGAGGCCGAGCTCGATGCCAATCCGGGGCTGGTCAAGACCATGTCTGTCCAGCCCCCGCGTGGCAGTGGCCGGGTGCGGCTCGTCCGCATCGGGGAGGGCGATGATCAGGTCGATCTGCAACCCTGCGGAGGCACCCATGTGGCGCGCACCGGCGAAATCGGCCGCGTCGTCTTTGGCAAGATCGAGAACAAGGGCAAGCAGAACCGCCGGGTGAACATCGCGCTCGAGGCATGATGTACCCGCTCGCGTGCCTCGTCGTCGGCGCTTTCGTGTGCTTGGTCGGTCTGGTGCTGATTGTGGCGCCGGACGCCTATTTCCAGCTTTATGCGACCCACTACGTGCCCGGCATGGATTTTCCCGCGCGCCGCTTTGCCCCCGCCGTGCTTGCCCTCGGCGAGGTCCTGCTCGTCGCCCGATCATTGGAGCCCGGCCCGTTTGCGGCGGTGCTGTGCCTGATCACGGCCTTTGCGTTTCTCGGAGTCGCGGGCACGGGCCTGCTGGCCTGGCGGGACGGCATCGCCCGCGCCGCGATCCTCTGGGCCGCCGCGCTCGAATCCGCAATCGCGGTGCTGTTCCTCGTGCTCTGGATGCGAATGCGCAAGCTTTGAGCGAAACTTCCCAACTATCTCAACAATCGCCCTTGCATCCCCCCAGCGCTTTCTTCTAAACACCGCCTCGGACAGGTGGCCGAGTGGTCGAAGGCGCGCGCCTGGAAAGTGCGTAGGCGGGAGACCGTCTCGAGGGTTCGAATCCCTTCCTGTCCGCCACTACACAAAAATTTTCCGTTTTAAGTTAATGACTTAGAGGTAGTGGGCTCTTTTTCGTCCCCCATTTTGTCCTCCATTCAACATTCGAGTGAATAACTGGTTAGTTCGGCGATAGAGATTTTGTATTTCTCTTTTGAGGTGCCGACTGAGCAGGCCCGCGTTTGCTGTGACAAGGTCCGAGCCTTCCATGGTTTTCTTGAGAAAAATGTGTTCGGCCGTGTTCTGGTCGTATTAAGTAGTGTTGCAGGCGTCCAAGCCACTGACTGCATCAGCATCGCGGCTTCCGTTTTGTAGAGGTTTCCATATGATTTGTGACGACGTTGAACAGTTGGACATCCGGAAACTCCCCAAGCACCTACTTCCCTTGCCGGGTGCGGTGACGTTCGAAGGGGTGGTTTTCCACACAACTTGGTCAGCGACGAACTTCGGTGGGAGGCGTCAATGGTTTCTCTGTCCAAGCTGTAATCGACGCTGTGCCATTGTTTACCGCGCTGGTGCCGCTGGCAAATTTGCTTGCCGTGTGTGTTTGCATGGTCGCTACGCATGTGAGGCCAAGGGGATGCGTGCAAGGCGTTTGCAGAAAGTCTTTAAACTCCGCCGAAAGCTTGGCGATAATCGCGACGGCATTGCGCTACCCTTCCCGGAGAAACCAAAGTGGATGCACAAATCGACCTATGGACGTCTTCGTTCGGAAGCTGAAGCCATACAGGTTGAAGTCCTCCTCTCGGATCTTGCTTCGGTGCGAGGCGAGTCGGTGACGGTCTTGAAAGAATACCTAGCTCGCCGGTCAAACGCTGTTTCGCCTAAACCTAAGCACTCCACGTGAAATAATTGGATGGAAGCAACTGGCTTGTTGGTCAAAGTCGTTCGTAATTCTGTGACAGGGCTTGGCCGTCAGAAGGTTTGCACACTCTTGCGTTTCATCTGTAAGGCGCAGCATTTTCCAATTTGGCGCAATAAAGTAATCGGTGCTGGGGACAAAAGTGAAGATTTTCGCTCAAGGTGCCGTGAAGGTTTGTTCTGGGCGCGCAGCTGAAGCCTGAAGTAACTAGTGGGCCGATCCCGGCTCAGATATCTAATTGGTTATGCGCATACAGGACGCGAAAAGCGACGGGGCTAAGTTCATGCGGCCTGACCGCACAACTTCGGTGGGGATAACAAGAAGTCAGAGACCCGATCCGGCAGTAGAAGGCTACCCCGTCGAGCCAAACGTGGAATTTGCACCTTCATCTGTCAAGTCAGATCCAGCATTTGACGAGGCCGCATCTCGCGATGTAACCAAGGTGTTCAATGCCGAGCTTGCCAAGAGCCTACTCGGCCAGAAGGTGACAGTGCGTTACGTTCGCAAGCTGATGAATTATCCGAATGGGTCTTACATTACGGATCGCGCAATCCCGGATGGTTCAGTCTAGGTCGACTTGGGCATTGCTTGCGCCACCTTTTAGGATGTTTGCGACCTTCGTAGCGAGATTGCTGACCAGCTCCGCTGCTATGTTCTTTGGCAAATGCGCGAGGGCTCTGGATATAAACATACCGGGGCCAATTCCCTTAACGCTCCGCCTAGCGGCACCATGTTAACCCTACGCGCTAAACTTAGCGTACTGACGCCCAGAACGGTTTTCAAGTCTGGATCTCGCACCAAAGCACGCGCATGAAATGCGTGGCATCGTCAATGCTCTCAAGCCGAAGCTAGTGGTTCGCACGTCTAAGGCAGCGCGCGAGGCGGTTCGCGCTTTTCAAGGAAAGGATTTAGTGAACACGAACCAGTTAGCACGTTGGTGACAAGGACCTATGAGTTCTTCATAGCGATGCATGGTGGCTTCAATCGCTGCATCTACATCTGAAGCTTTCCTGCGGTCGACCTTGAAAGGCTTAACAGGTCGCTGAAATAGTTGATGAGCCGGAACGCTTTCCCGTCATCAGGTCCGGTTCGACTGATGGGTCATTTCTGTCGGCGCGTCCACGGCTCGCTTCTGTGTCGATGTTTCCCTTCATGCCCCCAGTAACCTTGGTAGCCGAGCAAGGTTGTTGGCGGCCATGGTGAGGATGAAGCGGGATCGGACGCGTTCGACGCCCCGATACATGGTTTGTGCCATGCCGCCGACGGTTTTTGCCCAGCCGAACGGCTCTTCGATCTTTTTTCGGTGCTTCTGGGACAACGCATATCCCTCGTGTCGGGTCGTGCGCCCGTCGATCGCTGAATATCTCGATTTCTGGGCGACATGGGGCGTGACGCAGGCTTGGCGCAGGTCGGAAACGAACCCGGCCGCGTCATATCCCTTGTCGGCCCCGAGCGTCAGCTGCCGCGTCGATCCGGGGGAATGGCGATGAATCATGTCCAGCGCCGCCTTGCGCTCGGCATGACCCTCGGCCTGGGTCAGATCACCCTGCACGACAAACCCGTTCCGGTTTTCCATCAGCGCATGGCCCATGAAGCAAAGCACCGCACCCGTGCCGGGGGATTTCTTGTAAAGGCGCGCATCCGGATCGGTGACCGAGGCGTGTGTGGCGTTCGAGCGCTTCTCGCCCTTGAAGTCGACCTCGGCATTGCGGTGGCGGCGGCTGTCGTGGTGCATTGGGTCGGTCTCGGCTGGGGTCTCTGACGGCGCGGGTTCAAGGGTGGTATTCAGGGCGGGCGGATCGCCCGGCCCTTCATCGTCAGGCGGGGTCGCCTCAGCCTTCGGCTGGAAACTCTTCATCGATGCCCAAGCCTTGATGAGCGTTCCATCGACCGAAAAATGCTCGTCCGACAAGAGCGGCGCGACCTCGCGATGCGCCAGGATCGCGGCCATCACCTTTCGCGACATATCCGTCGTCAGCAGCCGGTCGCGGTTCTTGGTGAATACCGTGGGGACCCAGACCGGATCGTCGATTCCGAGGCCGACAAACCAGCGGAACAGCAGGTTGTAATCCATCTGCTCCATCAACTGGCGCTCCGACCGAACCGAGAAGAGAATTTGCAGCAGGCTTGCCCGGATCAGCCGTTCCGGTGGGATCGAGGGTCTGCCGAAATCAGTGTAGAGCGTCTCGAAATCCGCATCCAAGCTTGCCAGCGCGTCATTGACCACCTGTCTGATCTTGCGCAGCGGGTGTCGCGGCGGAATGCGCTCCTCCAGATCAACATAGCTGAACAGCGACCCGCTCGTCTCATCCAAACCCCGCATGATCACCTCTGCCATTTCCGTGGCGAGGATGAATCATGTTCTCAAACCGCTGTCGAGGCAGCACTATTTCAGCAGCCTG
>NZ_JALEGT010000050.1 GCF_022763305.1 Marivita sp. | reverse complement strand
CCCTACGGGCTGCCACTTTCCCAAGAAGTCAAAACTGAGCAGATTACGACGCGTGTGCGCGGCAATCTGGCCCCGATCGACCTGCGGTTCTCAGCCGACATGGCGTCTACTCAACCGCGCGGACGCTGACACAGGCTCCTTGCCATCGTGTGTCGATGTCTCGGCCCAAACCCCGGCCTGATCACGCAAGCCGGGCGCCTGTCGCGTCGAAGCTGTAGGTGCGGTCTGGCTGAAAGCCGAGCCGCAGGTCGGCGCCCGGGGATACGGCGTGCTGACCGAACAGCCGGGCGGTGATCTGGTGATTCCCGGCATGACCGATGATGTTCGTGTCCCCGCCAAGCTGCTCGACATGGCTCACGCGCACCGCGAGGGGGCCGTCATCCGCCAGGAACAGGTCTTCGGGCCGAATGCCGACTGTCCGTGTGTCGCCGTCGGTGAGCAGGTCGCCGGGGAAGAAATTCATCGACGGAGACCCAAGGAAACCTGCGACGAACTGGTTGGCGGGATTGTTGTAAAGCTCCATCGGGCTGCCGATCTGCTCGACCCGCCCGTCGCGCAGCACGACGATCTTGTCGGCCAGGGTCATGGCCTCGGTCTGGTCGTGGGTGACATATATCATCGACGCCCCCAGTTGCCGATGCAGCGCCGCAATCTCGATCCGCGTGTTCATCCGCAACGCCGCGTCGAGGTTCGACAGCGGTTCGTCGAAAAGAAACAGCTTCGGCTCCCGGACAATGGCACGTCCGATGGCCACGCGCTGGCGCTGTCCGCCGCTGAGCTCGGACGGGTAGCGGTCGAGATAGGGGCCGAGGTCCAGCATCCGTGACGCCTTTTGCACGCGGTCCTCGATGACCGATTTGGGCTGGCCTTCCTGCTTGAGCGCGAGGGTCATGTTGCCGCGGACGTTGAGGTGCGGATAGAGCGCGTAGCTCTGAAAGACCATGGCGATGCCACGCTTCGACGGGGGCGTGGTGTTGACCAGCGTCCCGCCAATCCGGATCTCGCCGGATGTGGCATCCTCAAGCCCTGCGATCACGCGCAGCAGGGTGGATTTTCCACAGCCCGACGGGCCGACGAAGACGACAAATTCGCCCTCCATCACCTCGAGGCTGATGTCCTTCAGGACATGGACCTCTCCGAAGGACTTGTTCACGCTGTTGAGCAGCAAGGCGGTCATGACAGGGTCTCCCCGAGCGAAATGGGTGCGCCGGTGCGGATGCTCTGATCGGCGGCAAGACAGATGGCGAGCGAACTGACGGCATCGCTCATGTGGCGCGTCAGGTCGATATCCTCGGCGATGGTGCGCAGCATGTAGGCCTGTTCGGCGTCGCAGAGCGCCTGATGTCCGGGTTCATCCGGCATCTCGATGCTCCGGTCGGCGCCCGGAGTATGGACAAGGATGGCACCGACCTTGGTGTGGCCGTCGATATCGGCGGAAGCCCCCTTGTTGCCATCGGTGATCGACACAGACCCGTTCGGGCTGACGATGTCCTTTACGAAGAACGCGGTCTCGGACATCATCGGTCCCCAACCGGCCTCGTACCAGCCGACCGATCCGTCGGCAAAGATCACCTGGAACTGTCCGTAATTATACATATCCGGCGCGATCTCGTCGCTCAGCCGGAGGCCCATCCCGTGAACGCGGACAGGGGCGGCATCGGTGATCTGGCACATGACATCGACATAGTGCACCCCGCAATCCACGATGGGCGAGGTGGTCTGCATCAGCGTCTTGTGCACCTCCCAGGCGGCGCCCGTGCTTTGCTGGTTCAGGTTCAGACGGAACACGTAGGGTCCGCCCAGGGCACGCGCCTCGTCGATCAACCGCATCCAGGACGGGTGGTGCCGCAGGATGTAACCCACCACCAGCTTGCGCCCTGTGTGATGTGCGGTGTCGACCACGCGCTGCGCGTCGGCCACGGTCATGGCAAGCGGCTTTTCGACAAAGACATGCGCACCGGCCTGCATCGCCGCGATGGCGTAATCGGCATGTGTGTCGGTATAGGTGGCGATCACCGCAAGATCGGGCTGGGTTGCGGTCAGGGCCTCGGCAAAATCGGTATAGACCGGGTATCCGGCCAGATCGGGATGATCGACCCGGCCGCTTCTGTTGACTAGGCCCACGATGTCGGCCTCCGGGTGTGCGTGATGCGCGAGCGCGTGGCTCAATCCCATGTTGCCCAGACCTGCGATCAGAACCCGGATCATTTGACGGCTCCCGATGTCAGACCCCGGATCAATTGCCGCGAGAAAATCACGTAAAGCACGAGCACCGGCAGGATCGCCATCGACAGCGCCGAAAGCACGGCATTCCAGTCGGTCACGAACTGTCCGATGAAGACCTGCGATCCAAGAGTGAGCGTCTTTGTCTCTTCCGCCGGAGCGAGGATCAACGGGAACCACAGGTCGTTCCAGATCGGGATCATGTTGAAGACGGCGACGGTTGCCATCGCCGGGCGCACCAGCGGCAGAACAAGGCGGAAGAAGATCGTGTATTCGCTCAACCCGTCGATCCGTCCCGCGTTCTTGAGGTCGTCCGAGATCTGCCGCATGAATTCGCTCAGGATGAAGACGGCCAGCGGCAGGCCCTGCGCGGTATAGACGAGGATCAAGGCCCAGAGCGTGTTCACCAAGCCGGTTGCCACCATCATCTCGAGGATGGCCACCGTGCCGATGCGGATCGGGATCATGATCCCAAGCGCCAGATAGAGCCCCATAAGCATGTTGCCGCGAAAACGGTATTCGCTCAGGGCATAGGCCGCCATCGCTCCGAAGAGCAGGATGAAGAACAACGAAGCGACCGTGACGATCATCGAATTCTGGAAATAGAGGACGAAATCGCCCTGTTTCATCACGGTCTCGTACCCGATGGTCGAGAAACTTTCGGAATCGGGCAGCGCCAGCGGCTCGCGGAAGATCGACCGCCGTTCCTTGAAGCTGTTGATGAGGATGACGAAAACCGGGAAAAGCGCAATCACCGTGTAGAGGATCAGCGCGCCGTGCATCATCACGGTATTGATCGGGTTCGAACGGGCCGTGTTCATCGGTCAGGTCCTCAGAGCTGGTAGCGGCGGATGCGGGTCTGGATTCCGAAAAGGTAGATGCAGACGCCGATCAGGATGATGGTGAACATGGCACCCGCGATGGCCGACCCCATATGCGGATCACCCAGCTGAAGCTGGAAGCCAAAGAACGTTCGGTACATGAAGGTGCCGAGGATATCGGTCGAGAAATCAGGCCCGGCGAGCGCGCCTTGGGCCGCGTAGATCAGGTCGAACGCGTTGAAGTTGCCGACAAAGGTCAGGATCGAGATGATCCCGATCGATGGCAGGATCAGCGGCAGCTTGATCTTCCAGAACGCCGCCATTCCGGTGATGCCATCCACTTCACCCGCTTCGAGGATGTCCTCGGGGATCGTCAGAAGGGCGGCGTAGATCAGCATCATCGGGATGCCGACGAATTGCCAGACCGAGATCAGAGCCAGCGTCGTCAGCGCATATTCCTCGCGGCCAAGCCAGGGCGCGTAGAGCGATTTCAGCCCCACCCAATCCAGCATGCCGGGGGCGATGCCCCAGATCGGCGACAGGATCAGCTTCCAGGCGAAGCCGACGATGACGAAGGACAGGATCGTCGGGATGAAGATGGCCGACCGGTAGAGTGCGGCAAAACGCAGACGCGGATGGCTGAGAAGGGCAGCCAGCGCAATACCGATCGGGTTCTGGACCAGCATATGGATCAGGAAGAACCAGAAATTGTTGCCCAAGGCGTTCCAGAATTGGTCCGCCCAGATCGGATCGAAGAACAGCGTGCGGAAATTATCGAGCCCCACGAACACGCGATCCTGCTCGATCCGCGTATAGAGCGCGAGGCGCAGCGTGTTGAACAGCGGGAAAATCATGACGGCGGTGTAGACGATCACCGCGGGGGCCAGAAAAACAGGGATATGCCAGCGGATACGGGCTCGTTTCATGGGTCAATCTCCGGGCAATCGGGATCCGGGCAAAGGTGGTCTGCCCGGATCCAAGTGCAGCGCGATGGCTTACTGCTGCGGTTCGTACCAGCTGGCGAGGCCGTCCTGCAGCTTCTGGCCCAGCTCTTCGGGGGACGAGGTGCCTTTGATGGCGGCGACCGACGCGCCCCAGGTCTCGTTCTCGAGGTTGGGTGTGCCGCGCGACAGGATCTGATAGGTCGAGCGGATCGTGCTTTCGCACTCCTGACGCCAGCTCACGAATTCTGCTGCCAGCGGATCGGAGATTTCGACCGGTGTCGACGACAGCGGGAAGAAGCCCGGCAGCGCGTTTGCGAAGATCTCGGCGAATTCCGGGCTGGCGACCCAGGCGAGGAACGTCTTTGCCGCTTCGGGATTGTCGGTGGCGGCGTTCATGCCGATCCCGATATCCGTGTGGTCCGAGATGTAGCAGGTGTCGCCCGCCGCTTTCACCGGCGGCTTGAACGCGCCCATCTCGAAATCGGCAAGGTTGTTGAAGCCCGACACTTCCCAGGACCCGGCCGGGTAGATCGCGGCGCGGCCAAGGGTGAAGATGTTCTGGCTGTCGGGATAGGTCTGCGCCTCGTAGCCGTCGCCAAGATAATCCGCCCAGCGGGCCAGCGTCGCATAGGGCGCAACCCAGGGCTCGTCCGTCAGCTTCTGCTCACCGGCGATCAGCGCAAGGCGACCTTCTTCGCCTTTCCAGTAGTTCGGGCCGATGTTGTTGTAGCCCATCGTGGCCGCTTCCCACTGGTCATTGGTGCCCATGGCCATCGGGATGTAGCTGCCGTCGGCCTTGATCGCGTCCAAAGCGGCAAAGAATTCGTCTTCGGTTTCCGGAACTTCGAGACCCAGTTCGGCGAACGCGTCCTTGTTGTAGATGAAACCATGGATCACCGACGCCATCGGCACGCAGAACGTGGCCGATCCATCATCTGTCTGCCAGGCCGACTTGGCCACGTCCGAGAAATTGTCCATTGCGTCGAGATCGCTGAGGTCTTCCAGGTGGCCCGCCTCGTAAAGCGCGAGGGACGCGTCGAAGGGGCGGCAGGTGATGAGGTCGCCCGCCGAGCCTGCGTCGAGTTTGGAGTTCAGGACGGCATTGTATTCGGCCGGGGCGGACGGGGTGAAGTTCACCTTGATACCCGGGTTCTTGGCTTCGAAGGCCGGAATGATCTTGTCCTGCCACAGCGTCAGGTCATCGTTGCGCCAGCTTTCGATGGTCAGCGTGACGTCCTGCGCCTGCGCCCCCGTCGCCACGAGCGCCGTGGTCAACAAGGCCAGTCTGAGTGTAGTGCGTGTCATGTGGTCCTCCCGTTTTGTTCAGTTGATCTGCGCCAATGCTGCGCGCAGGTTTCCTTCGGTTGTGCGAAGAAGGGTCCGGGCCGCACCCGGCGTTTGACCGGCTGCGACCAGTATGGCCAGTTTGACGTCTCCGTCGGTGGTTTCGAGGGCCGCGCGCGCGGCGTCATCCGTCACGCCCGCGATCCGCGCCACCATCCCCATAGCGCGTGCCCGCAGTTTGATGTTGTCGGCCCGCAGGTTGACCATCATGCCGTCATGCACGTGACCCAGCTCCATCGCCATCAGTGTGGACAGCATGTTCAGCGCAATCTTCTGGGCCGTTCCAGCGCCCATCCGCGTCGATCCTGACAGGACTTCCGGCGGCGTGGCCAGCAGGATCGGATGATCCGAGGCCAGCAGCAGCGGCGCTCCGGCATTGTTGGCGATTGCGATGATCCGTGCACCTGCAGACTTGGCGATCCGCACCGCTTCAAGCGTGTAGGGCGTGGTCCCACTGGCAGAGACAGCAATGATCGCGTCATCCGGTCCAAGCCCGGACAGGGCATCGGCAAGGCTCTGCGTGTCGTCTTCGGTGTCGCCGGGCATCTCGACGCCGGTGGGCAGGCCGCCCGCCATGTGGATGCGCAACTGCGCGGCCGGGATCGAGAAGGTCCCGCCCAGTTCCTGCGCGTCGGCGGCGGCCATCAGGCCCGAGGAGCCGGCTGCCACATAATGCAGCGTGCCTCCCCGCCGCAGCGTTTCGGCAAGCGCTGTCGCGGCGCTTGCGATATCCCCGGCCACCGCACGCACCGCCGTTGCTGCCGCGATCTGGCCGTTTGCCAAGACCAGCGCCGCGTCTTCGCGAGGGATCGCATCGATCCCCTGCGCCTGTGCGTGCAATGCTTCGGTTTCTGCCGTGACCATGTGATTCCCCCTGAGGTCACGATGAAAGTACCATTGTAATACCTTTTGTCCAGAATTTCTTTTTTCCACTGTCGATGTTGCTGGATTGGCCTTATTGACCGTGGCTTGCGCCTCGCTTTGGTTGCATTTGGCCTTTTAATCGAAAAATAGGTATTGTATAGGTATTGCCATGACGCAGGCGCACCACATCAGGGTTTTGGCCATCGACGGCGGCGGCACGCGATGCCGGATCGCTGTGCGGCGGGCGGACGAGGTTGTGACTGTGGAAACCGGCTCTGCAAATGTCTCCACTGATTTTGATGGAAGCGTATGGCAGATCCGGCAGGGGCTGGATGCGCTTGCGGCCAAGCTGGGTCTGGACCCTTCTGCATGGTCCGACATTCCCGCCTTCTTCGGCTTGGCGGGAATCACCGGTCCGGAGATCGCCGACCGTCTGAAGCGGGCCATGCCGTTCCATCACATCCGGATCGACGATGACCGGCCGGCGGCCCTGCGTGGCGCGTTGGGCGACCGGGATGGCGTCATTGCACATTGTGGCACGGGGTCGTTCTACGGTTCGCGGATCGCCGGTGAGATGCGGTTCTCCGGGGGCTGGGGATCGATTCTGGGCGACGAAGCCTCGGCGCAGTGGATCGGGCGGATCGCTTTGGCTCGTACGCTGGAAACGGTGGACGGACGCATCCCGCATACACTGTTGGCGCAAGAGTTGCTTGACCGTTTTGGCGGTTCTGCGGGGATCGTCAAATTCGCAGGCACCGCGCGCCCGGTGGAGTTTGGCACGCTTGCGCCGCTCGTGACGGCCAAGGCGCAAGGGGGGGATGCGCTGGCTGTCGGGGTCATGCAGTCCGGCGCGGCCGAAATCGCCCGCAGCCTTCCTCTGATTGGCTGGCGACCGGGCTTGGCGATCTGCCTGACCGGCGGGACAGGCCCGCAGTTCGAACCCTACCTGCCCGAGCCGATGCGCGCGGACATCTTCGCGCCTGCCGGCGAACCGCTGACCGGCGCGCTGCAGCTGGCGCAGGATCTGGCCGAGGAGATCGCCTCATGAGCGTTGTCGACTTCCTGCGCCCCGAGGGCTGGCTGGGTGAAAGCGGCGGCCCGCGTTACGTGCAACTGCGTCAGCGTCTGGAGAGCGGCATCGAAAGCGGTGTGCTTGCACCCAATTCCTCGCTTCCTCCCGAGCGCGAGATTGCCGAGATCACCGAGCTTTCCCGCGTGACTGTTCGCAAGGCCATTCAGGAACTGGTGCGCGAGGGCCTGATCGAGCAGCGTCAGGGGTCCGGGTCCTTTATCCGAGAACGCATGAACCGGATGGAGCAATCGCTCTCTCATCTGACCTCGTTCACCGAAGACATGGCGCGGCGGGGTCTGGACACCTCGTCACGCTGGCTCGAACGGGGGGTCTTTCTGCCGACGCCTGACGAAGTTCAGGCGCTGGGTCTGGCTGATGGGGCCGAAGTCGCGCGCATTTACCGGTTGCGCGAAGCCGGTGGTCGTCCGATGGCGCTCGAACGTGCGTCGCTGCCGCTCGACATTCTGCCGAACCCGTTGGAAGTGACCACCTCGCTCTACGAGGTGCTGGGCCGAAGAGAGGTGCGCCCCGTACGCGCAGTGCAGAAGATCTCGGCCATCAATCTCGAACCCCGTGAGGCCGATCTGCTGAACGTCCCCGAAGGCGCGGCGGGCCTGTCGATCGAACGCACATCCTACTTGCCAAGCGGCCGGGTCGCTGAACTGACCCGATCCCTTTATCGCGGTGACGCCTACGATTTCGTGGCTGAACTGCGCCTCTGACCGAAAGGCTGACAGACATGTCTTCCAAACCGACACTGATGCACCAGGAAGTGCGCGAGATCCCCGCGGCGGTCGACCGCCTGCTGAGCGCGGGCGGAACGGCCATCGAAACTGCGGCCAGCACCGCGCGCGCCACCGATCCGCGCTTCTTCATTTCCGTGGCACGCGGATCGTCTGACCATGCCGCCACATACCTGAAATACGCAGCCGAACTGTTGCTCCGCCGTCCCATGGCCTCGGTCGGTCCGTCCGTGAATTCGATCTACGGTGTCGATCTCGACGCGCGCGGCGCGGTGGGCCTGTCGGTGTCGCAATCCGGGCAAAGCCCCGACATCGTGCGGATGACCGAAGCGCTGGGCGCCAACGGCGCCTTCACGGTCGCCATCACCAACGATGCAGGCTCTCCCTTGGCGCAAACCGCAAAGGCGACCTTGCCCATTCATGCCGGGCCCGAATTGAGCGTCGCCGCCACCAAGACCTTCGTGACCTCGTTGGTGGCGGGGCTGTGGTTCCTGGCCGAAATCGCACAGGACAGCGAACTCGTCGCCGCAATCCGCGCCTTGCCCGACAGTCTGGATCAGGCCACGACCTGCGACTGGTCGGCAGCGGCAGAGGCCATGGACGGCAGGTCGCTGTTCACCATCGGGCGCGGCCCGTCATGGGCGATCTCCAATGAGGCCGCGCTCAAGTTCAAGGAGACCTGTCTGATCCATGCCGAAAGCTACTCCTCGGCAGAGGTGTTGCATGGGCCCGTGTCCATTGTTGGCAGCGATTTTCCGGTGATCGCCTTTGCCGCCCGAGACAAGGCCGAAAGCACGCTGGCCGAAACCGCAGATGCTCTGGCCGACATGGGCGCGCGGGTCTTTGCCGTCACGGACAGGGCGACGCGCGCGTCGCGGCTGCCCCATATCCGCACCGGGCACTGGCTCTGTGATCCCATTGCCGCCATCGTGTCTTTCTATGCGATGGTCGAACAGGTGGCCTTGGCGCGCGGGATCGACCCTGACGCACCGCGTCATCTGAAGAAGGTCACGGAAACGGTATGACCGGGGACACTCTGACATTCCGGAACGGGCGCATTTTTGATGGTGCGCGCTGTCTCGACGGCCACGTCGCGCAGTACGAGAACGGACAGCTTGTGCAGCTTGGGCCAGAGGCCGAGATCCCTCGGCACGGCACGGATATCGACCTCGCGGGCGACATCCTGTTTCCCGGCTTCGTCGATCTGCAGGTCAACGGTGGTGGTGGCATCCTCTTCAACGCCGATCCGTCCGTTGCCACGCTGCGTCGGATGGCCGAAGCGCATCGCGCTCTCGGGGTGACGGCTTTTCTGCCGACGCTCATCACCGATACACCTGAAACGACCCGCGCCGCGGTCGCGGCCACAGCCGAGGCGTTGCGCGAAGGCGTGCCGGGCATTGCGGGCCTGCATCTCGAAGGGCCGCATTTGTCGGTCGCACGGAAAGGTGCGCATGACGCAGCGCTCATCCGGCCGATGGCACAGGCGGACCTTGACGCCCTGCTCGATGCGAAGCGGACGATCCCGGTGCTCAAGATGACGGTTGCGCCGGAATCCGTGACCGAGGATCAGGTCGCCACCATGGCCGCTGCGGGCATTCTCGTGGCACTGGGGCACAGCGATGCGGATTATGCGACCTGCCGACGCTACATGGACGCCGGTGCGCGCTGCGTGACCCATCTCTTCAACGCGATGAGCCAACTCGGCAATCGCGAACCGGGTCTGGTGGGGGCGGCCTTGGCCTGCGGAACAGTGTCCGCCGGTCTGATTGCCGATGCGGTGCACGTACACCCCGCCACGATCCGCGCCGCCTGGACGGCCAAGACCGGCCCGGGCCGCATCTATCTGGTGAGCGATGCGATGGCTGTCGCCGGATCGGATGCCACGGAATTCGAACTGGGCGGACGCGTGATCCGGCGCCATGACGGGCGGCTGACGCTTGAGGATGGCACCCTTGCGGGCGCGGATCTCGATCTTGCCACGGCGGTGCGCGTCATGGTGACGGAGGTGGGCATCGACCTGCCCGAGGCGCTTGCGGCGGCCACGTCAGTGCCCGCCGGCCTGATCGACCTGACCTACAGCCTGAACAGCCTTTCGCAGGTCACGCGCCTCGCGTCAGACCTGTCGGGGACCGTCCCGGTCACCGGTTGATCCGATCCTGACCGCAGACCTGCATTAAGGTCGGGCAAATCCGTGTTCCTACCCTCGAAAAAGGGGGCTTTGGCTTGCAACATCGCGCGGTTTGCGGAAACCTTGGGACGGAGCAAGGGCAGGGAGGCGGCGTGGTGATGCAGAACGATATCCTCGGACAGGATCCCGCTCCTCGAAACCTGAGCACCTTCCGTATTGATCCCGTTGTCGCGCTGACATGGGACGTGGCCGAACTGGTGAACCGCCATCAGGAGATGATGCGCGCCCAGACCCCGTCGGAAAGTTGCCACGTCATGAGCGCCGACGATCTTTTCGCGGCGGGTGCCCGGGTCTACGCGCTGCGCGACGACACCGGCACGCTTGGCATTGCGGCGATCAAGCCTCTGGAGGACGGGCATTGCGAGCTCAAATCCATGCACACCCGGATCGAAGCACGGGGCAGGGGCGTGGCGGCGGCCCTGCTGCAGCACATACTTGTTCAGGCGAAAACATTGGGAATGGCGCGCATGAGCCTCGAGACAGGATCGGAAGCCCCCTTCGCGCCGGCCCGCCGTCTCTACGCCCGCCACGGCTTTACGCTCTGCCCGCCCTTCGCGGGGTATCTCAATGACCCGCTCAGCGTTTTTATGACCCGAACCCTCTGACGCTCTCTTGCCCCGATGGGCCAAAGTCTGCAAAAAGCGCGCAGCGGTCCCTTAGCTCAACTGGATAGAGCAGCTGACTTCTAATCGGCGGGTCTGGGGCCAGAAAGAGGAGAGGAAACAGGCGGGTAGGCTTTTCGGGGCGCGTTGCGAACCGTTTTCCGAACCGTTATCACGGCGTCACGGCCCCGTAGCTCAACTGGATAGAGCAAGCGCCTTCTAAGCGCTAGGTTCCGGGTTCAAGTCCTGGCGGGGTCGCCAACTCTCTTCCTGTGTGTAGATGGGGCATATGAGTGCGCGAAACGGCATTTTTTGCTGCGCACCGTGTCAAGTCTTATTTTTGCATTCTATTTAATATCCTCTCAAGTTATTGATATAAAATAATTATTATCGTGGCTCTGGTCGCCTTGGACACTTTTGGCACCTTTAGGCTTTGAGCTGCAAGCAACGCTGTTGGTAACGGTTAGCCGGGGAATAGAAAGGGAGCCTGCGGCAAAATTCACCCATGAACTGGCTATCTGGCTAACGAACACGTGACGTACCGTCGAACCTTGCGGCTGAGTCGGTCAATCAGTGCGATTGCAGCATCAGTCAAGGAGGGCGGGAAGTTGCCTTTCGCTGCAGACGCAATCGCTTTTCGCACCATTACGAAAGCAGACTTTGGCCTCGAAGCTCCACCACACTCAAAGTCGCTGCTCACGATACTATGATATCGCATTGAGGCAGCTCTTAGGTCACCGTGAAGTTCAACTCTCGATAGAGTTGGAAGTCATCGACCCACTTGACCCCGAGATCGTCACATGCATCCGGCAACTTTGTTGATCCAAGACGCTTGGACCGCTTTGACCTCTCGCGCGTCACCACCGTTCGGTTAGTCGGATCAACGAGTGCGTAGGCAGCCAGAAATGGGTCCTTGCCATACTTGCTATGCTCTATGTCATTGAAGGCCGGATCGGTCCCCTGATATCCTTCATTAATAACTTGTTGGATCAGCTCGGGATTGACTTCCTCATCAAGGATCAGAGCCGCTTTTACATCTGGATCATTGATCCATTGAACGTGAAGGCCATCGCCAGTGAATTCTTCGTGAACCTCCCAAGGCATCTTGATGGAGCCGGCTTCTGCCTGAGCTTGCACCCAATCCCAGAAAGGCTTCACCCTATCGACCGGATAGAAGGTTTCATGGGCCTCAATAAGCGTGTTGGCGTCGAGCAGATACATCATGAGACATGGCCATTGCCCTGCACATTCTTCCGCCTGACACTCTCTACGAAGTTGAGAAATCCCGGTATGGAAATGGCTTTGGCACCAAGCAACCGCGCGGCATTGGTGTGGGTCAAGTTGCGTTCTTTGATATTGCGTTGCACGACATCGACCAGCGCATGACCAAGATTGTGGTACTTGATAACGTAGCCCGAAGGGCCACTGTTATTTTCTTTTTGCTTGGCCTTTTCTTTCTTAACGTTGGCCAACCACCTCTGGTGGTACTCTTGGCGCAAGGTTTGATAAGCCCCGCTGGTCAATTCCCCGGTGCGTTGAAAACGATAGGCCACCATCGGTTCACTGACCGACCAGCGACTAGCGATAAGATCGATGCAGCCGCGAGCGGCTTCGATGTCGTTGGCGCCAAATTTGACTCCGCCCTTGCGAAAGTACCCCTCCGGCAAAAGAAATTCGCCGGCCACATCGTTGCAAAATCGCTCAATCTTGGCGTTATCTGTCGTCGGCTGCTCCGTAGAGACACTGCCGCTCACACCGGTTTGACCAAGGAAAACATGGGCGAGCTCGTGAATCAGCGTAAATGCCCGTGCGGGGCGCGCGTCTTTTGCGTTGATCACCACAAAGGGTGCCACAGGGTCGGCAATAGCAAACCCGCGAAAAACATCGGCACCAATTGAGAGTGTGTGGTGGCCCAAATCACCAAGCACGAGGACGAAGACCCCCGCGTCTTCCGCTGCAGCGCGAAGCCTTCCAAATAAGGCACTTGCATCACCCTTCCGCAAGGAAATGTCGGTGTGATCAAATGCCAAGGCATTTGAAATCATCTCGACCACCTTGCCGACGCCAAGGCCGATGTCCGCCGATCCTACAAAATCAGGAGCTTCGAAGTCCTCTTCATCAAGAAGGATATCGCGCACGAGTTCTTGCCGGGCTTTCACATCACGCAAAAGCGCGTCCAACATGCCGTTGTCACGTTGACCACGTGCATCCGGTGTTTGGCGAAAATCCTGGCCGCGTTCACCAGTCTTTGGCGGTTCGGCCAAGTAAAAGGTGATCAGCGGCCGTTTGTAGACGTTTGCGAACTTGGCCAATTGGTTGCGGGTAGGCTGCTTCTCGCCAGCTTCCATAGCAGCGAGCTTCTCGGCAGCCGTGCTTTTCGACGAGTCGCCGAAGCCCAATTTGCGTGCCGCATTCTCAACGTCAAATCCGGCGGATTGACGTGCCCAAATGAGGATTTCAGGATTGACGGCGATGGACATGGTTTGGTTTCGAGAGCCTGATTTGCCCTCTACATTTATGTTATTCAGAGGCCTGATCCTAGGCCAAGTTGGCTTGGTCATGCGGAAATCAGGCAAGTGTGAGGTGCAAGACTCGTCTCTGATGTGACAATCGACTTAGTCGACGATCCTGCTTTGCCCCGTCTCTCCGCCAAAATAGTGTTGTTTTCCGCTGAAGGAAACCGTGCCGATGACTGGATTGACATGCCGCGCTGCCGCAGGACTTCCAGTCGCAAGATGGCAACTCTTGGCCGGGATTGACAGCGCACCTTGGGATCTGTGTGCGCCCAGCCGCAGTGCCGTATGACCGGTTCGAGCCCGCAGTCCGTCCGGGACGGACGCGAGAACGCGGTCGGTCTGGTCCTCGCCTAACAGGCATCCGCCCCGGGTGAGCCCGGGGCAGATCGGCGCACGCCCAGTCCGAGCTGTCCTCATGCGGCTGCGCGTTCTCCGGTCTTCCAGGTTGCCCACCGGGCGGCCTGGCGATCGAGTTTGGCGCGCTGATCCGCGGTCCAGCCGATTTGATCTAGGAGCCTGTCGACCAGCTCCACTGGCTCCATGGCCGGGATCTGCTTGATATCGTTCCAGTCATTCATCGGTTCGGGCGCAATGGCCCGAACCCTGTCCTCCAGGACACCAAGGTCGTATTCGCTGATCGCCGGCAGAGGCAGGACGCGGGCGCGGCAAAATTCCCGCGCCAGGAGTTTCCGCAGCTCCTTGGCGACCTTGCCGTCCCCAGCGTCGCTCAGGGCATTCTTCCTGCTGTGCCAGAGACGGCCGGCATTGTAGGCCGCCACGAACTTGTGGCTGTTCTCATCCCCGGCACAGTGGTTGCTCCAGACCCGGTGCCGCAGGTTCATCGTCTTGCCGACGTAGCGCGGGACCTGCTCATGATCATGCAGCAGGTAAAGGCCAGGGACATTGCGCGGCACGTTTTCAAGGCGGATGAGCGGGGCAGTGGTTAGGGCCTCCAGGGCAGCGGTCGGGGGCATCATGGGCAAGTCTCTCCTTTATGGGCGATGACTTGGATATAGCGGTGGGCGCGTCGGGATGCGCAAAAAGTCTCGCCATGGCGAGACTTTCCTGGTCAAAGCCATGGTTCGGAGGACCGCACAAACCTGAAATTAACGTCGCGCAAAGAGCGACCAGGGGCTTGCCCGCGCCGCGCCGATGCAGGACGGCTTAGAGCCCAAGTACGAAGCCGCTCACAGACCTGGCGCGCCAGGGCGTGGGGCCTGCTACGCCGCCGCAAGTCTGCTTCGAGCCCTTTGCGATGCTGCACACCCACATAGGAAGAGGGCCAGCGGCGGACCGTGGTTTGCCGCTCCATTAGATCCGCGAACCACTTTATGGTCGTCATTTGCCTGAGATGCTCGCACTATGCACTGGCGTCGACAAAGCGGCAGACCGGCGGGACGGTCCGCCGCTGGCCCGGCGGGCTTCGCCCTTGTCCCGGGCCGGGTGCCTAATTCGAATGTCTGCAACGTCCGCACACTACCATTTCGCGGCAGGCTCGATTTCGCGCTTGCAGCGAACGGCCGGTTCGACGGGCCGCACCGCAGCGGGGGCGGTGAAGAGCGAGTGGCTGCAAAGGGCCGAATGACGTCTGCCAACTGTAAGCACACGCTTCTGTCGCTGCGCGTAAGCGGCAAGGCGACGCCGTGGGTTAATGGCTTTTCTGTTGTGGGGTAAGAGTTTGGCGATGGTCTGATCGCCGAGGTTTCATGTCTACGACTAGTTCTACGCCTATGCCTGCGACTGGTAACTTACAGTTGATTGAAGCAGTTGCAGAGCATTTTGACGGTGCGCCGATTGGTGAGCGACGGCGGTGGTCTGATGCGTTCAAGGAGAGAGCTGTTGCCGCGGCGCTGGAACGCGGGGTGAATGTGTCAGCTCTTGCCCGCAGTCTCGGGATTTCACCGCCGCAACTCTTTGGGTGGCGCAAAGCTTTTCTGAACAAGCAGAAACGGGTCAGTGTTTCAGATAGTGCCGTGCCGCTGGTGGAAATCGTGTTGGGAGGGATCATCGTTCGGGTGAGCCCAGATGTCGACGAGGCTGCGTTGCTGCGTAAGGGAGAGGCCGCGACGTGACAGAGGTTTGGGAGACTGACCCGGTAGCAGTAGCTTACGAGCACATGACCGCCAGAGGTGAAAACTCACCAGAGCAGATTGACAAACTCTTGGCCGAAAACAGCGACCCAGCCGCTTGGGCCGCAGAAGCGATTGAAGAATGGGCGCAACACGTCACGACGGTGGACCTGACCGCCGCCATTGCGGAGTTTATCCAAGAGCGCCCTGACCGATAAAAGGCAATCACTTAGACCCGCATCTCTAGAGTCCACGAAAAGCACCCGTTTGTGTCCGGTATGTGACGCAATCATCTGCTTCCTTCACGTCCACCGAACCGGCACACCTTGCTCATCGCTGCCACGAAGGCGACCACCGGGCCTAAATTGAAGGGAAGTAGGGGGTGTTAGGGCCGTGATAAGACCTGCAGTACTCCAAGCGTGTAAAAGGCCGCCTGAAGGCGGCCTCTGAAATATCGGCTTACGAAAGAGCAACCAAGCTTGATTCCGAAAAATCGGATACACCGATCAAAACCACAGCAGAATTGTTCGTTCCAAGAACATCATCTTCATTGGTGCCAGAACCGTTCTGCAACACAAGAGTATCACTACCCGAACTGTTGATCGTAAAGGCACCAGTGGATTGGTTGAAATCCCCCCGCTGAACCAAGACGCCCTGAGGCAAAGCGTCAGCGCTTTTCCCGATAAGGTCGATAAGACTAGAGCTTGGAGCAACTTCCACTTCGAGCTGGTCGGTGCCAACCACAAAGTCGATCACTATATCAACACCGTCTCCAAATGTGATTGTGTCGTTTGCATCAATAAGCGAGCCCAGAACACTGGTGGCAGTCGCCGCAACGCTGTCACTTGAGCCTTGGACAAAGACATCCGCGCCAGTCCAACCAGCCAAATAGTCTGCGCCTGTGCCCCCAGTCAGGGCGTCATTGCCAGCACTACCACCGATGACTGCATCAGGTCCGGCACCGCCAATTAGAACGTTGTCCACGTTATTGCCCAAGATGATATCAGCGCCGGAAAACCCTGTCAGGTTTTGAACTCCGGTGTTTTCTCCAGCGGTGATAAGTGTGACCGGCTGGCCTGCATACGTAATCGCTTGACGCACCCCACTTGCAGGCTCTGCAAAGAGCGGAACCCCTGGATCGGTTCGTGTGAATCCGAATGTAATTTCGGTGTCACCAGTCGAGAGGTACCCAAGTGCAGCGAAAAAAGGTGCGGTAGGGGAAAAATGCAGATCTGCGCCTTCACTTGAGGTAAAAATCACCGCGCGGGGATCTGTCGGAGATGGCCTCACAGTAAATGTTGGCCCGACCGGTGTCACAAGATCAACAGCCTGTACGTTATCTTCCGCTGCGGTGTTTGTGTTCCCGGCCGCATCTTCTGCAATGTCTGCCGCAACGGACACAGTAATATCATCCTGCAAGTCGGCAGTCGGCGTCACAACAAGGGTGAAGACCTTGCCGATTTCACCCGCGACTTCGCTCGGTGTGAACGTGCCCTTAGTGCCATTGGTCACAGAAACATCGTCAGCCGAAAACCCCGTAACGGCTTCACTGAAAGTGACGGTGTAGGTGATCGCACCAGCATTCGTGTCAGCAAGTGTCACGGTTGCGGATTTGTCATCGGTGATCGTGACCGTGGGCGCCGTGGTATCCAGTGTGTAGGAGACGGTATTTGAGGGCAGGCTCGGATTTCCGACGCCATCGTAGACCCTTGCTGTCAAGGACTTTACGCCATCGACCCCAAGATCACTTGCAGTGATCAACAGCTTGCCGGCAGTAATATCTTGTTCCGTCAGCGTTGCCGTACCGACCTCTGTGATTGTCGAGAACAGCTTCACTTGATCTCCGACCACAGCCAAAGACCCGGTTGTCGGAAGCGTCACTTCGATGACCGGTGTCTTCACATTGCTCAGATTGTCAGTCTCGCTTCCGCCACTGTCCGATGTTGTCACAACATCAATGGTCGGAGCGGCAGGCACAACTAGGTCCACCACCTGGACATTGTCCGTGGCTGCTGCGTTGCCATTGCCCGATGCATCTTGCGCTACACCTGCAGCAACGGAAACGGTGATGTCCCCGACAAGGTTCGTGCTGGGACCAACGAGCAGCGTGTAGACCAATCCCTCTTCGCCTTGGATTTCACTCGGGCTGAAGAGCCCCTTGGAACCATTCACAACCGTAATGTCTTCTACACCAAACCCGGTCACCGGCGTGTCGAAGGTAAAGGTATATCGGACAGCAATCTGTTCTTCCTGCCATTTAACAGCGCCGGGATAATTATCGGTGATGACAAGCGTGGGCTGAACAGTGTCGAGGGTGTAAATCAATGCATCTGAAGCAAGGCTGACATTTCCGCCGGCATCCGTGATCGTCGCTGACAGGGACTTTTCACCGTCTTCGCCAAGATCACTGCTTGTGATCGACACGAGCCCTGCGTCGATATCAGTCTCCGTCAGTGTAGCCGAACCAACCTCCGCTTTCCCGGAGAAGAGTTTCACCACATCGCCGACGACAGCAAGCGATCCTTCCCTGGGAAGTGTCACCTCAACGGCAGGCGTCTTCACATTGCTCAGATTGTCCGTGTCACTCTCACCCTTGTCGGAAGTTGTCGAGACATCGATGGTCGGCGCGGCCGGGACAATCAAATCAACCACCTGGACATTGTCCGTCGCAGCCGCATTCGGGTCCCCAGCGGCGTCTTGCGCGACGCCGGCTGCAACAGACACAGTCACTTCGCCTTCAAGCTCTGCGTCAGGCGTCACGACCAGTGTGAAAACCCTCCCGATTTCACCTTCTACTTCGCTTTCAGAGAACACACCTGGGGTGCCGTTGATCACAGTGACATCATCCACCACAAACCCGGTCACCGGCTCGCTGAAGGTGAATGTGAACGTAATCGCCCCTGAAGCTGCGTCACTCGCATTCACAGCCGCCGCTTTGTTGTCCGTGATCAAGACGGTCGGTGCTGTGACCGCTGGAGGCTGCGGCTGGGGTTCCGGCTGCGGCTGGGGCTCCGGTTCCGGCTGCGGCTCCGGCTCGGGTTCCGGCTGCGGCTCCGGCTCCGGCTGGGGCTCCGGTTGCGGCTGGGGCTCCGGTTGTGGCTGGGGCCCGGGTTCCGGTTGTGGCTCGGGTTCGGGTTCCGGCTGGGGCTCCGGTTCCGGTTGCGGCTCGGGCTCCGGTTGCACGGGTGGTTGTGGCGCTACTACGCGTGCAAAGAAAATATCTGTCTCATCTTGCGCCGCGTTCACGGTTCCTAAATCTTCGCTGACCTCATTAAGAACCAAGGATGCAAAATTGAACGCAGCCGCATTGAAAACAACAAGCTCCCCGTCGATCTCCTGGGCGATTGGGTTCCCGTCGATCCCAACCCCGGCGATTTCAGCGTCTCGCGCAAAATCAAGCGCAACTGCAATTTTCGCTTCGGTACGGTTTTGATCTTGCGTGCTGCCATCAACATCCTGCGCGCCAATCAGAACCGCGAGAATAAACTCACCAAGCGGAACCGCACCGACTTCCAGGACCTCCTGCCAGAACGCCTTGCCCACTTCATCAGGAATGCGGCCGAAGAGATTAATGTAGATGCTGTCAATGAACGCTGAAGCACCATCAACTTCCGGATCACCAAGAAACGGGAAAATCGTTTTTGCTTCCGCGGTGTCTGCAAAAGCCGTCGCGATTTGTGCCAGCGACATCAACCCAGCGTCCAGTTTGGACACCCAGAACGCCAGACCGGCTGGATCCGGCGCACGATCGAAGTACGCCACGTAGATTGCTGCGACCTGCTCGTGGCTGGTCAGCCCAGAAATATCAAAGCTCATCTTGCATCACCATTTGAAGAGGGCCCGCGCTTTGTGCCCGGCTGGCCGGTACAAACTCGGTCAGTCAAATGCCTCAGAAGAGCTTGGCTGAGCAGCAAATACTCGGAAAAATTCTTATACCCGTCCTCCTGAATTGACCTGACTTTTTGTTAGGCCGATTCACTCTGCCACATGTTGAACAGGGCAGCGGCTGGTACTGTTTGATTATG
>NZ_JALEGT010000049.1 GCF_022763305.1 Marivita sp. | reverse complement strand
ATCGGCATCGGTGCCGCAGATGCCGAAGGCGGCAACCAATGGCAAAACTACACCTACACACGCGAGGGCAACCCGCTTGAACTTCTGGTGCCGCCAACCGACGGTCCGCATGTGATCCGTTACTTCAAACAAGACGGGCGCGTTGCCATCGGTGCGACCGACATCCTGGTCACGCCGGTGACAGCCACGATTGAAACAGTTTCCGAAGCCCCCGCCGGGTCCGAGATCCGGGTCGAATGGACGGGTCCGGCCTATGCGGATGACTATATCGGAATTGGCAAGGCAGACGCGACGGGCGGCAAACAATGGCAAAACTACACCTATGTGCGCGACGGATCGCCGTTGACCCTGACCGTTCCGCCGGAACCCGGCGACTATTTGATCACGTACTTCATGTCGCAGGACCGCACGCCGATTGAATCCGTCGCGTTTACGGCAACGGACATCTCGGCGCGTGTCATTGCACCTGCCGAAGCGCAGGTCGGCTCGACCATCGAGGTCGGCTGGCAGGGGCCGGATTACACGGACGATTATATCGGCATCGGCAAACTTGATGCGACGGGTGGAAACAAGTGGGAGAATTACACCTACACCCGCGAAGGAAACCCCCTGCAACTGCAGATGCCGGGCGAACCGGGCGAGTATCTGATCACCTATTTCCAGCAGCAAGATCGGACACCGCTGGCCGAGGTGCCCATCACCCTGACCCCGGCCGAAGTGACGCTGAGTGCACCTGCCCAGGCCGAAATCGGATCGGAAATCGAAGTGACCTGGACCGGCCCCGACACGCCCGACGATTACATCGGTATCGGCAAGGTTGGCGCAAGCGGCGGAAACGCGTGGAAGTCCTATGTCTACACCCGCGACGGCAACCCGGCGCGGTTGCGCGTTCCCGGAGAGACAGGGGATTATCTTGTGACCTATTTCCTTGCCGAAGACCGTACGGCACTGAAACAGGTGCCCATCACGCTGATCGCGCCGCAGGTGTCCGTGTCTCCTCCGACCGAGGCGTTCGGCGGATCGATGATCGACGTACCCTGGACCGGCCCGAACAACCCGGACGATTACATCGGCATCGGCCGAGTCGGCGCCAGCGGCGGCAATGCGTGGAAAAGCTATGCTTACACACGTGACGGGTCACCCGCCCGCATCATGGTGCCCGCCGAACCCGGCGACTATCTCGTGACCTATTTCCTCAGCCAGGACAGGGCCGCGATTCAGCAAGCGCCACTCACGGTGAAGCAAGCCGATGCGCAGCTTGTCGTACCCGAGAGTGTGGCGGCAGGCAGCGAGATCGAAATCGGTTGGACCGGCCCGGACAATCCCGACGATTACATCGGCATCGGCAAGGCGGATGCGGCATCGGGCGGGGGCCAGTGGCAGGTCTGGGCCTATACGCGCGAGGGGTCTCCGGCAAGGATGACCGCTCCGACGGAACCGGGCGAGTATACCGTGCGCTACTTCCTGCAGCAGGATCGCTTTGCGATTGCGGAAGCACCGCTGATTGTCGAGTAAAGCGCCGACTTAGGGAAGCACGTCCCCCCAATCGACCAGACCCTGACGCCCTTCCGGCGTCAGGTCGTACACCCCCTGCTCCACCTTGCAAAACCAGCCGTAATGGTTGTCGCGCATGAGTGTCGTTGCCTTGGCAACGCCGGTGGACTTGGCGACGATCGCGCCTTTCTCGGCCCCTGTTTCGGCGAGATACATCGCACAGCGCAGCGCATCCTGCCGATACGCGGTGACAATGCCATGGCGCGTGGCGCCTCCGGCGTTGGGATCTCCTGCAATCCGGTGAAACTCGGTCAAAAGCTTGTCGCGCTTGGCTTTGTTGCGGCGCGGCGCATAGGGGCCCGGATCGCATTGGACCTCGACCGCTCCGTCGTCGCGCACGGTGATGAAGCCAAGCCCAAGCCGACGACACAGGATGCGGTTCTCCCGCAAAGCGCGGCGCGCTGTCCGACCGGTCGGCTTGGGCACGGCAATGTATACCAGATCGGTCAGGCGAAGACGTGTCACCGCCTGATGATAGAGCGTGAGGTTCAGCCTCAGCTTCAGTTCAACCACGATTGGGTCTTCATCGCCGCGCACCGCAACCAGATCAACCGCGCCCACCTCGCCCTTCACGGCATAGCCCTGCGCCTCAAGAAAGGCCTTCACCGGAGGGTAGAGATCGGATTCACGTTCCATGCCCCATCAATGCGCGACCGCCTTGCTGCTGACAAGCGCAGCGCCTAGCTTTGGTCAGGAAAGAGAGTGAAGGATGCCCGCATGATCACCCGTCTGCTGTCGCTGCTGTGCTGTCTGGTTCTCGCGCATCCCGCGCTTGCGGCCTGCGCGGGAAATGACCTGCGCCCGACCTTGGGCCCGGACGAACAGGCACGTCTGGAGGCGGCTCTGTCCGACGCCCCCTACGCCGAGGGCAACCACTGGAAGGCCACCCGCGGGGACGCAACGCTGCACCTCATCGGCACCATGCACCTGGCGGACCCCCGGCTCGACGGCCCGGCGGGACGGCTGGAAGCCGTTGTCGCAACGGCGGACCTGCTCTTGCTCGAAATGACCCGCGAAGATGAAGAGGCGCTCCAGGCCCGGCTCACGACGGATCCCGGTCTTCTGTTGTTGGCGGATACGACATTGCCCGAACTTCTGGATGACGCACAGTGGCAGCAGATGTCCGAAGCGCTGAGCGCACGTGGTCTGCCGCCGTTCATGGCGGCACGGTTCCGGCCCTGGTACGTGTCCGTCATCCTCGCCGTCCCGCCCTGCGCGGCAGGGACCGATCTGTCGGCGGACGGTATGGATTCCCGCCTGGAACAGGTCGCCGTCGATGCCGGCATTCCACGCGCTGCCCTGGAAGACGTGGAAACCATCTTTGCCGCTTTTGCAGATCAGCCGCTCGATGTGCAGATCGACATGATGCTCTCTGCGCTTGTCGATCCCGCGATCAACGAGGACTTGTTTGCCACGCTGCTGGCCAGCTACTTCGACGAGGCTCCGGCCGAGGGCTGGGCGGTGTCCTCTATCCTCGCCGAACGGTACAGTTCCATTGAACGCGATGCGGCAGCAGAGATCTTTGCCACGATGGAGCAGGAATTGCTGATCGACCGCAACCGCGCATGGATACCCGTCCTTCTGGATGCCGTCGCCGCACATGACACGGTCGTGGCCGCCTTTGGCGCAGCGCATCTGCCCGGCAAGAACGGTGTTCTGGCCTTGCTCGAGGCTGAAGGATTTACCCTCGAACGGCTACCTTTCTGAAATTGCCCTGCCCCGGACCTGGCTGTCATCCTTGAGAAGCAGGGCCAGCGCGCCCATGGTCATTGCAACGCCCACAAGAATAAGACCGGGCGGCAGCGGTCGGCCCAGCGCCATTTCCCACAGGATCACCCAGCTGGGCGTGAGATAGGTATACGCCATCACCTTTGCGGACGGCAGGCGCAAACTGGCGTATTGGAGCAACAGAAAAGTCAACGCGCTGGCAAAGACCGCCGTGTAGGCGATGGTGATCCAGACAATCGGCGGAAGCGTGGACCAGTCCGTGGCCCTGAGCGACGGAAACCCGAAGATCAGCAACAGGATTGCCCCGGCAATCAGAACGCCAAGGGTAAAGACTGAGGGCCGTTCGCCCCGGTTCAGTTTGGGCACCAAGGGCGCATAGACCGCATGTGCGACACAACCGAGGAAGTAGATCATCTCTCCCCGACCGATGACAAAGGCAAGAAACGCCGACAGGTCCGCGCGAAAGATCACCCAAAGCGCGCCGACCCCGCCGATGCCCAGCGCAAGGGCCATGCGCCCGGTCAGAACCTGTCGCAGCAGCAGCCAGCCGAATCCCGCTGCCATCAGCGGCGTCAGCGTGAAGACGGCTGCCATCGACACGGGCGCGCCGGTTTTCAAACCCTCGAACATGAGAACGAAATACGCCACGAGAAACAGGGCGAGCACGACATAGCGCCACGGGGCACGCAGCGCGGAACGGTCCATTCCGCCTGTCGCTGCCACCAATATGGCGAGAATGACGGCGGCGATGACAAAGCGCACCGCATTGAGGGCATCCGGCGCGATATGCGGCGCGGCCATCGACCCAAGCGAGAACGACCCTGCTACAAGGGCCGAGAACGCGAGCATGGCAAGGTGGCCGCGCCGGGCTTCGGTCATGTCAGTCGCAGGACGTGTCAAGCGTCTTGACCGCCTCCTTGAGATGCGCCAGCAGCGCCTGAACCTTGGCCGTGCGATGCAGATCGACATGTGTCACCAGCCAGAGCGGCGCCGCCCATTCCTCTTTCGCTGGCATCACTTCGACCAGTTCCGGGTCCGTTGCACCCTGCATGACCGGCATGAACCCGATCCCGGCGCCGCTGCGCACGGCGGTGATCATGCTGTAGGTGTCGGTCGCTCGAAAGGTGACACGCTCATAAGGCACCTTCGAGCGCAGCCATTGCTGGAACGGCGCACGCCCATCGGGATTGTCGTTCCCGACGAAGACGTGGTTCGGAAGGTCGTCCTCGTCCTTGGGCAGACCGTTCTTTGCGACATAGCCTTTCGACGCATAAAGCCCGATCTTCAACCGCGTCAGAGGTTGAACCACATTGTCCGGCTCGTCGGGCGCAGACCCGGCGCGGATCGCGACATGGGCTTCGCCATACTCAAGACGGAACACGCGCGCATCGGTCAGGTAACGGACCACGACATCGGGATAACCGTCCTTGAAATCCGACAGGACCGGGACAAGAAAATCGGAAAGCTCCACGATCGACGTGACCATCAGATCGCCGCTGACATCTGCACCACGCCCGCGAATGCGACCGACCAGTTGCTGCAACTGGTCTTCCGTCGTCTGTGCAACACGGGCCAGATCTTCGCCGGATTCCGTCGGCGTGTAGCCTCGGGCATGACGCTGGAACAGCTTTACCCCCAGCCGCGCCTCAAGTGCGTCGATGTGGCGGATGACAGTGGCGTGATGCACGCCCAAGACCTCGGCCGCGCCACTGACCGTGCCCTGCCGCGCAACTTGGTACGCTGTGCGCACCTCGTCCCAATGCTCCATGAGTCACCTTTGTGCAAATACTCACATTTCATGCGCATATCTTCCTATTTTGTGCGCTGAGGCAAAACCTAAGTGTTCCGCACAGACAAACAAGTTCGTGACCGGAGAGTTCCATGACAAAAACCGTTCTGCGCGTTGACGCATCCGCCCGCCATTCCGGCTCCGAGAGCCGTGCCCTGACACAACGCATTCTGGATCGTCTTGCGCCTGACGGCGTGATCAACCGCGATCTGGCCGTGCCTTTGCCCGCGATCGACGCCGATTGGCTGAACGCCAACTGGACACCCGAGGACCAGCGCAGCGATGCGCAGCGCCAGACACTCGCCCTGTCCGACACGCTGATCGAAGAACTCAAGGCCGCCGATACCATCGTCATCGGCGCGCCGATCTACAATTTCGGCATTCCCGCAACCCTGAAGACATGGGTCGACCTGATCGCCCGCGCCGGGATCACCTTCAAATATTCCGAAGCGGGCCCCCAAGGCCTGCTGACCGGCAAGCGCGCCATCGTGGCGATCACCTCGGGCGGCACACAGATCGGGTCCGAGATCGACTTTGCCAGCGGCTACCTGCGCCATGTGCTGGGCTTTGTCGGCATCACCGATGTCCAGTTCGTGGCTGCGGACCAGTTGATGGTCGATGCAGACGCATCGCACGCCAAGGCAAACGCGGCGCTCGAGGCACTTGCTGCATGAGCCGTTTTGGCGCGTGGGTTGACTCTGCGCGCCATTCTGCCCTAAACGGCACACAACTCCGGGAAGCCTGACTTTCCGGTCCCATGGACACAGTCCGGGATCGCCCCCCACCAGCGTGTTACGCCCGTGGGGGCGATTGACGTTTGGTATATGCGCCGTTGGCCCTTACATCGGGGGAGCAATCAGCGGCAAAGGAGGCGAAAGCCCATGTTTGAAAATCTGTCCGACCGCCTAGGCAGCGTCTTTGATCGGCTGACCAAACAGGGCGCGCTGTCCGAGGACGACGTCAAGACAGCCCTGCGCGAGGTGCGCGTTGCCCTGCTTGAAGCGGACGTGTCGCTGCCGGTGGCCCGCGATTTCATCAAGGCCGTGCAGGACAAGGCAACCGGACAGGCCGTCACCAAGTCGATCACGCCCGGCCAGCAGGTCGTCAAGATCGTCCATGACGAACTCAAGCATGTGCTGAGCGGCGACGAAGACCCCGGCAAGCTCAAGATCGACAACCCGCCTGCCCCAATCCTGATGGTCGGTCTGCAGGGCGGCGGCAAGACCACGACAACCGCCAAGATCGCCAAGCGCCTGAAAGAGCGGGACGGAAAGCGCGTTCTGATGGCGTCGCTCGACGTGAACCGCCCGGCGGCGATGGAGCAGTTGCAGATCCTCGGCAACCAGATCGGTGTCGACACGCTGCCCATAGTCAAGGGCGAAGACCCCGTCGCCATCGCCAAACGCGCCAAGACGCAGGCGTCGCTGGGCGGTTACGACGTCTACATGCTTGATACCGCAGGCCGTTTGTCCATTGACGAAGAGCTGATGGCGCAGGTCGAAGCGGTGCGCGATGTCGCCAACCCGCGCGAGACGCTGCTGGTGGTCGATGGCCTGACCGGTCAGGACGCCGTCCACACGGCACAGAATTTTGACGAGCGCATCGGCATCACCGGCGTTGTTCTAACCCGTATGGACGGCGACGGTCGTGGCGGTGCGGCCCTGTCGATGCGCGCCGTGACCGGCAAGCCGATCCGCTTTGTCGGTCTTGGCGAAAAGATGGATGCGCTCGAAACCTTCGAGCCGGACCGGATCGCGGGCCGCATCCTTGGCATGGGCGACATCGTCGCCTTGGTCGAGAAGGCGCAACAGACGCTCGAGGTCGAACAGGCCGAGCGGATGATGAAGCGCTTCCAGAAGGGTCAGTTCAACATGAACGACCTCAAGATGCAGCTGGAACAGATGATGAAGATGGGTGGCATGGAAGGCATGCTGGCCATGATGCCCGGCGCCGCCAAGATGCAGAAACAGATGGATGGCGCGGGCATCGACGACCGGATGCTGCGCCAGCAGATCGCGCTGATCAATTCGATGACGAAGAAGGAACGCGCCAATCCGCAGATCCTGCAGGCCAGCCGCAAGAAGCGCATCGCGGCGGGTGCCGGAATGGACGTGTCGGACCTGAACAAGCTGCTCAAGATGCAGCGCCAGATGTCCGACATGATGAAGAAGATGGGCAAGATGGGCAAAGGCGGCATGCTGAAACAGGCCATGAAGGGCATGTTCGGCAAAGGCGGCGCCAGCCCCGAAGAGATGATGGGCCAGATGGACCCCAAAGCACTGGAACAGGCAGCAAAGGCGCTTGGCGGCAAGGGCGGCATGCCCGGTCTGGGTGGCGGCATGGGCCTGCCACCGGGCCTGAGCGGGTTCGGCAAGAAAAAATAGCCCGTGATGCGTGAAGCCCCCGTCATAACCACGCCGCGGTTGCGTCTGCGTCCTCATCGCATGGACGACATGGAAGCCTTCTGGGCCTTCTATCAGACGCCGCGTGCCGTCTTTGTGGGCGCGCCCAAGAGCAGGACCCACCTGTTCTACGGGCTGTCGTCCGAAGTGGTGGCATGGGACTGGATGGGGCACGGCGCCTGGGCTGTCGATACGGCAGACGGCGAATTTGTCGGCCAGGTTGCGATCACCCAACCCCCGCATTTCCCCGAGCGCGAGATCGGCTGGACCCTGTTCGAAAACGCCGAAGGCAAAGGCTACGCCACCGAAGCGGCGACCGCTGCACTTGGATGGGCCTGGGAACAGGGGTTTGACACCCTGGTCAGCTACATCACGCCTGAGAATTCCCGCTCACGCGCCTTGGCGGAACGGCTCGGCGCTGTGCTGGATCATAACGCCACGCTACCGGACGGCGAGACACCTGAGGAAACCGTCGTCTACCGCCACAGCCCGGACAGCGACGGCAGCCCGGAGGCGTACGCATGAGCCTCACCAACGCGCCCGTCCTTGAAACCGATCGCCTGATCCTGCGCGGCCCTGAAAAGGCCGACGCGGAAGCGATGATCGCGTTTCTGATGGACGAGACCCGCTCCGAAGGCTTTGGCGGATACACCAACCGCTCCGACTCGTGGCGATGGTTCACGCTCAATGTGGGTCACTGGCACTGGCACGGCTACGGCTATTTCATCATCGAGGATAAGGTGACCGGCAAACCGGCGGGGATCAGTGGCATTTGGAATCCCGAGGGCTGGCCGGAACCCGAAGTAGGCTGGGTTGTCTTCGATGGTTTCGAAGGCAAGGGCATCGCCTACGAGGCCGCCTGCCGCGCCCGGCAATGGGCATACGACGACCTTGGCTTCACGACGCTGACCTCGAACATCGTTCCGGGCAACACGCGGTCCATCCGTCTGGCCGAGCGTATGGGCGCGGTCTACGAGCGGACCTATGACAACCCCAACATGGGTGAAGACATGCTCTACCGCCATCCGGGACCGGAGGCGCTGGCATGAGTTTCGAGATTCCCGTGATCGAGACAGAACGCCTGATCCTGCGCGCCCCCGGCATGCAGGACTTCGAGCCGCTCTGCGCCTACTTCCAAGACCCCCGGAGCCGCTATAACGGCGGCCCGGCGGAACCGCTTGATGTAGGTCGCATGCTGATGATCGGTCTTGGACAGTGGCATCTGCGGGGCCATGGACAATGGCACATCACGCTCAAGGGCGATGATACCTTCATCGGCTTTGCCGGTATCTTCCACCCGATGGACTGGCCGGAGCCCGAACTGGGTTATGCCGTGACCGCCGAACACGAAGGCAAGGGCATCGCCTATGAGGCCGCCATGGCCGCGCGTCAGGCCGCCGCGACACATCTGGGGCTGACCCACCTGCCCAGTTTCATCGCACCGGACAACGCCCGCTCGCAGGCTTTGGCGCTTCGCATGGGCGCGGTACGCGAGCCCGACATCACGCTCCGGGACAAGGTCGCGACCGTCTACCGCCACCCGAGAATGGAGGCGGCAGCATGATGCGCATGGCCTGCGAAACAGCCCCTACCGGGGCAGCGGCTGCAATTGCCGGACAAATTTCCACGCTTGTCCCGGCCATGCGGACCGACCGTCTTGTGCTGCGTGCTCCACGCGTCAGTGACTTCGACTGCCTTGCAGACATCGCCTGCACCGAGCGTGGCCGTGGCATTGGCGGTCCCATGACGCGGGCAGACGCGTGGCGCGAGTTTGTGCAGCTTTCCTCCGGCTGGATGCTGCACGGGCATGGCGGTTGGACGCTTGAAGATGCACATTCCGGTGACGTGCTGGGCTTTGTCCTGATCGGGTTTGAACCGGGTGACCTTGAGCCGGAACTGGGATTCCTGCTCGATGCCAAAGCCGAAGGTCAAAGCATCGGCTACGAAGCAGGCCGCTGCGTTCTCGACTTCGCGACGGATGTGCTGAAATGGACGACGCTGGTCAGCTATATCGACCCGGCGAACACCCGCTCCATTGCCCTTGCCGAACGGCTGGGTGCGGAACGCGATGGCGAAATCGTCGAAGAGGGCGAGGTCACGCTGGTCTATCGCTACAGCCTGACGGAGGTGTTCTGATGGGCCATCGCGACATCCCCATTCTGGAAACCAAGCGGCTTGTCCTGCGCAGCCCCAAGGCCGATGACTATCCCGATTTCAAGGCCACCTTCGCCTCGTACCGGTCCCGCTTCATGGGGGGACCGCTCAACAGCTACGAAGCGTGGATGCTCTATGCCGCCGAGATCGGCCATTGGGAAATTCGGGGCTTCGGCATGTGGATGGTCCACCTCAAGGACACCGACGAAACCGTCGGCATGGCCGGTGGCTGGTTCCCGGCAAAATGGCCCGAGCGTGAAATCGCGTGGATCATCTGGCCCGACCGCGCCGGCAAGGGCTTTGCTCTTGAAGCGACCCACCGCGTGCGAGGGTATTTCTACGATGAGAAAGGCTGGGAAACGGCGGTCAGCTATCTTGACCCGAAGAACCTCGACAGCATCCGTCTGGCTGAACGCCTTGGCGCGAAGAAAGACCATGATGCGCCGACGGTGGACGGTAACGATGTCTGCTATCGGCACCCGGCCCCGGACGCCCTGCGCGGCACCCAGTTGGGCCATGGCATCGACATGGAAATCGCGCACTATCAGGACCCTCTGTTCAAACCGAAAGGCTGGGCCATTGACTGACATGACCACCGATCCCGTGACCCGCGCCGCAGAACTGCTCAAGGGTCACCGAGAAAGCATCGACCGGTTGGACGCGATCCTCGTGTTCACGCTGGCCGAGCGGTTCAAACACACGCAGGCCGTGGGTGTGCTCAAGGCACAGCACGACCTCCCGCCCTCAGACCCCGCGCGCGAAGCGACCCAGATCGCGCGGCTCGAAGAGCTTGCGACCCAGGCAGACCTTGACCCTGAGTTCGCCAAGAAATTCCTGAATTTCATCATTCAGGAAGTCATCCAACACCACAAACAGAAGCAATCGTGACGGCCCTGCCCGTCCAACCAGACCCTTAGGAGAATACCAATGGCTATCAAAATTCGTCTCGCCCGTGGCGGTTCCAAAAAGCGCCCGTTCTACCGCATCGTTGCCGCCGACAGCCGCATGCCGCGCGACGGCCGCTTCATCGAAAAGCTGGGCACCTACAACCCGCTCCTGCCGAAAGACAGCGAAGAGCGCGTGAAGATGGACGTCGAGCGCATCCAGTACTGGATGGAGCATGGTGCTCAGGCAACCGACCGCGTGGCCCGTTTCCTCGAAGCGGCTGGCGTTGTTGCAAAGAAAGAGCGCAGCAACCCCAAGAAGGGCACGCCGGGCAAGGCTGCTCAGGAACGCGCCGAAGCCAAGGCCGCCAAGGCAGCAGCCGCTGCTGAAGCAGACGCTGCTCCGGCCACAGAAGAGGCAACCGCGGAATAATCGCGGACTGCCTTCGCAGATGGCCGGCCCACCCGGTCATCTGCACCCCTCCTGCCAACGTGCAGGACACCACTCCCCATTTCCCTTCCCCGATCGCGTCACTCTCGCCACAGGCGAGCCAAACTCTCGCGGCTTTTCGCGTGGAGTGTCCCACTTCGCTTGACGCTGCCCCCCTCGCGGGCCATGTGGAACGGAAACCTCACGCTGCCTCAGAGGAGCCGATTGCCATGCTCACACGTCTTGCCCTTGTTTCCGCGCTTGCCTTCGGAACAGCCTTGCCTGCCTATGCGGCTGGTCCTTCGGACACGACATCGCAGTCGGCTGTCATGGTCCCGGCCCCTGCCCCGGCTGCACCCCGGCTGATGTTCACCCTGCGCGGCGGTGTCGCAAGCACGCCCGAATATTTCGGCTCGGAAGACAATGCGATCGGTCCGGACTTCGGGTTTACCTTCAACTACCTGTCCCTGCGCAATGGCCGCACTTTCGGCAATCCTGATCCGTGGGCCGACAGCATGGGCCTGACTTTCGGTGGGTCGTTCCGCTACATCGGCGAACGCAAGACTGACGATTTCAGCGAATTGGCCGGTCTCGAGGACATCGACGCGGCGCTCGAACTGGGTGTGTCGGTGCGCTATGGCACCGAGAATTTTGCCGCCTTCGGTGAAGTGCGCCGCGGCTTTGGCGGGCACGAAGGGTGGGTCGGCGAAGTTGGGGCGGATGCGATCCTGCGTCCGACGGACCGCCTGCGTCTCTCGCTCGGGCCGCGCCTCTTCTTTGGCGATGACACCTACAGCGACACGTATTTCGGCATCACGCCCGCAGAATCCAGCGCGGCCCTGCCTGCCTATGACCCCGATGGCGGCATGGTCTCGGCCGGTGTCGAATTCGGTGCGCGCTACCAGATCAATGATGTCTGGGGGCTTGAAGGTGCGGTCACGTGGGAAAAGTTCACCGATGATGCCGCAGACAGCCCGATTGTCGAACAGGGGTCCGAGGATCAATGGGGTCTGCGCTTCGGCGTGACCCGCGTGTTCAGCATCGGCGGCTGACACGACCTGCAGGCAATTGCCTCCACCGGTCGGTCTGGTCTATCCAGTCAGCCAAACCGACCGGGAGCCTATCCGTGAGTGACAAAGTCTGTGTTGGCGCGATTGCCGGGGCCTTTGGGGTCAGGGGTGAAGTGCGCCTGAAAAGCTTTACTGCCATCCCCGAAGACATTGCGTCCTATGCGCCGCTGGCCACCGAAGACGGCACGCGCAGCTTTACGGTCAAGATCACCCGGCAGATCAAGAACGGCCTCGCCGCGCGGCTCTCTGGCGTCTCCACCAAGGAAGACGCAGACGCCCTGCGCGGCGTTCAGCTTTATGTTCCGCGCGACCGGCTGCCATCGCTGCCGGATGACGAGTTTTACCATGCCGACCTGATCGGGCTTGAGGTTACGGATACGGGCGGTGCCCCCTTGGGCAAGGTCATGGCCGTGATCAACAACGGCGCTGATGACCTGCTTGAATTGCGCGCACCGGGACAGAAGCAGACCGTCCTTCTGCCTTTCACCAAAGCGGTGGTTCCGACGGTTGATCTTGCCCAGGGCCGCATCGTCGCCGATCCCCCCGAGGGCCTTTTTTCGTGACGACCCGGATCGTCATTCATGCGGGATTTCACAAGACCGGAACGACCAGCGCACAATCCATGCTGCGCGAGAATGCCCCTTTGCTCGAACCACATGTGCGCGTCTACCTCAAGGAAGCGTTCGAGGCGCTCACGGAAAGAGCACGTGCCTTTTCCATCGACCCGAAGAAAAAGACGCTGACCGCCGTATCGCGCGCCGCGCGCGCCTTCTTCCAAACGGTCGCACAGGACGATCCGCGCCCGATCCTAATGTCCTCCGAGGACCTTTCAGGGCACATGCCGGGGCGACACGGGCTCGACTGCTACGACAGCGCGGGACTGGTGATGAAAAGCCTCAGCGATGCTGCGTTCCGGCGTTTCGGTCGGGAGACCGATCTGACCTTCTACTTTTCAACACGGACCCGCGATGCGTGGCTGCGCAGCACCTGGTGGCAGAACCTGCGCAGTACGCGGCTCACCGAGGATTTTCAGACGTATTGCAGCCGGTTCGATGCCGCGCGCAGCCTTGACGGCATTCTGGAAGAAATCGCCGAGGATGTGACCTCGGCGCGCGTGACGTCGTTTCGGCTCGAAGAGGCGACGACACTGCCGCTCGGACCGCTGGACCCGCTTTTGACACTTCTGGAACTGACCGATCTCGATCGCTCGGCGCTCACGGTGTTGCCGCCTGAGAATGTACAGCCGGATATCGGAATCGATGCGGTCTTTCTCGCGCTCAATCAAAGCGCGCTGCCCGAAAAGGACCTGCAGGAGGCCAAACGCCTCATCCGGCGGATGGCCCGCCAGCAAGAGAGCTGACTGCCGCCTTTTTGCCGCAGGAAAGCCCCTTGTTCGCCAGAATCCCGGCAATAAGTCGCCATGTGTCGAGGCTATGCACAGTCATTGCTCTGGGGACATCCTATCGTGGATCGCGCAAAACGACGTGTGTTGTTGACTTTGGCCGCCCTGTCGCCGGGTGTGGTCACCATCACTGTTCAGGAATTCGCGATGTCCATCGCCTTCATGGTGCTTGGCATTTTCGGCGCGCTCAGTCTCGCTGCAGCGACCCTGGCCGTATTTCCCAATATCGGCCCGCAAACCCTGACCGAAGGCGAAACCAAACGCCCCCACCCGTCGCTCTTGCTACCATCCGCCATGGCCAGCCTGAAAGATATGGCGCCTGATCCACTGGTCATCCGCGCCACGTTGCAAAGTCGGATCAGCCCGTCGCGGACCGTGCCCGGGTTCGTCACACAGGAAGATCACGTCGCCATGGTGCTCGCGCAGATCATGGCGCGCTGGGAGTGCATGGACGTGTCGCACCTGACCGACGATCAGGTCCGCGAGCTTTGGTTGGTCGAACGGCTCATGCGATGCGGTCCGGCCGAAGCCGGAGCCTTGTCCTGCTTTTTCGTGTCTCCCGACGCGATGCTGGCCATGCGCGACGCGCTGGCGGAACCGGTATCCGTCTGACCTGTGGCCTTTCCTGACCCAAGGCACTAAAGCCTGTGCCGTCATCGAAAGGCAGCGCAGATGGACGACCCCAAGACACCGCCCGCCAGATCTCATGGTCGCAAGGCCATCCGGCCATCGCTCAAACCGCGTGAACTGATGGACCCGACGCCGGAACTGGCACGGGTCTGGAAAGCGCAGGTGATCACCCTTCTGCCCGAAGCCTTTCCCGGCATCCTTGGCCAGTCCCTGACCGGGCGCGCCCTGAAAGACGGGTTGTGGCAACTGGAAACCGTGGCCTTGCGCGAATTCGGCGACGG
This sequence comes from Marivita sp., assembly GCF_022763305.1. GTDB lineage: Bacteria > Pseudomonadota > Alphaproteobacteria > Rhodobacterales > Rhodobacteraceae > Marivita. Next base: position 58,294 of record NZ_JALEGT010000049.1, on the reverse strand, counting down.
AAAGCACCGCAATGTCGATGACACACCGGCCGGCGGTGGCGCGGGGATGGTGCTCCGCCCGGATGTTATGGCTGCGGCCATCGACGACGCGCGTGGCCGCATCGCACCGGTCGCCCCGCTCATCTATCTCAGTCCGCGCGGGATTCCGATGACCCAGCAGATGATGCAGCGCCTTGCTGCTGGTCCCGGAATGACCCTTGTCTGCGGCCGGTTCGAAGGGCTGGATCAGCGTGTGATCGACCAGTACCGCATGACCGAGGTGAGCCTGGGCGATTTCGTCCTGACCGGAGGCGAGATCGCGGCACAGGCGATGATCGACGCAACCGTGCGTTTGCTTCCGGGGGTTCTGGGCAACGAGGCCTCGACGGAAGAGGAAAGCTTTTCCCACGGACTGCTGGAGCATCCGCAGTACACGCGACCCGCCGAATGGCGAGGGCGGGAGATCCCCCCGGTTTTGATGTCAGGCCATCATGGCGAGATCGCCAAATGGCGGCGCGCCCAATCCGAAGAGCTGACGCGCACACGCCGCCCTGACCTCTGGGCGGACTGGTCTGCACGAAAGGACAAGGCGGATTGATCCAAGGGTTCAGACGCGTTTCATGCTAAGCACGTGCCATTGCCCGACTCGGAGGAGATAGCAATGGCACTTTCCCTACAGGTGATTTACCCCGTCACGGACGAAACCCATTTCGACTACGATTACTATCTTGGCACCCATATGCCGATGGTGGACGAACACATGGGCGCACATATCGCGTCCGTGCTTGTGACCAAGGGCGTCGCCAGCGGTCCGGACGCACCGCCCGAAAGCTACGCGGTCGCCACGATGACCTTTGTCGATCAGGCTGCGCTCGATGCGGCTCTCGGCGCAGCCGGACCGGTGATCGCGGATATCGGCAACTTCACCAACACGCGACCCCAGATGCTGATTGGCGAAGTGATCGCCTGACCCGGCCGAAGCACTGGACACATGGCGGCGCGCACGAAGTGCACACCGCCAAAGAACCCTTGATTTACGCCAGTGCTTCTGGTTTACGGCCCCCTGTTCCGGGTGTCAGCCCGGTGCGGTGATTCCGTGTTGTCTTCGGACATGGTCCAACTGCACCCGTCCCGGATGTGACAAGACAAAGACGACCTGATCTCTGGCGGGCGCAGTGGCGGACCCGGACGAAGACCAAGAGCTCTGAGGACGCGCAGACCTTTGCGGAGCAACCGCAAGCAGTTTTAGGAGAGAAGCGATGGATCTTATCGCTCAGTTGGAGGCGGAACAGATTGCCGCCCTAGGGAAGACCATTCCCGACTTCAAAGCAGGCGACACCATCCGTGTCGGCTACAAGGTGACCGAAGGCACACGCACCCGCGTGCAGAACTACGAAGGCGTCTGCATCAGCCGCCGTCAGGGCTCTGGCATTGCCGGGTCGTTTACCGTTCGCAAGATTTCGTTTGGTGAAGGTGTGGAACGTGTGTTCCCGCTCTACTCCACCAACATCGACAGCATCGAGGTTGTGCGTCGTGGCCGCGTACGCCGCGCCAAGCTCTACTACCTCCGTTCGCGTCGCGGCAAGTCCGCCCGTATCGCGGAAGATGCCAACTACAAGCCGCTCTCGGGCGCAGACGCGTAAGGAGTGTCGAGATGAAAAAAGACATCCACCCCGACTACCACGTCATCAACGTCAAGATGACCGATGGCACGATGTACCAGATGCGCTCCACATGGGGCAGCGAAGGCGACACGCTCGCGCTCGACATCGACCCGACCGTGCACCCGGCCTGGACCGGCGGCAGCTCGCGCCTGATGGATTCCGGCGGCCGCGTGTCGAAGTTCAAGAAGAAATACGAAGGCCTCGGCTTCTAAGATTTTACCACTTGGTAAAAATCAGGCCGCCCCTCACCGGGCGGCCTTTTTTATCGTCATCGCACAGCACCCGGACACCCCGGGCAAGTCTGCCCTTCCGACTTACAACACGCTTCACTAGGCTGCCCAAAAGTACAAACTTGCGCGTTTGGGAAGGATCACAACGTTGGAGCTGTCGCCTCTGTTCGCTGCCGTAGCTCTGTTCGCAGCCTCCACCGCGATCGGGATGGCCAGCGTGGTCAAGATCATCACCATCTATGAGGCGAAACACGAACTGAAACAGGGGTCCGCAGGCTGGATCAGGTCGATCTCGGGCTGGACGCGTGTGGTGTTCTGGCTGTTCGCAACATGGTTTCTGGCGACGATCCTTGGCGACTGGCATGCCAGCGGCGATCTTGAAGGCGCGATTGACCGGTCTTGGCTGCGCTTGCGGATCATGCTGGAAATCCTTGCGGCGCTTGGGTCTGATTGATGACGCAACCGGCGGCCAAACAATCCGACATTCAATGCCAGAGCTGCGGCGGACAATGCGCGTTTGATCCGGCGCAACAGGATCTGCTGTGCCAAAGCTGCGGATCACTTTGGCCTCTGGCGACCGAGAATGACCACGAAGCCGCGACGGAGTTTCCCTTCAACCCCGACGCGCCAATGGAGGAACTCCCGGGCCTGCAAGGCGATCAGATCCATCAATGCGAAACCTGTGGCGGAGAAGTGATCTTCACGGGACCGGCGCTGTCCGAGAACTGCCCCTATTGCAACGGGCCCGTCGTTCTGTCCGTTGAAGACAAGGCCTATACCACCATGGCGCTTGTCCCCTTCCGTATCGCCGGTGATGTTGCGCAAAGACATATCGAAAGCTGGATCAAACAACGCATCGCGGCTCCGAACGATCTCGGCAGCCTCTCTGCTCAGGGGCGCCTTGCCAGCTTGTACGCCCCGTTCTGGACATTCGACACAAAAGAAGCCGTCGAGTACTGGGCAAGCTACGATGTGGGATCAGGCAAGTCGCGCCGCCGCCGCACGCGGACAGGCCGTATGAACATCGACTTCAATGATCTCCTGGTGCCCGCCTCGACACATGTCACGCCTCTGATCCGCGATGGCATCCTGCACGATTTCAAACCGCACCACCTCAGGCCGTACCGGGCCGGATATCTGGCAGGCTTTGCCGCGGAACGGCATCACATGAGCGTGCGCGACGGGCTGGAGGCCAACAAAGACGACAAGGACCTTTTGATCCGCAATCTGATCAAGAGCACCATCAAGAAACCAAACCCGCGGGTCGATCGATACAGAACCGACACGACCGGCATCCACTACCGGCGTATTCTTCTGCCGGTCTGGATCCTGCACTACACCTACGCGGGCAAGGCGAAGAAGATCGTTGTCTCCGGAATCGACGGCCGCACCTTTGGCGAACGCCCGTTTTCCAGATGGAAACTGGCGGCTTATTCCGCAGGATTGACCGCTGTAACAATGGCGTTCGGATGGATCTGGGGCGCGACCGGCATCCTGTAAATGTGAGTCGCGAGTGCACCGTTCCGCAACGGATTGCGCCCGTTCACGCATCTGCCGTTGCAACCTCCGGCGTCTATGCGCATAGCTGATCAAAAGCATGCAAGAGCAGAGACATGGCACACATCATTGTTGTCGGAAACGAAAAGGGCGGCGCGGGGAAATCCACCGTGTCGATGCACGTTGCGACGGCGCTGGCACGCATGGGGCACAAGATCGGCGCGCTGGATCTTGACCTGCGCCAGAAAACCATGGGGCGCTACATCACCAACCGGATGAAGACGCTGGAGACCGACGATCTGGATCTGCCCAGCCCGCGCTATCTCGAACTGCCCGAGATCGACCCCGACACGCTGCAACCGGGCGAAAACATCTACGATCATCGCCTCTCCGCCGCCGTGGCCGAACTGGAGCCGGGCAGCGATTTCATCCTGATCGACTGCCCCGGGTCGCACACCCGCCTGAGCCAGGTCGCGCATTCTCTGGCCGACACGCTGATCACGCCGCTGAATGACAGTTTCGTGGATTTCGATCTGCTGGCCCATACGGATGCCAGCGGCGAAAAGATCGAAGGGCCGTCGGTCTATTCCGAAATGGTCTGGAACGCCCGTCAGCTTCGCGCACAGGCCGGCCTGCCCCCGATCGACTGGGTGGTCCTGCGCAACCGTCTTGGCGCACAGCAGATGGTCAACAAGGCCAAGATGGAAAAGGCGCTGGAGCGTCTGTCCAAGCGGATCGGTTTTCGTGTGGCACCGGGGTTCAATGAACGCGTGATCTTCCGCGAACTCTTCCCGCGCGGGATGACGCTGCTCGATCTCAAGGATGTGGGGGTCAAACAGCTCAACATCTCGAACATTGCCGCCCGTCAGGAATTGCGCGATCTGATCAAGGCGCTGAACCTGCCCGGTGTGTCGGTCACGTTCTAGGCCGCTGGCCACCCACCCCGCGCCGCCTATCTTTGCGAAAAGCAGAAGGAGACGCGCGTGACCGGCCCCACGAAAAACGAGCTTTGGTTTCGCCTGATCTTCAGCCTTGGCGGGCTGGTGCTGCTGGTCGTGGCCGTGATGGTGCGCGGGATTTCGAACTCGGCGGCTTTGGTCGAGGTGGTGGGCATCGCAGGCGCGTTCTTTGGGGGAACCGCAATCTGGTCGGCGGTCAAGCTGGCACGTCACCGCGATTGACTTGCCTTACCCAGGGCGCTGGTGTCAGATCGTCGAAAAAGGACGTCTTCATGCCAGCCCCCCTTAATCGTTTCAAAGCTTCCCTGACTTCGGACTCACCGTCGCTTGGCCTCTGGCTGGCCATGGGCAGCGGATATGCCGCAGAAATCGCGGCCGCCGCCGGGTTCGACTGGCTGCTGATCGACGGAGAGCACGCACCCAACGATCTGGGCACGATCCACGAGCAACTGATGGCTCTGTCGGGGCATGCCGTGTCCCCCGTCGTGCGCATCCCCCACAATGATCCGGCGCTGATCAAGCAGGTGCTCGACCTCGGCGCGCAATCGCTGCTTTGCCCGATGGTCAATTCCGCCGACGAGGCCCGTGCGATTGTCGAAGCAACCCGCTATCCGCCACGCGGCATCCGGGGGGTGGGGCACATGCTGGGGCGGGCGTCGGCGTTCAACGGCATCCCGGATTATTTGGAAACGGCTGAAAATCAGATTTGCATCATCGTTCAGGCTGAAAGTGTCGCCGCGATGGACGCCTTGGACGACATCTGCGCGGTCGACGGTGTGGATGGCGTGTTCATCGGCCCCGCCGATCTTTGCGCCGATATGGGCTTGTTGCCCAATATCACCCATCCCGATGTCCGTGCCGCCGTGCAGGACGGCCTGCGCCGCATCCGCGCCGCAGGCAAGGCGGCGGGCATCATTGACGGGGACCCCGCCTTGATCCAGCAGGACATCGACGCGGGCGCGAACTTCGTCGCCTTGGGCGCCGATGTTCTTCTGCTGGCCGATGCGATGCGCGGGCTTGTCAAGACGTGGAAAGCCCGGACCACATGATCCGGGCTTTCGCAACTTCGGTGTTTGCTGGACTTATTCTGCGGGAACCGCATTTGCCGGAACAGCGCGACGTACAAAGTGCTGGCGGTTGAGGCGGAGAACCAACACGATGGCGACAAGCTGCGCCACGATGGCAATACCGGTTACACCCCAGTAGGCCACACCGAACTTTTCGATCGCACCCGCAGCAACAAGACCCTTGTTGACGAAGAAGTGGATCATGACCGAGAGCGCCACGGCCGGGCAGACCAGGGCGTAGGAGCCCGGCGAGGTCTTGGTGCCCATGACGAAGTCGCTGAAGTATCCCTGACGCATCATCACAACCGCACCGAGCAGCAGGAACACGATCTGGATCGACAGAAGCCGTGCGAGGAAGATCATGGTTTCACCGGGCTGTGCATGGGTGTCGAAGGCGACATGCAGACCGTGGCTCTGACGCAGGAAGAGGATGCCCAGAACGGTGACAATCGGCACGATGATCATAAGGGTCGGGCCGGATTCCCGTGCAGTGCCGTGCTGGAGCATCGATGCAAATGCGGTGGTGGCGGCAATCACAGTGTAGAGGATCGCGGCGACGCCAAAGAAGGTCGACAGCATCAGGGCAACGGCGACCGTGGTGGCGGACGTGCTCATCGCGGCAGGGGCGGCGAAACCGACGCCGACCATGGCAATGCTGAAGGCAGGCAGAAGCTGCGCAAACGAGTTATGCGCGGTCACATCGAACACACCACCTTTGGACAGGACGCGGCCAAGGAATGCGCCGATCATGCGGAAGGCCAGCACGCCGATAGCGGCAAAGGCGATCAAAGCCATCGGGAAGAGGTATTCCACCACGCTCCAAAGCTGCGGCACGAAGACGAGACCCACGATGAACATCGCGTTCACGCTCATCGCAAGCGCAAGCGGCATCGCGAGAAGCGTGGCTTCGGCGTTGGTTTCGCGCAGCTTTGTGTAGGCTTCGGTTTTCTTGAAGGCTGACAAGGACTGCAGGTTCCAGATCAACGACTTGATGTTGAGGACCGCAAAGACGGCGATCCCGATCAAGGCAGCGGCGATTGCAGCCTGCATCCTAACGTCACCCTTTGCAAAGGCGGCTGCGATATCCTCGAACACCGGGACCGGCTGTCCGGGATGCGGCACCCAGAACATCAGGAACATAAAGAATGTGACTGCGATCCCGCCCGCACCAAGCGAGGCCAAAAAGTAGATGGGCGAGTAGGTGTCAGCGGGTCTGGATACGGAATGGTCCATGGCGGGTCTCCTTGTATTCCGATTTTGGAATATATTTACATTCGCAAATCGGAATGTAAAGAGCTATCCTGCAATTGCGCTTTGGCTGGCTTGGAGGTCATACCAAAACAAGGCAGTCCGCCCCGCAATATCTTGTGGATAAACGGCCAACGCTTACCATATGCGGAACCAAATCGTTGACTCAGCGCCAACCCCCGCGACACACTGACCCTCAACACGGGAATCAGACAGGCTCTACAGGTGCGCTTTTCCAAACTTCGTCTGACGGGCTTCAAAAGCTTCGTTGACCCCACCGATCTGATCATCGCGGATGGTCTGACCGGCGTTGTGGGGCCGAACGGGTGTGGAAAATCCAACCTTCTCGAAGCGCTGCGCTGGGTGATGGGCGAGAACCGCCCGACCGCGATGCGCGGTGGCGGGATGGAGGACGTGATCTTTGCCGGGGCCGCCACCCGGCCTGCCCGCAACTTTGCCGAAGTGTCGATCCAGATCGACAATTCCGACAGGCTGGCCCCCGCCGGGTTCAACGACCAGGACCAGCTTGACATCGTCCGCCGCATCACCCGCGACGTCGGCAGCGCCTACAAGGTGAACGGCAAGGATGTGCGCGCCCGCGACGTGCAGATGCTGTTTGCCGATGCCTCGACAGGCGCACATTCCCCGGCGTTGGTGCGGCAGGGGCAAATCAGCGAACTGATCAACGCCAAGCCGCAGAACCGCCGCCGCATCCTTGAGGAAGCAGCTGGGATTTCGGGCCTCTACCAACGGCGTCACGAGGCTGAGCTGAAGCTCAAGAACACCGAAGCGAATCTGCTGCGGGTCGACGATGTGATCGAACAGTTGGCTGCACAATTGGCACAACTGGCCCGGCAGGCACGTCAGGCCGCCCGGTATCGTGCCATTGGCGAGGAGTTGCGGCATGCCGAGGGCCTGTTGCTCTATCGTCGTTGGAAAGACGCAGACATCGCGCGTGCCGAAGCGGATACCCAATTGCGCGAGCGGACCACCGAAGCGGCAAAGGCCGAGTCAGCCGCACGCGAGGCGACGAAGGCCCGTGAGGCCGCCGATGCTGCCCTGCCGCCGCTGCGCGAAGAGGCCGCCATCGCCGCCGCTATCGTTCAGAGGCTGACCCTGCAGCGCGACACGCTTTCCGAAGAAGAGCGCCGTGCGGAAGAGACCATTCAGACCCTGACCCGCCGCATCGACCAGATGACCAAGGACATGGAGCGGGAAAGCGGGTTGAACCGGGACGCCGGAGAAACCATCCAGCAGCTTGAATGGGAAGCCCGCGAACTTGCCAAGGCCGCCGAGGGGCATGACGACAAACTGACTGCCGCGATTGAGGCGGCGCAGGAGGCCGGTGCCGTCCTGCAGGCCCGCGAGGCCGATCTGAGCCAGAAGACCGAAGACGTGGCCCGCCTTGCCGCGCGGCATCAATCGGCGCACCGGCTGCTGTCGGACAGCCAGAAAAATCTGGATCGGAACGAGGCAGACGCGGTGCGGGCGCGCGACGCGGTGGCCGCCGCGAAACAGACCCTCGCTGCGGCCAAAGACGCAGCAATCGCTGCCGCGACAGAACAGGAGGCGGCGCGCGATCTCGCGGACCGCGCCGATCAGGTTCTGACCGAAGCCGAAGCCGCCCGCGCCGAGACCCAGTCGCGCGAAGCCGATGCCCGTGCGGAACGGTCCGAAGCCGAAGGCGAGATGAACGCCCTCAGTGCCGAGACCACGGCGTTGGCCCGCCTTCTGGATCGGGACACGGCCGAAGGAGGCCAAATCCTTGATCGTCTGCAGGTCGAACAAGGGTTCGAGAAGGCACTCGGGGCCGCACTGGCGGATGATCTTCGGGCGCCCGAGGTTGATGGCGACGGCCCGACCGGCTGGACGGCGCTGCCACGGTACGACAGCGATCAACCGCTTCCTGCCGGGGTCACGCCCCTTACAAACCACGTGTCCGTCCCCGAAGTGCTGGAACGGCGCATGGCTCAGATCGGGCTTGCGGATCCAGAGGATGCCGCGCGCTTGCAACCCCTGCTCAAACCCGGTCAGCGTCTCGTCAGCCTCGAAGGCGATCTCTGGCGCTGGGACGGGTACCGCGCCTGGGCCGAGGACGCCCCATCAGCGGCTGCCCTTCGGCTGGAACAGCTCAACCGCCTGGAGGCGCTGAAGCAGGAAACCGCCCGGGCCTCAGCCCGTGTCGATGGTGCGCGGGCGGCACATGAGAGCCTGACCCAGCGCCTGGCCGACCTTGCCATGGCCGAGAAAGCAGCCCGACAGGCGCGCCGGGATGCCGATGCCTCGGTGACGGACGCGGCGCGCAAGCTCAGCCGCGCAGAAGCGGACCGCGACATGGCCGAAGGCAAGCTGGAAAGCCTGTCCATGGCGGTGAAGCGGCACGAGGACGAAGCGACAACCGCGCGCGCGCAATTGGTCGAAGCCCAGCGCGCTGTGGCGGATCTGGAGGATCTCGATTCGGCGCGCGCCGAGGTCGAAGACCTCAAGATGACCGTCGAAGCGGCGCGCATGACGATGATGGCCCGCCGCTCTGCACAGGATGAACTGCGCCGCGAGGGTGACGCCCGCAAAGCCCGCTCACAGCAGGTCACGAAGGAACTCAGCGGCTGGAGGCACCGGCTCGACACAGCCGAAAAACGCAGCGCGGAGCTGGCCGAGCGCCGTGCCGCCGCCCAGAAGGAGCTGGATGATGCGTCCGGCTTGCCGGCTGAGCTTGCCGCCCAGCGCGACCGCCTGGGACACGAAATCTCCGAGGCCGAGGCGCGCAAGGCAACGGCGGATGACGCGCTCTCTACGGCAGAAGCTGCCCTGCGCAGCGCCGATCAGGCTGAACGCGAGTCCGAGCGCAAGGCCTCGGAGGCGCGCGAGGCGCGTGCACGGTCGGAGGCCCGCGCCGAGGCCGCACGTGACGCGGTCAACGCCGCCGCGGAACGGATCGCGGAAGAGCAGGACACCAGCCCCACGACCCTCTTGCAAAAGCTGGGGGCCGATCCCGACAATCTTCCCCGTGCCGAGGCGATTGAAGCCGATGTGAACCGGCTCAAGCGGCAGCGCGATGCGCTTGGCGCGGTCAATCTGCGCGCCGAGGAAGACGCGCGCGAGGTGCAGGAGGAACATGACCACCTTCTGTCCGAGAAAATGGACCTTGAAGAAGCGATCAAGACCCTGCGGTCGGGCATCGCCAGCCTGAACCGCGAAGGCCGCGAACGCCTTCTGACTGCATTCGAGCAGGTGAATAGCAACTTCACCCTGCTTTTCACCCATCTCTTTGGCGGCGGCGAGGCCAACCTTGTCATGGTGGAAAGCGACGATCCGCTGGAAGCGGGGCTTGAAATCATGTGCCAACCGCCGGGCAAGAAGCTGTCGACTCTCTCGCTTCTGTCAGGTGGGGAACAGACGCTGACCGCGCTTGCGCTGATCTTTGCGGTGTTCCTTGCCAATCCCGCACCGATCTGTGTGCTCGACGAGGTCGACGCGCCGCTCGACGATGCCAACGTCACGCGCTTCTGCGATCTGCTCGATGAGATGTGCCGCCGGACTGAAACGCGGTTCCTGATCATCACGCACCATGCCGTCACCATGTCCCGCATGGACCGGTTGTTCGGCGTCACGATGCAGGAACAGGGTGTCAGCCAGCTTGTGTCCGTAGACCTCAAGAAAGCGGAACGCCTCGTCGCGTAAACGTGTCTGCGGCGAGTCCGAAGATCGGTCTAGGCTGCCAGAATGCAGAGACTCGTTCTTGCCCTTCTCCTTACGCCACTTCCACTGCTTGCCCAGGGGCAGGTGCCGCGCGACAGCGATGCACTCTTCGATCAGAGCCGGCTGGATGACCTGCTGCGCGGGACAACCCTGACCTTTTTTGACGACGGTCAGTCGCAGTTCTACGAGGACGACCGATATACCTACACCTACGCCAATAATGGCGGCACCGGTTACGGGTACTTCACCGTGATGGAGGACAGTACGATCTGCATCGACTTCGTCACCGGCTTTTCGCGCTGCGATCTCTATGTCACCGATGCCGAAGGGCGTCTGATTGTCATAACCGCCACTGGCGACCGGTTTCCAACCCGTCCTTGACCTTGGGGCAGGCACCATCGGAAAAACTGTTTAGATTCAATAGATCAGCCGCGAAGATAGGCCGAGTTTCGCTCAATTTAAGGAATTGATCACATTCCTTACCCCAAGATTAACCGTTTGTTATCTAATGAGGGTGGACTCTACAGGGGTGTGGGCCGCCCAATTCGAAAGACGTGTTGCCGCGATGAATGTGCTGATCGTGCAGAACGACGCCAAGCTTGGCAATATCTGGCAACGCCATTTGCAGCGCCATGACCATGTTGCGGATATTGCGCTGGATCAGGACAGCGCAATCCAGCGTCTGCATGAGCAATTCTATTCGATCATCATTCTCGATGTGGTGCTGGATGGTGGCAGCGCCATCGCCGTGGCCGACTACGCGAGCTACCGGCATCCCGATGCCCGCGTGATCTTTGTCACCAACACCAGCTTTTTCTCGGACGGGTCGATCTTTCAGCTCTGCGCCAATGCCTGCGCTTTCGTTCCCACCGCGACCCAGCCCGAAGACCTGACCGCGATGGTCGAGCACTACGCCAAGACGGACTAGGGCGCAGCCAGCCGTTCCCGCCCATGCGGTGCATCGAAGTCGAGAACCGGATTGATCGGAATGATCCGGTTCGGATTGATGCTTTCGTGACTGAAGTGATAGTGCCGCACGATGTGATCAAGGTTGACGGTCTCAGCCACGCCCGGCCATTGATACAGCTCGCGCGTGTAAGCCCAGAGATTTGGGTAATCCACGATCCGCCGGCGGTTGCACTTGAAGTGCAGGTGATAGACGGAATCAAATCGCACCAACGTCGTGAAAAGCCGCCAATCGGCTTCGGTAATGCGGTCGCCGACGAGATAGCGCTGGCGCGACAGACGCTCTTCCAACCAATCAAGACTGTCGAACAGCGGACTCACCGCTGAATCATATGCCTCTTGCGTGGTCGCAAATCCGGATTTGTAGACGCCGTTGTTCACCGTGTCATAAACCCGCGCATTGACCTCTTCGATCTCGTCCCGCAGCGCGACGGGCCAGAAATCCTGCCGGTCCCCCGTCAACCCGTCAAAGGCCGAATTGAGCATGCGGATGATTTCCGAACTTTCGTTCGACACGATGGTCTCGCGCTGCGTGTCCCAAAGGATCGGCACGGTCACACGTCCCGACGCCCTGGGATCGGCCTTGAGATAGATGTCGCGGGCAAAAGGCAGACCATAGAGTTTATCCCCCGTCGCACCGGGAAAATCGGTGTCGAAGGTCCAGCCGTCGCCCAGCATGTCGGGATGCACGACCGATACACCGATATGATCCGTCAGCCCTTTGATCGCGCGGAACACAAGTGTCCGATGGGCCCAGGGGCAGGCGAGGCTGACATAGAGATGATAGCGGCCGGACTCGGCCTTGAAACCGCCCTCGCCGGTCGGTCCGGCACTGCCATCGGTGGTGATCCAGTTGCGATATTTGGAGGTGGACCGTTTGAAGGCACCACCGGTGCTCTTGGTGTCGTACCACTGGTCTTTCCAGACCCCGTCAACCAGAATACCCATGTCTCGCTCCTTGCATCCGTGTGAGTTCAACACATAGAACTCTGCACAGTTTCACAAAACATCCACTTCCGCGCAGATTGTCATGGATGAGCGCACAGAGGCTCGGGCTGGCCGTGGTGTTGCGCCTTGATCGTCACGCGTGGGCAAATCCTGTCCCTTCAACTTGGCATCCCCGCCATCTCGCGGTAAGGGAGCGGCGACTTACGCCGGGTGACACCCTTGGCTGGCCGAACTGGCCGGTTGTCCGCTGGAACCCCTGCACACCGATGACACCGACAAAGACCGCGCGACCCGCTCGCGGCCTATGGGCAAATTCTTTCATGATCTCAGCTGCACAGTACAAACAACAATGGACCCAGAACATCCGTGGCGATCTTCTGTCCGGACTGGTGGTGGCGCTGGCGCTGATCCCCGAGGCCATCGCGTTCTCGATCATCGCGGGGGTCGATCCCAAGGTGGGTCTTTACGCATCCTTCTCGATTGCCGTGATCACCGCGATCACCGGAGGCAGACCGGGCATGATCTCGGCGGCCACAGCGGCAACGGCGGTGCTGATGGTCACTCTGGTCAAGGATCACGGGCTGCAATACCTGCTTGCCGCCACGGTGCTGGCGGGGCTGTTGCAGATCGGGGCCGGGCTGCTCAAACTGGGCTACGTCATGCGCTTCGTGTCAAAATCCGTGATGACGGGCTTCGTCAACGCGCTGGCGATCCTGATCTTCATGGCGCAATTGCCCGAACTTGACCCAAGCCGCGTGCCGATGCTGACCTATGTGCTAGTCGCGGCGGGCCTGCTGATCATCTACCTGTTCCCCATGGTGACCAAGGCAGTCCCGTCGCCACTGGTCACCATCATCGTGCTGACCGCCGTGGTGGTCTTCATGGGGTGGGATGTGCGCACCGTGGGCGACATGGGCGAACTGCCCGACACGCTGCCGGTGTTCCTGATCCCCGACATCCCGCTGACCTTCGAGACACTTCAGATCATCTTCCCCTACTCGGTCGCGGTGGCCGTGGTTGGCCTGCTGGAAAGCCTGATGACACAGCAGATCGTCGATGACCTCACCGACACGACCTCCAGCCGCAATCAGGAATGTATCGGTCAGGGCCTGGCCAACAGCGCCACCGGGTTCATCGGTGGCATGGCGGGTTGTGCCATGATCGGCCAGTCGATCATCAACGTGAAATCCGGTGGGCGCGGGCGGCTTTCGAGCTTTGTCGCGGGTCTTTTCCTGCTGATCCTCGTGGTCGCCTTGGGCGACATCGTGGCGATCATCCCGATGGCAGCGCTGGTGGCGATCATGATCATGGTGTCCATCGGCACGTTCTCGTGGTCGTCGATCAAGAACCTGCGCGACCACCCGAAATCGTCCTCCATCGTGATGCTGGCGACGGTGTTCTTCGTGATCTACACCCACAACCTTGCCATCGGCGTTCTGGTCGGCGTGCTGCTCTCGGGCATCTTCTTTGCCTGGAAGATCTCGCAACTCTTCCGCGTTCGGACCTCGATCACGCCGGACGGGTCACATCGCACCTACACCATCGAAGGGCAGCTCTTCTTCGCCTCGTCTGAGAATTTTATGAAGGCCTTCGATTTCCGCGAAGCCCCGGACCGCGTGACCATCGACCTGAGCCGCGCGCATATCTGGGACATCTCGTCGGTTGCGGCGCTTGACATGGCTGTGCTCAAGTTCCGCCGCGAAGGTGCAGAGGTAGAGTTGATCGGCCTCAACGAGGCATCAGAGACCATCGTCGACAGGTTGGCCATCCACGACAAACCCGGCGCGATGGACGAATTGCTGGGCCACTAGGGAGACAGACCATGACCACGAACACCCTCATCGCCCTTGTGGATGCCTCTGCCTATGCCGAAAGCGTCTGCCATCACGCGGCGTGGATCGCCGGGTGCACTGACTGGAAGGTCAAGGTCTACCACGTGATGGGTCGCCGCGATGCGGTCGAAAAACAGGACCTGTCCGGCGCCATCCGGCTTGGGGCGCGTTCGTCGCTGTTGGAGCAACTGTCCGAACTCGACGCCACCCGCGCCAAGCTGGCGCATGAACATGGCCGGGCCATTCTGGAAGACGCCAAGGCGATCATCACCAAAGGCGCCGACATCACCGTCGAAACCCGTCTGCGTCAGGGCGATCTGGTCGAAACCGTGACGGCCAAGGAAGAAACCGGCGACATGATCGTCATCGGCAAGCGCGGTGAGGCGGCCGGTCTGGCGATGGAGCATCTTGGCTCCAACCTTGAACGGATCGTCCGGGCCAGCCACAAGCCCGTGTTCATCGCGAACCGCGCGTTCAAGCCGATCACATCAGCACTTGTCGCCTTCGACGGTGGTCCGTCATCCCTCAAGGCGGTGGACTATATCGCACGCAGCCCGATGTTCGCAGGCCTTGCCGTGACACTGGTGTTCGCCGGCAAAGAGACCCCGGCGATCCAGAAGGCGCTGTCCGACGCAACAGCGACGCTCAAGGCCGGTGGATTTGACGCGCAGATTGTGATTGAAATTGGTGAGCCGGAAAAGGTGCTTGCGCAGATCACCTCGACCGGTTCGCAAGACCTGCTGGTGATGGGCGCCTATGGTCACAGCCGGGTGCGCAGCTTCATCATCGGGTCGACAACAACCGAGATGCTCCGCTCCTGCAAGGTGCCCGTGCTTATCATGCGATAGGTCACGACCGCAGGCGTTGCACCACCCAGATCACGACCATTGCGCCCAGAACTGCACCAACCAGTCCCGCGACTGCTCCTGTTGCGGCCAGCAGCAGGCGGATCACCATGCCGCCGATCAGGGCACCAGCGACCCCCACCATGATGGTCGCCAGCATGCTCATTTCGACACGCATGAAGCGCGTGGCGAGAAATCCGGCAGCGGCACCGATGATCAGCAAAAACAGAATCGGCACGCGATCTACCTCCGCCGACGGTCGCGCACGCTGCTGCGCCAATGGGTCGGCACAATGATCAACGCGCCAAGCGACGAAACGATCGCGTTCATGCCCGGTGATCCGAAACCGATGCCGAACATGATGCGCACGAAATAGGCGAGGAACGCACCGCCAACGCAGATGATGATGCTTGGGATGACGCCGTTGTTGGTAAAGCCTGTCTTTTCCGAGATATAGCCGACGATCCCCGCGATCACGACCGTGCCCATCAAGATCATGAACATCCCTACTCTCCCAACCGGGTCCCCTTCGGAACCGTCATGCCCCGCAGGAACGTTTCGGTATCCTGCGCGCCTTTGCCTGCACGCTGCGCACGAGTGATGATAACCGCACCTGAGCCGCAGGCAATGGTGAAGGCATCATCCAACGCGGTCCCTGCAGCGCCCTGCTGATCCGAAAGGCGGCTGCCCAACAGTTTGACGCGCTCGTCACCGATCATCGTCCAGGCGCCCGGAAAGGGCGACAGCCCGCGGATCTGGCGGTCTACCTCGACCGCCGGTCGGGTCCAGTCGATCCGGGCTTCGGCCTTGTCGATCTTCTCGGCATAGGTGACGCCGTCGTCAGGCTGCGGCTCCGGAGTCAGGTCACCAATCTGGTCAAGCGCCTGCACTATCAGAGCAGCGCCCATGGCGCTCAGCCGATCATGCAATTCGCCCGTGGTCTCGGTTGCGCCAATCGGCGTCGCCTCTCGCAGCAACACAGGCCCGGTGTCCAGACCGGCCTCCATCTGCATGATGCAAATCCCGGTTTCCGCATCCCCCGCCATGATCGCGCGGTGAATGGGGGCTGCCCCCCGCCAGCGCGGCAAAAGCGAGGCGTGGATGTTCAGGCACCCCTGTTTCGGCGCGTCCAGAACGGCCTGTGGCAGGATCAACCCGTAGGCCACGACAACCGCGATATCGGCGGCCAGAGCGGCAAAGTCCCGCTGTGCGTCGTCGTTTCGGAGCGTCGTTGGATGCCGAACCTCTAATCCAAGCGCCTCGGCCCGCGCGTGGACAGGGGTGGGGCGGTCCTTCTTGCCGCGCCCTGCCGGACGCGGCGGCTGGCAATAGACGGCGGCGATCTCGTGCCCGGCCCCGACCAGCGCATCCAGCACCGGAACCGAAAAGTCGGGCGTTCCCATGAAGATGATCCGCATGTCCTAGCCTTTCAGCTTTTTCGCCCGCCGCAAAAGCATGTCGCGCTTGGTCTTGCTCAGATGGTCGAAATACATCTTGCCGTTCAGATGGTCGATCTGGTGTTGCACGGAGGTGGCCCAAAGACCGACGAAATCCTGTTCGCGAACCGTACCATCCTCCCCCATGAACCGTACGGTCACGGCGCGAGGTCGGTCGATCTTGGCAAAGACGCCGGGCAGGTTCGGGCTCGCCTCTTCATGCGACCGAAGCTGCACCGAGGCGTGCAGGATTTCCGGGTTTGCCATTCGAACCGCGCGGCCCCGATCATCAGATGCGTCGACAACGGCCAGCCGTTTCAGAATGCCGATCTGGTTGGCGGCCAGACCGACACCGGGCATCGCCTCCATCGTGTCGATCATGTCTGTCCAAATTTCGCGGATCTCGTCGGTGATCTCGTCCACGGGCTCGGCGGGTGTACGAAGACAGGCGTTCGGCCACGGCAGACAGCGCCGTACGGTCATGCGCGCGCCTGTTCGCGTTTGAGCTTGACCATCTTGCGGGTGATCATCTGCCGCTTGAGCGGTTTGAGATAATCGATGAACAGCTTGCCATTGAGGTGGTCGATCTCGTGCTGAACGCAGGTCGCCCAGAGCCCATCAAACTCTTCTTCCTTCGGATTGCCGTTCTCGTCGATCCACGCCACCTTGACCGCTTCGGGCCGGGTGACATCCGCGAACTGATCCGGGATCGACAGACAGCCCTCTTCGTAGACGTTCAAATCATCCGAGGACGCCAGAATTTCGGGGTTGAACATGATCAGCGGACGCGGTGTCGATTCCTCGTCCTTGATGCAATCCAGAACGATCAGACGGGACAGCACGCCCACCTGCGGCGCGGCAAGGCCAATGCCCGGCGCGTCATACATGGTTTCCAGCATGTCCTTGGCCAGCGTGCGCAAGTCGTCCGACAAATCGGGCACGGGGTCACAGACCTTTTTCAGACGCGGGTCCGGGTGGATGAGGATCGGCAGTTTCATGAGCGTGATTTAGGGAGATTGACACCAAAGCGCAACGGACAGTCGCAGCCTCGGGTACCAGCATTCGGTCTTTCGCCCTTGAACCCGCTCTCGATCCGGCCAAGGAATAGGGCAACGCGACCCAAGGAGCCGACATGACCAGCCAATTTGACGAAGAGATCGACCGCAGAGGCAGCCATTGTGTGAAATGGGACATGATGGATACGCTCTACGGCGTACCCAAGGACGATGGGCTTGCCATGTGGGTTGCGGATATGGACTTCCGGCCGCCTGCCTGCGTGACAGACGAACTGCGCGAAGTGCTGGATCATGGGGTCTTCGGCTATTTCGGCAATGACGGCCCCTATCTGGATGCGATCCGCTGGTGGATGGATGAACGGCACGGCTGGACAGTCGAGCGCGACTGGATTTATTCAACACATGGTCTGGTCAACGGCACGGCGATGTGTGTCGATGCGTTCACCGAACCCGGGGATGGCGTTGTACTTTTCACGCCGGTCTATCACGCCTTCGCGCGTGTCATCAAAGCGGCCAACCGACAGGTTGTCGAATGCGCGCTGACGATGACCGATGGGCGCTACGAAATGGATTTCGAGGCCTATGACGCGCAGATGACCGGGACAGAGCGGATGGTCATTCTCTGCTCGCCGCACAATCCCGGTGGTCGGGTCTGGAGCAAGGCCGAATTGCAGGCTGTGGCCGCCTTTGCCAAGCGGCACGACCTGATCCTCGTGTCCGACGAAATCCACCATGACCTCGTGATGCCGGGCAACACGCATATCCCCATGCCGTTGGCTGACGAGAACTGCCTTGACCGGCTGGTGATGATGACCGCGACGACGAAGACCTTCAACATCGCGGGCAGCCATATCGGCAACGTCATCATCCCGGACCCCGAACTGCGCGCGCGCTTTGCCAAACGCATGGCAGCGCTTGGCATGTCGCCGAACTCCTTTGGCCTGTTCACTGCGATGGCTGCCTATTCGCCCGCTGGCGCGGCATGGGTGGACGAGTTGGTGGACTACCTGGATGGCAACCGGAGACTTTTTGACGACATGGTCAACGCGATCCCCGGGGTGACGTCGATGCCGATGCAGGCGACCTATCTTGCATGGGTCGACTTTGCCAGGACAGGTATGGAGCCTGCGGAATTCACCCGACGGGTCGAGAAGGACGCGCGGATTGCCGCGAACCATGGCCCGACCTTTGGAACGGGCGGCGAAAGCTTTCTGCGGTTCAACTTCGCGACACCCCGATCCCGTGTGATCGAAGCTGGCGAGCGTCTTCAGGCGGCATTCCGCGATCTGCAATAAGGTCAGTTGCGCGGCGGGCGCGACTTGTAGACCGGCAGGCTCCAGCCCAAGGCGATGGAGCCTGCCCGCAAGCCAAACGTGATCCCTGCGGCTGCCAGAACGGTCGGCGTCTGGCTTAGTCCTGCAAACGGGGCCAACGCCACCACAGCGGCACCAGCCACTGCGCAGGTGACGTAGAGTTCGCCCTGTTTGAGAACGAGCGGCACTTCGTTCGCCACCACATCGCGCATCAGCCCTCCGAGGCAGCCCGTGACGGTGCCCATGACCACGACGATCGCCGCGCTTTGCCCCAGAGTGGCGGCGATATTGGCGCCGGCCGCCACCGCAAAGGCCAGCGCCGCCGCGTCGAGCCACAGGATTGCCTTGTAGCGGCTTTCGAACAGGTGCGCGGTGAAGAACACCACGAAGGCGGCGAAGACAGCCACACCCAGATAGGTGGGGTCCGCCATCCAGAAGACAGGGTTCCGGTCGAGCAGAACATCACGGACCGTTCCGCCCCCGACGCCGGTCAGGATCGCAAGAAACGCAAAGCCGATGATGTCGAGCTGAGCACGGCTGGCCACCAGAGCACCGGTCAGGGCAAAGACCAGAACCGCCGCATGGTCGATCCACGCGATCAGGGTCACGCCGCGCCTTTTTTGAACGGCTTCATGCCCTCACGCGCCAGCTCATCGGCGCGTTCGTTTTCGGGATGGCCCGCATGGCCCTTGACCCATTCCCAGGTCACGTTGTGACGCTGTTGCGCCTCGTCCAGACGCTGCCAGAGTTCGACATTCTTGACCGGTTTCTTGTTCGCGGTCTTCCAGCCATTGCGTTTCCAGCCATGGATCCAACCCGTCACGCCGTTCTTCACATAGGCGCTGTCGGTCACAATGGTCAGCGAGGACGGACGCGCCAAGGTTTCCAGCGCATGGATGGCTGCCAGCAGTTCCATCCGGTTGTTGGTGGTGTTGGCCTCACCCCCCGACAGGGTGCGCTCCTTGACCACCGTCTCACCATCCTTGGCCAAGAGCAGGACACCCCAACCACCCGGTCCGGGGTTTCCGGAACAGGCTCCGTCGGTATAGGCGTAAAGGTCAGGCATGGGCAGTCACGGAGATCCAGTTTGCGTCCGTGCCGCTTAGCCCCTTGTCGCGGCCACGTCGATAGGGACCGACCGAAAACCCGGCGGTTTCCAGAAGTGCTGTCAGGTCGGGTTCGGTGTAATAGGTGTAATGCCGTCCAAGCGAATCCCGGCCTTCGCCCGTGCCTTCCTTAACCGCGATGTGAAACAGCCCACCCGGTTTCAACGCGCCGTGGATCGCCGCCAGATGTCTGGGCATGTCGGCGCGCGGGGCGTGAAGAAGGCTGAAATTGGCCCAGACCCCGTCATAGATCGCGGTGCCGCGGATGTCGTCGAAACTGGCCTGCCGTGCGGTAACGCCTTCGATAGCCGAGGCAAGGCCGATCATCTCGGCCGAGGCGTCCAGCGCGTCAACCGCACATCCCGCCCGCACCATGTGGCGCGCAGACGTGCCCGGCCCACATCCAAGATCAAGGACGCGCGCGCCTTTCGGCAACGCCGCAATGAAGGTGGCCAGAGTGTCACTTGGCGTGTTCGATGGCTCCAGCTTGGCATAATCACCGGCGCGGGAATCGTAGACGGCAATGGTTGCGCGGTCAGTCACAGGAACACCCCGACCGACAGGCACAGGACGACAAGGGTGGTGAGCAGGACACGCAGGTGCATCCACCATTTCGGCGCAAGGCCCCATGTCCAGAACGCATAGTCCAGCACCAGAAGCCCGAGAAACCCGAAGATCAGGTTGGTTCCGGCCGACACCGGCCCGCCACCCGTCATGAAGAACGCCCAGAGCGCCGGGATGACCGACAGCGCATAGCCCGTGGCGGCCTGCCCGCCCTCGGCTTTGGTCGCGAATCCCCAGAGCACGCCGGACATGAAGCTGAGGATCACCATTCCGTAGCTGAGTTGCACGTAAGGCCCGATAAAGCGCGGCCCAAGCGTGGACTGCCCCCAGATCGCCGCCCCCTCGGACAGCAGCGTCAGCGCACCCCATGCAAACGGGATCACACCGGCAAGGCCAAGGATCAGCGCGGAACGGGGAATTTGGGTCATGGCAGGTCCGTCGTCATGTTACGGGACGTGAAATAGCTCAGGCACGTTCCAGCGCCAACCGTCCCGCCAGTGCCGCAAACAGCGCGGCAAAGGACCGATTGAGCCAGCGCATCACCCGTTCGCTGCCCAGAAGCCATGTGCGTGCCGCCGCAGCAAAGACGCCGTAAAGGACGAAGACCGCAAACGTCATCAGCATGAAGATGCCGCCCATGACTGCCATTTCTGCTGTGGCCGTTGCCGGATTTCCCGTCAGGAACGGCGGCAGCAATGCGAGGAAGAAGATCGACAGTTTCGGGTTCAGAATGTTGATCAGCGCCCCACGTCGCGCGATGCGCAACCCGCTTTCGGCGCTCCGATCTGCCGACACGGCCAACGCGCCACCAGACTGCAACGACTGGTAGGCCAGCCAAAGCAGGTAGGCGACGCCCGCGAATTTCACCACGTTGAACAGAACTGCAGAGGTGTGCAGCACCGCCGCCAGCCCAAGTGTCGCTGCCAGAAGATGCGGCACAATCCCGAAAGTGCATCCCAGCGCCGCCCATATCGACGGCCAGCGCCCCTGCCCCAACCCGATGGCCAGCGTATAGATGACGCCGGTTCCGGGGGCGATGACGACGACAAAGGCCGTGAGAAGGAATTGCAGGGAAAGCATAGCGGGTCCTCGTTGGGTGTGCTGTGTTGACGCTATACATTTGTCCGACAATGATCTAGACGCGCGCTTTGGCCCGCTGGTGGGCCGACTTTCTGGAAAAAGACGACGCCCGTGAAAAAAGCCCTGCAAGACGCCCTAGATGCCCGTGGATATGACACGCTGACCCCGGTTCAGGAGGCGGTTCTCAATCCCGGCTATGTCGGTGCCGACCTTCTGGTCTCGGCCCAGACAGGATCGGGCAAGACCTTGGGCTTCGGCCTCGCGATTGCGCCGACCATCCTCGACGGAGAGGTGTTCGACGCCGCAGGTGCGCCGCTTGCGCTGGTGATCGCGCCGACGCGCGAACTGGCGATGCAGGTCAAGCGCGAACTCGCGTGGCTTTATGCGCAGGCCGGTGTCGTCATGGCCTCGACCGTGGGCGGCATGGACATGCGCGACGAACGCCGCGCGCTGGAGCGCGGTGCACATATCGTCGTGGCGACGCCCGGCCGTCTGCGCGACCACATCATGCGCGGCTCCATCGACCTGTCGCAGTGCCGCGCCGTGGTGCTGGACGAGGCCGACGAGATGCTCGACCTCGGCTTCCGTGAAGACCTCGAATTCATCCTCGGTGAATCGCCGGAAGATCGCCAAACGCTGATGTTTTCGGCCACCGTGCCGCCGCAGATCGCCAAGCTGGCGCAAAGTTATCAGCGTGACGCGATCCGCGTGGTCACGAAATCCGAAACCAGCCAGCACGCCGACATCGCCTACCGCGCGATGATGGTGAACGAGCGTGACACCGACAACGCCGTCATCAACACGCTGCGCTATTACGAGGCCCCCAACGCCATCGTCTTTGCCAACACCCGCGCGATGGTGAACCGTCTGACCACCCGCCTGTCGAACCGTGGGTTTCAGGTTGTGGCTTTGTCAGGTGAGCTGTCCCAGACCGAACGCACCCACGCGCTGCAGGCGATGCGCGACGGGCGTGCGCAGGTCTGCGTAGCGACCGACGTGGCGGCGCGGGGTATCGACCTGCCGAACCTCGATCTCGTGGTCCATGCCGAATTGCCCTCGAACCACGAAACCCTGCTGCACCGCTCCGGCCGGACCGGCCGCGCCGGGCGCAAGGGTGTGTCTGCCCTGATCGTCACACCCAAGGTGCGCAAGAAAGCCGAGCGCATTCTGGGTATGGCCAAGCTGAAATCGGAATGGGGTTCTGCGCCCTCTGCCGACGAAGTGCTGGCGCGCGACGAGGACCGCATGTTCGCCGATCCCGCCTGGGACACGCCGGTGGCCGAATCCGAGGAAGCGGTGGTTTCGCGTCTGGTGTCTGAAAAGACCCCGGAACAGATCGCTGTCGCCTATCTGCGCATGTTCCGCGAACAGCACACCGCGCCCGAGGACCTGTCTGATCCGAACGAAAAGCGCGCCCCGCGCGAGGAATTCGGCCCGAGCGTCTGGTTCGCCGTATCCGGTGGCCGCGCCGCCGAAGCAGAACCGCGCCGCATCCTGCCGATGATCTGCGGGGCCGGTGATCTGAGCAAGGAGGATGTCGGCGCGATCCGCATCCAGCAGGATCATTCGCTTGTGCAGATCAAGGAAGCCTCGGTGGCCCGGTTCCTCAATGCCATCGGTCCCGAGATGGAGTTGGAAAAGGGCGTAACCCTGACCCGTCTGGATCAGGCCCCCAACTTTGAGCGCGGCGCGCGCCCGACTGCTCCACGTGGACCGAAACCCGACCGCAAGCCGCGCGAGGATGGCCCGAAGCCAGAGCGCAAACCCGCTCGCGACACCGCTCTGGACGAGACGAGTGCCTCGCGCCCGAAGGAAGAGCCTGCAGTCAGGATCGAGGCGCCTGCGAAACCGGCGCCTGCGTCGTCCGCGCCCATCGACTGGAACGATGAGCCGACCCCACGTGTGCGCAAGCCGAAACCGGCGGATCGCAAAGGCGGTAAGCCTGCGGGCAAAGGAGCGGGTGGACCAGCGAAGGATCGCAAACCCTATAAAGAGAAGTCCGATGGGCCTTCCCGTGACCGCAAGCCCTATGGTGAAAGATCCGATGGCGACCGTGCCCCGCGCCGCTCGGACAGTGGATTTGCGGCCAAGCCCTACAAGCCCAAGGACAAACCGAAAGGCCCGCCCCCGCCCGAAGGCAAGCCCAACAGCAAGAAAAACATCGCTCGCGCGGCCGCCCGTGCCGGAGCCAGCGATCCGTCACAAAGCATGCGCAAGCCGCGTGCCGGAGCAGGAAAGCCGGGAGGCAAGCCTGCGGGCAAGTTCGGAGGCAAGCCCGGCGGGAAACCTGCGGGGAAGTTTGGTGGCAAGCCGGGTGGTAAGAAATAAGCGGTGCGTGTGAACACGCACCTTACCGCGCCCCACAACCCAACGGGTGCGTGCCTGCACGTACCGTTACGCGGGAACCCGCAGCACGCGCGGCACCTTGAACTCCACGTTCTCGACCGCCGTTTCGACCATCTCGACCGTCACATCGTAGCGATCCCGGAACGCGTCGATCACTTCGTTGATCAGCTCTTCCGGCGCACTGGCTCCGGCGGTGATGCCGACGCTGGCAATCCCTTCGAGCGCCCGCCAGTCGATGTCGGGCGCACGTTGGACCAGCTGCGAATAGGCGCAGCCCGCCTTGCTGCCAACTTCGACCAAGCGCTTTGAGTTGGACGAATTGGGCGCACCGACCACCAGCATGGCGTCGCATTTCGGGGCCATCGCCTTGACCGCTTCCTGACGGTTGGTCGTGGCATAGCAAATGTCTTCCTTGTGCGGGCCGACGATCTTGGGAAACCGCGCCTGAAGGGCCGCGACGATGTCGATCGTGTCATCGACGCTAAGGGTTGTCTGTGTGACAAAGGCCAGACGCTCGGGATCGCGCACCTGAACGGTGGCCACATCCTCGACCGTTTCCACCAACAGCACTTCGCCTTCGGGCAGTTGCCCCATGGTGCCAACGGTCTCGGGGTGGCCTTCGTGGCCAATCATGATCATCTGGAGACCGTTCTCGTGATGCCGGGCCGCCTCGATATGAACCTTGCTCACCAGGGGGCAGGTCGCATCGACATAGATCATATCGCGCTTGGCCGCTTCGGCGGGCACGGCCTTGGGCACGCCATGGGCCGAAAAGATCACCGGACGGTCATCGGGGCATTCGTGAAGTTCCTCGACAAACACCGCCCCTTTGTTGCGCAACCCGTCGACCACGTATTTGTTGTGCACGATCTCGTGCCGTACATAGACCGGCGCACCCCATTTCTCGAGCGCCATCTCGACGATCTTGATGGCACGGTCCACGCCGGCGCAGAACCCACGCGGCGCAGCAAGATAGAGGGTCAGGGGCGGTTTGGTCATGTTTGTCTCCGTCATGCTCCAGACCTAAAGCCTCGGCGCGTCCGTTTCCAGTGGAATGCTCCTCTCACCCACCTGTGAATTGACCTTCCTGCGCGGGAAGCCGTTGATTGTCGGAGCGTTGATCAGGGAATCCATATGAAAAAGACCGTCATGACTGGATTAGTGCTTGTGGCGATCGTGGCCGGGTTTGCCGCAACCCGTCCTGCCTGGACGGAAGATACCGCACGCCCCACCCTGCCCTACACCGACGCCACCCGCGTCGCGGAGGGCAAAGCGCTCTATGCCGAGTACTGCGCGATCTGCCATGGGGCGAACCTCGAAGGGCAGCAACCCAACTGGCAGGATCGCGATGCCGACGGGTATTTGCCAGCACCGCCGCATGACGCAACCGGACATACGTGGCACCACGACAACGCGCTGCTGATGCGGATCGTGCGCGAAGGTACCGAAGCCATCGTTGGCGGCTCCTACAAGTCGCACATGATCGGGTTCGGCGATGTCCTGAGCGATGACGAAATCGCCAGCGTCCTCGGTTACATCAAAAGCACCTGGCCCGCCGAGATTCGGGAAATCCACAACGAGATCAACGCACGCACCCTGCCCTGAGACAGCGTACGGCTGCCAAATGGTAGGCAACCACTTTTGCCGCTTGCAACCGAACAAGGTTGGAGTCATGGCGGCGGGATGCACCTGATCCAATATCTTCGCGAGAACGCGCCCTTTCTGACGGCAGGTGCCATGCTCACCTTCCTGTCATCCTTCGGCCAGACATACTTCATCTCGCTCTTTGCCGGAGAGATCCGACTGGCCTTCGACCTGAGCCACGGGGCCTGGGGCGGCATCTACATGATCGGGACAATGGCTTCGGCGGCGGTGATGGTCTGGGCCGGTGGCCTGACCGATCTTTTCCGCGTGCGCCTTCTCGGACCGGTCGTGCTGATCGGACTTGCACTGGCATGCCTTGCCATGGCCTTCAACCCGTGGGTCTGGGCGTTGCCGGTGATCATATTCGCGCTGCGATTGTTCGGGCAGGGCATGTGTTCGCATATCGCGGTTGTCGCCATGGCGCGCTGGTTTGTGGCCACACGCGGTCGCGCCCTGTCGATTGCGACCCTTGGCTTTGCGGTGGGCGAATCGCTGGTCCCCATGGCGGTCGTCGCGGCGATGACAGTGTTTGCCTGGCAAAACCTCTGGATTTTGGGAGCACTGATCTGCATCGGCGCAGTTCCCATCCTTGGGAAGCTGTTGGCACAGGAACGCACGCCGGCCTCGCATGCTGAAACCGATGTGTCGCTGGGCATGTCCGGACGGCACTGGAGGCGGCTCGAAGTCCTGAAGCATCCGCTGTTCTGGTGCATGGTCCCTGCGGTTCTGGGACCTGCCGCCTTCAACACCGCGTTCTTCTTTCACCAGGTCCATGTGGCCAATGTGAAAGGGCTCGAACATCTTGTCTTCGTCAGCTTCTTCCCGCTCTACACCGCCATCGGCATCACCTCGATGATCGTGTCGGGCTGGGCGCTGGACCGGCTTGGTACCGCGCGGCTGACACCCTTCTACCAATTGCCGATGGTGGTCGCATTCCTGCTGTTTTCCGTCAGCGAAAGCCCAGCAACGCTTGCGCTTGGCTTTGCCTTTCTCGGGATCACGTCAGGGGCCAATTCAACCCTGCCCAACGCCTTCTGGGCGGAATTCTACGGCACCGCCCATATCGGGGCGATCAAGTCGATGGCGACGGCCGTGATGGTTCTTGGGTCCGCCATCGGCCCCGGGATCACGGGGTTGCTCATCGACCTTGGCGTCGGCATCGAGACTCAGTTCATCGGCGTGGCCGGGTATTTCTGCGCGACGACCCTGCTCATGATCCTCGGCATCACCCGCGCCGCCCGCGATCTGCCTTTGGCGCGTGTCAGTTCCGAGGTCAGAACGCCGCAGCCGTAACCAGAGCCACGACGATATAGCGGACGGTCTTGGCGATGCCGACCAGCAGGAAGAACAGCCAGACATTGGTGCGCATCACCCCGGCGACGATGGTCAGCGCATCACCCAGCGGAGCCCAGCTGAGCAGGAGCGTCCACACGCCCCATTTCAGATACCAGTCGCGCGCCTTTTCGAGCTGTGCTTCGGAAACCGGAAACCATCGGCGCCCGCGATACCGTTCCAGAACCCGGCCCAATGCATAGTTGAGCCCGGACCCAAGGATATTGCCCACGCTGGCAAAGATAACGATCCACTCGATCGCAATGTCGCCGCGCAGTTGCAGCGCGACGAACACGATCTCGGACTGGAACGGAAGGATTGTTGCCGCCCCGAATGCCACGATGAACAGACTGCCTAACGCAAGCAGGTCACTCCACATGGGGCATCCGGGCTCGGATCAAGGATCAGTCCTGCTCAACCGCAACAGGCTGACGCTCGGGCATCGGATCGCGCGGCGGTCGGCCAATCACGTCCCGCAGTTCATCGAGTTCAATGAAGTTGTCCGCCTGGCGCCGCAGTTCATCCGCGATCATGGGCGGCTGGCTGCGGATCGTGGATACGACCGACACGCGCACGCCCTTGCGTTGCAGGCTTTCGATCAGCGGACGGAAATCGCCATCGCCCGAGAAGAGCACGATGTGATCGACATGGTCGGCCAGTTCCATGGCATCGACCGTCAGTTCGATATCCATGTTGCCCTTGACCTTCCGGCGACCCTGGCTGTCGGTATATTCCTTGGCCGGTTTCGTGCGCATGTTGAAACCGTTGTAATGCAGCCAATCCACCAACGGACGGATCGGCGAATACTCGTCATTTTCCAGCAGCGCCGTGTAGTAGAAGGCGCGAAGAAGCTTTCCCCGCCGCACAAACTCCTGACGCAGCAACTTGTAGTCGATGTCGAAACCAAGCGACTTCGCGGCCGCGTAGAGATTTGAGCCATCAATGAACAGCGCCAAACGCTCGTCTTTGTAGAACATGAATTGAGCCTTTCGAAATAAAGACGCGACAGAGCCGACAATCGGGAGTGGTGGGTCCGATGGCCGTATGGCCAAGTCGCGTCCGGTGATTTAATGGTTTGACATAACATCGCAAGGTGAGATTTCCGGCCACTCTCGCACATATGACAAATTTATGAACGATTTTTTCGTCGCTTTGGGCGCCAATTTAGCATCCGGCAAATCTTCGCCCAGTGATACGCTGAAAGCCGCCATCGCTGATTTGCGCCAAGAAAACATGGAGATTCAGGCCGTCAGCGCGTTTTATGCCACGCCCTGTTTCCCTGCCGGATCAGGCCCGGACTACGTAAACGCGGCCCTCCATCTTAAGTCTGACCTCTCGTCCAAAGATATGCTCGCTTACCTTCATGGACTCGAGCAAAAATACGGTCGAAAGCGCGTTGAACGCTGGGGCATGCGGACATTGGACCTGGATCTTCTCGCATGCGGCGACTCGGTGCTGCCGGATCTCGCCACGTTCGAGCATTGGCGCACGCTTCCGGCAACCGAGCAACGGCAGACCGCGCCGACCGATCTGATCCTTCCGCATCCCCGTCTTCAGGACCGTGCATTTGTTCTTGTGCCATTGCGGGAAATTGCGGCAGAATGGCGTCATCCGGTCCTGAATATGACCGTGTCGGAACTGTGTTCCGCGCTCGCGCCAGAGGCTCTGGCCGAGATTGTTGTGCTTGACTCCTGATATTGACTTGTATTCGCGGGATCAGAGCGATATCTATCAACCTCTCAAAGGCTGCCCGATGAATTGGAGTTCCCATGGCCCGCGTCACGGTTGAAGATTGCGTTGACAAAGTCCCAAATCGTTTCGAGCTTGTGATGCTCGCGGCACACCGTGCTCGTGAAGTGTCGGCAGGCGCTGCGATCACGGTCGATCGCGACAACGACAAGAATCCGGTTGTTGCGCTCCGTGAGATTGCGGACGAAACTCAATCGGCCGACGAGCTTCGCGAGCGTCTGATCGAATCGAACCAGACACAGATCGAAGTCGACGAGCCGGAAGAAGACGCAATGGCGCTGCTGATGGGTGCTGAACCCGACAAGCCCGCCGACGACGATCTTTCCGAGGAAAAACTGCTCCGTGCGCTGATGGAGGCGCAGGGTCAGGGCTAAGGCCCGCCGCGATGCGGGCCGCATGAGAATGAGGCGCCGATGATCGCGGCCGACGACCTTGTTGCGCTGGTGCGCATCTACAATCCAAGAACGAACGAAGCGCTCATTCGTGCGGCCTATGAGTATGGCCGCGAAATGCACGAGGGTCAGTTCCGCCATTCGGGTGAGCCATATTTCTCTCACCCGGTGGCAGTTGCCGCGATCCTGACGGAACAGCAGCTCGACGATGCCACGATCATCACCGCGCTGCTGCACGACACCATCGAAGACACGAAGTCGACCTACTCCGAGGTCGCCACCCGCTTCGGCAACGAAGTGGCAATGCTGGTCGATGGCGTGACCAAGCTGACCAACCTGCAGCTTTCCAGCTCGGAAACCAAGCAGGCCGAGAATTTCCGCAAGCTGTTCATGGCGATGTCCAAGGACCTGCGCGTCATCCTGGTGAAACTCGCCGACCGTCTGCACAACATGCGCACGATCAAGGCGATGAAGCCGGAAAAACAGATCCAGAAATCGCGCGAAACCATGGACATCTATGCGCCTCTTGCGGGCCGCATGGGGATGCAATGGATGCGCGAAGAGCTTGAGGATCTGGCATTCCGCGTCCTGAACCCAGAAGGCCGCGCCAGCATTATCCGCCGCTTCATCACGTTGCAGAAGGAAACCGGTGACGTGATCCACCGCATCACCGGCGACATGCGGCATGAGCTTGAGAAAGCCGGGATCGACGCCGAAGTGTTCGGGCGCGCCAAGAAACCCTATTCGATCTGGCGCAAGATGCAGGAGAAGGAGATCGGGTTTTCCCGTCTTTCGGACATCTACGGGTTCCGGATCATCACCCGCTCCAAGGCGGATTGCTACGCCACCCTGGGCGTGATTCATCAGCGCTGGCGCGCCATTCCGGGCCGTTTCAAGGACTATATCAGCGAACCGAAATCGAACGGCTATCGCTCGATTCACACCACTGTGTCCGGTCGCGACGGCAAACGCGTCGAAGTGCAGATCCGCACGCGTCAGATGCACGATGTGGCTGAAACAGGCGTTGCCGCGCACTGGTCCTATCGTGACGGTGTCCGCAGCGAAAACCCCTTTGCCGTTGACCCGGCAAAATGGGTGGCCTCCCTGACCGAACAGTTTGTCGGCGAGGACGATCACGAAGATTTCCTCGAGGCTGTGAAGCTCGAGATGTATCCCGACCAAGTGTTCTGCTTCACGCCCAAAGGGGATGTGGTCAAACTGCCGCGCGGGGCAACGCCGCTCGATTTCGCCTATTCGATCCATACGCGCATCGGTGCGGGATGTGTCGGGGCCAAGGTAGACGGTATCCGCGTGCCGCTTTGGACACGCCTCAAGAACGGACAGTCCGTCGAAATCGTCACAGCCGAGGGACAGAGCCCGCAGGCCACGTGGCTTGACATCGCGACCACGGGCAAGGCCAAGTCCGCGATCCGCCGCGCGCTTCGCGAGGCCGGGCGCGAACGGTTTGCCCAGCTTGGGCGCGAACTCGCGCGCTCTGCCTTCGAGAATGTCGGCAAGAAAGCCAGCGACAAGGCGCTTGAAATGGCCGCGCGCAACCTGCGTATTCCCGACGCTCAAGACCTGTTGGCGCGGCTCGGCAGCGCGGAACTGTCCGCGCGCGAGGTCGTGGCGGCGGTCTATCCCGATCTTGCACCCGAACCGTCGGATTTCATCGAGATGCAGAGCGCCGTCATCGGTCTCGACAAGGGTCAGGCATTTGACCGAGCGCCCTGCTGCCAGCCGCTCCCGGGCGAACGGATCGTGGGCATCGTCCAGCGTGGAAAAGGGGTCGTCGTTCATTCGATCGACTGTGGTGCCCTCGCCGCTCACGAGGATCACCCGTCGCGATGGCTTGACCTGCATTGGGCGGATGGGAACCACCCGCCTGTCTATTCGGTTTCCCTTGAACTGACGATCGGCAACGATGCGGGCGTCCTGGGACGGATTTGCACATTGATCGGCGAAAAAAAGGCCAATATCTCGGACCTGATTTTTGTGGATCGAAAACCGGACTTTTACAAACTGCTCCTAGACATCGACCTCAGTGATGCAAATCACCTTCATGCGGTCCTGTCTGCGCTCGAAGCGGAAAGTGATGTGGCGTCCGTGGTTCGGCGGCGGGATCCTGCATTGTCGACACAACCGGCTGCGGCCGAATAGGAAGATCGAAGGGACGCGACTTGGTATTCAAACGGCGGGACAGGCGGTCTTTCCTGACCACCCTCCGTGAGGCGCTTTGGCCGCGGGGCGGCTGGACACGCGCCGCACGGTATGTCCAGCACCGTCTGCATCGCCTGCCCGACCCCCCGGAACGGATCGCGCGCGGCATCTTTGCCGGCGTCCTGACCACGTTCACCCCCTTCTACGGGCTCCATTTCATCACGGCGGCGATCATCGCCTGGGTCATGCGCGGCAACATCCTGGCGGCCCTGTTGTCCACCTTCTTCGGCAATCCTCTGACCTATGTGCCGATCAGCGTGGCCTCTCTTCAAACTGGCTACTGGCTCTTGGGACTGGGCGAAATCCGCCATGCCCATGGCAGCATCGGCTACAAGTTCGCCAAGGCCGGAGAAGACCTCTGGCGCAATTTCATGGCGATCTTCACCGACGCAACCGCCAATTGGGAAGGCCTGCGCATCTTCTACGATGAGGTGTTCTTTCCCTGGCTGATCGGTGGGATTCTCCCCGGCATCATCTGCGGGCTGATTTGCTATTATCTTTCGGTGCCGCTGATCCGCGCCTATCAGAACCGCCGGAAGGGCGCTTTGAAGGCCAAACTGGCGTCTTTGAAGAAAAAGAAGAAACAGGCTGACGACGGTCAGGCGGCAGACTAGGTTCTGCCTCAACGATGGAGGCGAGAATGACTGACTATGCAGGCCGCTTGCGGCTCGGCGTGAATATCGACCACGTGGCCACCTTGCGAAATGCACGCGGAGGAGCGATCCCTGACCCCGTGCGCGCCGCGCAACTGGCCGAAAAGGCCGGGGCAGACGGTATCACTGCGCATCTGCGCGAAGACCGCCGCCATATCATCGACAGCGATATCGACCGTCTTATGGGAACCTTGCAGGTGCCGCTGAACTTCGAGATGGCCGCCACGGAGGAAATGCAGAAGATCGCTCTGCGCCACAAACCGCACGCGGTCTGCATCGTTCCCGAAAAGCGCGAGGAACGCACCACCGAAGGCGGGCTTGAGGTCGCGCGCGAGGAAAACAAGCTGGCTGGCTTCATTGCCCCCCTCCGCGAGGCTGGCTGCCGCGTGTCGATCTTCATCGGCGCCGATGAACGTCAGATCGCCGCCGCCCACCGCATCGGGGCACAGGTCATAGAACTGCACACCGGCGCCTATTGCGATGCTCATGCCGAGGGCGACTTCGAAACCCGCGACCGCGAGCTGGAGATGATGCGCGAGATGTCGGCCTATGCGCATTCGCTTGGACTCGAGGTGCATGCGGGTCACGGGCTGAACTACGAAACCGTCACCCCGGTTGCCGCCTTCCCAGAGGTGGTCGAGCTCAACATCGGGCATTTCCTGATCGGAGAATCGGTGTTCCTTGGTCTTGAAGCAGCCATCGCGGAAATGCGGCGGCTGATGGATGCCGCGCGAGCCTGACGAAGCAGCATGAACCGCCCGCTGCTGACCTTCCTCGCGATTCTGATTGCCGGGCTGTCGATCCTTGTTCTGGAAACGGCGCGTGCCGGTGTGACGTTTACGGACCGCTATGTTGGGCCTACGCCAGTGACAACGCTGGCACGGGACGGGGCGAATGGCCCGAACGTTGTGATTGCGCACGGATTCGCCGGGTCACGCGAAATGATGCAGGGCTATGGCCTGACCCTCGCGCAGGCGGGTTACCGCGTCCACATGTTCGACTTCGAAGGACATGGAGCGCATCCCGATCCGATGTCAGGCGACGTGACCCGGATCGAAGGCACAACCCGCCTCTTGATGGATCAGACCCTCGCGATCATCGAAGACGTGAACGATGGCAGGCCCGTGGCCTTGCTGGGCCACTCCATGGCGACGGATGTGCTGATCCGCGTGGCGCTCGAAGTTGAAACGGGGCCGATTGTCCTGCTTTCGGCATTCTCACAGGCCGTCACGGCCGAACAACCGCAAGACATGTTGCTGATCGCGGGCCAGTGGGAGCCGCATCTGCGGGATTTTGGTGTCGACGCCGTGCAGATGGTGGACCCCGACGCAGAGGAAGGCGAGACCGTGGTCGCGGGCGATGTGATCCGCGCCGCGATCATCGCCCCGTGGACCGAACATGTCGCCATCCTGCAATCGCGCGCGGGTCGCAAAGCCGCGCTGGACTGGCTGAACCGCGCCTATGACCGCGATCAGACCGTGAGCGTCCTTCCCACGGGGTGGGCGTTCCTTGCGATCATGGCAGCCATCACCCTCTTTGCCGGCGCCTTGGCCCGTCTTGTCGTCCCAGAGGCCCCTTTGCCGCCCAGCCATCAACCCGGCGTCCTGCGTTTTATGGGCACATTGATCCTGCCCGCCATTCTGACACCGTTCATTGCGCTGCCGCTCGATTTCGGCGTGCTGCCCGTGCTGGTGGCCGATTACCTTGCCATTCATCTGGGTGTCTTCGGGCTCCTCAGCCTGATCATGCAGCGCTGGCTGTGGGGGCGGATGGCCTTTGGCTGGCCCGGGGCCGAGCCGTTCTTCATCGCGCTCCTGGTTCTGCTGGCCTGGGGGATCGGCGTCTTTGGCTTTGCGCTCGACCGTTATGGCGCGAACTTCTTTCCGAATGCGGAACGTTTGCCGATCATTGCCGCACTTCTCTTGGGTGCGATCCCTTTCATGGTCGCAGATGCACAACTGGTGTGGCAGGCATCACTCTGGCGGCGCATCGCGGCGCGCGTGGCACTTTTGGTGTCCTTGGGCATCGCAGTTGCGCTTGATCTGGAAGGACTGTTCTTCTTGCTGATCATTGCGCCGGTGATCCTTCTGTTTTTCTTCGTTCACGGCGCAATGGGCCGCGCCTTCGGCAAACGCGCAGGGCCATTGCTGGCCGGGATAGCATTGGGGATCATCCTCGCATGGGCCTTGGGCGTCAGCTTCCCGATGTTTGCAGCAACCGGAGCAGGCACGTGATCATCGGCATCGGCACAGATCTGGCCAATATCGAGCGCATCGCCGCCACGCTGGAGAGGTTCGGCGACCGCTTCCGCAACCGCGTTTTCACCGAGACAGAACAGCGCAAGGCCGAACGACGCCGCGACGTCGCAGGAACTTATGCCAAACGCTGGGCCGCCAAGGAAGCGTGTTCCAAGGCGCTTGGCACGGGTCTGCGCATGGGGATCGCGTGGAAGGACATGTCGGTGCGCAATCTCCATACCGGACAACCGGTGATGGAAGTGACAGGCTGGGCCAAGCAACGGCTTGACGACCTGACACCGCCGGGCCACGAAGCGATCATCCATGTCACCCTGACCGACGATCACCCCTGGGCGCAGGCCACCGTGCTGATCGAGGCGCGGCCCAAGTAACAGGCGCTTGGCTTGACACCCGCGCCGCCCCCGCTCATGTAGCGCGGGACACCCGAGCAGAAGGCAGGAACATGGCGTCTGAACCCAAGAAAAGCGGCGGCATCGTCGAAACGGTCAAAACCATCGTTTACGCTCTCTTGATCGCAGGGGTCTTCCGGACCTTGTTCTTTCAGCCCTTCTGGATCCCCTCCGGCTCCATGAAGGATACGTTGCTGATCGGGGATTTCCTCTTCGTCAACAAGATGTCCTACGGCTATTCCTATGCGTCTTGCCCATCGCTCTACATGCCGAATTTCGGGATCGACATCGACGCCAAGGACTTGTGCGGTTGGGCCGATGGAGACAACAGCCGCCTGTTCGGCTCCGAACCCGAACGCGGCGATGTCGCGGTGTTCCGCCACCCCGTTACCGGGCGCGACTTCATCAAGCGAGTGATCGGTCTTCCGGGCGACAAGATTCAGATGATCCGTGGCGTGCTGCACATCAACGGCACCGCGGTTGAACTGGCCCAGCTTCCGGATTTCGAAGAAACCGCTGCGCCACAGGGTCCGCAAGGCCTGCGCCCGCGCTGCGCGAACGGACCGGTCGGCACGGGTGGCACTTGCATCAAGGAAAAATTTGCGGAAACCCTGCCGAACGGTCGGACACATGGGATCCTGAACATCGGCACACAAGGCTCGGACAACACCCCGGTCTACACCGTGCCCGAAGGCCATTACTTCATGATGGGCGACAACCGTGACAATTCCTCGGACAGCCGCGTGCCCAGCGTTGCCGGTGGCGTTGGCTTCGTGCCGTTCGAGAACCTGATCGGGAAAGCCAACCGCGTGATGTTCTCGTCCGCCGGATCGTCCATGCTGTTCTTCTGGACATGGCGCGGCGACCGCTTTTTCGAGAAGATCGAGTAGTGAAACTTTCGGCGGATCTTCAGACGCTGTCGACACGATTGGGGCATCGGTTTGAACGTCCCGAATTGCTGGTGCGCGCTGTAACCCATTCGTCGCGAGCCGGTGTGAACCGCGAAGACAACCAGAGGCTCGAATTCCTTGGCGACCGGGTGCTTGGTCTGGTGATGGCCGAGGCTTTGCTGGCCGAAGACAAGGCCGCCTCCGAAGGGCAGCTCGCCCCCCGCTTCAACGCGCTGGTGCGCAAGGAAACCTGCGCCGACGTCGCCCGCCAGATCGACCTTGGAGACTCGCTCAAACTCGGTCGGTCCGAGATGATGTCGGGTGGCCGGCGTAAGCAGGCGCTCTTGGGCGATGCGATGGAGGCGGTGATCGCGGCCGTCTATCTTGATGCCGGGTTCGATGCGGCCAAGGCAATGGTCCTGCGCCTCTGGGGCAACAGGATCGGATCCGTCAAAGACGATGCACGCGATGCCAAGACCGCCTTGCAGGAATGGGCGCAGGCCCGCGCGATGCCACCGCCCAGCTATGTCGAACTGTCCCGCGAAGGCCCGGATCACGCCCCGGTCTTCGTGATCGAAGTGCGCCTGGAAGACGGTCAGACCGCCAGCGCGAAGGCCGGCTCCAAACGGCAGGCGGAGCAGGCGGCAGCCAAGACGCTGCTGGCTGCGGTCGAAAAGAGCCCGTCTTGAGCGACAATCTTCGAGGCAGCCTCTTCATGGTTCTGGCCATGCTCGGTTTTGCCATCGAGGACGCGTTCTTCAAGGCAGCAACGGGTACGGGCGATGTCTCTCCGGGCGTCGGAACAATGCTCTTCGGACTTTTCGGAACGGGCTTCTTTCTCCTCTACGCGCTGTGGCGCCGCGAACCGCTCTACAGCCACGCCTATATCGAAGGTCCGCTGCTGATCCGCTCGGCCTTCGAGATCCTTGGTCGTCTGTTCTTTGCCCTCAGCCTTGCCTTCGTACCGCTCTCCACAACATCCGCCATCCTGCAAGCCGCCCCGCTGGTGGTCACCCTTGGCGCGGTGATTGTTCTCAAGGAAAAAGTCGGACTCCGCCGCTGGATTGCGATGGCTGTCGGCTTTTTCGGGGTTCTGCTGATCCTGCGCCCCACCCCATCAGGGTTTGATGCAACCGTCATTTTTGCCGTTCTGGGCATGATCGGCTTTGCCGGTCGTGACCTCATGACCCGCGCCAGCCCACCGGAAGTGTCAGCAACTCAGCTTGGTGTCCTGGGGTTCTTGATGGTCTTCATCGCAGGGGTCGTCATAACTCTGTTCGAAAGCGCGCCGCTCTCTGCCCCAAGCCTGCCTGCGCTGACGATGCTCATGGGCACCGGGTTCGCCGGGCTGATCGGCTACAGCGCCCTGACCAAAGCCATGCGCACCGGCGAAGTCTCTGTCGTGGCCCCGTTCCGCTACTCCCGTCTCTTGATCGCTCTGGTCTTTGCCTATCTGATCTTCGGGGAACGTCCCGACGCGCTCACGCTGGTGGGGGCCACCTTGATTGTCGGCAGCGGCGTCTACACCTTGGTGCGCAGCGGGCGCAAAGACAGGGCTGGCTCTGCCCCGCGATCTGGCGTATGACGCCGGACTTCTAAGGATGGATGCACCTATGACCACGCGCGCCGGTTTCGTCGCTTTGATCGGAGAGCCCAATGCGGGCAAATCCACGCTGACCAATCAGATGGTCGGCGCAAAAGTGTCGATCGTGACCCACAAGGTCCAGACCACCCGCGCGCGCATCCGCGGCGTTGCCATCGAAGGCGATGCGCAGATCGTTCTGGTGGACACCCCCGGCCTCTTCAAACCGCGCCGTCGTCTCGACCGCGCCATGGTCGCCGCCGCGTGGAGTGGTGCGTCGGACGCCGATATCGTCGTGCTGCTGATCGAAGCGCATCGTGGGATTACCGAAGGGGTCGAGGCGATCCTCGAAAACCTTGCCGAAGTGGTGGGCAAGCGGCCCGTGGCACTAGCCATCAACAAGATCGACCGCGTCGAAGCCCAGCATCTGCTGAAGCTGTCGCAGGACATGAACGAGAAGTTCGCCTTTACCGAAACCTTCATGATCTCGGCGGAACGCGGACATGGCGTCAAAGACCTGCGCAAATGGCTGGCGGCGACGCTTCCGGAAAGCCCGTGGCTCTATCCCGAAGACCAGATCGCCGACCTGCCCCTGCGCATGATCGCAGCCGAGATGACGCGCGAAAAGCTGACGCTTCGCCTGCATCAGGAATTGCCCTACCAGCTCACCGTCGAGACAGAACATTGGGAAGAGCGCAAGGATGGATCGGCGCGGATCGACCAGGTGATCTACGTGGTCCGCGACGGGCACAAAGGTATCGTTCTTGGCAACAAGGGCGAAACCATCAAGGCCATCAGCAAGGCCGCCCGCGA
The DNA here is from genome assembly GCF_022763305.1 of Marivita sp. Classification (GTDB taxonomy): domain Bacteria; phylum Pseudomonadota; class Alphaproteobacteria; order Rhodobacterales; family Rhodobacteraceae; genus Marivita. Next base: position 20,577 of record NZ_JALEGT010000049.1, on the reverse strand, counting down.
AGAACTCGAAGAATTCCTTGGTCGCCGCATTCACCTTTTCATGCAGGTGAAGGTCCGTGAGAAATGGCTCGACGAAGCCGAACGCTATTCCGAGATGGGTCTCGATTTCAAGGACGGCAATGCCTGAAGCCCGGCTGGCAAGTGGCCTCTGGACGCATGCCTATCTGCGCCGCCTTGCGCTGGCCGACATCCCCGCCTTCGTCACCGCGCATGGTGACGACACGGCAGGCGCTGTTCTGGTCAAGCTCAACACGCTTGACGGACAAGCGAAGGCCTTTGTGCGCCAATACGACCTGATGACAGGCGCGCGGACGTGGCAGGTGCTGGCCGACGGGCCCGAGGCGGAAGTCGACGCCAGCATCGCCAAGCAGCGCAGCTTTGACAGCGATCTCTGGGTGATCGAGGTCGAAGACCGCGCCGGGCGGCATCTTCTGGATGAAGACGGGCTGTCGGGCTAGTTTCAGCTCATGGATTGGCGCGACACAGGCATTCTTCTCAGCGCGCGACGACATGGCGAAAGCGCGATGATCATCGACGTGTTCACCCCGGAACGCGGGCGCCATTCGGGTGTCGTGCGCGGTGGGGCCTCGCGCAAGATCGCGCCCATCCTCCAACCCGGCGCGCAGCTTGATCTTGTCTGGCGCGCCCGGCTTGAGGACCATCTCGGCAGTTTTACCGTCGAACTCCAACGCTCGCGTGCGGCAATCGCTATGCAGAACCGAGCCACGCTGGCCGGGATGAACGCAACGCTGGCGATTCTGGCGTTTGTCCTGCCCGAACGTGAACCGCATCCCGGTCTCTACACCCACACGCAGAACCTGCTCGATCTTCTGGATCAAACCGACCTCTGGCCCTTGGCTTACCTGCGGTGGGAAACCGCGCTGCTGGACGATCTGGGCTATGGTTTAGACCTGAGCTGTTGCGCCGTGACGGGGGCCACCGAGGGGCTGATCTACGTGTCCCCAAAATCCGGCCGCGCCGTTTCCGCCCAAGGTGCAGGCGTCTGGGCCGACCGGCTTTTGCCCCTGCCCGACGCCCTGCGCGAGGATGGCGCGACGGACAATGCCGACATCGCTGAGGCTTTGGGGCTGACAGGTTACTTCCTCGAACACAAAATGGCGGCAGGACAGGTGGGCAAGCCGCTGCCCGAGGCACGGGCGCGCTATCTGGACCTGTTGCGCCGCACCGCATCCACCACCGAATAGCCGCCCGACCCGACGCAGCCCGCGACAGGCGAAGTTTGGAAAACCACCAAACCGCGTCTTTTCAGTCTCAACGGGGCACGATAGGTAAGGGGCATGAAGATGACGGTGCCAAATATCCTGACGGTCCTGCGCCTCTTGGCGGCGCCGGGGGTGGCTCTCATGTTCCTTTATTTCTCGCGCCCCGCGGCCGACTGGTTCGCTTTGGTCCTGTTCGTGACCGCCGCCATCACCGACTGGTTCGACGGCTATCTTGCCCGCGCCTGGAAACAGGAAAGCAAGCTGGGCGCGATGCTTGATCCGATTGCGGACAAGGCGATGGTGGTGATCGCGCTGATGGTCATCGTGGGGTATTCCTCGATGTCGCCCTGGCTGGTCCTTCCCGCGACCTTCATCCTGTTTCGCGAGGTCTTTGTCTCCGGCCTGCGCGAGTTTCTGGGCGACACGGCCGGTACGCTCAAGGTCACGCCGCTGGCCAAGTGGAAAACCACGCTGCAGATGATCGCAATCGCCATCCTGTTTGCCCAAGGTGTGTTCGAACACTACCTTGGCATGTCCGCCATGGGCATGAGCCCGGAGATCTTTCAGGGCGTGATGATGGGCGAAATCGAAGACCTGCATGGGCTGTGGTGGAAACATGCCGGCATGGTCTGGGCCGGCAACGCGGGCATTGTGCTGCTGTGGGTCGCGGCCTTTCTGACGCTGGTCACAGGCTGGGACTATTTCCGCAAGGCCGTGCCCTTCTTGAAGGATTGATCGGATGAATGTGCTCTACTTTGCCTGGGTCCGCGAACGGATCGGCATCCCCAAGGAAACCGTCACCACTGACGCCGAGACCGTGGCCGATCTCGTGGCCGAACTGCGCGCACGGGAAGACCGCTATGATCTTGCTTTCTCGGACCTGAGCGCGCTGCGGGTGGCCGTTGATCAGGAACTCACCGATTTTGACGCGTCAATCAAAGGCGCGCGGGAAGTTGCGTTCTTCCCGCCGATGACGGGCGGCTGATGCGGATCGTCGTTCAGGACGCGCCTTTCGATTTCGGCGCAGAAGCCGAGGCTTTTGCCAGCGGCCGTCACGACATGGGGGCCATCGTCACCTTCACCGGCGTCGTGCGCGACTTTGGCAAGGGCGGCCTGGATGCCATGGAGATCGAACATTATCCGGGCATGACGCAGAAAGCACTCGAGGCCATCGCGGCCGAGGCGGTGACACGTTGGTCCCTGGGCGACGTGCTGGTGATCCACCGCTATGGCCGGATGGAGCCGGGCGAGAAGATCATGATGGTCGCCACCGCCGCCCCGCATCGCAAGGACGCGTTCGAGGCGGCGGAATACCTGATGGACTACCTCAAGTCGCGCGCGCCATTCTGGAAAAAGGAACACGCTGCAACCGGAGAAACCAGCTGGGTTGCCGCGAAGGACGAAGACGAGGATGCGCTCACGCGCTGGTAACTTGCCCACACGGGAAATCGGTCATATCATTTGACCAATAAACCCGATCGCGAGCAACATGCCCTTCCAACCCGTCACCCCTGAAAAGCTGTCGACCTCGGTTACACGGCAGATCGAAAAGCTGATCCTTCAGGGCATCCTGCGCCCCGGAGAGCGCTTGCCCTCGGAACGGGAACTGTCAGAACGGTTGAATGTCTCGCGCCCATCACTTCGAGAATCCATCGCGGACCTGTCTGAACGTGGGCTTCTGACCAGTCGCGCCGGGGCCGGGGTCTACGTGGCTGATGTATTGGGTTCAGCCTTTTCCGAAGCCTTGATCCAGCTTTTCGCCAGCCATGACGAGGCTGTCTTTGACTACCTGTCCTTCCGCCGCGACATGGAAGGGTTGGCAGCGGAACGCGCGGCGCGGATGGCGTCGGACACGGATCTCAAGGTGATCCAGACCGTGTTCGACCGGATGGAGGCCGCGCATCAGAAGCGCAACCCCGCGGACGAGGCTGCGCTCGACGCCGAATTCCATCTCTCGATCATCGAAGCCAGCCACAACGTCATCATGCTGCACATGATGCGGTCAATGTATCAGCTGCTGCGCGAAGGCGTGTTCTACAACCGCCAGATCATGTTCCGCCAACGCACCACGCGCGCCACGCTTCTTGATCAGCACCGGGCAATCAACGAAGCGTTGCAGGCACGCGAACCGGAGGCCGCGCGCAAGGCTGTCGTCGATCACCTGACCTATGTGGAAACCTGCCTCGCGGACAATCGCAAGGCAGAAGCGCATGAGGCGGTGGCACGTCAGAGATACGAACACACGCTGGCCAAGGGCTGAAATGCGACGACGCATTTCGAAAAACCTTCTGAGGTTTTTGCGCGCTTAGCTCGACACGCGCGCCTTCATCAACCCTTCGTCCTTCAACCGTGCATGACATTCGTCCAGTGACTGCCATGCGCGTTCGATCAGCGTGTCGATCTCGTCGCGCGAAATCACCAGCGGCGGAGAGATGATCATCCGGTCACCGACATGCCGCATGACGAGGTTGTTTGCAAAACACCGCTCGCGACAGATGAAACCGACTGTGCCCGCCTCCGCCTCGAACGCGGCGCGGGAGGCCTTGTCCGGTGTGAGGGCGATCGACCCCATCATGCCGACAATCTTGGCCTCCCCCACCAGAGGATGCTCGGTCAGGCTTTCGAACTTCTGCTTGAGGTAAGGCGCCGTCTGCTCCCGCACTCGGGTGATGATGCCTTCTTCATCGAGGATGCGCAGGTTCTCGAGCGCCACGGCACAGGCCACCGGATGTCCGGAATAGGTGTAGCCGTGGTTGAACTCGACATTGTTGATGACCTCGGCCACCTCGTCGCAGATCAGCGACCCGCCGATGGGCTGATAGCCCGAGCTGAGGCCCTTGGCGATGGTCATGATATGCGGGCGGATGTTCATGGTCTGGCTGCCGAACCAGTTGCCTGTGCGCCCAAAGCCGCAGATCACCTCGTCCGCGATCAGGAGGATGCCGTACTTGTCGACGATGCGCTGGATTTCGGGCCAGTAGGTCTCGGGCGGGACAATCACGCCACCGGCGCCCTGCACCGGTTCAGCGATAAAGGCGGCAACCCGGTCCGGCCCCAGTTCTTCGATGGCCGCCTCAAGCTGGCGCGCGCGCTCCAGCCCGAATTCCTCGGGTGTCATGTCGCCGCCTTCGGCCCACCAGTTCGGCTGGTCGATATGGTGGATGTTCGGGATCGGCAGGCCACCCTGCATGTGCATGCCCTTCATGCCACCAAGGCTGCCCGACCCGACCGATGAGCCGTGATAGGCATTCCAGCGCGAGATGACGATGTTCCGCTCGGGCTGGCCCTTTTCGGCCCAATAGGTGCGCACCAGACGCAGATTGGTATCATTCGCCTCGGACCCGGACCCGGCAAAAAACACCTGATTGAACCCTTCGGGTGCCAGTTCGGCCAGTTTCTGCGACAGGGCAATGGCCGGCACATGGGTGGTCTGGAAGAAGGTGTTGTAGAACGGCAGCTCTTCCATCTGACGCGCTGCGACATTGGCCAGTTCCTTGCGGCCATAGCCAATGTTCACGCACCAAAGCCCCGCCATTGCGTCGAGGATGCGGTGGCCGTCACTATCGGTCAGCCAGACGCCGTCGGCCCGCGTGATCACCCGCGCGCCCTTTGCGGCGAGCCCCGTCCCATGCGTGAAGGGATGCATGTGATGCGCGGCATCGAGCGCCTGCAACTCGGACGTAGGCATGTGATTGGTGATCGAAACCATGGCGGCAAATCCTTCTTGTGCGATTGCCGTCAAAATATGATCAAATTATTTCGAGTCAATCGAATCAGGACAGTCCCTGGCGGATTTGTTCCATGCCCTGCGCCACGTCGCCCATCATCGCGTCCGCCGCCGCCGCCCCGTCATGTGACGCTAGGGCAGCCAACACATCCTTGTGACGATCCGGCAGATTCCGGGTCCCGAATTGCCCACAGACAACCCGCAGCGACGGACCAAAGCGCAGCCACAGCCGATCCACCATCTCGGTCAGGATCGGAGCCTGCGCGAGCGCATTCAGATCTGCGTGGAAACTGTGGTTCTCGACAAGGTAGCGGCGCACATCCCCCCGCCGGATCGCGGCATCCAGACGTTGGTCGATCTCGGTCAGCCGGACCACGTCCTGCACGGTCGCTCGATGCGCGGCACGGCGGGCGAGCTCCGGCTCCAAGGCCTTGCGGGCAATGCTCAACTCCTCGATGGCCTGCGCGTCGAGCACCGGAACAGCGATTCGCCGGTTGCCGAGGAATTCCAGAGCACCTTCGGCTGTCAGCCGCCGCAGTGCCTCGCGCACGGGGGTCATGCCGACACCCAGCGCCTCGGTAAGCCCCTGGATGGTCACGGGCTGGCCCGGCTCGAACTCTCCGAACAGGACCTGATCGCGCAACTGGCGATACACAAGTTCATGGGCCGGCAAACGGATCGGCTCTGCCGGGGGCGTGCGCATTGTCTGTCCAGCCATGTCATTCCTCACGAACTGCTGCGTCTTTGGGCAGAATGCCCGACATCCTGCCTCTGACAAGTCATCTTGCACGTTCCAGAGGGAAGTGAAAACATCACAGCTATTGCCAGACCGGGCAAGATTTGATCAAATTCACATCCACAGGACCGCAAGTGTTCTGGGATCAACGGGAGTACCTCATGAAAATCCATCTGCTGACGATGACCGCAGGTGCAGCACTTCTGGCCTCACTCGCCCATGCAGAGGAAGTGCGCGTCTACAACTGGTCTGACTACATCGACGAAAGCCTGCTCGCCAAGTTCGAAGAAGAAACGGGCATCGACCTGATCTATGACGTATTCGACAGCAACGAACTGCTCGAAACCAAGATGTTGGCTGGCGGTTCGGGCTATGATGTCGTGGTTCCGACCGGCACCTTCCTTCAGCGCCAGATCGAAGCCGGCGCGTTTCAGAAGCTCGACATGTCCAAGCTGCCGAACAAGGGCAACATGTGGGACGTGATCGAAGCACGGACCGCGCAGTACGACCCCGGCAACGCATACTCGATCAACTACATGTGGGGCACAACGGGCATTGGCGTGAACACCGGCAAGGTGACCGAATTGCTTGGCGCAGACGCGCCAATCGCGTCGCTCGACCTCGTCTTCAATCCCGAGAACATGGAAAAGCTGTCGGAATGCGGCGTGCATTTCCTCGACGCCCCGACCGAGATGATCCCGGCCGCGCTCGCCTATGCCGGTATGGATCCGGACCGCAAGGATGACGAGGCGCTTGCAAAAGCCGAGGAAGTTCTCATGGCCGTGCGTCCCTATGTCCAGAAGTTCCACAGCTCGGAATACATCAACGCGCTGGCCAATGGTGACATCTGCGTCGCGTTCGGCTGGTCCGGCGACATCCTTCAGGCCCGTGACCGTGCCGCCGAGGCCGACAATGGCGTCGAAGTGGCCTACAACGCCCCTGTCGAAGGTGCTTTGATGTGGTTCGACCAGATGGCGATCCCGGTCGATGCACCAAACCCGGATGGCGCACACACGTTCCTGAACTTCATCATGGACGCTCAGAACATGGCGGCGGCGTCGAACTACGTGTACTATGCCAACGGCAACGCGGCCTCCAAGGAGTTCCTCGTCGAGGACGTGATCGGCGACACCGCGATCTACCCGGACGAGGTGACGCTTGAAAAGCTCTACACCGTGACCCCCTTCCCCCCGGCCGAGCAGCGTTCGCTGACGCGGATGTGGACAAAGGTCAAATCCGGCACCTGATCCGATACGTGCTCTTGCCCGGCGGGACATTCCCGCCGGGTGTTGTCTTGACCCGGAGGTGCCAGAAGTGTCGCAAACCGTTTTCGCTCCGTGGGACGACCCCAACGAAAAACCGCTGATCCAGTTCAAAAATGTCACCAAACGGTTTGGCGATTTCACCGCCATCGACGATCTGACACAGGACATCTACACACGGGAATTCTTTGCCCTTCTCGGTCCATCCGGCTGCGGCAAGACGACGATGATGCGCATGCTCGCCGGGTTCGAAACGCCGACCGAAGGCAAGATTTTCATCGCAGGCCAGGACATGGCCAAGATCCCGCCGAACAAACGGGCGGTGAACATGATGTTCCAGTCCTACGCGCTGTTCCCGCACCTTTCTGTGTGGGACAACATCGCCTTCGGCCTCAAGCGCGAAGGCAAGGACAAGGACGCGATTGCGGCGCGCGTCGAAGAAATGCTGCGTCTCACCCGTCTGAGCAAATTCGCCAAACGCAAACCCCACCAGATTTCCGGCGGCCAGCGGCAGCGCGTGGCACTCGCCCGCTCTCTGGCCAAGGCTCCGAAACTGCTCCTGCTCGATGAACCGCTCGGCGCGCTCGACAAGAAGCTTCGCCAGGACACCCAGTTCGAGCTGATGGACATTCAGGAAAAGACCGGCACCACCTTCGTGATCGTGACCCACGACCAGGAAGAGGCCATGACCGTGGCCTCCCGCGTCGCCGTCATGGATGAAGGCCGCATCATCCAGGTCGCCACCCCGGCCCAGATCTACGAAGCGCCGAATTCGGTCTACGTGGCCGACTTTATCGGTGACGTGAACATCATCTCGGGCCGCGCCAAACCCAGTGGCGACAAGGTCGTCACCCAATGGGCCGAAGGTCAGCCCGACATCATCGGCACGACCGCCACAAAATTCGACGCCGGGCAGGAAATCCATTTCGCCATCCGCCCCGAAAAGGTCGCCATCAGCACAGAAGAACCACAGGACGCAGCCAACAAGCTGCAGGGCAAGGTGCTCGACATCGCCTATCTCGGCAACATCTCGACCTATCACGTCGCATTGCCCACGGGCCATGTCATCAAGGCGCAGACCGCCAACACCCGCCGCCTGTCGCGGCGTCAGATCACGTGGGAAGACCCGGTCTGGATCAGCTTCACCGACACCGCTGGTGTCCTGCTGGAGCACTGAGGGATGCGCCGCTTCGTCCTCATCGCGGTGCCCTATCTCTGGCTGATCGCGCTTTTCCTGATCCCCTTCGTGATCGTCCTGAAAATCTCGCTCTCGGACGTCGCGCTGGCCCGCCCCCCCTATTTCCCCCAGCTTGACCTGTCGCAGGGGTGGGAAGGCCTCACCAGCTTCTTTGCCGAACTGGATTTCGAAAATTTCTGGTTCCTGACCACCGACGATCTCTACTGGAAAGCCTATCTCAGCTCGCTCCAGATCGCGCTCACCTCGACAGTGATGACGCTGATTGTCGGCTATCCAATCGCCTACGCGATGGCCCGCGCAGCCCCGGAATGGCGCCCGACCCTGCTCATGCTGGTGATCCTGCCCTTCTGGACCAGCTTCCTGATCCGCGTCTACGCGTGGATGGGAATCCTTTCGAACGAGGGTCTGCTCAACCAGTTCCTGCTCTGGCTCGGTGTGATCAACGAACCATTGACGATCCTCAACACCAACACAGCCGTCTATATCGGCATCGTCTACACCTACCTGCCCTTCATGATCCTCCCGATCTATTCGGCGCTGGAACGCATGGATGACAGCCTGCTCGAAGCCGCCGAAGACCTCGGCTGCTCGCGCCTCAGTGCCTTCTGGCTGGTCACGATCCCGCTGTCGAAGAACGGCATCATTGCCGGCTGTTTCCTTGTCTTCATCCCCACCATCGGGGAATTCGTGATCCCGTCGCTTCTGGGCGGATCGGGCACGCTGATGATCGGCAAGGTGTTGTGGGAAGAGTTCTTCTCCAACCGCGACTGGCCCGTCGCCTCGGCCGTGGCGGTGATCCTGCTGCTTATTCTCGTGATCCCGATCATCCTCTTCCAGCGCAACGAACAGAAACAGCGCGAGGCCGAAGGATGATGCGCTTGCCTGCTCCCTTCATCTTGCCAAATAAAGTCTGGGGGTCTGGGGGTGAAACCCCCAGCCGGTTGGCCGCGCAGGCGGACGAAACCGAAAGGCACGCGGCATGAGACGGTTTTCCTGGTTCAACGCAACCGCGCTCACGCTGGGCTTTGCGTTTCTCTACATCCCGATGATCATCCTCGTGATCTACAGCTTCAACGCTTCCAAGCTGGTCACGGTCTGGGCCGGGTTCTCGACGCAGTGGTACGGGGAACTGGTCCGAAACGAGGAATTCCTCAACGCAGCCTGGGTCACGATCAAGGTCGCGGTGATGAGTTCCACAATCGCCACGGTCTTGGGAACGATGGCTGCCTATGTATTGGTCCGCGGTGGACGCTTTGGAGGCCGGACGCTCTTTTCCGGGATGATCTACGCACCACTCGTGATGCCCGAAGTGATCACCGGCCTGTCGCTCCTGCTGCTCTTCATCGGCATCGGGCTGGACCGGGGCGTTCTGACCATCGTTCTGGCGCATACCACATTCTCGATGTGCTACGTGTCGGTTGTCGTGTCGTCGCGCCTTGTCACCTTTGACAGGTCGCTCGAGGAAGCGGCCCTCGACCTCGGCTGCTCTCCGTTCGAGGCGTTCCGCCTTGTGACGCTGCCGATCATCGCGCCCGCCGTCATCTCGGGCTGGCTTCTGGCCTTCACCCTATCGCTGGACGACCTCGTGATCGCCAGCTTCACCACTGGCCCGTCGGCCACCACCCTGCCGATCAAGATCTTCTCGGCCGTGCGCCTGGGCGTCAGTCCGGAGATCAACGCGCTCTCGACGATCATGATCGCCATCGTGACAATCGGCGTGATCACGGCCTCGCTGATCACCAAACAGGCGGCGGTACGGCAGGCCCGCGATGAGCGCATGGCCGAACGGACTGCATGAGGCGCATCTACGAGGACGCGGCCTACAGAACACCGCAGTCCTGCTGGTGGCGCGACACCGCGCCACCCGAAGACCAGCCGCGGCTTGAGGGCGACCACAGGTGCGAAGTCGCCATCATCGGCGGGGGCTTCACCGGCCTGAACGCGGCGCTCGTGCTTGCAAAGGCGGGGGTGGAAACAACCGTCATCGACGCGGAACAGCCCGGTTGGGGCGCATCCGGGCGCAACGGCGGGTTCTGCTGTCTGGGTGGCTCGAAACTCGGCAGCACGCTGCTCGCGCAGCGCTTCGGTAGCGACCAGCGCGACGCATGGCACAGGGCCGAACGCGCAGCGGTCGATCATGTCGACGCGCTGCTGTCGGAGCATCAAATCGACGTGGACCGCCATTCCGACGGTGAAACGCTGCTTGCCCATACGCCCAGGGCCATGCGCGACATCGAGAACGGTGCCGATCAAACCGCCGCAACCTACGGCGTGACACCCGAGATCATCCCAAAAGAACACCTCCGCCAGCGCGGCCTTGGTGGCGCGTTTCATGGCGGCATCACCCTGCCGATCGGCTTTGCCCTGAACCCAGCCAAGTATCATGCCGGTCTGGCCCGCGTCGCGCGATCAAAAGGCGTGCGCCTCTATGGCCAGACCCCGGCTCAGGCGATCACCCGCTGCGGGGCGTCGTGGCGCATCACCACCCCCGGCGGAACCATCACTGCCGACAAGGTGCTCCTCGCCACCAACGGCTATTCCGCCGAAGACGTGCCCGATTGGCTCCGCGCCCGCTACCTGCCGGTGCAATCCTCGATCATCGTCACCCGACCGATCACCGACAGCGAGCAAGCCCGTCAGGGCTGGACGAGCCTTCAGATGTGCTATGACAGCCGCATCCTGCTGCATTATTTCCGCCTGATGCCCGACGGGCGTTTCCTCTTCGGCATGCGAGGCGGGTTGCGCGCGACGCCAAGGGCCGCGGCCACCCTGTCGCGCAAGATCCGGTCGGATTTCCACACGCTCTTCCCCGAATGGCGGGACGTCGAGATCACCCATGAATGGTCCGGGCTGGTCTGCCTCATGCGCTCTCTGACACCCTTCGCAGGCCCCGTCCCGGACCAGCCCGGCCTCTATACCGCGATGGGGTATCACGGAAATGGCGTGGCCATGGGAAGTTACCTTGGTGCGCGACTGGCCGAAACGATGCTGGGACATACTCCAAATGGCCCCATCCCCGCGTTCCTGTCCAAGCCCCCGGCGCGATTTCCGCTCGGATCTCTGCGGCGCCTCATCCTCGCCCCGGCCTACGCAGCGGCAACCCTGTTCGACCGCTAGACCCGTCCTTCGAAAGGCGGCGGACACGCAGTTTCGAAACCGCGCTCAAGGCGCTTTCCGCAAGCCATTTCGAAATGGCTTGCCCCCGCCCAATCCCTTGTGCCGCCCTGCCCGGTTCGCTATTCCGGAGCAAGCAACGAATTCAGGGAGGAGCGTCATGCTCAAGCGTCCATTCGACAAGTCGAAACTGCCCAGCCGTCACGTCACCGAAGGCCCCGAGCGCGCACCACATCGCTCCTATTACTATGCGATGGGCATGACCGAGGAAGAAATCCATCAGCCTCTCGTCGGCGTTGCCACCTGCTGGAACGAAGCCGCACCCTGCAACATCGCGCTGAACCGTCAGGCGCAAGCCGTGAAGATGGGCGTCAAGCAAGCCTTCGGCACCCCGCGCGAATTCACCACCATCACCGTGACCGACGGCATCGCCATGGGCCACGAGGGCATGCGCTCTTCGCTCGCTTCGCGCGAAGCCATCGCCGATACCGTCGAACTGACCATGCGCGGCCATTGCTATGACGCGGTGGTCGGTCTTGCGGGCTGCGACAAATCCCTGCCGGGCATGATGATGGCCATGGTTCGCCTCAATGTGCCGTCCGTCTTCATCTATGGCGGCTCCATCCTGCCGGGCAAAGCCCCGCAGGTCGACGAGATCCCCGAGGATTTCCGCACCCGCGACCTGACCGTTCAGGACATGTTCGAAGCGGTGGGCCGTCACCAGAACAACGAGCTTTCCGACAAGGCACTCGACATGCTGGAACGCGTGGCCTGCCCGTCGGCGGGCGCCTGCGGCGGCCAGTTCACCGCCAACACCATGGCCTGCGTGTCCGAAGCCATCGGTCTTGCGCTCTTCAATTCGTCCGGCATGCCCGCACCCTACGAGTCCCGCGACGCGTATGGCGAGGCGTCGGGCCGCGCCGTTATGGACCTGCTCGAACAGAACATCCGCGCCCGTGACGTGGTCACCCGCAAGGCGCTCGAAAACGCCGCGCGCGTCGTGGCCTGCACCGGCGGCTCCACCAATGCCGGTCTGCACCTGCCGGCAATCGCGCATGAGGCTGGAATTGAATTCTACCTCGACGATGTCTGCGAGATCTTCAAGGACACGCCCTATTTCGTCGACCTCAAGCCGGGTGGGGCTTACGTTGCGAAGGACCTCTACGACGCAGGCGGTATCCCCGTTGTCATGAAGGAACTGCGCAAGGCGGGTCTGATCCACGAAGACTGCATCACCGCCTCCACCCGCACCATCGGCGAAGAGCTGGACCGCATCGAACGCGAAGCGGATGGCAAGGTGATCTACCCGATCTCGAACCCGATCACCAAGACCGGCGGCGTGGTCGGCCTCAAGGGCAATCTCGCCCCCGAAGGCGCCATTGTGAAAGTCGCAGGCATCAAGGCCGAAGATCAGGTCTTCACCGGCCCGGCGCGCGTCTTCGAATGCGAGGAAGAGGCGTTCGCCGCCGTCAAGGCGCGGGAATACAAGGAAGGCGAAGTCATCGTCATCCGCAACGAAGGCCCCGCAGGCGGCCCCGGCATGCGCGAAATGCTGTCGACAACAGCGGCTCTGTCCGGTCAGGGCATGGGCAAGAAGGTGGCTCTTATCACCGACGGTCGCTTCTCCGGTGCGACCCGTGGGTTCTGCGTCGGACATGTTGGCCCCGAAGCGGCTCAGGGCGGCCCGATCGCCTTGCTCAAGAACGGCGACATGATCACCATCGACGCCGTGAACGGTGCGCTGACCGTCGATCTGTCGGACGAGGAACTGGCCAAGCGCAAAGCCGAATGGGCAGGCCCGCGCGAGACCATTTACACCTCCGGTGCCGTCTGGAAATTCGCCAAACTCGTCGGTCCGACCTACAAGGGTGCCGTCACCCATCCGGGCGCCGAAGGCGAAAAACACGTGTATTCCGATCTTTGATCGGCACACGCACCACCTTTTATGCCGCGCTTCTGGGCGCGGCATACCTGACCGGATGCGGCCCGACCGGCGCATTCGGGAGCATGTCCCTGTTGCAGGGGGATGCCGCCTCCGAAGCCCCCTTGGTCACGTCCGCAGAACTGGCGCGCGGGGCCATCACCGTTTCCGGGCCTGACGGCTACTGCATCGACCCGGCAACGCTGCGACGGACGCCAAGCGGCGGCTTTGCCGCGCTGGCCAGCTGTCACATCATGTCCGGCGGACAAACGGGTCCGATCGTCGAACCCGCGTTGATCACCGTGACCGTCAGTCCCGCTCCCGACGAGGTGCCAGGCCCGTCGGATCTGGCCGAGGTGCTTGGCACGACGCTGTTGCAGGACCGCGAACTCAGCGCGCTGGCGGTCGGCCTGATGGCAACCGGCGGCGAAGCGGCTTTCGACGGCAGCGACCCCCGGCACTGGCGCGGCGCATTCGTCATCGGACCTCATCTGATCGGCGTAACGCTTTATGCACCCAAGGACAGCCCGCTTGTCGGCGCACAGGGCGCCGCGTTCGTGAACACCGTTTCTTCAACCATTCGCGCTAAGGCTCGGACAGACACCGCCGCGCGTGCAGATCAGCCGCAGTCTTCCCGCGATCCGCTGGCAGAGCGACTTGGCCGTTTATTTGCAAGACGGGATCTGTAATATGCGTCGCAACCGGAACGGCACAGTGACGGACGAAAGACATCATCAGGGGCGAGCAGCTCATGACGGAAATGAAACCCGGTCTGCTTGATCGCGTGATCCTGCAATCTGCACTTCGGCGGTTCCGCCGCTGGGCGGAAACCGCGCGCGACATGAACCTGCGGGATCTGCGCCAGAACCGGGCGGCTGCCCGGCGCCTCAAATACTATCTCGACGAACTGCTGCATGTTGCCGACAACCGCCTAGCCCTGCCGGTTCTGGGCAATCAGGCGGTGCCGATCCCCTATGACGCGGACTGGTCGTGGCGGCCGGAAATCTGGTGTGGCCCCTTGCCGGTGCAGGGCATCTCCTCGGTCGAGAACAAGTCCATGCTCGGGCGCGAAGTGACGCTCTTTCATGACTGCAGCCAGTCCGAACTCACCCTGCGCCAGTTGCGCAACACCAGCGCCGATGATCTCGCCGCCTACGGGCTGCGGCTCGACGTGTTCCGCTTTGACGGCTCATACCTGTCGCTGGTGATTGACCTCCCGCCCGAGGCGACCGTCGATCTCAAGCGCAGGCATCTGGTACGCTGTGACGTGATTGTCGAACTGGAACGCCCGCTGGAAATCTTCGCCCGTCTGAACATCCAGCATGGCCCCAATACCGAACAGATCGTGCGCGAGCTGCCCGTGAACGACCGCGAACTCGCGGTGGAATTCGATCTGGCCTATACCAAGCTGAACGAAAAACGCGTGGAGAAGATCTGGATCGACCTGATCTTCGAAAACCCCGAGATGAGCCAGGTGATCCTGCGAGACCTGTTCTTCAGCCGTCGCCCCCGAGCCGAGATGTGAGGACCCGACCGTGACCGCGTATTCCATGTCGAAAGCCCGTTTCTTCGAAGGTGTCTGGGAAGGCGTGATCGCCGGCGATGCCGATGACAGCCCGGCCCCCAAGGTCGATGTCCGCGTGCATGACAAACCCATTGCCGATGTATCGCTTGATCCGCTGCCCGATCCGGGATCGTGGCTTCTCAAGGTGCCGGTCCCGGCAAACCTGTTGGCGGATGGCGTCCACACCTTCATGATTTCGGAAGCCACGCTTGGGCAATCGCTGGGCAGCTTTTCGATCATCGCGGGCGATGCGGCCGGCGAAGACATCCGCGCCGAATTGTCCCTGCTTCGGGCAGAACTCGACATGCTCAAGAGGTCGTTCCGCAGGCATTGCCGCGAGACCGCCTGAGCGCGGACGATCTATTCGACGGGTTGTCCAAAAATCAGGATTGCGATCCCCACACAGGCCAAAGCGGCAAAGCCCGCAGCGGTCAGGTGCCGCCCGTCTGACCGCGCCGTGACGGCCGCAATCGCCGCCTGCAACGCGTAATAGGCCGCGAAGGCGCGCGAGGCATAGCTGATGATCTCGAAGATGTTGAAACTCCAAGTCAGGATCACACCAACGATCACGAGGATCGTGTAGGCCCAACGCGGGGACACACGGTTGCGGCTGATCTCGGCGATCAAACCGCCAGAACCGCTTGTATCGGCAACTGCTGCACTGAACTGCGCGCTCAGCGCCGCGGCCACCAGAAGGACGGGCAGGATCGGCGCGACGATCTGCATCATGTCGATGATTGAGGTTTCATCGAGGGTCATCGTGCCCGGCACAAATGCATATGCCAGGAGCACTATGTAGACGACGTAGATCACCGTCGACACGATCTGAGCAAGCTTCATCGACCGGATCCGCGTATCGGCATCATAGGTCTCACCCAGATAGCGCGAGGTCTCGAACCCTTGCACCGTGACGATCAAACCGAAAACCAGCGTGATTGCGGGCCATCCCGTCACCTGCGCGGGATTGACCAGAAGCCCGCCGGACCGCGCTGTGTCGGCAAAGTGCACACCAAGACCGAACACCAAGCCCGCGATGATCGTCAGCTTCACGCCGACCGACAACTGCTCCAGCCGCTCCAAGGCCGAAAATCCCCGCGTCCAACCGACGAACAGGATCAGCGCAAAGACAGCCGTGGTCAGCAGCCGGGCATCTGCGGGATTGTCCAGCGTCGTCAGGCTCAAGCCGAACGCCCCAAAGAGATTGAGGTAATACGCCACAGAAATCACGTAGGCGAAGGCCAGAACGAGCGAAGCCAGTTCTTCGATCCGAGCCACGGGATTTGGCCGCGACGGCCGCTGTGCAATCTGACGGATATTGTAGCGGATTGCAGCGCCGAACGCATAGGCCATAGTGGTCAGGGCCAGCATGACACCGGGTGCATAGAGACCGAAATTGACCTCGAGAATGGGACCAAGAACGAGAAAGCCACTGCCGATGATCGACGCCAGAGGCGTGATCGTCGCCCGCCAGAGCGGAGCCCGCGACACCCGTGGCCACAGCAGCAGCGCCGCTGTCGCGATCACAACCCCCACAATGCCGATATTCAGCATGATCCAGCCCGCTCTTGATGCGCCTACTCCTATCGGGTTGCCCGACGGACAATCAAGCGCGCGTCATGCCGCGCAACGACCCTTGGCAAGACCTCCATTCCATGAGACCAGACACCGACCAACCGACGAGGCGTGTCTTGGAATTCTGGATCGTGGCAGGGCTGGCAGCCTTTCTGATGGGGCTGTCCAAGGGCGGTGTGCCCATGATCGCGATCCTTGCCGTCCCGCTGATGTCGCTCTTCATGAACCCGGCCTTGGCCGCCGGTCTGCTTCTTCCGATCTACATCGTGGCCGACATGTACGCGGTCTACCTGTTCCGCCGGGCCTTCTCGCTCCGGAACCTCAGGACTCTCCTGCCCGGCGCGATCGTCGGCATTCTGATCGGATTTGCTGCGGTGTCCTATGTGCCCGGAGATGCAGGCAAGCTGCTGGTGGCCGGGATCGGCATCTATTACCTGATCACCTCGCTGCGACGCCGGTTTTCAGGCAACCCGGTTTCTCCCCGCCCGGCGGATGTGCCGCGCGGGTTGTTCTGGGGCACCGTCGCAGGTTTGACCAGCTACATCTCTCATGCGGGCGGGCCGCCCTATCAGGCCTACGTTCTGCCACAGAAGCTCGACAAGATGGTCTATCTCGGGACCACGACGATCTTTTTCACGGTGGTGAACCTGCTCAAGGTGCCGCCCTTCATCCTTGCCGGCCAGATCACCTGGGACAGCGCCACACAAGCGATTTGGCTCGTCCCCTTCGCCCTCGCCGGTGCATGGACCGGATCCCGCATCTCGCGCGCATTGCCGGAGCGCATCTTCTACATGCTGATCGAAATCGCACTGGCCGTCGTGTCGGTCAAACTGCTCTACGAAGTCCTTCTGGCTTGAACCGCAGCGCATTGACCTTCCGGCATCGCGGGGGCAGGTTAGCGCTATAACCCGAACCCGGAGAACTTATGTCCCCGCTACGCGGCATGGCGCTGAAGCTCAGCGCTGTCTTGCTATTCGTCATCATGGCGGCTCTGATCAAAGCAAGCTCCGATGTGGTGCCGCCGGGCGAAGCGGTGTTCTTCCGGTCCTTTTTTGCAATCCCGGTCATCCTGCTCTGGCTTGTCCTTCGCGGCGAACTGGCCACCGGGTTGCGCACCCGCAATCCATCTGGCCATTTCTGGCGCGGCCTTTTCGGGGTCAGCGCGATGGCCTGCGGATTTGCGGCGCTCGGTCTGCTGCCGCTGCCCGAAGTCACCGTCCTCGGTTATGCCGCCCCCATCCTGACCGTGATCTTTGCCGCCTTTTTGCTGGGTGAAAAAATCCGTCTGGTGCGCATGTCCGCCGTTGTCATCGGCCTTGTCGGCGTGGTGATCGTCATGCTGCCTCAGCTTGGCAACGAAGAGATGGGCACCGCCGCGCGCTGGGGTGTGGCTTTGGTTCTGGCCTCGGCCACGCTGCGCGCCCTGGCCCATGTCCACATCCGCAAACTGGTCCAGGTTGAAACCACCTCGTCGGTTGTCTTCTATTTCGCCGTGACCGCCTCCTGCCTGTCGCTCTTCACGATACCGTTCGGCTGGGTCATGCCCGACGCCATCACCGCAAGCCAGCTCATTGGCGCAGGGGTCATCGGTGGCGTGGCACAGATCCTTCTGACCTCGTCCTACCGCCATGCCGAAGCGGCGTTCCTCGCGCCGTTCGACTATGCGTCGATCCTGTTTGCCCTTGTGATCGGCTACACGATCTTCGACGAAATCCCGACGATCCACACGCTGATCGGATCGGTTGTCATCATCGGTGCAGGCGTCCTGATCATCTGGCGAGAACGCCAACTGGGCGTCAAACGCGGCCCGGCACGATCCAATCTCACCCCGCACGGTTGATTGCATTTCCGCCGCAGGGGTCTTAGATCACGTCGAGCAAAGTCAGGGTGACGGGAGCCGCCTGCATGAACTGGATCACCAACTACGTCCGACCCCGGATCAACTCGATCTTCTCGCGTCGCGAGATCCCCGAGAACCTCTGGGTGAAATGTGACGATTGCGGCACCATGCTGTTCCACCGCGAGATGTCGGACAATCTGAATGTCTGCACCAATTGCGGCCACCACATGAACATCACCCCGCGCGAACGCTTCCAGGGGCTCTTCGATGGCGGCATCTTCACCGAGGTCGAGGTGCCCGAACCGCTACCCGACCCGCTGCAGTTCCGCGACCAGAAGAAATACCCCGACCGGATGCGCGCCGCGCAGAAAGCCACCGGCGAAAAAGAGGCCATGCTCGTCGCGACCGGCGAAATCGGCCGGACACCCATTGTCGCCGCCGCGCAGGATTTCAGCTTCATGGCAGGCTCCATGGGCATGTATGTCGGCAACGCGATCATCGCCGCTGCCGAAAAAGCCGTCGAACTCCGCCGCCCGCTGGTGCTGTTCTCGGCTGCCGGCGGCGCGCGCATGCAGGAAGGCATCCTGAGCCTGATGCAGATGCCGCGCACCACTGTCGCGGTGCAGATGCTGAAAGAGGCGAACCTGCCCTACATCGTCGTCCTAACGCACCCGACGACAGGCGGCGTGACCGCGTCCTACGCGATGCTGGGCGACATCCAGATCGCCGAACCCGGCGCACTGATCTGTTTTGCCGGCCCGCGCGTGATCGAACAGACGATCCGCGAAAAGCTGCCCGAAGGCTTCCAGCGTGCGGAATACCTGCTCGAACACGGCATGCTTGATCGCGTCACTGACCGCCGCAAGATGCGCGAGGAACTGGTGCAGATCATCCGCATGCTCATGCACATGCCACCCCCCGTCGCAGGCGATCTGCCCGCCCCCGGACCAGCCGACACAACGCCGATCCAACCGGCCCCTGCTGATCAGACATCATGAACAACAAAATCGGGTCGGACCTCATCCTGGATCGGATGATGTCCCTGCATCCCAAGGTGATCGACCTCACCCTCGACCGCGTCTGGACGCTGCTCAACGCGCTCGACAATCCGGAACGCAAGCTGCCCCCGGTGATCCACATCGCCGGAACCAACGGCAAGGGATCGACCCAGGCGATGATCCGCGCCGGGCTTGAAGCCGCTGGCAAAACCGTCCACGCCTATACCTCGCCGCATCTCGCGCGGTTTCACGAACGCATCCGCCTAGCCGGTGAGCTGATCACCGAGGCGCACCTGACCGAGGTTCTGGACGAATGTTACCGCGCCAATGACGGCGCCAACATCACCTATTTCGAGATCACCACCTGCGCCGCCCTGCTGGCCTTTGCCCGCACCCCTGCCGATTTCACGCTGCTCGAAGTAGGGCTTGGCGGACGGCTCGACGCCACCAACGTGATCGACCAGCCCACGCTGACAATCATCACCCCGGTGTCGATGGACCACGAAGGCTTTCTCGGCGACACGATCGCCAAGATCGCGGGTGAAAAGGCCGGGATCATCAAACGCGGCGTGCCCTGTGTCGTCGGTCCACAGCACGAGGACGCGCTAGAGGTTATCGAAGCCCAAGCCGCGCGCCTTGGAGCACCGCTGCTCGCCTATGGCCAGCACTGGCACGTCTCTGAGGAACGCGGGCGGCTCGTCTATCAGGACGAAACCGGGCTTCTCGATCTCGACTTGCCCAACCTGCCCGGCCAGCACCAGATCCAGAACGCAGGCGCTGCCCTTGCCGCGCTGCGCCATCTGAACATGCCCGAAGCGGCCTTTGACGGCGCGGTGCAGAACGCCTACTGGCCCGCCCGCATGCAGCACCTCAAGGGCACATTTCTGAACGACCTTGCCCCGCAGACCGACCTCTGGCTTGACGGCGGCCACAACCCGGCGGCGGGCGAAGCCCTCGCCCTGCATCTGCGCGGCCTGCCCAAGCGCCCGACCTACCTGATCTGCGGCATGCTCAACACCAAGGACGTGCGCGGCTACCTGCGCCCTCTGGCCGGTGTGGCCGACAACCTGACCGCCATCTCCATCCCCGACGAGACCAACACGCTCAGCGCGCAAGACACCGAAACTGCGGCCCGCGACGTCGGATTGATGGCGGATCAGGCAGATAGCGTTGAAGATGCACTGCGCCGGATCGCCCGGTCCGAACCACAGGCCCGCGTCCTGATTTGCGGCTCGCTCTATCTTGCCGGTCACGTTTTGCGGCAGATCGGATGACCTAAATTTCGGTCAGGTCACTTTATATTGACCAAATTGCCTTAAATCGCCTATATATACCCGTCCTCCTGAATTGACCTGACTTTTTGTTAGGCCGATTCACTCTGCCACATGTTGAACAGGGCAGCGGCTGGTACTGTTTGATTAT
>NZ_JALEGT010000048.1 GCF_022763305.1 Marivita sp. | reverse complement strand
TTGTCTACACTTTCGTGGCGCATCTTCTGCCCGGTATCCTCGCCGTGCAAAGCGCATACTCCTGGCAGCGGTTCTTTGGCCATGTCTATTCCGACGCCGGCATCTTGGGGCCGACCACGGCGGTGTCCTCGACCTACATCATCCTCTTCATCATCTTCGCGGCCTTTCTGCAGGCGTCGAAGGTCGGCGATTATTTCGTCAACTTTGCCTTTGCCACGGCAGGGCGCGCCCGGGGCGGGCCCGCCAAGGTGGCGATCTTCGCGTCCGGCCTGATGGGTATGATCAACGGCACCTCGGCGGGCAATGTGGTCGCGACCGGGTCGCTGACCATCCCGTTGATGAAGCGTGTGGGCTATCACAAGAAAACCGCCGGTGCGGTGGAGGCCGCAGCCTCGACCGGTGGGCAGATCATGCCGCCGATCATGGGGGCGGGTGCCTTCATCATGGCTGAAATCACGGGCATTCCCTATACGGAGATCGCGATTGCGGCGATCATTCCGGCGGTCCTCTACTTCGTGTCGGTCTACTTCATGGTCGATTTCGAGGCAGCCAAGCTGGGCATGCGTGGCATGCGGGAAGAAGAGTTGCCCAAGTTCAACCGCCTCGTACGGCAGGTGTATCTCTTTGTCCCGATCATCATCCTGATCGCCGCGCTGTTCATGGGGTATTCGGTGATCCGCGCCGGGACGCTGGCAACCGTTGCCGCCGCGGTCGTGTCGTGGTTCACACCGCATCGCATGGGGCTGCGGGCCATTCTCAAGGCGTTCGAACTTGCAGGCATCATGTCGATTCAGATCATCGCGGTCTGCGCCTGTGCGGGCATCATCGTCGGCGTGATCAGCTTGACCGGCGTCGGCGCGCGGTTCTCGGCGGTGCTGCTTGACCTTGCGGGTGTGAGTCAGCTTCTCGCGCTATTCTTCGCCATGTGCATCGCGATCCTGCTGGGCATGGGTATGCCGACAACGGCGGCTTATGCTGTGGCAGCCTCGGTTGTGGCGCCGGGCCTTGTGCAGTTGGGTATTCCGCAACTGACGGCGCATTTCTTCGTGTTCTATTTCGCTGTTCTCTCGGCCATCACGCCGCCGGTCGCATTGGCGAGTTATGCAGCGGCGGGCATTTCCGGAGCGAACCCGATGGAAACTTCGGTGTCATCGTTCAAGATCGGCATTTCGGCTTTCATCGTGCCCTACATGTTCTTCTACAACAGCGCGATCCTCATGGATGGTACATGGCTTGAAGTGATCCGCGCAGGGGTCACAGCGACGATCGGGGTCTTCCTCCTGAGCGCGGGCGTGCAGGGCTGGTTCCTGGGCGGACGCTCGGTCTGGTTCCTGCGGCTGGCACTGATTTTTGCGGCGCTCTTCATGATCGAAGGTGGTTTGGTCACCGATCTGATCGGCATCGGGATCGCGGCGGGGACCTATCTTGTGCAGAAGGTGCTGCAACCCCGCCCGGATGCCAGCATCCCGGTGCGCGGCGCGGACTAGAATTGTCGGAAAGCCAAAGGCCGGGGACATCCCGGCCTTTTCATGAAGTCAGCAATAGCCTTCCGGCCCGTTCCATTGCGCCTGAGAATATCGGTCGCCATGGGCCCAGCCAGCGGGCAGGATCTGTTCGATCTCGGCCATCATGTCGGGTGTGATCGTCAGGTCGGTTGCGGCAGCACATTCGGCGATGTGATCAGCAGACCGGGTGCCGGGGATCGGGATGATATGCTCTGCGCGGGCAAGGCACCACGCCAGCGCCAAAGCTGTCGCGGTTGTTCCATGATCCTGCGCATAGGCCTGAAATGCCTTGGCATAGGGAAGGTTGAAGCTGAAATTCGGCTCGATGAAGCGCGGATTGTTCTTGCGGAAATCCTTGTCGAGAAACCGGCTGGGATCAGGCGTCACGCTTGACACCATCCCGCGCGCCAACGGGGAATAGGCGACAAGGGTCACACCCAAGTCCCGACAGGTCTGCACCATTCCAAGATCGGGTTGACGCGACCAAAGCGAGTATTCGCTTTGCACCGCGTCCACTGGCCCGACTGCGACCGCCCGACGCAAGGACGCAGGGGCGATTTCGGAAAAGCCGATGCCGCCGATCTTTCCTTCGGCCTTGAGCGACAGAAGGGTCTCCATGACGTCTTCGATCTCGATCTCGCGATCCCGGCGATGAACATAGAACAGATCGACGTGATCTATCCCGAGACGGCGCAGCGATCCTTCAAGTTCGCCGCGCAGGTGGTCCGGCCTGTTGTTGAACCCCCGGTTGCCATGCTCCTTGTCGCGCCAGATGCCCGCCTTGGTTGCGATGGTAAACTGCGACGCGTTTCCCTTGAGGAAGGTTCCCATCACGGTTTCGGAAATACCGAGCCCGTAAACATTGGCCGTATCGAGAAAGTCGATGCCATGATCCAAGGCCGCCGCGAGGGTGGCGTGCGACTCGGCTTCGGTCGTCGCTCCGTAAAAACCGCCGAAGCTCATGCAGCCCAGCCCGATTTCCGACACCATTTTCCCCGATGCCAACACGCGTCTTTTCTTCACTGTCCAGTCCCCGTCAACAAGTCTTGCGCGGGCGGATAACAGCACGGTGCGGTCTGAAGGGAAAGCCCGGTCAGCCTGAAGCCCGGTCTGAAGATCAACCCGTCCCTAAGCGGCAACGGCAGGTCCAGGGCGGACCAGACCATGGGCCTTGAGAACGGCAAGACATTCAGGATCACGTGACGCCAGTTCCAGTGTCGCCTCGAACATGCCGGCTTTTGATCCGCAGTCGAACCGCGTGCCAGAAAACTGGAATCCGCCCAGACCAAGGTCCGCAGCGCCCCGCGCAATGGCGTCGGTCAACTGAATTTCGCCCCCGGCTCCCGGCGGCTGCGTTTCAAGGGCGGAAAAGATGGACGGATCAAGGATATATCGCCCGACAACCGCTTGCCGTGAAGGCGCATCCTTGGCCTTGGGTTTTTCGACCATGCCATCGGCCATGACGATGCTGCCCGCTTTGCCCGTCACAGAAAGAATGCCATAGCGGTGCACCTTGTCTTCGGGGACTTCCATCGTGGCCACAAGATGCCCGACGGAACCGTCAGCATAAGCTTCAACCATTTCAGTGAGACAAGCCACCTGCCCCAGGATGAGATCATCCGGCAAGATCACCGCCACGGGGCCGTCAAGTACGTGGTCCTTGGCGCAGAGCACTGCATGCCCCAGTCCCTTGGGTTCTGTCTGCATCACGAAGCGCGCATCATCCTCGACCGGGCTCAGAGCCGCTTCGGACAGCGCGTCGGCCACATCTGCCTTGCCGCGCGCGCGCAGTTCCTTGGTCAGACGCATGTCCTCCATGACGTGACGCTCGATTGCGGATTTCGATGGATGGCTGACAAACACAAGCCGTTCGATCCCGGCCTCCCGCGCCTCATCGACGGCGTACTGGATCAGCGGCGTGTCAAGCACGGGCAAGAGCTCTTTTGGGGTTGCCTTCGTGGCCGGAAGAAATCGCGTTCCAAGTCCTGCAACTGGGAAGATGGCAGTGCGCACGTGACGGGTCATGGGCTGGGTCCTCGTTCGGTTGACATCCTGTCGATAACGCAGCGCAGCGAAAAAGGTTTCGCAGGTGCAGCATTTTTTCTGCGCTTGCGCGGAACCGATGGGAGACCAATGGCGTTGCCTTCGCATAATTGTGCAATTTTCCAATGGGGTTTTCGAATGACAATTGACCGGATTTCCGGGGAACCCATGCTCCGGGCGGCGCATCCCTATCGCCGTCTGGCCGTGATCGGCGCAGGTGCCTATGCAACCGCTTTGGCCCATGTCGCCGCATGCGACGGGACCGATGTGACGATGTGGAGTCGCCGCGCCGACATCGCCGAACGCATCAACCAGACCTCTCAAAATGCCGAATATCTTCCGGGGATCTCGCTCGATCCGTGCGTTTCGGCATCAAGCGACATGCTGACGGTTCTTCGCGATGCCGATGCTGTGCTGCTTGTCGTTCCGTCCCATGCGATCCGTCAGACGGCGCGGCTGATGCGACCGCACATCCCCGCCGGCATTCCGATCGCCGTCTGCGCCAAGGGCATCGAAAGTGGGACAGGACTTCTCATGTCCCAGATCGTCGAGGATGAATTGCCGGGGCATTGTGTCGGCGCATTGTCCGGACCGACATTTGCACTGGAACTGGCAGCGGGCCATCCCTCCGCAGCCACTCTTGCCTTCCCCTTCGATCAATCCGACCGACTTCACCCGGAAGACAGCGCAGCGGCCCGAATGGCAGTGACATTGGCGACACCGGCGTTCCGCACCTATATTTCCGACGATCTGGTCGGCGTCGAGATCGGTGGGGCTGTCAAGAACGTGATCGCCATCGCCTGTGGCATGATGCGGGGAGCGGGATTTGCCGAGAACACCCGTGCGGCCCTGATCACACTTGGCGTGGACGAGATGAAAGCACTTGCCGAAGCTCTTGGAGGTCGCCGCGAAACCGTCACGGGCCTGTCTGGTGTTGGTGATCTGACCCTCACC
This sequence comes from Marivita sp., assembly GCF_022763305.1. Taxonomy (GTDB): domain Bacteria; phylum Pseudomonadota; class Alphaproteobacteria; order Rhodobacterales; family Rhodobacteraceae; genus Marivita. The sequence goes on along the minus strand of NZ_JALEGT010000048.1, from coordinate 24,501 downwards.
TGCTCCAGCCAGACTTCCCGTAACATGTCTCTGGGCCTGCAGCTGGGTCAGGGAATGGATCGCGATGATTGCTTCAGCGGCAAACCCACGGTGGTTGAAGGTGAGGCCAACGCCGTGTCCGTGACCGATCTTGCGCGCAAGCTGTCGGTGCCGATGCCGATTTGCGAAACCGTGCGCAGCATCCTGCATGAGGGTCAACCGATCGAAAACGGCTTTGCGCGCCTCTGGTCGGAACCGATCGAATCAGAGCCCCGGGCGATGTCGCTGACCTTTGCGCATCCCGCATCCCTGCCCCTGTTCACATCTGCTGAAGAGAGACCGAGATGACCTTTCAAACCCGTATCGACAAGGCGATTGGCGACAAACCCTTCGTTCTGGCCACCGATCTGGATGGTACGTTCCTCGGTGGAACCGCAGAGGGACGTGAAACCTTGTACAACCTGATCGAAGACAATCGCGACACGATCGGTTTGATCTTCGTGACCGGGCGCCATCCCGAATTCATTCACGATCATTGCGATGCGTTCGGTATTCCACTGCCCGGCTACGTGATCGCGGATGTCGGCACCACCATCGCACAGGTCCTGTCACCAGGATTGGTTCTTCCAGTGCCGCACCTTGAAGCGCCGATTGCAGAGGCGTGGGACGGCAAGGCTGACCACGTGCGCGACCTGATGTCGAAGGTGAAAGGCCTCGTGCTGCAGGACACACCGTTCCGACACCGGCTCAGCTATGACATTCTGCCAGACGGGTTCAACACTGCTGATCTTGACCCAGTGCGCGCGCTCGACGTCGATGTGCTGGTGTCCGACAATCGGTTCGTCGATGTTCTGCCCAAGGGCATCTCCAAAGGGCCGACGCTGCGACGGCTGATCGACACGCTGGGCATTGCACCCGAGCGCGTCCTCACGGCCGGAGACACGCTCAACGACATGTCCATGCTGACGGCCGATCTGAATGCCGTCGCAGTCGGTGGGTCAGAGCAGGCATTGTACGACGCGTTGCCCGTCAGCCCGAAAATTCACTGCGCCCGCGCCATCGGAGCAGCGGGCATTCTCGAGGCCATTGCAGCCTTTGATCTTCATCCAATTTCAGGGAGTCCATGATGTCGTCCGATCTTGTGATCGTCTATCACCGCCAACCTTACGAAGAAGTCGAGGAGGACGGCAAAACCGTCCTGCGCGAAAACAAGAGCCCGAACGGAATCGTTCCGACGCTGAAAAGCTTTTTCGGCAAAGTGGATCATGGCTCCTGGGTTGCGTGGAAACTGGCGGAGGACGCCAACACCCCGGGTTGGGAGCGTCAGATCGATGTCGAGGACAGCTTTGGCACCTATTCCGTGTCGCGGCTGCCGCTGACGCAGAAACAGGTACACGAGTTCTACCATGTGACGTCGAAAGAAGCCTTCTGGCCGATCCTGCACAGCTTCAAGGACCGCTACAATTACGACCCTGTCGACTGGCCCAATTTCCGCGAAGTGAACTGGCGGTTTGCTGAGGCCGCCGCCGCAGAGGCCGCACAGGGCGCACTGGTCTGGGTGCACGACTACAACCTGTGGCTTGTCCCGGGCTACCTGCGCCAGATGCGCCCCGATGTGAAAATCGCCTTCTTCCATCACACGCCGTTTCCAGCGCCCGACATGTTCAATGTGCTGCCGTGGCGCAAGGAAATCGTGGAAAGCCTGATGGCCTGCGACAGCGTCGGTTTTCATATCCCCCGCTATGCCACGAATTTCGCCGCTGTGGTGCAAAGCCTAATGGATGTCGAGATCACCCGGCGCGACAAGGTTCCGGACGACCTGATCGCGGAAGGCACCGCCCTGACCGAACGGCAGGTTCCTGCAGTGCTGCGCGGACCAAATGGCGATGTGCAGCTGAGCGTGGCCCCTGTTGGCGTTGATGTCGATTACATTCAAACGCGCGCCAGCGAAGACGCCACTCAGGCCCGCGCGCAGGAAATCCTTGACGATCTGGGCGACCGTCAGCTGATCCTGTCGGTCGGCCGAACAGACTACACAAAAGGCGGCATCGAACAGCTCAACAGCTTTGAGCGCATCCTCGAGAACCGCCCCGAACTGCGCGGCAGGGTCCAGCTGATGCATGTGTCGGTCAGCGCCAATCGCGGTATGGCGGCATATGGCGAAATCCAGTCCGCCATCGAAGAGGCTGCAGGTCGAATCAACGGCCGGTTCGGATCACTCGACTGGCAACCCATTACGCTCGTGTCGCGCGCAATTCCGTTCAAGGACCTTGTCGCCTATTACCGGGCGGCGTCTGTTGCATGGATCACGCCGCTTGCCGACGGCATGAACCTCGTCGCCAAAGAATTCATCGCAGCCCGGACCGATGGAGATGGAGCGCTGGTTCTGTCGGAATTCGCCGGCGCGGCGGTGGAACTTGGGGCTGCAGTCGCAACCAATCCGTTTTCCAACCGCTCCATGGATGTGGCCATCGGACAGGCCCTCGACATGTCGGAAACCGAGCGCCGCGACAGGATGGCAGCCATGCAGAAGGCGGTGCGCCACTACGACCTGTCCAGTTGGGGCAAATCCGTAGAGGCTCTGCTGCCGCGCCAACAGAAAGATGCAGCCTGATTGTGGAGAAGCGGGGCTCGAATGGGCCCCGTTTTCAATTTGCAGCACAGCACTGCGATACGCCCCATGCCGGAGTCATGTTCACTCGAGGATCAAGGGAAGAGTGGTGCCCAGGAGAGGACTCGAACCTCCACGGCCTTGCGGCCACTGGCACCTGAAGCCAGCGCGTCTACCATTCCGCCACCTGGGCAGGTGTCGTGAGGCAGGCGTGTAATCTGGTCCCGGAAGGGTGTCAACGGGCTTTTTGAACCTACGCGACGGTCGCTTTGCGGCAATCCTGCACCTTGCCCGCAAGAGGCGACGGGGATAGAGGTCGGACAAGCTATGACCGGGAGCATTCACATGTCCAAACTCGTCACGATCTACGGCGGCTCAGGCTTTGTCGGACGGTATATCGCGCGACGGATGGCCAAGCAGGGCTGGCGCGTGCGCGTGGCCGTGCGGCGTCCGAACGAAGCGATCTTCGTGAAACCCTATGGCGTGGTCGGTCAGGTCGAACCGATTCTGTGCAACATCCGGGATGATGCCAGCGTGCGCGCCGCGATGCAGGGTGCTGATGCGGTCGTGAATTGTGTGGGCATCCTCGCCAAGGACGGAAAAAACACCTTTGACGCTGTGCAGGCCGAGGGCGCTGGCCGCATCGCGCGTCTGGCCGCCGAAGCAGGCATCGGCACGATGGTGCATGTCTCGGCCATCGGAGCCGATGTGAACAGTGACAGCGATTACCAGCGCACCAAGGGCGAAGGTGAGGCAGCGGTGCTGGAGCACATGCCCAACGCCGTCATTCTGCGTCCGTCGATCGTGTTCGGCCCTGAAGACGGGTTCTTCAACCGGTTTGCAGGCATGACCCGCTTCGGACCGGTTCTTCCTGTGGTGGGCGCGGAAACACGGTTTCAGCCTGTATATGTGGATGATGTCGCCCAAGCCGCCTGCCTCGGGATCACCGGCCATGCAGCGCCAGGTGTTTACGAATTGGGCGGGCCGGATGTGAACACGTTCCGCGAACTGATGCAGGACATGCTCAAGGTCATCCGCCGTCGTCGCCTCATCGTGAACATTCCCTTTGGCGTCGCATCGATCATGGGCGGGGTGTTTGATTTTGCGCATGCCATCAGCGGTGGGCTGATCCCGGCGATGGTGACGCGCGATCAGGTCAAGAACCTTCGGAAGGACAACGTGGTGTCTGATGGTGCCAAGACTCTGGCAGATCTCGGGATCAAGCCGGTCGCGCTTGAAGCCGTCCTGCCGGATTACCTTTGGCGGTTCCGTCCTTCAGGTCAGTATTCGGACGTCAAGGAAAGCGCGAAGAACCTGCGCGCCTGACGGTCCGCGATTTCGACTGCGCTCAATGCAGCCGGGCCAATTCCCGGAGCAAGTCGGCATTCGCGCAGCCCGGTGGCGTGTCTTGAGCCAATGTGCGCTGATCGCCCAGCCAGCATTTGCAACTGTCGACCCTCGGACACTGGCGGCAGGCCGTGACCATGGCGGCATACTCGGCAGTGGTCAGACGGCTGTTTGCCATGGCTTCCGACAAGTTGAGCCCCATCGCCTTTGCAACGCTGCGGGTCAGCCAGAAATGCAGTGTGGGGTCGCCGAGGTGTTGGGTCATTTCATATCCTGTCTTTCAGCGAGCAGCGCCAGGAGCCTTGCGTTGACGCAATCGTCCGGTGGCGCGGCGGCCTCTGTGCGTTGACGGCTCAGCCAGCGTTCGCATCCATCCACCCACTGGCAGGACCGGCACCTTTGGACCATGTCTGCCCACGCCTCAAGCTCCAGATCACCGTCTTCGGCAGCGCGGGCGGTATCGACACCGCAGGTTTTCGCCATCCGCTGGACCAGCCAATAATGCACGCCGGTTTTGCCAAGCGGTTTCCACGCAACAGAGGGGTCTTCGCGGTTCATTTCGGCGCCAAGCTGTCGAACAGATCGCCATTCCGACAGTAATCCGGCAGATTGATCTGCGGTCCTGCCGTGTCCAGCAGGCACTTGCATGCCACAGGCTGCGTACAACCGAGGCACTTATTGACGGCGTCTTCGAACTGATCTTCCAAAATCTCTCCGCGCAGCAGGATTTCTTCCAGATCGACGCCTTGTCGATCCGCCATCCCCAGTACCAGCTTCGTGTGCGCGTCTCGTTTCGAATCGTAGGACATGACATAGCTCCCTTGGGTCTGTCCCAAGGGTAGGCGGCGGCCTCGCAGTCAGCCTTGATGCAGGTCAACCCACTATGTCAGAGCCCCGCAGCCGTGCGTCGGACGATCTCCATGCGTGCCGCATTGGGGGGATGGGTGCCAAGGAAACGGTTGCCCGGATCGGGAATCCTGTTGAAGAACTGCGCGCCCCGCACCGGGTTGTAGCCAGCACGGGCTGTGATGATTGTCCCCAACTGATCCGCCTCGAGTTCGAAATCCTTGGAGTACGTACGCGCACCCAGCGACGCACCGATCTGTTCAGCCGATTGAACGGCCGCTGCATCGGCACCGCCCAGCGCCACGAGACCCGACAGGATCACGGCACCCACGGCAGCATTCTGCTGGGTCCTGCCCAGATGGCCCAGAACATGATGCGCCGCCTCGTGACCCATCACGAAAGCCAATTCATCTGCGTTCTCGACCGACGCGATCAGGGCAAGGTTGAAGGCGAGGATGGGCCGACCATTCCGATCAACCGTCTGAAATGCATTGGGGGGTTGGCCGGGCCGGTCATCGACAACGATCTGGAAATCGCAATTGGCACCGGGCGCCATGCGCCGACACTCGCGCTCCGCAACTGGCTCGACCGTTTGCACAACCGTGACGAATTGGCGGGCCGCGATATTCGCACGGGTGCGTGCATCCTGTTGCGAGAGCTGAGGCAGCGCCGATTGCGGACGCGTCTGGACCTGCCCTTGCGGCATTGGAACATCGCAGGCCGCAAGCGCGACACAGGCCAAGAGAAGAAGCCAACGCATCAGGACACTCCCTGTGATTGAGACACCAGAAATAGGATGATCGCAGCCATCCCGCCAGCCCGGAATTCTCATCGGTGGCATTCTGCAGATGCTACTTGGCTTTTCCCGAAGCCGCGCGTTAGGCTCGGCTCATGTTTAGCATCGAACACGAATTCGACTCGACCGTTGTCACCCTTGTCGACGAGGGCGAAGGCCCCTTACAGGAGGACGTGATCGTCATCGGTTTCGAGGAATGCATCACCGTCGAGCAATATGATCCACGCACCGACCGGGTGCACAAGATCACCTTCTCGATGTCACAGATGCGCGATCTGGCGGCATCCCTGTCGCTGCCGGAAGGCGTCTATTCGCGCGAGGAAACCACCGGCTAATCGAGACGGAACACCTTGTTGCGCGAGGTCTGGCCCTGCAGCAGCGTCAATCTGGTCTTGGCAACCCCCAGCGCTTTGGCCAACAACGCGACCACCGCCGCGTTTGCCTTTCCGTCAGCCGGAGGCACTGTCACCCCGACGCGGATTGTCCCGTCGACAATCGCCACCGTATTGGCGCGGGCATTCGGCGTGACGCGGACGGACAGGATGGCCCCGTCAACAGCGAGATCGGCAAGGCTGTTCTTCGACATGCTTTCATCCTATGACACCGACAGACCCAGCGTGACCAGTTTTTCGGCACGCACAAGACCGAGCACCAAAGGGGGCACGATGCCAGACGCAAATACAGCCGTTATGGAATTTCTGCACACGCGGCGGTCCCGCCCGGCGAAACTGTTGCAGACCCCTGCACCCGACCGAGACGGTCTCTTGCCCATTCTGACCGCAGCCGCGCGCACACCGGATCATGGAAAGCTGGAACCGTGGCGCTTCATCGTGCTGGAGAAAGCGGCGCTGACCCGGCTCGCAGACGCGGTTGAACAGCGTGGCACGGAAACCGGACGCGACGCAGAGGACATCGCCAAGGCGCGAACGCAGTTTACCGACAGCCCGCTTTGCGTTGCCGTGATCGAAGTTCAGAAACCGTCCGAAAAGATCCCCGCGATCGAGCAGACCTATTCCGCCGGTGCGGTCTGCCTTGCGCTGCTGAATGCTGCACTGGCATCAGGCTGGGGCGCCAACTGGCTCAGCGGATGGCCCTCGCATGATCCCGCCTTCTGCCAATCCGCTCTTGGGCTTGCCGACAACGAACGCGTCGCCGGGTTCATCCACATCGGCACAGCCACCTCGGTTCCGCCGGACAGACCGCGCCCTGATCTTGCCGCCATCACGACCTGGCGCGACGCATGATCCTGCGCAGTTTCTTCCTGACGCTCGGCCAACTGGCCGACCCAAGCTTCCGCAAGGTGCTGTTCCTTGGGATCGGCCTTGGCTTCGCGCTTCTGGTGGCGTTCTTTGCCGGCTTGATGTGGCTTCTTGATGCAATGCTCGGCCCGGAAGCCACGCTGCCCTTTATCGGTGAGGTGACGTGGCTGGACGACCTCGTCAGCTGGACCGCGCTGATCTCGATGATCGTTTTGTCTGTTTTCTTGATGGTGCCGGTGGCTTCGGCGATAACCTCGATGTTCCTCGACGATGTCGCAGATGCGGTCGAGGACAGGCATTATCCGCATCTGCCCAAAGCCGGACGGGTGCCATTCGGCGACGCGCTGCGCGACACGGTGAACTTTCTTGGCGTGCTGATCGCCGCGAACATCTTTGCGCTGGTGCTTTACGTGATGTTCCCGCCTTTTGCGCTTTTCATCTTTTGGGGCTTGAACGGTTTCTTGCTTGGCCGAGAGTATTTCACCCTTGCCGCGATGCGCCGCGAAGGACGTGCAGGGACCAAGGCGCTGCGCAAGCGCCATGTGGCAAAAATCTGGATCGCGGGCACGCTGATGGCGATGCCCCTGTCACTGCCGCTGGTGAACCTCGTGATCCCGATCCTGGGTGCGGCGACATTTACCCACCTGTACCACCAAATTCAGGGGCAGGCCCCATCCGGCCAAAGAAGTCCAGATCGCGCACGGTGATCCAGCCGGACAGGATGATCCCGGCTATCACGATCCATAAACCGATGCTGACAAACGTGGTGATCCACGCCTTTTTCTTGAGATTGTGCACCTCGGGCGACCCTGCATGGGTACCGGGAACAATCCGGCCTACGTCGCCCTGTGTTTGAAGCCGGATCGGGATGACGATCAGAAACACCATGAACCAGATCACGGCATAAAGAACGATGGCAGAGGTGATGGACATGGGCGCGCTCCTTCAGACCCTTATGTGGGGCCGCATCAGACTTGTTCCAGTTCCACGAGACATCCGTTGAAATCCTTGGGATGCAGGAACAGCACCGGCTTGCCATGCGCCCCGATCTTGGGGGTTCCGTCGCCCAGCACCCGCGCGCCGGTTTCCTTGAGATGGTCCCGCGCCGCGATGATGTCGTCCACTTCGTAACAGACATGGTGAATGCCACCTGACGGGTTCTTTTCGAGGAATCCGGCAATCGGGCTGTTGTCGCCCAAGGGATAGAGCAGTTCGATCTTGGTGTTGGGCAGTTCGATGAACACCACGGTTACACCGTGATCCGGTTCGTCCTGCGGCGCGCCGACCTTCGCGCCCAGCGCGGTACGGTACTGGTTCGATGCCGCTTCGAGATCGGGCACGGCAATCGCCACATGGTTCAAACGTCCAATCATCCTGTCACTCCATTCTGGCTGTCGCTGGCTTATCCCCCGAGGCGGAAAACCAGACAAGAGCCTTGCGCGAATTAACCCCCTGTTAGCCAAGGGCGCGCCAATATGAAGCGATTCATGGAGGGCGAAATGATCGATGACGACCCGTTTGACCACCTGCGCAGACCAACCGTGACACGGCCTCTTCTTGGACTGACCATCCTCGCGGTCGAAGACAGCCTTTATGCCTGTGATGCGCTGCGGCTGATGTGCCTGCACAGCGGCGCCCGACTCAGGCGCGCCGATTGCCTCAAATCGGCGCGGCGGCACCTGCAGGTCTATCGCCCGTCGGTGATCATCGTCGATCTTGGGCTGCCTGATGGATGCGGCGCCGAACTGATCGAGGAAGTGCGCCCAGTGCTGCCACGTGTCGGGGTGATCCTCGCCTGCAGCGGCGATCCTTTTGCCGAAGACATCGCGTTGGCGGCCGGGGCAGATGGCTTTCTGGCCAAGCCGATCAGCAACCTGGCCGCGTTTCAGCAGGCAATCCTGCAGCATATGCCAGAGCATGAACGCCCCGGCGGGCTGCGCTCTGTCCCGCTCGAAAAGATCAAACCTGATCCGGTCGCCTATCGCGAAGACATGGCCTATATCGCACAGCTTCTGGGCGGCCCGATGGATGCCCGGACCATCGCTTATGTCGCTGCCTTCCTGCACGGTGTGTCCGTCACCGCCGAAGACCGCGCGCTGGAAAGCGCCGCCTGCGACCTGGCACAGGCGCAATCCTCGGGCGCGCCCATCCTCGGGCCGGTGTCGCGCCTTGCGGGACTGGTGCAAGCCCGCGTTCAGGACGCCATCGCGCTCTGAAACGAAAAGGGCCGCGCGGGTTCTGCGCGGCCCTTTTCTTCACAATACATCAACGGATCACCCGATCCGGCATCCGACACGCGGGTCCGGTCAGTCTTCCTTCGGCAGAACGCGAAGGCCCAGTTCCATCAACTGGTCGCTTGTCGCTTCGGACGGTGCGTTCATCATCAGATCCTCGGCCCGCTGGTTCATCGGGAACATGATGACTTCGCGGATGTTCGCGGTGTCGGCCAGCAGCATCACGATACGGTCGATCCCGGCGGCACAGCCGCCGTGCGGCGGGGCACCGAAGCGGAACGCATTGACCATACCACCAAAGCGCTTGCGCACTTCGTCTTCGCCATACCCGGCCAGTTCAAAGGCCTTGAACATGATTTCTGGCTTGTGGTTCCGGATCGCGCCGGAAATGAGCTCGTAGCCGTTGCACGCAAGGTCGTACTGGTAACCCAGCACATCCAGAGGATCGCCATTCAGAGCCTCCATGCCTCCTTGCGGCATCGAGAACGGGTTGTGACTGAAGTCGACCTTGCCGGTCTCTTCGTCCTTTTCGTACATCGGGAAATCGACGATCCACGCAAAGGCAAAGCGGTCCTGATCCGTCAGCCCAAGTTCGTTGCCGATCACCACGCGAGCGCGTCCGGCCACGGCCTCGAATTTCGCGGGCTTGCCTCCCAGGAAGAACGCGGCATCTCCAACGCCCAGACCCAGTTGCTGGCGGATCGCCTCGGTCCGCTCGGGTCCGATGTTCTTGGCAAGCGGACCTGCCGCTTCCATCCCGTCGTCGCCCTCACGCCAGAAGATATAGCCCATGCCGGGCAAACCTTCCTTCTGCGCAAAGGCGTTCATTCGGTCACAGAACTTGCGGCTGCCACCCGTAGGTGCCGGGATCGCACGGATCTCGGTGCCGTCCTGCTCAAGGAGCTTGGCAAAGATGGCAAAGCCCGAGTCGCGGAAATGCTCGGAGACGACCTGCATCTTGATCGGGTTGCGCAGGTCCGGCTTGTCAGTGCCATACCAGAGTGCTGCGTCGCGATACGAGATCTGCGGCCACTCGGCATCGACCTTCCGCCCGCCACCGAACTCTTCGAAGATACCGCGAACCACCGGCTGGACTGTGTCGAACACGTCCTGCTGGCTAACAAAGGACATCTCCATGTCCAGCTGATAGAAATCCGTCGGCGACCGGTCAGCGCGCGGATCTTCGTCTCGGAAACAGGGCGCGATCTGGAAATATTTGTCGAACCCGCTGACCATGATCAGCTGCTTGAACTGCTGCGGGGCCTGCGGCAGCGCATAGAACTTGCCCGGATGCAGACGGCTCGGAACAAGGAAGTCGCGCGCGCCTTCAGGGCTGGAGGCGGTGATGATCGGGGTCTGGTATTCGCGGAAACCACTGTCCCACATCCGCTTGCGGATCGACGCGACAACATCCGAGCGCAGCGTCATGTTGCGCTGCATCGACTCGCGCCGCAGGTCGAGGAACCGATAGCGCAGGCGGGTTTCCTCGGGATATTCCTGATCGCCGAACACGATGAGCGGCAGCTCTTCCGCCGCGCCAAGCACGTCGAGATCGCGGATGAACACCTCGATTTCGCCGGTCGGCAGTTTCGGGTTCACGAGGCTTTCGTCACGCGCCTTCACTTCGCCATCGATCCGGATGCACCATTCGGAGCGCACCTTTTCAACTTCCGAAAAGACCGGGCTGTCGGGATCGCACAAGAGCTGTGTGACCCCGTAATGGTCGCGCAGGTCGATGAAGAGGACGCCGCCGTGGTCCCGGATGCGGTTCACCCAGCCAGACAGGCGGACGGTCTGGCCAACATCGGCCTTGGTCAGATCGGCGCAGGTGTGGCTGCGAAAGGCATGCATGTCGGATTCCCAATTCTGTGTAGATCTCAAGTCGCCCGGCTCAATGATGCAGCTTCGCACAAAAGTCCAGTCACCGTGTGGGATTCGCACGTCCGCGCGCGTGATTTTGCGCCGGTTCCGCCAATGGAAGCGTTCCTGAATCGCTGCCTGCGCATAATGCTGCACCTGCGGTTTTCGCCGAAGATCCTGCACATCAACGCGAAACCGGCGCAACAGGCATGCAGCGCTTCGCGGAAATGCACCTGCAGTCGAAAAACAGGGCCTCAAGAGGCTTGAACGTCACCCGCGCATGTCTATAACCCGCTGGAATTTGCCCGCCGGGGATGTCCCCGGCCCCGGATCCGCGCGACACGAGGTGACACGATGCCCAAACGTACCGATATCAAGTCCATCATGATCATCGGAGCCGGGCCCATTGTCATCGGGCAGGCCTGCGAGTTCGACTATTCCGGCGCACAGGCGTGCAAGGCTTTGCGCGAAGAAGGCTACCGGGTGATCCTCGTCAACTCTAACCCGGCCACGATTATGACCGATCCGGAGCTGGCCGACGCCACCTATATCGAACCGATCACCCCCGAGGTCGTTGCCAAGATCATCGAAAAGGAACGCCCCGACGCGCTTCTTCCGACGATGGGGGGGCAGACCGGTCTCAACACGTCGCTCGCCCTCGAAGAGATGGGAGTGCTTGCCAAATTCGGGGTCGAGATGATCGGCGCCAAGCGGGAAGCCATCGAAATGGCCGAAGACCGCAAGCTTTTCCGCGAGGCGATGGATCGGATCGGACTCGAAAACCCCAAGGCCACGATCATCACGGCACCCAAAAAGGCCAATGGCAACGCCGATCTCGAGGCAGGTGTCGCGCTGGCGCTGGCAGAGCTCGAGCATATCGGCCTGCCCGCAATCATCCGACCCGCCTTTACGCTGGGCGGCACCGGCGGCGGTGTCGCGTATAACCGCGAGGACTTCGTTCATTACTGCCGGTCCGGCATGGATGCATCGCCGGTCAACCAGATCCTCGTCGACGAGTCGCTTCTGGGCTGGAAGGAATTCGAGATGGAAGTCGTGCGCGATCGCGCCGACAACGCGATCATCGTCTGTGCCATCGAAAACGTCGACCCGATGGGTGTGCATACCGGCGACTCGATCACCGTGGCCCCTGCCCTGACGCTGACCGACAAGGAATACCAGATCATGCGCAACGGCTCGATCGCCGTTCTGCGCGAGATCGGTGTCGAGACCGGTGGGTCGAACGTGCAATGGGCCATAAATCCGCAGGACGGCCGTATGGTCGTGATCGAAATGAACCCGCGCGTCAGCCGCTCTTCGGCGCTGGCCTCAAAGGCGACCGGCTTTCCCATCGCCAAAATCGCGGCAAAGCTCGCTGTGGGCTATACACTGGACGAGCTCGACAACGATATCACCAAGGTCACACCGGCGAGCTTCGAACCGACCATCGACTATGTCGTGACGAAAATCCCGAAATTCGCCTTCGAGAAATTCCCGGGCTCAGAACCGCACCTGACAACCGCAATGAAATCCGTCGGCGAAGCGATGGCCATCGGCCGCACGATCCACGAGTCGCTGCAAAAGGCACTGGCGTCCATGGAATCCGGTCTGACAGGCTTTGACGAGGTCGTGATCGAAGGCGCGCCGGAGAAATCCGCCGTCATCAAGGCGATCAGCCAGCAGACGCCGGACCGCATGCGCACCATTGCTCAGGCCATGCGTCACGGCCTGTCGGATGACGACATCCACGCGACGACCATGTTCGATCCATGGTTCCTGGCCCGCATCCGGGAAATCGTGGAGGCCGAAGATCAGGTCCGCGCCGAGGGTCTTCCCATGGACGAAAGCGGCATGCGCGCGCTCAAGATGCTGGGCTTCACCGATGCCCGGCTCGCAAAGCTGACCGGCACCACGGAAAAAGATGTTCGCGCCCGGCGTCTGAAGCTGAACGTCAAGGCCAGCTTCAAACGTATCGACACCTGCGCGGCCGAATTCGAAGCACAGACGCCTTACATGTATTCGACTTACGAAACCCCGATGATGGGCGACGTGGAATGCGAGGCGCGGCCCAGCGACCGCAAGAAGGTTGTCATCCTTGGAGGCGGCCCCAACCGGATCGGCCAGGGCATCGAATTCGACTATTGCTGCTGCCATGCGTGTTTCGCCCTGACCGATGCGGGCTTTGAGACCATCATGGTCAACTGCAACCCGGAAACCGTGTCGACCGACTACGACACGTCGGACCGGCTCTATTTCGAACCGCTGACCTTTGAACACGTGCTCGAGATTCTGCGCGTCGAACAGGAAAACGGCACACTGCACGGGGTGATCGTTCAGTTCGGCGGGCAGACCCCGCTCAAGCTGGCCAATGCCCTCGAAGCCGAAGGCATTCCGATCCTCGGCACGACACCCGACGCCATCGACCTTGCGGAAGACCGCGAACGGTTCCAGGATCTGGTCAACAAGCTTGGTCTGAAGCAGCCGAACAATGGCATCGCGTCCACGGGTGAACAGGCGATGGCGATTGCCGAGAAGATCGGGTTCCCGCTGGTGATCCGCCCCTCTTACGTTCTGGGTGGACGCGCGATGGAAATCGTCCGCGACATGGCGCATCTCGAACGCTACATCAATGAAGCCGTGGTCGTGTCTGGCGACAGCCCGGTGCTTCTCGACAGCTATCTGTCGGGCGCAGTCGAACTGGATGTCGACGCAATCTGCGACGGAACCCGCGTGCATGTTGCGGGTATCATGCAGCATATCGAAGAAGCCGGCGTGCATTCCGGCGACAGCGCCTGCTCGCTTCCGCCCTATTCACTGTCCGACGATCTTCTGACCGAAATCAAACGCCAGACCGAAGCGCTTGCTCTTGCGCTCAACGTCGTCGGACTGATGAACGTCCAGTTCGCGATCAAGGATGGCGAGGTCTACCTGATCGAGGTGAACCCGCGCGCCTCGCGCACCGTCCCGTTTGTCGCCAAGGCAACGGATTCGGCGATTGCGTCGATTGCCGCGCGCGTGATGGCGGGCGAGCCGCTGACCAACTTCCCGTTGCGCGATCCCTATCCGGAGAACGCAGACTACGACACCGTGCTGCCGCTGGCCGATCCGATGACCCTCGCGGACCCGATGATGCCCTGGTTCTCGGTCAAGGAAGCGGTGCTGCCCTTTGCCCGCTTCCCGGGCGTGGACACGATCCTTGGGCCGGAAATGCGCTCGACCGGTGAGGTCATGGGCTGGGATCGGTCCTTCCCGCGCGCGTTCCTCAAGGCTCAGCTTGGTGCAGGCAACCACCTGCCGCGCTCGGGCAGCGTGTTCTTCTCGATCAAGGACGACGACAAGACCGACCAACTGGTCGAAACGGCGCGCATTCTGATCGATCTCGGGTTCAAGATCGTTGCGACATCGGGGACGGCCAAGTTCCTGTCGGATCATGGCCTGACCTGCGAGACCACAAAAAAGGTCTACGAAGGGCGCCCGAACATCGTCGACCTGATGAAGGATGGTGGCATCGACCTTGTCATGAACACGACCGAGGGCGCGGCGTCTGTCGAGGACAGCCGGGAAATCCGATCTGTCGCTTTGTATGACAAGATCCCGTATTTCACCACGGCCGCAGGTGCACATGCCGCAGCGCTCGCGATGAAAGCGCAGGAAGAAGGCGAACTGGTGGTCAAACCACTGCAAGCCTGACGCATCGTCCGGATCAAGGGGTCATTCAGACCGCCCGCCTCTGTCCTGAGGCGGGCGGTTTCGTGTTTGCGCTCGATGGCGAAAGTCTTGACCTGCCTCGGCAGAGAACACGTCTTGCCCCTTGGTCAAGGAGACCTAAACTTTTCTCACAAAATCACAGCAGCGAGGGAGCCCCGAAATGCCTGATGGAAGCAGCACGCCATCCCGGCGAAGCGTCGTAGTTTCGGAATTCACAAACTCGGTTCTCGATCCGAAGGCGCCGATGCTCGGCCCGATCGAGAACGGCGGCACGATCATCGCCAATACCGCACCGGGGTGTTGGGGTCCGATGATCACGCCGCGCCTGCGGGGCGGTCACGAAGTGACAACCCCTGTCTTCGTTCAGGGTGCCGAGGTCGGCGATGCCGTCGCCATCCGCATCCGGGACATCACGGTCACGTCGATTGCCACAGCGTCCGGCCACGACAGCTCGCCCGAGGGGTTCTGTCTGGGCGATCCCTATGTCGCGGCGCGCTGCCCGGTCTGCGACACCGTCTGGCCCGAAACTCATGTCGAGGGAATTGGTCAGGACGCGGTGAAGTGTGACGCCTGCGGCAATGCCGTCAAACCCTTCGAGATCGTACATGGGTATACCGTCACATTCGAAGAGACCCGCACCGTCGGTCTGACCCTTCCGCAAACGGCAGCAGAGACCATCGCGCGCGACGCCGATCACTTCGCTGCATTGCCGGATGGCAGTCGCCAGCATTCAATCCTGACCTTTGCGCCATCGGACATGCCGGGCACGCTGGTCCGAATGCGTCCGTTCATGGGGCAGCTGGGCACCTGCCCGTCCATGGCCATGCCCGACAGTCACAACGCGGGCGATTTCGGCGCGTTTCTGGTCGGGGCACCGCATGACTATGCCATCACAGAAGAACAGCTGGCCGAACACAAGACCGACGGGCACATGGACATCGACGCGGTGCGTGCTGGTGCGATCATCGTCTGCCCGGTCAAGGTACCCGGCGCAGGGGTCTACATGGGAGACATGCACGCAGGGCAGGGCGATGGTGAAATCGCCGGTCACACCATGGATGTGTCGGGCAGCGTGACGCTTCAGGTCGAAGTGCTCAAGAACTACCCGATCGACGGTCCCGTGCTGTTCCCGCTCGAAGAGGACCTGCCGCCTCTGGCCAAGCCTTTCAGCGAAGCAGAAAAAGCAAAAGGACAGAAGCTTGCTTCCAAATGGGGCGTGTCCGAGTTGGACGATCTGGCGCCGATCTCGGTGATCGGAACCGCTGCCAACCTGAACGCAGCCATCGAGAATGGTCTGGCCCGCGCTGCGACCCTGCTGGGCATGACGGTGGCCGAAGTGCGCAACCGCGCGACGGTGAATGGCGCCATCGAGATCGGGCGCGCACCCGGCGTGATCCAGGTGACGTTCCTCGCACCGCTGTCCAAGCTGGATGCAGTTGGTCTGGGAGACTACGCACGCGAACAGTACGGTCTATAGACCTCAAACGTATGGCTGCGGAGCGAACCCGCGTCTTCGCAGCCATAATTGGCTGCAAACGGCGGAATCGAGCACTTTCGACGAGTCTACCCGTACGAAACGTCAGGCCCAACCGAACGGTTGGACCTGACGGTTGTGATTACAGGTCCGGTGAGACCTTCCAATCCCGCAACTTGTAGACCTTGCCGGGCCGGACACGTTCCTTGTCGTCAGGTTCCTGCAGACGGCGTTTGAAGGAATGGATCGGCGTCGCCATTTCGTCGATGCGCACCTCCACGACTGAGGGCCCATCATGGGCGAAGGCCTCGTCCAGCGCAGCGGCGATCTCGTCGGGTTTCTCGACATAGATGCCCTTTAGGCCAAGGGCAGATGCCGCAGCAGCGTAGCCGGGCACGGCACTCTGCGTTTCGAGATCGACCGAGATGGTTTGGCCGAAATAGAACTTCTGCCAGAAATTGATCCAGCCCAGTTTTCCGTTGTTGATGACGATGTTGACGACGCGCTGATTGTACTGCGCCATCGTCGCCAATTCGCCCACCGTGTAGGAAAACCCGCCATCGCCTGCCACGGTCACGACGCGGGCGCCGGGCTTCAGCACCGTGGCCGCGCCGATGGCACCGGGGACCGAATACCCAAGCCCGCCTTGTCCGCGCGCGAAGAGGAACTGACGAGCGGGTTTCTTTGCGGGCAGATACCCCGAGATCCAACCTGCCGAGAACGATGCGTCGGACACCACAATATCATCCTCGCCAAGCCGCTTGGCGACTTCGGCCATGATGCGCGGCGGCTGGACGGGAATCTTGTCCGACGCCATTTCGGTTGCCTTGATCGCATCGCAACTCTGTTTGACTTCGGCGATGCGGGCCAGCCAGTCCGGGTTGGCAGCAGCGCGGTCGCCCATGGCATCTGTCAGGGCAAGGATTGTTTCACGGACATCGCCCAGCAGCGGCACGGTCGGCCTGAACGTGCGCCCATGCTCCAGCGGATCCATGTCGATGGTGATCGTGGCTTGGTTCGGTGTCGGCAGCGTCCAGTTCATCCCGGTGTTCTGACTGACTTTGGAGCCGCACCAGATCACGAGATCCGCCTCGCCGATCAGTTCGATCGCCGCCAGGGAGCCAAGTGGATTGAGCACCCCGGCGTGGTAGTCCCGGGTTTCAGGCACAGAACCCTTGCCCGTAAGCGACGAGACAACAAGCCCCCCCATCTTGTCGGCAAAGGCGGTCACATGCTCAGCGGCTTCCGATCCGTGTACACCACCGCCACAGACCAACGCCGGGCGCTTGGCCTTGGCGATGAGGTCCGCGGCATCCGCGATCGCCGATCTGGGCGCCGTCGACCGCAGATAGGGGCTGCGGATGGTGCGTGAATCCGTGACCGCCTTGAGCGCGTCACGATCCCAATCGGCATCGAAAATGTCGTGCGGGATAACCAGTGCGACCGGACCCGGGCGCGGCGCGGTGGCGATCCGGAAGGCAGTGCGCACCAGTTCCGGCAGGCTGGCCAGCGTGGGCACCTGGAACGCATCCTTGCAGCAGGTCTTGAAGAAAGCCACCTGATCAAAGCCCTGGCTCGCAATGCCCTTGGTCTTGAGCGACAACCAGTCAAGCGGCACGTCTCCGACAATCCCCACCATCGGAATCGATGCGTTCAGCGCCTCGAGAAAGCCGGCGGGCAGCAGGTTGGCACCGGGCCCGACGGTCACGTCGCAGACACCGACCTTGCCGCTTACCCGGGCGTATCCATCAGCGGCATATGCCGCGTTGCGCTCATCTCGCATCAGAACATGCTGGATTTTGTCCTGTCGCCGCAGGATCGCGTCGTGCAGCGCCGTTGTCTGGCCTCCGGGCATGCCAAAGACATATTCGACGCCGTAGTCGATCAGCATCTCGACCAGAAGATCACCGGCATGGGGTTTGGGTTCGGACATGGGAGGTCTCCTTCGTGACGTCAGGCCGCTCTTGGAGAGCCGGGTCTCCGTGACCCGGTGTGCAGCCAGGAAAAACAGGGCGGATGGTGGGTTCATAACCGGCCCCGCAATCCTGCGGGGCAAGATATCAACCCACCGCCTGTTGGGTGATGGGACCGGCGCGAACGCCGGTCCCGAGAGTCTGGATCACTGGTTCCAGGACTTGATCAGTTCGTCATAAGCGACGGTGATCGGCTCTTCCTCGCCATCGATGGCGGCCTTCGGCGCACCTGGCTGGCTCAGCCAGTATTCCGGGTCCTGCTCGTCGTTGAGCTTGGGCCCGATGTCACCCATGATGCCCGCACGCTCGAGACGCTGAAGCACGCGCTCCTGTTCTTCGCAAAGCGAGTCGAGGGCTTCCTGCGAGCTCTTTTCGCCCGAAAGCGCGTCACCGATGTTCTGCCACCAGAGCTGTGCCAGCTTCGGATAATCCGGAACGTTGGTGCCGGTCGGCGACCAGGCCAGACGGGCTGGTGAGCGATAGAATTCGATCAGACCCCCAAGGCGCGGCGCGCGGTCAGAGAAGTGATCGGAGTTGATCGTCGACTCGCGGATGAAGGTCAGACCGACATCGGACTTCTTGAGATCGACGGTCTTGGACACGACGAATTGGGCATAAAGCCATGCTGCCTTTGCGCGATCGACCGGGGTCGACTTCATGAGCGTCCAGGAACCGGCGTCCTGATAGCCCACCTTCATGCCTTCTTCCCAATACTTGCCATGCGGGCTCGGAGCCATGCGCCACTTGGGCGTGCCGTCCTCGTTCATGACCGGCAGACCGGGCTCCACCATGTTCGCGGTGAAGGCGGTGTACCAGAACATCTGCTGGGCGATGTTGCCCTGTGCAGGTACGGCACCGGCTTCGGCAAAGTTCATGCCTGCTGCAGCCGGGGGCGAATACTTCTCGAGCCATTCCTTGGCCTTGTCGATCGCGTAGACCGCTGCTGGCGAATTGGTGGCACCGCCGCGTGCAACGCAGGAACCAACCGGCTGGGACTGCTCGTTCACACGAATGCCCCATTCGTCCACGGGCAAGCCGTTGGGCTCACCCTTGTCGCCCATACCAGCCATGGACATCCACGCATCGGTGTAGCGCCAACCAAGCGACGGGTCTTTTTTGCCGTAGTCCATGTTGCCGAAGATCTGGCCTTCGACACCCAGATGCGACAGGTCGCGACCCGTGAAGAATTCCGCGATGTCCTCGTATGCCGACCACGTCACGGGAACGCCGAGGTCATAACCATACGCCGCCTTGAAATCGGCCTGGTTCTTTTCGTCGTTGAACCAGTCGTAGCGGAACCAGTAAAGGTTCGCGAACTGCTGGTCCGGCAGCTGGTAGAGCTTGCCATCCGGTCCTGTGGTGAAGCTGGTGCCGATGAAATCCTCGAGGTCCAGCGTCGGCAGCGTCACATCCGAGCCTTCATCCGCCATCCAGTCGGTCAGGTTACGGACCTGCTGATAGCGCCAGTGGGTGCCGATCAGGTCGGAATCGTTGATATAGGCATCGTAGATATTCTCGCCTGACTGCATCTGGGTCTGCAGACGTTCCACCACGTCGCCTTCGCCGATCAGGTCATGGGTGACCTGAATACCGGTGATGGCCGTGAAAGCAGGGGCTAGGACCTGGGATTCGTATTCATGCGTGGTGATGGTTTCGGAGACCACCTTGATCTCCATACCCTGGAACGGCGCGGCGGCGTCCACGAACCACTGCATCTCGGCTTCCTGTTCCTCGCGCGTCAGGACGGACAGACCGCCGATCTCGGAGTCGAGGAACTCCATCGCCTCTTCCATGCCGGCGAAGGCCGGCATGCCAAAACACAGCGAGGCCGCTGCCGTTGACATGAGTAATCTTCTCATCATTTTCCTCCCTTGATGACCGTAGTCGTTCTCACTTGCAGGTGTCCGTTGGCCGGGATTGTGGCTCTTTCGGACAGGTGCTCTTCAAGAGGCCGGGCAAGGCCTCAAACCTTCCAGAATACGAGCGCCGCATAGACCGCGCAGGCCGCCAGCGCCCAAGGCTGCGGTCCCACCTCGAGGCCAAGCCACGCGATGTTGATAAAGGCCGACCCCAGCAGCGTTATGAACAGCCGGTCGCCCCGTGTTGTTTCGATCCCGAGCATGCCGACCCGTGGCGTTTCGGGGTAACGGATGGCCAGCAGCGTGAAAGCGGTCAGAATGGCCGCGATGATCCAGAAGAACAGCGCCACCGGCGCTGACCACGCCATCCAGCCGCCGGGCACCATTTGTTCGGTCCAGAGCCATTCGCCGCCGTCGCGGGGAACGAACCACAGGATGACCGCAAGCGCGATGCCGAGGAGTGTGACCGCGATCACGGCAACCGGGCCGATCCGGGCGCGATCTGCTTTGCGGGCTCCGGTGCCGCCACGCGGCGGCGTGCTGAGTTCGGGGTTGCCGGACATGGATCACACCCTCCCCAGGGCAAAGCCCTTGGCGATGTAGTTGCGGACAAACCAGATCACGAGCGCTCCGGGGATGATCGTCAGAACACCCGCCGCAGCCAATGTGCCGTAATCGAGGCCCGTGGCGGACGAGGTGCGGGTCATGGCAACCCCGATCGTCTTGACGTTGACCGACGTCAGAGTGCGCGAAAGAAGCAGGTCCACCCACGAGAACATGAAGCAGAAGAACGCGGCCACGCCGATGCCGGAGGCAATCAGAGGCATAAAGATCTTCACGAAGAACCGACCCCACGAATAGCCGTCGATATAAGCCGTTTCGTCGATTTCCTTGGGCACACCCCGCATGAAGCCTTCAAGAATCCAGACCGCCAAAGGCACATTGAAGAGGCAATGTGCGAGCGCCACAGCGATATGCGTGTCGAAGAGCCCGATGGAGCTGTAAAGCTGGAAGAACGGCAGTGCGAAAACAGCCGGGGGTGCCATGCGGTTGGTCAGCAGCCAGAAGAACAAGTGCTTGTCGCCGATGAAACTGTAGCGACTGAAGGCATAGGCTGCTGGCAATGCCACGGTGACGCTGATGACGGTGTTCATCACCACGTAGATGAGTGAGTTCACGTAACCCATGTACCAGGTCGGATCCGTCAGGATCACGGCATAGTTCTGGACCGTCGGCTCCGCAGGCAGAAGGTTGAGCGAGCTCAGGATCTCGGTGTTGGTCTTGAAGCTCATGTTCACGAGCCAGTAGATCGGCACCAGAAGGAACAACAGGTAGCCGATCAGAACGGCGTAGGATACTGCCCTCCGGAATCCGGCATTGTCGCCTGTCTGCGCCCGAGTGCTGCGCGTCGCGGTCTGTGTGTCGGCGGCGGTCATTCGTTGCGCTCCTCTCGGTCGAGATTCACCATGATCGTGTAGAAGGCCCAGCTCACCAGCAGGATCACGAGGAAGTACATGATCGAGAACGCTGCTGCCGGACCCAGGTCGAACTGCCCCAGCGCCATCTTGACGAGGTCGATGGACAGGAACGTCGTGGTCGAACCCGGGCCGCCGCCCGTGACGACGAAGGGCTCGGTGTAGATCATGAAGCTGTCCATGAACCGCAGCAGGATTGCGATCAGCAGCACGCCCTTGAGCTTGGGCAGCTCGACATAGCGGAACACGGCCCAGCGGCTTGCCTGGTCGATCTTGGCAGCCTGGTAGTAGGCATCGGGGATGGATTGCAATCCGGCATAGGCCAGCAGCACCACGAGTGAGGTCCAGTGCCAGACATCCATCATGATGACCGTAACCCAGGCGGCCGTTGCGTTCTGACCGATGTTGAAGTCGATGCCGATCTGTCCGAGCGCATTGCCAAGAAGGCCGATGTCGATGCGCGCGAAGACCTGCCAGATGGTGCCGACCACGTTCCACGGGATCAGCAATGGCAGCGCCATGAGCACAAGGCAGACCGAGGCCCATATGCCCTTCTTGGGCATGGCCAGCGCGACGGCAATGCCTAGCGGCACTTCGATGGCAAGGATGGCTGCCGAGAAGATCAGCTGGCGCTGCAGCGCTTCCCACATGCGGTCGGACTGCAACACCTCTTCGAACCATTCGAGCCCGACCCAGAAAAAGACATTGTTTCCGAACGTGTCATTGAACGCGTAGTTGACGACCGTCATCAAGGGCAGGATCGCAGAAAAGGCCACCAGCAGAAGCACCGGCAACACCATGAACCAGGCGCGGTTGTTCTGAGTCTTGTCCATCAGGCCACCTCTCTTGCCAGCGGATCGACCCGCCAGTCATCGACGAAAACGCCGATCTGTTCGGGCGCGAAGACCACTTGGTTCGCATCTGCAGGAATGGGCGCGCGTTCCGGAAGAACGGCATTGATGGGCGTGCCGGCAAGATCGGCCCGTACGATCCTGTGGCGCCCAACATCTTCGACGCGCGTCACTGTGACGGGCAGGCCCGGTTCGTCGGTGAAGCTCACGAATTCGGGGCGGATGCCGATCTGTGTGCGTCCCCGCAAAGCGTCGTAGGTGCCCGGGAGAGGGATTTCGCGACCGGCGATCACGGCGCGGTTTCCCGAGATCTGTGCATCCAGCAGATTCATGCCGGGCGAGCCGATGAAATAGCCAACGAAGGTGTGCGCCGGACGCTCGAAAAGCTCATCCGGAGTTCCCAGTTGCACGACTCGGCCATCGTGCATGACCACAACCTTGTCGGCAAAGGTCAGCGCCTCTGTCTGGTCATGTGTGACGTAGATCATCGTATGCCCGAATTCTCGGTGCAGCTGCTTGAGCTGAGTGCGAAGCTCCCATTTCATGTGGGGGTCGATCACGGTCAGAGGTTCGTCAAAGAGGATTGCATTCACATCCTCTCGGACCATGCCGCGCCCTAGGCTGATCTTCTGTTTCTCATCGGCTGTCAGACCGCGCGCCTTGCGTGACAGCTGATCCTCCATGCCGATCATCGCTGCGATCTGCTTGACGCGTTGGCCGATATAGCCTGCCTCCATGCCCCGATTGCGCAAGGGGAAGGCAAGGTTGTCGCGCACGGTCATCGTGTCGTAGACGACCGGGAACTGGAACACCTGCGCAATGTTGCGTTCCGTTGTGGGGGCTGCCGTCATGTCATCGCCGTTGAACAGCACCTGACCACGGGTCGGCACCAGAAGCCCGGAAATGATGTTGAGCAGCGTGGATTTACCACAGCCTGACGCCCCCAGAAGGGCATAGGCCCCACCGTCTTCCCAAGACAGGTCGATTGTCTTGAGCGCAAAATCATCTTCGCCGCTCGGGCGGGCAAGATAGCTGTGGGCCAGATTTGAAAGCTCGATGCGTGCCATGGGACCTCAGGCGGCTTCGGCGTAGGCCGCTGGCATCGCCAGTCGGCCCTCCGCGTCAAACAGATAGACATACGCCGGATCGAGCCAGAGCTCGACCTCCGACCCGGCATCGAAGTGATGCACGCCATGCACCAGCGCGACCCATTTCTGATCGTCGTGTTGCAGGTGAAGGAAGGTTTCGGACCCTGTGATCTCGGCAATGCCAAGAGTGCAACAGAAAGCAACCGCGTCGCCGCCATGCGCATAGAGCCTGAGATGATTGGGACGGAAACCCGCCCGGTAGGCACCGTCAGGCAAAGCGGCGAATCCGCCTTCGGCCGGGGCCGCGATGCCCTGTCCAAAGATCAAGCGATGACCCTCCTTGCGACAATCGAGGAAATTCATGGGCGGATCAGAATAGACACGCGCTGTCGTCGCGTCCTTGGGTCGGCGATACACCTCCGGTGCGGGGCCGAACTGCGTGATCCGCCCTTCCCAGAGCGTCGCCGTGTTTCCCCCGAGCAGCAACGCCTCTTCCGGTTCCGTCGTGGCATAGACGAAAATTGCACCGCTTTCGCGGAAGATCCGTGGAATTTCAGCGCGCAATTCCTCGCGCAGCTTGTAGTCGAGGTTGGCCAGAGGTTCGTCCAGAAGAACCAGATCGCTTTCCTTGACCAATGCGCGCGCAAGGGCGCAGCGCTGCTGTTGCCCCCCCGATAATTCGAGCGGTTTGCGATCCAGCATGCCGTCGAGGCGCAGCATTTCGGCGGTGCCGCGTACGGCCTTGTCAATCTCCACTTTGCTCTTGCCCGAGAGCCGCAAGGGCGAGGCGATGTTGTCGTAAACGGTCATTGACGGGTAGTTGATGAACTGCTGGTAGACCATCGCCACCTTACGGTCCTGCACACGGACGCCTGTGACATCCTTGCCATGGGTCAGAACCTGTCCTTCGCTTGGTTTGTCGAGACCGGCCATCAGGCGCATCAGGGTCGTCTTGCCAGCCAGCGTCGGCCCGAGAAGCACGTTCATCGTGCCCGGTTCCAGCGTCAGGTCAGTCGGGTGGATATGCGTTTTGCCCCGGACGACCTTGGATATACCCGTCCTCCTGAATTGACCTGACTTTTTGTTAGGCCGATTCACTCTGCCACATGTTGAACAGGGCAGCGGCTGGTACTGTTTGATTATG
>NZ_JALEGT010000047.1 GCF_022763305.1 Marivita sp. | reverse complement strand
GCATCGGAAACTCCTTTGCCCACCATGGAATCAGATCAACGGCGCATCGGGAAGCCCAAACATCCCAGATGAGTCAGACGTCATCGCCTGTGGTATTATAGCGCAGCCGGGCCAGAAGATCGCGGCTGACCTCCTTGCCGAAGATGTCGGCCAGCCCCGCCCGGTCGATCGGCTGGTGATAGGCGATCGCGCAGAGCACGCCCATCTCCATTTCGGTGAAGGCCAACGACTGCTCACCAAGATCAGCGGCGGCCTTGATCGCGTCCGCGAACTGGCCCCTGGTCCGGAACATCCACCCGCCAGCTACCTGTACCAGCTCGTAGGGGCGGCCGGTCAACTCGGCCTGGATGTCCTCGATCAACATCTCGACCGAGGCCCCCTGGCCCACTACACCCGCAAGATCCTCACGTCCGACCGGCGAGGCGCTGGAGAACAGCACCGCTTCGATCCGCCCCATCCATTCGCGCCAGCGCAGCTCCTGCGGCAGGTCGTCCAGATCCCGGTCAAAGACGGCGCCGACCTCCTCCGCCGGTTTCTGCTTCCGGGTCGCGACCGTCATGATGCGATCCCGTAGAGTCGGAAGGTCGGCCGCCCGGTCAGTTCTCGTGCCACTTCAAGCTCCACCAGCCGATCGCAGAACCGCCGCGCGGCGCGATCGGTCATGGAGATCGAGGTCCCGCGAATACGCGGCGACAGCATCGACGCCGGGGTTACCGCATCTTCGGTCAGGAACAGCTCGACCGCCGCGTCCGACCCTTTGGCCCGCAGCTTCGGCGCAACGGCGCGAAGGGCCTCGGCGCGTCGGGCCAGATCCCGCGCCACCCGGATCGACTCTTCGATAGCCTCGAGGATCCGCACCTCGACTGCGAGATCGGCCCCCTGCCCTTCTGCGGTCAGGTCGCGCAGAACCGCCTTTGTCAAACGCTGCGCAGTCACGGATAGCACCTGCTTCCAGTTCAGCGCCCTCGCCAGGACGACATCCGAGAGCAGGCAGGCGGTGCGCTCTGCCCGGTCGTCGACTTCGAGCACGGCGCGCAGGGCGGCGACGCAACCCGACAACGGACCATGGGTCCGTGCGCGCTCCAATCCCACGTCGAGCCAAGCGCCCAGCTCGCCCGCGAACTCCGCGCCAACGAAGTCGGCGATCTCGCCCGTCCGGCCTGCACGAAGCCGGACGCCTTCGCGCCAGAACACCAAAAGATCGCCATCCGGACCCCGTGCTTCGCCTGGCGGCGTCAGATGGAAAGCGTCGCGGATGTCCGCCTCCCGCGCCAGCCGCCCTTCCAGTTTCGAGGTCGCCGTTGCGGCGCTTAGCGCCAGCCGGTTGGCGAGCAGCTTCACGGGCACACCATGCCTGGGATCACCGACTAGATAATCGAGCACCGTCAGCGCCGCTCCCGACCGAAAGGCCACAGTTTCAAGGGTTTCCGCACGTCCTGAGGTGACCCAGCCCGGCAGGTGCGGTAACTTGTCCAAGTCGTTCGAGATGGCTGTCGGCTGGTATGTCATACCACAACACTAGTCTCTCGCGGCGCTTTGGTCTACAATATGATGTATAAACCGCCCCACTCTGCGACGTTCAGATATGTCCAATAAGTTTGCATTATCGGACATAAAAAGATATGCTCACAAGCATGACCAAAACGCACCAGAGATTGTCGGATGACCGGAATTCATGAGATTCAAGCACTTCCCTGAAAAACGAACCGGGGTTCATGAGATTCTGGAGCGGTATTCATGAGACTGGTAGAGTCGGAATTCGTGAGACTGGCGACGTTTCTTGGGCTTTGCAGCATTCTGACGCTCTCTCTCGTCGCGTTGAGCACGCCAGAGCCGGGCTGAGATACGTCTCCTCAACGAGAGAGGCCATGTCGCAAGCGCCTCGCGAACCCGCACCTGCCCGTCCACGTCGCTCTTCAGCAAGATGGAGATCGCTTGGTCGACCGGGTTTCCGACAACCCGACCGATCCCCACCGTCAATGCGAAACCCTGTAGAAGTGAGCCCTGCGCCAAAGCGTGCAGGCCGGGACGCACGGGTTTGGCCAGGACTGGCGCAACCTCGTCATACTCTGGAACGACAACCGTCAGCGCCTGGCGGATAATCGGCGTCGTGAGGAAGTCATGGTAGTCGCGCCGGGTCTGCAACGACATGCGCGGTTGCTCGGAAAGAGATGGGGGCGAGGCTCGGCGGTGTCGTGTTGTCAGAAGGGCCAGTATCTCGACTGGCCCCAAATCCCCCTGACCGAGTCCCTGAACCCACGCATCGAGAACAGCAGCCCCGACCTTTGCGGGCGCGTCCGCTGTCGCCATCCGTTTTGCACCCAGCACAACAGGCAGCGCCTCGCCTGTCGTACCCTGATAATCAGAACCATGGACAGGACACCGAAAAACCCACGGAAGAGCCGCGGACTTGCTCTGCACGTCGGCGGGACACATCGGGCAGTGATACCGGTTCCTGCGGATCATCATCCGGGCCTCCGGAATCAGTTCACCGAACGTCACCCCCTGCACGACCTGGGACGAAAGCCCGGTTCGGGCCTCGATCCGAGCCCCCTCCCCTTCCGACATTCGCCATTCCAGATCGAACACATCGCGGCCGGACAAGCCAAGCTCGGCCAGAAACTCCGGTACTGTCATCGCGTAGAACGGCGCCATGCGGGCGATCCAGGAAGATAGGCGCTCGTCCGCCTCGGGTGGGAACACCACCGGCAGAAGGCCCTGCCCGATCACACCGGCTCTCCCAAGACCACCTGCAACCTGTCACCACCCAGAATGTCACGCGAGAGGATGCGTTCCTCGCCGCTTGCGATGGCGGAGATTGCCAGCTGACACATGATGGAAAATATCCCCGAGGTGATGCCGCCGGTCACCTTGATCATCCGCGAGAGCGCCTTCTCGCCGATCTCGCTTTCGCGCCGGAGCGGCAGGCTGCGCATGAGCGTGCTCATCAGCCCGGTGAAATCGGCCCCGTCCTGCCAGGGCGGCAGGCCGAACGCCTCAAAACGGCGCACCAGCTGGTCATCGGTGCGCAGCGCATTACGGGCCTGGGCGGTGCCGACACAAACGAGAGGAGCGCGCAGCTCGTTGCCCAGAAATCGCAGCATGTTCAGGAACCGTGCCTGCTCGCGTATCGTGCCCGCCTGTAGGCTATGGATTTCGTCGATCACCAGCATATGAGGGCGCAACTCGGTGAGCAGCCGCAGAGCCAGGCTTTCAAGAACGGCAAGCGTGGCACGGGGAGGTTCCGGGGCCCCGATTGCAGCCAGAATCCGGCGGTAGAACCTTGTCTCATCCGGGCCTGAGACCATCTGCACCGCGACGACCGGCATGTTGAGCCGCCCGCTGGTGTCGTCGAAGCTTGAGGGGTGATCGCGCGTGAATTTCTCGATGATCATGGTCTTGCCCATGCCGCTTTCACCGACCAGGAGCAGGTTTGGCATCCGGGCGCGCTCCGGGAAGGACAGCAGGGTTTCCAGCTTGGCGAGCGCCGCCTCCGCCCGGGGATAGGACACCCATCGGTCGGCACGGATGCGCAGGATGCGTTCCTCGGCGCTGAGAGCGGCAATCCTGCCTGCGTTCGGATAGAGATGCGGAAACTCAGTCGTCATCGTACCACTCCTCGACATAGAAGCCCGGGTGATCTTTCAGCGCATTGCCCTTGTTTTCCGGCGCAGGAAGCGCTTCGGGCGCATCTGGCCCAGGCGTCACATCGATTATCGGGCGTTGGTCGAGATGCGCCCGCCGGGCCTGGTGGCGTCGTATCGCCTTGGTCTGCCGCGCGGCGCTATCGACGAGATCGCGCTGCGCCTCGATCGTCCGAAAGATGAGCTCCTCGTCTACCGACCGGCGACCGGCCTCCCGCAAGGCCCTCCG
The DNA here is from genome assembly GCF_022763305.1 of Marivita sp. GTDB lineage: Bacteria > Pseudomonadota > Alphaproteobacteria > Rhodobacterales > Rhodobacteraceae > Marivita. Next base: position 4,009 of record NZ_JALEGT010000047.1, on the reverse strand, counting down.
CGCCGCGCGGTGTTCCCAGAGCGTGATTGCAGGTCGCGTCAGGTCCGCGGGCCGGGCCTCAATGATGCCGTCCTCGGTCAGAACGAAGATACGCGAGAGATCGCGTGGGTCGTATTTTAACGTGTATTTGCGGGTTTCCTGGCCCATCAGCCAGCGCAGCTCGTTCGACCAGTAGCGGATGTGGAAGAGGTGAAAACCGTCGCGTTGAAGCACACGCTGCTCCGAAGGCAGAAAATCGACCAGGAACTGACGCAGATCGGCGGGCATGCGGACCTTGGGTTCGCCGGCACGCAGCTCCCAGGCCGCTGAGGGCGTAGTTTCCAAGGCGCTGTGAATGCGCGCGTGGTAGGAGCCGGTGATTTCGAGCGCCAACCAGGTTTCCAACTCGTCGAGCGTCATCACCGCCTCAGCCTCGGCGTCGAGATCGCCACGTTCGAAGATGTTCGAGAAATGCGAGCCCGGCAACAGATGCACTGCGCCCATCATGGTGCCGATCAGGCGCTCGATATGGCCGCCATAGCGCGGTGTGCCGGGCGGGCGGTACCGCAGATCGATCTGGTACTCGGCGCAGGCGTGTCCGAAGGCACGGGCATGGAATTCCGCGCCGTTGTCAACGTAGATCGCCTTGGGAATGCCCTGCGTGGGCCAGCCTGTATTGATCCCGCGCGCCGCCAGCCAGTGCGACTTGTCCATCACCGCATGGGTCACGCAAAGCGCAACGGAAAGAAGCGAGGGCGGTTCCAGAGACAGGTGAAACCCCAAAATCATGCGGCTATTCACATCTATCGCCACGGTCAGCGTCGGCCGGCCAAGCGGGCGCCGGGTCACTGGATCGACTACCGTCACATCGACCTTGGTATGATCGATCTGGACGATGTCGAGCGGGTGGGCCGCAGTGAGCGTTCCGGGCGTGGCAAGGTGGCGGCGCTCCGCCTTGTCCTTCCCCTCCCGCCTGGCCATGAGTTTTGCCTGATCCTTCAGATCCAGCCAGCGGCCAAGGCGCCTGATCGAAGGAGGTGCCAGTCCCTGCGATCGGCAATCGGCTGCAACCTCGCGCCAGAACCGGGTCTTGGTCGGTTTGCGGCGGGTGGCATAGAAGCCTTTGAAATGGTGGACCACAATCGCCTCCACCGCCGGGTCCAAGGGCAGCATGCCCGGTTTGCGGCCCGACGTATTTGGCAGGAGCGCACTGGTCCGCGCATTTTCCCGGAACTGCCTCGCTAAACGATAGACCGTCGCCCGGCTGATATCCAACTGTCGCATCGCCCAATCAACGTCACCTTCGGTGAGCTGTTCCGGCAGCTCGGCAAGCACTCTTGCGCGAAACTCGGCTTCTTCCCAGTCTTGGTCAGCTGCGGGATTATCGGACATGACTTGAGCGACGCACGGATGCTGTGTAGTCTCACGAATAGTGACTCACATCCATGTACAGTCTCATGAATTCCGACTCAATATCGAAAACGAAGTACCGGCAAAGCCTTGAAAACAAATGGACCGCAGTCTCACGAATACCGGCAGACCGACAGAGAAGTCGACATCATCAAACTCTGGTGCGTTTTGTATCGCTCAGAACGGCGACAGCGATCAAGAAAAAAGCGACGACATCTCCCTACCCGCCCACGTCGCGGGATCCGGCAGCCTTGATCGCCTGGTCGACGCCGCCCGAGATTATGCGCGCGCCGCAGCTTCTGACAATACGCTGAAAGCCTATGCCAAGGATTGGGCGCATTTCGCGCGGTGGTGTCGGATGAAGGGCGCGGAGCCTCTGCCCCCGTCGCCTGAAATGATCGGGCTTTATCTCGCAGACCTGGCGTCCGGAGCGGGCCCCTCCCCTGCCCTATCGGTCAGTACCATCGAACGTCGCCTCTCCGGCCTTGCCTGGAACTATGCGCAACGCGGCTTTGTCCTCGATCGTAAGAACCGCCACATCGCAACAGTGCTGGCCGGGATCAAACGCAAACACGCCCGTCCGCCGGTGCAGAAGGAAGCGATCCTGGCCGAGGACATCCTCGCGATGGTCGCCACCCTGCCCTACGACCTGCGCGGGCTCAGGGACCGCGCCATCCTGCTCCTCGGGTACGCCGGCGGGCTCCGCCGCTCCGAGATCGTCAGCCTGGATGTCGGAAAGGACGACACGCCCGATTCAGGCGGCTGGATCGAGATCCTCGACGACGGCGCCGTGCTGACGCTCAACGCCAAGACCGGCTGGCGCGAGGTCGAGATCGGTCTGGGATCGTCTAACTCCAGCTGCCCTGTGCATGCGCTCGAGCAGTGGTTGCACTTCGCCAGGATCGACTTCGGGCCGGTCTTTGTCGGCACCACTCGGGGTGGAAAGAAGGCCCTGGAGACAAGGCTGAACGACAAGCATGTCGCGCGGCTGATCAAGCGAACGGTCCTGGACGCCGGCATCCGATCCGAACTGCCCGAAAAGGAACGCCTGGCACTGTTCTCTGGCCATTCTCTGCGCGCAGGTCTCGCCAGTTCGGCCGAGGTGGACGAGCGGTATGTGCAGAAGCACCTTGGCCACGCTTCGGCACAGATGACCCGCCGCTACCAACGCCGCCGCGACCGCTTCCGCGTGAACCTGACGAAAGCCGCTGGATTGTAATCTTGCGAACTGTCATCCTGTCATTAATCCTTGGCCGGTCTGAGCTGATGAAGTCAAGAAGATCTGCATCTTCAGCCTGCTCGGTGTCGGGAACGGGCTCAGGCAAGGGCTTCAACGCACCATCGTCCTCGTCGTCGCGTGCGTTCGCGCCAAGCGCTTGACCAGCAGAAGTGATTTCCGTACCGTGGCCGATACCATCCGCGTAACTCCCCGTTGAAAGCTCAGCGCCCTGCTGTCGGTTCACAGCTGAAGACATCAGCGTATTCCCGAGGCTCATCCTCGGGCCGGACAAAGCCGCGATTAACGACAAGCTCGCCATGCGATAAAGCGTCACAAAAGCCCCTGCCCGCGCGATCTCTTCATCGTCGAAGATCAACGGCCGAGTCTCGAGCTTCTCCATCGCAATTTCCAACTCGCCAAGTCGCGCGTCGACTTCCTCGGGGAATTCATCCTGGCCCTCGTATTCCTCTTCGAGCGCCCGGTATTCGGCAAGAAGCTTGGCATGGGCCGCGCCTTCGTCATCCGTCATCGGTGCCGGGTCTCCGCTCAGCCGCCGCAAACCGTGGCTGTAGCCATAGGGCAGGTCGAGCGAGACCTCGATCCATTTCCAACCTTCGGTCGCAATGGCTTCGGCTTCAGCCTGAAGCTTCTCGCTGACCAGACGATCGAACAGGGCGGGGTCTTCCAGCCAGCCGCCGTCATCGCCCTGGAAGAGGTCGTGCAACATGGTGCCGCCAGCAGACTCATAGGCATCGATGCCGACAAAGACAGCACGACGATCGGATGCCCGCACCGAGGTTTCCGTCAGCATCCGCCGGATCTGATAGGGCTCCTTGTTCCAGGACGAGCGGATCGCCTCCCAGACCTGAACCTGGCGCTCATGATCCGGGTTAACCGTCAAGGCCATCAGCTGCTCCAGCGTCATTTCATCCTCGGCATAAAGCTCGAGCAGGGCAGGGGCCACGACGGCGAGTTTCAAGCGCTGTTTGATCACCTGCGGCCTGACGAAGAAGGCGGTTGCGATCTCTTCGTCGCCCTGACCCTTCTCCTGCAGCGCCACGAAGGCGCGGAACTGATCGAGTGGATGCAGGACAGCGCGCTTCATGTTCTCGGCGAGCGAGTCGTCTTCGGCGAGGATCGTGGACTTCGCATCCCGCACGAAGCAGGGAATGGGCGTCGTCTTGGCCAGGCGCTTCTGCTTCACCAAGAGTGACAGGGCCTGGAAGCGCCTACCGCCAGCGGGTATTTTGAACTTGCCTGTCTCGGACCCATCATCCGCCAGAACGGGCCGGACGCACAGGCTTTGCAGCAACCCGCGGCGGGCGATGTCTTCGGCCAGTTCCTCGACCGAGATGCCGGCCTTGATGCGCCGGACGTTGGACTGGCTCAGCACGAGCTTGT
>NZ_JALEGT010000046.1 GCF_022763305.1 Marivita sp. | reverse complement strand
TCGCGATACCGTAACCGACAACTTCCGCGTCGTATCCCTAGAAAAATACAAAATCGTCTGAAACGACATCAGGTCAATTCAGGCGCATGAGTATACATTGCGCAGTTCAAGCATCAGCAGGCTCCGGCGTCGGTGCGGTGGCGTGTTCAGGAACGTCAGACATCATGGATTTGGCCATCGCATCCCGCAGCGCGCAGTAGCGCGGGTATTTGGCAAGATGGACCGACCCACGTGCGGCATTCACCTCGTGCCGCCGCGCGATACCCGCCATGCCTTTGACAGCTTCCTGCAGGCTCGAATAGGCACCCGCCCCGACCGCCGCGCACATCGCAGTGCCCAGCGCCCCGAATTCGGAACCGGAGGGGACTTCGACCGGCAGTCCGAGGATGTCTGCGAACATTTCGGACCAGACCCGGCTTTGCGTAGCACCGCCAGTCATGCGGATCACGTCAGGAGACGCGGCATCGCGCCCGGTGAGGGCCTGGTCGATATCCGCCTTGTGGGCGAAGACGATGCCTTCGAACACGGCAAGCATCATCTTGTCGAAATCCGTACGGGCGCTCATCCCGACCATGCCGGCCGGAGCGCCTTCGGGGCCACCGAAAAGATAGGGAAAGAACATTGCGTTGGTGTGGGTCCCAACAACCCGCTCGACCGCCGCGTTGACCGTGGCGTAGACATCCGCTGCCTCGATGGCACCGCCCTGCTGGAGCAGCGTCTTGACCACCCACTCAAGGTTGGATGCAGAGGTGGCCGAGCCTTGCACCGCAAGCCATCCGCCCAGCGGATAGGCAAATTGCAACATGGGCACGGCATCCATTTTCGGACGGTCGGTGTGCAGGGTCGAGGCGATCGAGAAGGTCCCTCCGACAACGCTCATGTGATTAGGGGTCGTGACCATCGACGCCATTGCCGACGCAGCCATATCAACTGTCCCTCGGACCACAGGCGTGCCCTCGAGCAACCCTGTGGCCTTGGCGGCGTCCGCGCTGATGCGACCGGCAATCGCATCGGAGGAACCGATCTCGGGCAGCTTCGGGATCCAGCCTTCCATACCGAGAAGGTGCAGCGCGTCTTCGGCATATCGCCCCTGCGCCACGTTCAAAAGCCCTGCGGACCCCGCATCGGTGTAGTCGGTCGACATGTCGCCACAGAGCCGACCTCGAAGGAAGTCCTTGCAAAAGGACACTCTATGCGTGCGCTCAAGAATGCCCGGTTCGTTTTTCTGCAGCCAGGCAAGCAGCGCAAGACTTTGACCGGGCCAAACAATCTGATTGATCAAAGGCTCGACCTGCGCAGCCAGACCGCTGGCCGTCCAATCAGCCACAAGACCGGCCGCGCGGCCGTCTGTCGACACGATGCCGGGGCGGACAGGGTTGCCCTGCTCGTCCAGGAGATAGAGGCCGCTGCCATAGCCGGACACCGAAATCGCCAGCACATCTGCCGGGTCGGTTCCGCTTTGCTCAAGAACGGCGGAGATGGCTTGCGCGGCGGCTTTCCACATTCCGTCGGCGTCGCGTTCCGTCCAGCCAAGTTGCGGAAAGGTGGTGACGTTCCGACTCCGAGCGCAGGCCTTTTCATGCCCCGACAGATCGAAGAGTGCAGCCTTCGTCATCGTGCCACCGGCATCAATGCCGATCACGCAATCACCCATTGTCTCCTCCCTTTGGTCGAATCTGCCCTCCCGCACGACTCGCCAACTTGTAGTTATGAGTTGAGCCTACGATAGGCTCTCTACATGTCAAGAACTTGTTTTTTTGACAAAAAGGGCACCTGTTAGCGCTGCATCGCAGCATTCAAGTCTTCGCTGCAACGCAGCTTGTAATGACAACTTGTCGAGTAAATACTGGCACCACGCGAGCCAGAGATTCGCGGATGTCGCATGAATGCACGGGGAAGAAATGCGCAGCAGGGAGGAACTCGTCGCGCGGATCGGCGAAGGGCGTGTGCCCGACATCCTGATCGTTGGCGGCGGTATCAACGGTGTCGGAGTGTTTCGTGATCTGGCTGCGCAGGGCGTGCCGTCACTGTTGGTCGAGGCCGGAGATTTCGCCTCAGGAACCAGTGCAGCCCCTTCACGTCTGATCCATGGCGGGCTTCGATACCTCGAGACAGGGGAAACCGCCTTGGTGCGTGAATCCCTTATCGAGCGTAATCTCCTGCTCAAGAATGCGCGCCATGTCGTGCATCCACAACCAGTCTGGATTCCCCTGCGCAGTTGGACCGGTGGCGCGCTGTCCGCCGTTGCGCGGTTCTTCCGTCTCAAGAAAACACCCGGCAAGAAAGGGGCCCTGCCAGTCGCGCTAGGGTTGATCGCCTATGATCTTTTCGGGCGCACCCATCGCACCATGCCGACGCATCGTCTCATGAGCGCAGGCACTGCGCGCGGCCAGATGCCGGTGCTCGCGCCGGATGTCAAAGCCGTCGCAGAGTTCTACGACGCGCGCATCAGTCACCCCGAACGGCTGGTTCTGGAGTTGGTGGCCGACGCGGAAAATGACTGTCCCGATGCGATGGCGCTGCCTTATCTCGCGGCCGGACGGCAGCAGGACGGTCGAGTTGCACTCGAAGATCGGCTGACCGGCGGGCGCTACGAGATCACACCCAAAATCGTCATCAATGCCTCGGGCGCGTGGGTTGACCGCGTACAAACAGGTCTTGGCATAAAGGGACGGTTGATGGGCGGGACGCGAGGCACCCATCTGGTCATGCGCAACGCCGATCTGTCGTCGGCCCTTGGCGGGCGGATGCTCTATTTCGAAACGCGGGACTTCCGCGCCTGCATCGCGCTGCCCCTTGATGCGCAGCACGTCTATGTGGGTACGACCGACATTCGCACAGACGACCCAGATGACCGGCGGTATACGCAAGCCGAGATGGATTACATCTTCGACGTATTGCGTCCGATCCTGCCATCAGTGACGTGGCGCAAGGAAGATATCGCGTTCATCATGGCAGGTGTTCGGCCACTTCCCTATTCCGACGGATCGGTGCGCGCGACAGGGGCCATCAGCCGCGATCACCGGGTCGATCATTTTCCTGCCGAACCGGATCGCCCGTTCGAGACCTTCACGCTCGTCGGCGGAAAATGGACCACATACCGCGCGCTGGCTGAGGAAACCGCCGATGCCGTTCTTGCGGCAATTCGGTCTACCCGCAAGACAGGGACCGAAATGCTTGAAATCGGTGGGGCACGGGGATTTCCCGAAACGGATGACACGCAGGCGGACTGGATTGCCGAAATCGCGACCAGCACAGGCGTTGAGGCCGAGCGGGTTCGGGTTCTTGCAGCACGTTACGGGAGTGGAGCGCGCGAGATGGCAGCGGCTGAAGCCCGCGATCCCGATCAGTTCGAAAACCTCGCGACCTACACGCCGGCGGAAATTCGCAGCATTTGCGAGACCGAGCGAGTGTCGCGCCTTGAGGACATCGTGCTTCGGAGGACGCTGATGGCGTTCGAGGGACAGACACGAGCCGCCATTCTGCGCGAGGTTGCAGCCTGTGCCGCAGGTATTCTCGGCTGGGACGCTGCTCGCACGGAGGACGAGGTGAGCGGGCTGCTCGACTATCTCGACACGCAACATGGGGTGCCGAAGTCATGACCTCGAACCTACGCCCCAGTGCACAAGGGTCCTTTCCATCGGGCCACATCATCCAGATGGATCGGACCGGAGGAACGCCGCTGTGGATGCAGGTCAAGCAATGGCTGACCAACATGATCCGCACGGAAGGCCTGTCCGAGCATGATCGCCTGCCCTCTGAGGCAGAGCTTTGTGCGTCGTTCCAGGTGTCGCGCACCGTGATCCGCGAGGCCCTGGCGCAAATGGTGAACGAGGGTCTGATTTACCGGTTGCAGGGCAAGGGTGCCTTTGTCCGAAGCCGTCGCGAGGAACAGACCTTTGTCGGCTCGACCGTAGGGTTCAGCGGCGAGTTGGCCGAGAAAAGCCAGTCGGTCGAGCGCATGGTCCTGCGCCAGGAGGTTATTCTGCCGACGGCACGGATGCAGAGGCTCCTGCAAATCGGTCCGGAGGAACCGGTTGTCGTTATCGACCGCGTGTTGAGCGTCGAAGATATTCCCCGTGCGATCGTGCGTTGGGCGATGCTGGAACGGGTGGTGCCGGGTCTGGACACCCAGCCGCTTCACAACCGGTCGCTCTATGACACGATTGCGCGTCAGTACGGCATCCGACTTGTCCGCGCCGAGCGCTGGATCGAAGCTGTTTCCTTGTCTGCCGTCGATGCAGATTTGCTGGGCGTGGAACCGGGGCATGCGGCGCTTTGCGTGGAGTCTGCGGGATCGAGCGCGACACAGGAAGCCATCGAGTATTACACGGCGCATTACCTGACCGATCGCTCGCGCCTGCGCTTCAGCGTGACGGACCAGCGCTGACATGTCGGACGCGCTTCTGATCGGTATCGATGCCGGAACCTCGGTGATCAAAGCCGTGGCCTTCGATCTGGAAGGTCGACAGGTGGCGCAAGCGAGCCGCCGCAACAGCTATGTCACCTTGCCGAACGGCGGCGTTGAGCAGGACATGCGGCGCACCTGGACCGACACGGCGGCCGTTCTGCGAGAGTTGGGCGAAACGATCGACCGGTTGGCCCAGCGAGTCGTGGCTTTGGGTGTGACCGGGCAGGGCGATGGAACCTGGCTGATCGACGCGCAGGGACAGCCGGTGCATGACGCATGGCTTTGGCTTGATGCCCGAGCCAGTGTCGAGGCTGCCGAACTAGGCGCGAGTGACGGGATCGACGTGATCTATGAGAACACCGGAACCGGCGTCAACGTGTGCCAGATGCGCAGTCAGCTGCTCTGGATGGTGCGCCATGCGCCGGATCTCGTCTTGCGTGCGGGCACGGCTTTTCATTGCAAGGACTGGCTGTACTTCAATCTGACCGGTGTGCGCGCGACGGATCCGACCGAAGGTGTCTTGACCTTTGGTGACTACCGGACCCGCGACTATTCAACGGCGGTGATCGACGCCTTGGGCTTGACTGATCTGCGGCACCTGCTGCCCGAGATCGTTGACGGAGCACGGGATTTTCACCCTTTGAGCGATGCCGCGGCACGCACAACCGGATTGCCGGCCGGACTTCCGGTGTCTCTGGGGTATATCGACATTGCCTGTACCGCCCTTGGCGCAGGCATTCACGATCCCGCGTCACAGGTCGGTCTGACGATCCTCGGATCGACCGGAGTTCATATGCGGTTTGTCCCCGATGCGGACTCGGTCGATCTGAATGCCGAACGGACGGGTTATACGCTGGCCCTGCCAGGACAGGCCTTTGCCCAGTTGCAAACGAACATGGCAGCGACGCTCAACATTGATTGGGTGTTTGGGCTTGAAGCCGAGATCCTGAAGACACACGGAATCACACCGGACCCGGGCTCAATAATCGACGGGTTTGATCGGCGCGTGATGCAGGCACGGCCCGGACGGGCGCTTTACCATCCCTTTATTTCGGCAGCAGGCGAACGCGGACCGTTCACCGACCCAATGGCTCGGGCGAGCCTGACAGGGCTTGATTTGGATACAGGTTGGGACGACATCCTGCGGGGAGTGTGTGACGGGCTCGTACTGTCGGCGCGCGATTGTTATACCGCGATGGGAGCCATGCCGGGAGAAGTGCGTCTGAGCGGTGGCGGCGCAAAATCCTCAGCACTGCGGAGGCTTCTGGCCTCGGCACTTAACACACCAGTGCGCGCCATCGCGCAGGACGAGGCCGGAGCTGCGGGGGCCGTTATGATCGCAGCACTGGCTCAGGGTCATTTCAGTGACGCCACGGCTGCAACTGACGCATGGATCGGCCCTTTGTTGGGAGAGCTGGAACAGCCGGATCCGGCGTTGATCGAAACCTACGATGCCCTGTTCGAGGCCTATGACGCAACGCGTGTTGCGCTGTCGGCGGCATGGCGCGCGCAGGTGCAAGCGCGGGAGCGGATCTTATGAGAAGCAACGTCAGACCGCGCGCATTCACATCATCCGAAGCCGCTCTAGCGGCAGCGGACTCACCAATTTGCCGGTGGCGTCAGAACACACCACCGCCCAACCCGAGCTGAGAGGAGCCAGCCATGGAACAAGACGAACGCGACCTGCGACAGGCCATCATCGACCAATGCAAATTCATGAACGCCTGCGGGCTGAACCAGGGGACGTCGGGCAACATCTCGGCCCGCTACAAGGACCGTATGCTGATCACCCCATCGGCTACACCCTATGACAAGCTGACTCCCGAGATGATCGCCTCGATGCCCTTTGACGGTGAGTATGGGCATTGGGAGGGCCCGCTCAAGCCGTCGACCGAATGGCGGTTTCACTTCGACATCCTGAAGAACCGTACCGATATGGGCGCCGTCGTGCATGCGCATCCGGCCTATTGCACTGCCATTGCCATCACACGCCGCGAAATCCCCGCGTGCCATTACATGATCGCGGCTTTCGGTGGCACCAATGTGCGCTGTGCACCTTTCGCGCGCTACGGCACGCCCGAGCTTTCGACGCTGGCCATCGAAGCGCTGGACGGGCGGACCGCGTGCCTCCTGGCCAATCACGGGTCGATTGCGATGGGCGAGGACCTCGACAAGGCGATGTGGCGCGCAGTCGAACTCGAAGCCATTGCCAAGCAGTATTATCTGGCCCTTACGCTGGGGGATGTGGTGCTTCTGACCGATGCGGAAATTGCGGAAACCATGAAGGGTTTCAGCTCTTATGGCGTGCAGGACGATTACAAGGATGTTGCTGCCGGGACAGCACGGGAGACCGCATGAGCGACAGTGTCGATCTTCTGGTGATCGGGGGCGGTATCAACGGCTGTGGCGTGGCGCGGGATGCTGCCGGTCGAGGACTGTCTGTCGTGCTTGCCGAAAAGGACGATCTTGGCCAGGGCACCTCGTCCCGATCCGGCAAGTACATCCATGGCGGGCTGCGATACCTTGAGTATTACGAGTTCCGGCTTGTGCGCGAGGCGCTGATCGAACGAGAAGTCGTTCTTGAAGCGGCCCCGCATCTGACGTGGCCACTGCGATTGATCCTCGTGCACAGTGCCAGCCAGCGCCCCCGCTGGCTGATCCGGTTGGGTCTGTTCCTCTATGACACGCTTGGCGGACGCAAACGCATCCCGGCAACCAAATCCGTCCGATTGGACACATCGCCCGAAGGCAAGGCGGTGCGCGATGCTTACCGAAATGCCTTTGCCTATTACGATGTGTGGGTTGATGACGCGCGGCTGGTCTTTCTCAATGCCAAGGATGCAGCCTTGCGCGGGGCAGAGGTCTTGCCGCGCACGCGCGTCACCTCGGCCCGTCGCGATGGAGAGACATGGCTCACCACCTTGCAAGGACAGGATGGCAGTGTCCGAGAGCTGCGCGCGCGGGCCATCGTCAATACCGGTGGGCCGTGGGCGGAACAGGTTCTGGGCAATGTCGCCGGCGTGAACACGTCCAAGCGGATCCGTCTGGTCAAGGGCAGTCATATCGTGACCAAGCGCTGGTGGGACGGCGACCATGGCTATGTTCTGCAGGCGCCGGACCGGCGGCTGATCTTCGTGAATCCCTATTTCGACGATCTGGCGTTGATCGGAACCACCGACATTCCGTTCGACGATGCGCCGGAAAACGTCACCATCTCGGAGGACGAGATCACCTATCTGCTGGGCATCCTGAACAGCTATTTCAAAATCGAGCTCGCCCCCGACGACCTTGTCTGGTCCTATTCCGGGGTCCGCCCGTTGTTCGACGATGACGCCGCCAAGGGGGCGTCCGCTGTCACGAGAGACTACACATTCGAGCTGGATGGTGGCACCGCGCGCGCTCCGATCCTGTCGGCATTTGGAGGAAAGCTGACGACCTATCGCAAGCTGTCTGAAGCCGCACTGCAGCAATTGAAGCCGTTCTTTCCCCGAATGGGGCCGAGTTGGACCGAAGATGCACCGCTTCCCGGAGGCGATATTGCAGGCGCTGATTTCCCGCGCTGGTTCGATGCGTTCAAGGCCCGCTGGCCGTGGCTGCCCGAGCCGGTCGCCCGCCACTACGCACGCTGCTATGGCACCGAAGCCGACAGGCTCCTGGACGGGGCCAGCGGTATGGGTGATCTTGGCGAGCATTTCGGCAGCCATTTCTATGCACGCGAGGCGCGCTGGTTGCTGACGGAGGAATGGGCGGTCGCTCCAGAAGACCTCCTGTTCCGGCGTACCAAACACGGCGTGTTCCTGACCGACGATGAACGCGCACGCGTGGCCGAGTGGCTGCTGGCGCAGACCGGAAGCTGACCGGCGTGCAGGTTCATGACAACAAGGCCTGGTTTTTCGTTCTGCCTGCAGCGGCGCTTCTGTGCTTCGTCGGGCTGATACCGCTCGTGATCAATGGCTGGCATTCGTTTTTCGACATCTTCACGCTTGACCAGAAATACTGGGTGGGCGGCGAATGGTATGTCGAGATCCTGGGCGAAGGTCGGTTCTACGAAAGCCTTGGTCGAAGCCTGCTTTTTTCCACCTGCGTGATCGCCGTGCAATTCCCGCTTGGCTTGTTGATCGCATTATCGCTGCCGCGTGAGGGTTGGGTACGGTCGCTTGGACTCATCCTGCTCGCAGTGCCACTTGTGGTTCCCTGGAACATGATCCCGTCGATCTGGTTGGCACTGATCGACCCGGAGACCGGCTATCTGGGCCGTGCAATGGCGTGGAGCGGCGTGCCGTTCGACTACAAGTTCACGGCCATCCACACCTGGATCCTGCTGGTTCTGATGGACACGTGGCACTGGGTCGGTCTGGTTGCGATCCTCGCCTGCTCTGGCTTGTCCGGGATTGCCCCCAGTTACTATCAGGCGGCCGCCATCGATCAGGCAAGCCGATGGCAAGTGTTTCGCCATATCGAATTGCCCAAGCTGACGGCGGTGATGCTGATGGCGCTGCTGCTAAGGTTCATGGACAGCTTCATGATCTACGTTGAGGCTTTCGGCATCAATGCGGGCGGGCCCAGCGATGCAACGACATTCCTGTCGCTCGATCTTGGTGAAGAGATCAAGGCCTTCAACTATGGGCCAGCCGCGGCGCGATCCGTTGTTCATTTCGTGATCAGCCTGATGATCGTCTGGGTGTTCTGGCGCGCTATGACCGCGCGTCGGGATGCGGAGGTCACACCATGAAGCGGCGTGCGCTTGGCATCATCGCGTTCGTCCTGCTGGCAGTGTTCATTCTCTTGCCACTGCTTCAGGTCGTCCAGCTCAGTTTCACATCGACCCTGCCGCGTGAGGATGTTCCCAAGGGCACACTCACCTGGCTCAACTACATCAACGTGTTCCGGACAGAGCGGTTGGTCGATTCCCTCATCAATTCAACGATTTACGTTACGCTGAATGTCTGCCTCACCCTTGCGGTCGCCCTGCCCGCCGCCTACGGTTTTGCCCGATACCGCTTTACCGGAGACCGCGCAGCGTTTTTTGCGCTGCTGGCCTTTCGGGTAACGCCGCCCGTTGTGCTGTCCCTGCCGGTCTTCCTTTTGTTCGCGCAGGTCGATCTGATCAACACGCCGGTCGGGGTCGCGCTGGTGCATTGCGTCTTCAACGTTCCGATCGCGATCTGGATATTGGAAAGCTTCATTGTCTCGGTGCCACGGGAATTCGACGAAACGGCTTTTCTGGACGGCCATTCGACCCCGAGCTTCCTGTTGCGCCACCTTGTACCTGCTATCGCGCCCGGCATCGGGGCCGCCGCGTTCTTCTGTTTCATGTTTTCCTGGGTCGAGGTCGTGTTCGCGCGCACGCTGACCATCACGGATGGGAAGCCGATCACCACCGCGATATCGAGCCTTTTCGGATTTCGCACGGATATCGGCCTTGTCATGGCGATGACCACGCTGTCGCTGATCCCGGGACTTGTGATGATCTGGTTCGTTCGGCACCATATTTCGCGCGGATTCATGATCCGTGTGTAGGTTTCACGGAACCCTGCGTTGGATCGATTGGCAGTCCCGGATCAAGCCGCCTTCCACTTGATGGAGCATCCGATCGATGCGACTTGATCCGCCGGCCCCTGTCCGGTCTCAGCGATCTGGCGCATTGCGTCGAACAGCTCCCGGCGCGCATCGGGCGGTGCAGGATTGCGACCAGACGCATCAAGCCGCCCCCTGTACTGCAATTCACCTTCGGCATTGAACCCGAAGAAATCAGGTGTGCACGCGGCATCCCATCCGCGCGCCACGGTCTGATCCGCATCATGCAGATACGGGAAGGGAAACGCCCGCTCTTCAGACATTTTTTTCATTTTGTCGAAACTGTCGGCTGGATAGGCCTCCGCATCGTTGGCGCAAATGGCAGCAACGCCAATCCCCAACCCTTGCAATTCTCGGGCATCCCGCTCGATACGGTCCAAGACTGCAAGAACATATGGGCAGTGGTTGCAGATGAACATGACCAAGGTTCCCTTCGGACCAGCCACGTCGTCGAGTGTGTAGGCTTTACCATCTGTTCCATGCAGCCGGAAATTCGGAGCACGCCAGCCAAAATCGCAAACCGGAGGGGATGCCGCCATTACATTTTCCTTTTCGCCCTATCATTGAATTATGCGCAGAATTCCGACAGATTTCCAGCTGATCGCGCAGTCTGAAGCCAATCAAGATACTCCGCCACCGACCCTTCGCAATTGGCGTCGAAGGTTACATTGCATTGGCCGGTATCGTGAAGCTGTGCTCGAGTTGTGGATATTGCAGACTTACCGACTGCTGCTCCAGCAAACCCTCTCTCGCGCAACTGGCCATGCGCTCGACCATAGTTTGAACGATCCTTCGGTACGCGCGACCGGAACATTGATCATGCCAACTCCACACATCAAACCATCCGGTCCATCTTGAGGTCAAAACCATGCTGGCTGACCCATTCTTCCGTTTGACTGCGAAGAACCCAGCATGCACAGGCACGCCGACGGGTTTTTGGAAGGGGATCAGACATCACTCGTGGGGCACTTTAGCACTTCGCTTTGGCAGTGAATATCGTCCTTGTTGTGCCTCTCGCTTCGGAAGTCTGCGTTCAGCTGATGGGCTTATCATCCACTCAAATGAATGTTGGACAAATGAGGCACCATTTTATCGCAATGCTGCAACGTCTTTTTCTGGTATTAGGCTGCCATCCACCAACAATAGTCGCGCCTCACTCCCCACAAGTCTCACCTCCTCTACAACCGCGCCGGTGTAGACCGGTATATCTCTGACCGTCCCATCATTCAGGTTCCGAAGTTCGGCCACGTAGGTCCCGAAGGCTACTGTGTCACCCTGCATGTTCAATCCATCCCAAGTCAGACTGACTTGTTCGGCGCCGAGGTTGCGTTCAGCAACGACATCACCAGTTTCATTCCTGATGGCAATCATCAACCCCTGCTCCTGTACCGAAACGTCCAAGATCTCGAATCGCACTGGCGTTCCGGAGTAGGCAAAAGGCCCATCGTGCAGCGCAAATCGGCCCACGACAGCAGAATACTCTGCAACACCTGTGGCGGACATTCGCTCCAGCAACGATTGCAAGTTCTGATTGGTCAGAGTTTGCTGCTCCACCATGGAGAAACTTGCCAATTGACTGGAGAACTGATCAGCGGCCATCGGATTCAGTGGGTCCTGATTTTGAATTTGGGTTGTCAGCATTTTCAGGAAGGTTTCGAAGTCCTGGGAAATTTCAGAAACCGGCTGAAAATCAGTTCTTCTCACAGATTCGTTCAAGGAAGAAATGTCCATGGGCTCAGATCCTCATATCAAGAGATGATGTTGGCAAAAATTCATTCGGACGGACATCCTCAATATGAAGTGTCGAAGAATTATCAAGATCAGCATTAGCCGCCACATAAGTATGCCCTTGATCAGACTCGCCACTCAAGAATGTAAAATCAGAATTTTCCACACCAAGCTGCCGGAATACTGATCTGAGCTCCATTTGATTTCGAACCATTAATTCAATAACCTCTGGATCGGGTGACATGAATTTTACCTCAATGCCGGTGTCAGAGGAGCTCAAAGTCACTGCCGAGCGTATCTCCGGCTCATCCCGCACTTCCGAAGAAGTAAGTCCTGCATACCCCTTACCCAGATAGTAGTTTGCATTGGACGCCTGTAGTGGGGAAAGTTGATTATGCTCTTTACGACTAAAGTTCATTAAATTCTCAAAACTTTCCTCTTCAAAAAATGCAAAGCGACCCGCAGGAATTTCATATGCCTCGCCTCTACTTTCGTTATAACCTGGAGATATCTGGAGTTTTTGCCAAATTCCCGTTTCTAACGCGTTTGCGCGTCGCGAGTTAGTTATAGGTTGCCCCAAAGCTGGTAAGAAGTTTTGCGGCGATTCTTCTTTTCTTGGCATTGGATATAGTAACCAATCACCAGTATTTTTGAAATCATTTTGGGTCATCAATTCTCTTGATTTGAAAATTCGCGTAACTTCACCTCCGTACAGGAGCTGATTTCTACGCTGTTCTTTGGGCTTGACTTCTTCTTTGATTAAAGCCTTTAGAAGAAAGTTTTGCGAAGAGCTAACGTATAATTTTTTATTATTGCAGTTCTCGCTTTGGCTTGCAAAATCAACACCCCTGAGAACATCGGGGGCTTTCTTGAATATATTGGGTGCCATCGAAGCAAAATCATTATTTGAAGTGATTGCATAATCATTATTATCTGGAGGTAAATATGTTCCCTCCTCTCGATCAGTTGCTTCGAGATTAATATCTTTATTATTCAGATATTCGACATTTACAGAAACGAAAGTTGTTCCATTTTCAGATATCATGAATTCGGCATTAGGTTGATGATCCATCACGACAAAGATGCTTTCAATATTTATTGATTCCGCGTGGCTAGCTCCGGGCTCTGTATTGGACCAGGCAAAGTCTTGAAGTTCTGGCTTAAAGGAATCGTGCTCGAGAGGTACATTAATAGTACTCCTTAAAAAAGGAAGAGAAGGATTTTCGTGTGTTGTCTGGTGGGAAGAGCCTGACAAGAGAAGAACTTCCAAGTTGAACATGTTTGCCGTGCAAGAGACAGGATTCGTCGCTGCAACAAAACCAAGAGGATTAGCTTTTTGCAGCACGTCTGGGCGTATTAAAGAAAGCATAATGCAACTCAATATCTGGACATGTCGTTCTTCGCAAACACGCTTTAACGCGAAGTGAACCTCCGATGGAAAATATCTAAAGTTTTTCAGATTTTTCGGTCGCCAGTACCGGGCCTCTTAAGGACCTGTTCATAACGAGAAGCTCTATTACAGCGGCACGATATGCGTGGCGCGGGAACGATCCAGCAAGTGTCAGAATGGCATTTAACCGCAGGCCGAAAAAATCCGGACCTGCCTCATGATGTGCAAAGCACGACTGAAAGGAACACAATGTCCAGTATTCTGACAAACAACGGAGCGATGGTTGCACTGCAGACGCTCAAATCCATCAATTCTCGTCTGACTGATACGCAGAACGCGATTTCGACCGGTAAATCCGTCGGGACGGCGCGTGACAATGCGGCCGTTTGGGCAATTTCCAAAGTGATGGAATCCGATGTGAAAGGTTTTCAAGGGATTTCGGATAGCCTCAACCTTGGGGAATCAACCGTTGCGGTAGCAAGAAACGGTGCCGAAACGGTGACAGACCTTCTGACTGAAATGAAGGGGAAGATCGTTGCGTCACAGGAACAGAACGTGGATCGGGCCAAGATCCAGACCGACATTGTCGCGCTTCGTGATCAGATCAACGCCGTGGTGGGCGCTGCCCAGTTCAATGGGCTGAATTTGCTGTCCAATCGCGAAACAACTGCAGGTTCCGGAACGGTGAATGTGCTCGCCTCATTGGATCGATCATCGTCGGGCGTTTCGGCAAGCGATATTGCCGTTGGGAAAAAGGACCTTGGAACGACGGCCAGCTCAGTAACCGGCGGAACGGTCGCGAACCTGACTGCGGCTGTGACGCTGAATGGGACGCAAAGTGCAAACCTGACGGTGACCACCCCGACTGGCGCTGGACAGATTTTCAGTCTGGGCGTGACTGGAACGGATGCGAATGGCGACAAATTCACACCTGGTGACTATACAACCGGAACAACGGCCGCAGATGCGCAGAAAATCATGTACATTGCGCGTGACGGTGACACAGCTGGCGATGTTGCAAAAGGCCTGGCGCAGGCATTCGCAATCTATGCCGCGGAACAAGGTCTTGATACCGATATCTTCAACGTGACTGCTTCCGGAAGCACCTTGACTGTTTCATCGACGGTGACCGATGCAACTGACACGATCTCGGCGCGCATTGATACGCTGACAACGCCGACATCGGTGACGATCGGAGGTGGGCTCGAAAAGCTCAATGATATCGATGTGACGTCCGACACCGGTGCTGACGCGGCGCTGGTTTCGATCGAATTCATGATCCAGAACGCCATCGACTCGGCCGCATCGTTCGGTTCCGCACAAGGCAGAATCGAAACACAGGCAAAATTCATCTCCAGCCTGACCGACTCCCTGAAGTCCGGGATTGGCACGCTGATCGATGCGGATATGGAAGAAGCGTCAGCTCGCCTTCAGGCGCTGCAGGTTCAGCAGCAGTTGGGCGTTCAGGCGCTGTCGATCGCAAACCAGGCTCCGCAATCCTTGCTCTCGTTGTTCCGGTAATGACGTGTCGGGCCGCATCCGCGGCCCGATCCTCCTTCGCAACATCGACACAGTATAGGTTTGAGCCGTGACCTCACACAACTCCGCCTACCAAGGCTACATCGCTGCAGCGACGAAATCGGCCAAGGACTCCGAAATCGAAATCATTCTCGAAACAACCCGAAGGTTGCGACGGGCAAATGATACTCGCAACAGAGACTTCCCGAATTTCGCTGCCGCTTTGCAAGACAATCGCAAACTATGGACCATCTTGGCTTCAGATGTCGCAAGCTCTGGAAATGGCTTGCCCGAAGACTTGCGTGCTCGGATCTTCTTTTTGGGTGAGTTCACGCAAGCCTTCACCAGACGAGCGCTACAGGACACTCTTTCAGCCGATCCCCTTATCGAAATCAACCTCGCTGTCTTGCGTGGTCTCTCTGACAAGAGGAACCGTTCATGAGTCGTCTCGTCCTCAAATTGGGTCCAAAAGAGCGCGTATTGATCAATGGAGCCGTGATCGAAAACGGCGATCGCCGATCAAAGATCACCGTTCTGACATCAAATGCCAATATCCTGAGATTGAAGGATGCAATCCATCCCGATGAAGCCAACACGCCTGTTCGCCGAGCATGTTACCTGGCACAATTGCTTTTGAGTGGCGAGGTCGAGTCTGCTTCGCTTTGGGACCGCCTTCTTGGTCAGGTCCGGACACTGGCGGATATTCTGAGCGATACCCACAGTTCGACGTTGCTGCTGCAGGCGCAAGGGGCGATCGCTGATCGAAACGCCTATGGATGCCTGAAACTGCTCCGGCAACTGCTTCCTCTGGAGGCGCGCCTCTTGGCGCTGCACCAGGAATGACCTTTCAGCCTTTTGTCCCAGGCAGCGGTCTTTCGGGGTGGACCCTTCTGAAATCCACGCTGCCGGTGCAGAAAACCATCTTCAACCGCAGCACGCCAACCGCCTCGGACAGCGGATATTTCCTTGAGAAATTCGACTTGATCAATAGCCCGGACGACATTGTCTCAGACAGACGTCTGCTTCGCGTCGTATTGGGCGCGTACGGGCTTTCCGATGATATAGAGAACCGCTTTTTCATTCGCAAAGTTCTGACGGATGGGGTCGCGGATCAATCGGCTTTGGCCAACAAGCTGGCAGACAGACGATATCGTGCGCTTGCCCGCGATTTCGATTTTTCAAAGCAACCTCCCGGACACAAGACTCTGCAGGGTCTGGCCCAAAAGACTGTTGAAAATTTCCAGAACACGTCGTTCGAGATAGAGATCGGAAAAGCCAGTGAAGATATGCGGTTGGCGCTTGGGTTCGCGCGCGAGCTCGGCAATCTGCAACGGTCAGCCAGCTCCAGTTCAACAGCGTGGTACCAAGTGTTGGCGACGCCGCCCTTGCGGGAAGTCTTCCAGACTGCACTTGGCCTCCCGAAAGAGTTTGCTCAACTCGATATCGACGAGCAGCACAAGCGCCTGATGGACAAGGCCCAGACTGTATTCGGGTCCAATGACCTTCTTGAACTGGCGGCAGAGGGACAATCGGAACAGATCGTCCGTCGCTTTCTGCTTTTGCGTCAAGTGCAGTCCATGTCCGGCGCGACACCGCTTCAAACGGCATTGGTCTTGTTGAGCGGAATTCCAAGAACAGCCAGATGAGTCAGGGTCGCGAACGGGCTTCCTTTGTTGACTCGCTGCGTCGGATACATAAGCGCAGCGCTTCGAAACTCTCAGGCAACTCACAATTCGCACGGATGGTGGAAAACTCGATAAAAGCCTTTCGGAATGCGATTGCGCGATCAACGTCGACGTCGGATCCAGATGCATATAGACCTGACTCAATCAGGCCGGATGCGGCATCGTAAGTTGCGATCAATCGACGTGCCTGCGCGATGGTTTCGACCTCCTTTGGTTCGGCAAGATCAGGCAGACAGCGCGACACCGATTGCAGGACGTTCACTGCGGGAAATCGGCCCTGGTCGGCAATTTTCCGATCAAGCAGGACGTGTCCATCAAGGATTCCGCGCAACATATCAGCCACAGGTTCATGCATGTCAGAGGCTGCCACAAGGACTGTACAGACAGCCGTGATCGCGCCGGTGTCAGAGGGGCCCGCCCTTTCCAGAAGAGCGGTCATCTGGGACGGTGTTGACGGCGGAAACCCTCTCAGGCTGGGGAACTCACCTGCCGAGACTGCAACCTCCCGCTGAGCCTCGGAAAATCGCGTCAGCGAATCGACAAACAGCAAGACGTGCATGCCGCGATCTCGGAAATGCTCGGCGACCCGCATGGCGCTGATCGCGCATCTCATGCGCGTCGTAGGTGCGGAGTCCGCGCTCGCCGCGACGACGATTGTGCGCGCCAACCCGGACTGCCCAAGAATTTTTTGCGTATACCCGTCCTCCTGAATTGACCTGACTTTTTGTTAGGCCGATTCACTCTGCCACATGTTGAACAGGGCAGCGGCTGGTACTGTTTGATTATGAG
>NZ_JALEGT010000045.1 GCF_022763305.1 Marivita sp. | reverse complement strand
TCGTCATCCTCCGCGTCCTCAAACATCGGACGCTCTTCAAGGTTCTGCTTCATTGCAGCCACCGAGGCCTCGGACTTGTCGACGGCCTGAGAATATTCGTTGATCAGCGGCTCCAACTCTTTCAAAGCCCCCATCAAAACATGCACTTTACGCGATACGTAATACCCATAAGCGATCGCGCCAGTCAGCAGCGCTATGATCACAAGATCAGTCAATGTCGCGGCCATGGTCGGTCTCCTCTTCTGCTTCGATACGTTCTGTAATGCGAATGGCGGTATTGCCATTGTTGCGTTTGCCCATCAGCGCCTTGAACATCTCTGTTTCTGCGCAGATCACCCGGGCCTCGTGATCCTCTTCGATCCAGAGGTTCACCGTTTCGCCCGGTTTCCAATTCAGCAATGTCTGGATTGGCAGTTCGATCTCTGTCAGCACAGCTTCCAGCTCGACCACAGATCGTTCGATCTGGCCGGTCAGTTGATCTTTCCACGGGCTGCCATCCTCGTTGGGTTCTCCGTAGTGAATTTTGCCCAGCTTGGGACGGATTGGTTCTAGAGCGTCGTAAGGGATGATCGCGTCAAACATGCCAGTGCGACCGGCCAGCGCGACGGCAAAGCGCATGCGACACACAAGGCTGGTCGGTTGGGTTACCATCGACGAGTCCGGATCTGTCTCGATGCGGTCCAGTTCCATATCGACATCGGCGACCATCGCCAGACAGCGACGCAATTCAACTGTTAGAATATCGCCAATCCGGCGCGCAAAGCCGCGCTCGATTGCCGTGAACTCTTCGGACTGCCTTTTCAACTCGCCCTTCGGAGACCCACCCAGCATAAGCTCCATAGTGGTCAGGGCAAAGGTCGAGTCCAGTGCCAACAGGATAGCGCCATTCAGGTGGTTTGCCTCTACGATGCCAAAAAACGAAGGCATCGAGATCCCGTCGATCGCCTGCGCCATTGGAAGATAGTCCAGACTGTTCAAGGAGGCCTCGACGATCACACCTGTGACGTCGGGCAAAACGGCCGTCAAAGCATCCGCAAGTCGCTCGCCGATAATGTCCAGCATCGGAAGGCGGTCGAAATTGAAATCGGACATGCGGATGATCTCGTCGATCACCCCTTTGCCGTTTTCGGCGATTTCCTCTGGCGTCATGATCTTGTTCATTTTCGCCCCGCCTATTGCACGATCAGATCGCTGATCAGGATTTCTTGCGGCAAATCATTGCCCGCCGCCGCCCGTGCCCGTTTCAACAACTCGGATTTCACCGTCAGGATCCCTGCCATGCCCCGCACATCCGCTTCAGTCAGGCTGCGCGCGTAGCCGTTAAACAGATCCCGCATGAACGGCTTTCGGCTTTCCATCAGCTCTTTGGAGCCGGGATCCGGGCGATAGACCATGACGACATTCATCTTAAGGAAGGCGTTGATCGGGACACCGTGCTGATTGAAACTGGTGATATTGGTTAGGATCTCATCAAACTCGATAATGCCGTCTTCGGCCGTTTTGACCTCTTCTTCGCCCTCACCACCGCCGTCAGCGTTCTTTTCGTCAGACTCTTTAGCGGCGAGCTCCTCGTCGACACCTTCTTCGACGACTTCTTCAACATAGTCAGGCGCATAGGTCTCGGCGTCTTCTTGAAACGCCATCCGCGCAAGGAAGAACCCTCCGCCCAAAGAGACGAGAGACAGCACAACCGCTGCAATCAGAAGCTTTTTACTGCCCTTAGGCTGGGCGTCTTCTTCGCCCTCTGCCTCGGCCGCCAGCTCCGCATCGTTTTCCTTAGGTGCCTTAGCCATGGATTTTCCAATAATTCTGCTTGGTATATTCTTAGTTTTTTCAATTGAATGCAAGTATAGACATGGATATTTACTTGCTGTTCAAAAATAGTCTATCCTTACATCAAAGACAGCCGTAACGCCTCAGGAGGCCCCGTGCAGAACTTTCTGAACAATCTGATGGCGCTGGGTCAGCGTCGGCTCATGATCCTGGGCGGGGTCGCGGCTGTGATTATGGGTGTCATGCTGTTTGGCATCACCGCGATCACCGCACCGAACTACCAGCCTCTTTATCGGAACCTTTCGACGGCGACGGCAAGCTCGATCGAAGCCACACTTACAAGTTCCGGCTTAAACGCGATCATGAGTGAAGACGGCACATCTGTGTCTGTCCCTGCGTCGGACATGGCGCGCGCGCGGATGGTTCTGGCCGAGACCGGTATTCCAATCGAAGGCGATCCGGGTTGGGAGCTCTTTGACGAATCCACCGGCCTTGCCATGAACTCTTTCATGCAACGCGTGAACCGTTTGCGCGCGATGGAAGGCGAACTGGCGCGGTCTATCCAAACGCTCGAGGGTGTGCAAAGTGCGCGCGTTCATCTGGTTTTGCCGGAGCGCGAAGCCTTTAGCCGCGAGCGTCCCAACCCGCGCGCGTCTGTGATTGTGCGCCCGGTGCCGGGTCGCGCCATCAGCCGCAAACAGGCGACGGCGGTGCGGAACCTTGTGGCGTCATCCGTCGCGGAGCTTGACCTCAACCGTGTCACAGTCCTATCGGCAAGCGGCGAAGTCATTCTGGCCGAGACCGGATCTGCCGGCGGTCAGGTGACGCTGCAAACCACAAAGTCCACCATCGAAGAGCGACTGGCGCAAGAAGTCCAGAACATGCTGACGGCCCGCGTTGGTGCGGGCAACGCTCGCGTTAGGGTCAATGTGGAACTCACCAACGCCCGCGAAGTCGTCGTCGAGCAGAGCTTTAACCCCGAGCAGCAGGTCGTGCGATCCACCGAAAGCACCACCGAAGATAAATCCGGCACCGAAGGCAACGGCAACGTTGGCGTGGAAAACAACATCCCTGCGGCGCTGCAAGGCGACGGGGCAGGCGCCAGCAATACGCAATCCAAATCCGGCGAAGTCGTTCAGTACGAAATCGGCAACACCCGCCGTGAAATCATCCGCGAAGCCGGAGAGGTCAAACGCATCTCAGTCGCGGTTCTGGTGAATGGTATCTACAACGTTGAAGACGGTGATGTGATCTATGAGGATCGTGCGCCCGAAGAAATCGCACGCTTGCAGGAACTCGTGAAAACCGCGGTCGGCTTTAGTGCCGCGCGTGGGGACGAGGTCTCTGTCGATAGCCTGCGCTTCATGGATTATTCGATGGAGGTGGGCGATCCAGTCACCATGTCCATTATGGATCAGATCACCCGCAACTTCATGTCTGTCCTGAGGGCTCTGCTGGGTCTGATCATTGTCGCGATGATTATGATCCTCGGTGTTCGCCCCGCCCTGCGTACCTTGCTTGAAAAACCTGTAGAGCTGTCGAATGACGACGCCGTTGCCCTTACAGGCCCTGATGGTGAACCTCTTGAGGTGACCGCAACACCCGAGGGCGATGTCATCGCCGCAGATCCAACCGTGCAACAGCCGCTCCCGTCCCCGACGGCCGAGCCAGAGCTTGCCGCGATGCAGACACAAGAGCAGCCGGAATACGAACCACGCGCCGTGCGCAATGGATCTGACCCCGAAGCCCCGGGCGCGACCTCGATCTTTGACATCAACGAAGACGACGGCCCGCACGAATACATCGAAACCCTCGGAGTGCGCGGCAGCCTGATCAAAGCGCGTGTCGAAGCCATTCAGAACATGGCCGAGGAAAAACCTGACGACGTCCTGCGCGTCCTGCGCAGCTGGCTGCATCAGGAGGCTGAGGCATGAACGCGCTCTTCCTCAGAGACTTTGATGCTGAGCAAGCCTCTGCCGC
>NZ_JALEGT010000044.1 GCF_022763305.1 Marivita sp. | reverse complement strand
GTCATGGACAAGGCCCGTGAGAGCATCAGAGCGCCCTCTGAGGGCCTATGGGATGCCGTCAGGGATGCGGACCTCTCAGAAGGCCAGACAGAGGCCCTGAGCGACCTCCTGATGCTCAAGGGGGAGATTACCCGTCACAAGGCCGAAGGAAGCGCCTACGAGCCTCCCAGGGGCGCTCTGACGCTGGATCGGGTCGGCGGGGACGCCAGCACCGATCCTTGGCCCTTCATCGAGGCGATCAGGTCTGGGGCAGAACGGGTCTATGACGCTGCCCATCGGTTCGGCCTGGGACTCCGGGAAAATATGGGGGATCGGTATGAGTCTGGACGCGATCTTTTCCCTAGCCTGTCCGACCGGATGCACCTGGCAGCGGTGGTGGCCAAGTGTGGGGCGTTCATGGCGAAGATGGAAGCTACGGTGAAGAACATGCTTCGGCCTGATGTTCCTCAGCTCGACGTGACAACCTGCTGGCCGCAGGAAGCACTGGCAGAAGTTGAGCGCCATGAGACCAATCTTGGCCTGACAGCGCCAGCGGTTCGGGAAGAACCTTCGGTGGAGCGGGCAACCGATCTCACTGACCGTGCAAGTCGGGAACGGGATCGAGGGTCCAGTCACGGTCTCTGACCCTAGTGTTAATAGTGTTACCTACGGAGTATGTTACGGGGTCGAAAATCGCCCCTAACCTACTGGTCTCAAAGTATGAAACTATCCACAGGGTTCCGAAACTAACGAATCTGGGTTCCGAAACTAACGAATCTGGGTTCCGAAACTAACGAATGGATTCTGCCTCGAAACCGGGTCCTGATATAACGAACTTGACGAGCTGGCTGGTACTGTCCGATGCTGGTTCCAGATATAACGAACTCGAACAGGCGAACGGATGCCACTGCTCCCCGACAGACACCCCCAGAAGGACTTCTTCATCCTCGACATCTCCGATGTGGTGCCGAAGGACGACATGGCCTCGATGGAGCATCCGCTGTTCTCACTCGCCACCAAGCCAGATATGCGCCACCTTGAATATCGCGGCGGTGACAACCGGCTGAAAATCGTGCCGTCCGGGGTCGGCCTGCCCACGATCTTCGACAAGGACATTCTGATTTTCTGCGTGAGCCAGCTCATGCACCGCAAGAACCGGGGCGAGAAGATCGGCAAACGGGTGCGATTCAGCGCCCGCGAGCTGATGATTACCACCAACCGCAAGACGGGCGGGATAGAGTATCAACGCCTGGAACAGGCGTTTCAGAGGCTCATCGGGACTACCTTCCAGACCGACATTCAGACCGGGAACAAGCGCGAGACACGCTTTTTCAGCCTGCTTGAATCGGGCAGTGGGTTCGTCATGAAGGAAGAGGGCAAGTGGCGGCTCGACTACTGCGAAGTGATCCTGTCCGACTGGGTGATGCGCGCGATCGAGGGCGACGAGGTCGTGACGATCTCGAACGACTATTTCCGCCTGCGCCGCCCGCTGGAACGCCGCCTCTACGAGATCGGCCGCAAGCATTGTGGGAGCCAGCCTAAATGGCAGATCGGTCTCGCCAAGCTTCAGGAAAAGACCGGCAGCAATGCCCCCCTGAAGAAGTTCCGGCTGAACATCCGCCAGATCATCGAGGACGATCACACGCCGTTCTATCGCATGGAGCTGACCGCCGACGACCTGGTGATTTTCCGCCCGCGCTCACCGCAGAGCGAACTCTTGCCCGAGATCAGGCTTCCGGGATGGGCCGAGGACAAGGCGAGGGCCATCGCCAGGGAGAAGGGCCGGGACTACTACGCCCTGCGCTCTGACTGGCTGGCGTTCGCCAAGAGCGAAGCGGCCAAAGGGAACCCGCCGAAGAACGCAGGCGCTGCCTTTGTGGCCTACTGCGGGAAGCAAGATAGCTTGCGTTAGCCGGGCCTAACCCTGCCTCGATCAGGTTCCCTTGGCGTTGCGCCACGCAACGCGATACCCTGTTGCGCAACAACCAAAAGCAACGAGGCGCAACGGCATGAAATATTCACTCTCAGAGGCCGCAAAGGCCACCGGAAAGAACAAGACAACAATCCAGAGGGCAATCAAAAGCGGCAAGATATCAGCGAGTAAGGGCAATGGCGGCTCATATGAGATTGATCCGTCAGAGTTGCACCGGGTTTTTCCGCCCAATGTTGCGCAACGCGATGCGCAACACATGCAAAGCAACGATACGCAACAGGCAAAATTTGCCTCCGAAAGCAGCCACATAGACCGTGTTGTTGATCTGGAAAAAGAATTGGCAGTCGCGCGCGAGAGAGCCAACGGTCTGGAAGCCCAGAAGGATCAGATGGCAGATACGATCAACGATCTACGGAAGCGCCTGGACAGCTCCGAAACCCGCGTGACGGCGCTTCTGGCCGACAACAGCCCAAAGCGCAGCTCTTGGTGGCCTTGGAAGCGATCCTGACCAAAGGCAGCAATGCGGACCAAGCTGACCTTCGACGAACGGCAGCTTCCGGTTTTGGACACAAACGGTGGATTCCGCCGGTGGCACAGACGGTTGGATTTTGGCACATCCTGGTGGCGGAGAAGGTCCGCAACGATCCCTTAACGGACTGGCGCATGAGTTGTCGGTTCTGTTGCGCAACTGACAATGGGAGGTGGAACAGGCAGGTCATTCTGGGATTGCCACAGTTACACCCGACCGGAAGCGCAGCCCTCACCCTGTTGAAATCATCGGTGGTAACCTCTATTGAACCTGTCGAAAGGTGGTCTGATGCATCAATCGATCCTTAAGCGCTGAACCTCAGTGACTCACTGAGCAACCTCGCTGTTAGCGAGGTCTTCGGCATGCTTTTAAGGATCAAAGTGATGAAAACCTTGGACACTTTCTCTAGCCTCGACGGATGGCCATCTGCTGCTGCTGCATTCGCGGGCGACTTTCGAACAGGAGATCGCATTCAGACCGCTCCTTGGGGTGGCTACGCGATACTCGGTCACGCGGAGCTTCTATCGCTATCCCGCAACCCTGCTGCTGACGGAATGGCGGCCGATACCAACGCGATGTCGGCCACGCCTGTCCTCGGGCGCATTTTGGACCGTGCGCTGTTCACGCAATCGGGCCCGGTGCACCGGTTGGAGCGTGGCGCGATGATCGCTGCATTCGCTTCGCTTCCACTTCAGGCATTAACTGACGAAGCTGTGCGCGGCGTTGTGCAAGCTGCGCCTGAAAGAGCCGATCTGCGGGCCGACTTGGTCGAGCGCATTGTCCGCGCTAGCTGGGCAGCCCTTCTCGGGCTTTCTCCGGAGGATGCCCAACGGTGCGAGGCTGCGGTCAAGAAAATGGCTTACCTGCTGTCTCCCAACCCGCGTTCAGACAAGGCCGATTTGGCAGAAGTGGGCGGGATAGATCTCAATGAACTCTGCAAGATCGCCTTGCGTGGTCCGTCTCCATTTGTCGCGTCCCTTCAATCGAGCCTGGGCGCTGACAGAACGGTCGAGCTACTTGCCGGAATCGCCTTCGACGGGATCGAGACAATCGCCGTTGGAATCGACGCCGCGATGCGTGTAGCATTTGCCAACAGCAAAGCCGTTCGTCCGACCTCACGCTGTGCGGACGAGTGCCTGCGCTTGGCAAGTCCGACGCCGTTGACGATGAGGTACACTACCGATGTCATAGAGGTTTGTGACATCGTCATCGAGCCGGGGACACCTCTTGCTATGGTCTGGGCAGCCGGGAACCATGACCCGGATGCGTTTCCCGACCCAGAGCAATTCAACTCCGAGCGATCCTCCCGCCCGCTAACCTTCGGTATGGGAAACCATGCTTGTCTCGGCCATGCCCTTTCCCGGTCGCTCTTGGTACGTCTACTGATGGAGATAGAGCGCCTTCAGCCGGAGAAGGCACCGTTACCGGAGCGCTGGCGCCCTCTCGCAGGCGACTGGTTGTTTCCACTACGGGTTGCAGTGATATAGAAAACGCTTCGCGGAAACGGCGCTAAAGCGGCTGTCTCATCCAGAGGAGCCTGATCGTCTTTTCGACTGGCTTCGAAAGTGTCCTACCGCTGCGACCGGAGCGGTAGGGCGCAGAACAGGCATGAGCTGAGGCGAGACGTAAGTCGAATGTGCCGAAGTTTCGTTTCGTCCGCTCACTGGACAGAAATCCCCTGCCAGAATTCGTGCGCAAAAAAACGGTCGTTTTGTCCCTCCCCAAGAGGCACTGCGTCTTCAGAAGGTTAGCCGGGACAGAACCCCAGGGCAAAACCTAGGTGGTTCCTGCACGTTTTTGGCTGCGCGAGAGCGGCCGTTCGCTGCAGCCCATCTAAGGCTTAGGTCGGGCTCAAAGCTGTCATCCGGCCATGGGGTGGGCGAACCGCAAGCACCCACCGCCAAAGTCGATGAGCCTACTGGAGCCGTTCGGCAATCCATAGCTTGATCAACGATTGCCGCGTCACGCCCAGGTGCCGAGCCTGCTTGTCCAGGCCCTCCACTACCCACGCCGGAAAATCCACGTTCACGCGCTTGGGCTGATCGTTCCGACGCCGCGCCTGAGACCAGTCGATTACATCGCTCACGTCCGCACCGGCGTCGAATTTCTTGTCGAACTCAGTTGCCTTCATAGTAGCTGATCTCCTCTTTCCGGGCGCGGCGCACCGAGATGATCCGCACCGCATGACCTCGCGGTGTCCAGACGACCGCCCAGTGCTTGCCCTCGATCTTCCCAATCGAGATGAACCGCGGTTCATCCTCGGTCTTGGCGGGCGCTTCGAGCATCCACGGGTCATCCCAAAGGGCCTGTGCCTGATCGAAGTCGATGCCATGCTTCGACAGATTCGAGGCACTTTTGGCGGGGTCATACTCAAAATCCATGCGTAAATATGGTATAGTAATTATCCATTTTCAAGCATGGTTCTACGTGACCACCGCTGCCAGCCCGGCCCTCCGATATTCGGAGGTCTCCGGTCCAGGCTGGCTCCGCGCACCATTCCGACCGGCCCCCATATGGCAGGGGCGGGATGGTGCGCAGCCGCCCCTTGGGCGGCTCCCGGCGGGAGGTCCAGGAGGGCGTAGCGCCTCCGGCCCAACGGCAATTAGCGGAGCGGCTCGAAGAGAATTGCCTAGTGGGTTGTCATTTGAAATGACAATTCTGTCGCTCTTCGCTATCACCGTCCCATGTTCAAGGCAGCGATCCGCGTCAACAAGTTCACCAGCATCGCCCAGCTTCGCGGGGCGTCCCTCCATGCGCAGCGTCACGACGAGACCGGCAAGGCGCGGGTCCGGGACGATGCGGAACCCGGCTTCGGTCTTGCTTGGTCGAAGGCCGAGAACGACCGGGACTATCTCGCCGCCTTCAAGGCCCACAAGTCCGAGCTGGGGGCCGGCGAACGGAAAGGCTCGCCGCTCTGCTTGCAGGCAATCTGTGTGGTGTCGCCGGAATGGGTGGAAAAGGCCGGCAACCTGCACGACCCCGACAACCCGCATAACCGCCAGCTCTTCGACCAGGCGAAGGCATGGGCCGAGAGTTGGGGCGGCGAGGGATCGGTGATCGCCACACGCCTCGATCTCGATGAGAAGGGCGGGGCCGTGGTCGATGTTCTGGTCTCTCCCGTCCGGGAAAGCCGGGGCAAGCCGGTGATCTCGACCAACAAGGCGCTGCGCGAGCTGAAGGAGGCCACGGGCGAGCGGAACGAATACTCCGCCTTGCAGACGTCCTGGGCCGACTGGTGCCGCGAAAATTTGGACGCCGAAATCGTGCGCGGCACCCGCAAGGAAATCACGCAGCGCCAGCACCTGTCGCCGGAAACCTATGGGGCTGTCATGGACAAGGCCCGTGAGAGCATCAGAGCGCCCTCTGAGGGCCTATGGGATGCCGTCAGGGATGCGGACCTCTCAGAAGGCCAGACAGAGGCCC
>NZ_JALEGT010000043.1 GCF_022763305.1 Marivita sp. | reverse complement strand
TAAGTGAAGCTGGTCACGTCATAGTCCGCCTCGCGGTCATGCGTCAGGGCCAATGCCGCAGGCAGGTTGAACGTGCCTAGCGTATAGCCATCGGGATTGGCACCCGCAACTTCGGTAAAGCCGATCTGGCCACCCGCACCGGGCATGTTCTTGACCACGACCGAGCCGTTCAGCTCCTGTTCCAGAAACTGCGCGACGGTGCGTGCCATCACGTCGGTGCCGCCGCCTGCGGAATAGCCAACAATGACCTCAACAGGTTTCTCGGGGTATTCAGCCAGTACGGCCGTGGTTGACAGGCCAAGCGCAATCAGTGCGGTGAGGGCTCTTTTCATGACGGTATCCTCCCAAAGTCATGAGCGAAAATCTGGTGCTCCACGCGGTACGTCTGCGCGGCTGTTTTCCAGAACAGCGCATCGTGTTCCGCAGGCGTCAGCCTAGACGCAAGGCGTTTGAAGGCGTTCCAGAGCGTTCGGTAGCTGTACTGGCCCTTGTCGACGGGGAAGTTGCTTTCGAACATGGCGCGGTCCGGGCCGAAGAGCGCGATGCAGGTCTCGACCCACGGACGCCAATCCTCGGCCAGCGTCTTGGACAGGGGCGGTTTGGGCGCATCGGCATATCGCCAGCCAAAGACACCAAGCCCGAAACCGCCGATCTTGATCCGCGTGTTGGGAAGCGCTGCGACCGAGGCCAGCGCATCGCGCCACGCGTGGAAGTTTGAAGGATCGTGGCGCTCATGAGACCCGACACCAAGCGGCCCGCCGCAGTGATTGATGATGATCGTCAGCTCAGGCAGCGTTTGGGCCAGCGCACGAACCTCGTCCAGTTGCGTCTGGTAAGCCCAGACGTCGAGCGTCAGCCCGCGAGCGGCCAAAGCGCGGGCGGCGTTCAGAAAGGCATCGCTCCGTAACAGCCCGTCTGGCGGCGGGTTGGGGTTTGATCGCACCATCGGGTCGGCGTGCCATGCGGTGGTGTTGCGAATCCCGGTCACACGGCCGTTCCCCGCGTCGACCAGAGCCTCCAATACCGGCCGCACGTGATCTCCAAGTTGCAGATCCGCCATCGCCACGATGGAGACCGGAATTCTGAAGTCACCGCTGGTCCAATCCAATACGGTCTCGACCTCGCCAACCGGGCGCAACGCCTCAGGCCCGGTTGCGCGGTACCCAGTGCGGCACTGCACGTAGACACTGGCGCGCACATCATGACCGCTGGTCAGATCTGCCTGAAATTCCTCGGCGCGATACCGTCCCTCGGGTCGATCCCAAAGATGGTGGTGGGCGTCGAGTATCGGCTGACCCGGAGCAAGAATGTTTTCCTGCGTCAGGGCCAGCCACTGCTCGCGAACCTTATGGTGCGGGCTCGCCACCCCTCACGCCGCCTTCCGGCTGTCGATGTAGCGTTTCTTGAGGGTGGGTCCGACAATCACGGCAATCGTCAGGGCAACCAGAACGAGGCTCGTCGTATTCTGGAACAGAACCATCCAGTCGCCTCGACCAATGCGAAGCGCAAGGCGCAGGTTCTCTTCGGCGAAACCGCCGAGGATAAGACCCAGAACAACAGGGGGCAGAGGGAACTTCAGCTTGTCCATCACCCATCCGACCGCGCCGAAGCCAAGCATGAGGTAAACGTCGAACATGCGCCCGTGGATCGAATAAACGCCGATCAGCATGAGAACGATGATCACCGATCCAAGCAGCGGGCGCGGCAGATTCAGCAGGCGGGCAAAGCTGTTGGTGGCAAGTGACCCGCCCAGCAGCACCAGCAGGATCGCGCCGAACAGGAACTGCCACATGAAGCCGAATACAATGTCCGGATTGTCGCGAAATAGCATGGGTCCAGGCTGCAGGCCGTGGACCAGAAGTCCACCCAACATGACAGCCGCCACCGCTGTCCCCGGGATGCCCAGCGTAAGCGCCGGGATCAGCGCGGATGCAGTGTCCGCGTTGTTTGCGGTCTCCGCTGCGGCGACACCCTCGGGCTCACCCTCGCCCCAGGCGTCCGGGTTCTTGGAGGTCCGACGCGCCTCGTTGTAAGACATGAAGGCAGCCATGGAGCCACCTGCACCAGGCAGAATGCCGATCCAAATCCCGATGAGGGAACCGCGCACCCACGTCATGCCGAAACCCTTCATCTTGGGCAGAGCCTTCCAAAGGGATTCGGTGCCAAGTTTGGTGCTGTTGACGCCGTCTGTCTTCAGAGGTGTTTCCAGCAGATCGATCACCGGTGGCAGCGCGTAAAGCCCGACGAGCAGGATCACGATGTTGATGCCGTCGAGCATCTCCAACTGACCGAACGTGAAACGGTCATTGCCGTAGATCGGGTCAGAGCCGACGACCGACACGAAGACCCCGAAACAGGCCGAGATCAGACCCTTGATCGGGTTTCCACCCAGAAGGAAGATGATCGAGGCGAGGCCGAACACCGCAACCCAGAACACTTCCGACGGGCCGAAAAGCAGCGTCACTCGGGACAGGGGCGGCGCAAGCAGCATCAGGGCGAAGGCAGACGCGATACCACCAAGGGCCGAGGACACGACTGCGACCTGAAGCGCAAAGCCACCTTCCCCCTTCTGCGCCATTGGGTAGCCGTCAAACGTAGTTGCGACCGCGGCGGGTGTGCCGGGAATGCGCAGCAGCACGGCCGGGATCGCCCCGCCATACATGGCACCGTTGTAGATGCCCGCCATCAGGCCGAGCGCGACAAGCGGCTCAAGACCAAAGGTAAATGGCACAAGTACCGAGATCGCCATCGTCGCACTGAGACCGGGCATGGCCCCGACAACGATCCCCGCAATGACGCCAATGATGACTGCCGCGAAATTCGTCAGCGCAAAGACGTCAGGCAAGGCGTGGATAAGATCGGAATACATGGTTCAACGGTCCCAGAGCCGGCCAGCGGGGAAATCCTGAGACATCCCGAAATCAAAGATCGCCCAGATCGTGCCCACGACGATTACGGTCGCTATGAGAAGGCCGATGGGGCTGCGATACCCGAAGATCCACGCCACCAGTGGGATTGTGACAGCGGTGCTTGGGTAAAAGCCCAAAAAGTCAGTTGCGATCGCATAGGCGACGATCAGACCAAAGGCGCCGAGCACGCGTTTCGGTGACTTTGTCATGGGGGCCGCGTCTTCGCCGGCTTTGGCTTTGCGCTGATCAGCCAGCAACAAAAAGACCGACAGGACGATCAGGCCGATCAGCATCGCAGCTGGCAGGAGCGCAGAGATCGGGCGCAGGTCAACCGTCGGGATCAGGAACCCGGCCGCAACCAAGATGATGCCAATCGCGGTGAGGGTCTCGGGCCGTGTCAGGCGGGGTTTGCGGCTCTCGGACATTTGGGGCTCATGTGTCAGGAGGGGGGATGCGCGAGGGGATTACCCCTCGCGCCCTGTTGGCTTCAGTTCCAGGGGGTGGCTTGCCACACGCTGTTCGCCAGGTCGTAGAGATCGGACGTCAGCTGACGGAACTCTTCGCCGGTGACGATCTCGACCGGGTTCGCCGTCGCTGCCATGGCGTCGAGGAATTCTTGATCATCCTTCAACTGGGTAAAGGCGTCCATCAGCTTTGCCTGAACGTCTTCTGGCAACCCAGCCGGTGCGATGAAGCCGCGCATGGAGCCATTCACGAGGTCCAGACCCTGTTCCTGAAAGGTCGGCAGGTCGGGGGCGAA
The DNA here is from genome assembly GCF_022763305.1 of Marivita sp. Taxonomy (GTDB): domain Bacteria; phylum Pseudomonadota; class Alphaproteobacteria; order Rhodobacterales; family Rhodobacteraceae; genus Marivita. Next base: position 39,265 of record NZ_JALEGT010000043.1, on the reverse strand, counting down.
CTGCGACCGCTCGGTCGTTGCGACACCCAGCACGTTCAGCTGGTCTTGGAACTCGGCAACTTCCGAGATGTTCAGGATGCCCATGGCAACGTGGCCACCCAGAAGGGCGGTCCTTGCCGGAGCAGACCCCTTGAACGGCACGATGGTGAACTCGGTTTCCGTCGCATTCTGCAGCTTGATCAGCGCGAAATGGTCGTCACCGCCAAGGCTCGACATCGCCACGGTGATGGCGCCCGGGTTTTCCTTGGCATCCGCGATCAGCTTGTCCAGCGTGTCGAGACCGCTGCCTTTGGAGGTCACGATCACGTTGGGATCGTTCACCACGTTGGCAAGGTAGGTGAAGCTGTCACGATCATAGTCGGCTTCTCGGTCGATCGTGCGTGCCATCATGCCCGGCAGATTGAACGTGCCAAGCGTGTAGCCGTCGGGATCCGCATTGGCCGCCTCGGTCACACCGATCTGACCGGACGCACCGGGCATGTTCTTGACCACGATGCTTGCACCTTCGCCGAGGTATTTCTCGATGAACGGTGCTGCGGTACGGGCCATCACATCAGTGCCGCCGCCAGCGGAATAGCCGACGATAACCTCAATGGGCTTTTCCGGGTATTCTGCCAGCGCCGCGCCTGCGGTCAGGGACATCAGCCCCGCAATGGTGGCCTTCTTGACGATATTGAGCATGTCACTCCTCCTACGTTATGCGATTGTTTCAAGTTTCAGGCAGGGCGCAGCCGAGTTTGGTCAGTGCCGCATCCACCCATGATCGGTCGTTCTTGCCTTCGGCGATGGCTTGCATCTGTGCAGTTTCTGCGGCCAGCTTCGCTTGCGCCTTTTTCAGAACGTCTTCTGCCTCATCCAGAGGCACGCAAAGCACGCCATCGCCGTCGCCGATGATGATATCGCCCGGATGAACCACCATCCCGTCGATGGCGATGGGAACGTTGATTTCGCCGGGTCCGTCCTTGTACGGGCCACGGTGGGTCACGCCTGCGGCATAGACGGGGTGATTGACCTCTTTCATGGCATCGGAATCCCGAATTGCGCCATTCAGAACCAGCCCGACCACACCGCGTTTGATCGCATACGCCAGCATCATCTCGCCAAACAGGGCATTGGTCGTGTCGCCCCCAGCGTCCATGACGATCACATCGCCAGGCTGGGCCATGTCGATGGCCTTGTGCAGCATCAAATTGTCGCCGGGACGCGCCTTGACCGTAAGCGCCACGCCGGCCATGCCGCCAGACATGTGCATCGGACGCAGGGTGGGTCCGGCCGCGGTCATGCGCGACATGCTGTCGGACACATTGGCGACTGGCAGCTTGGCGAATTCAGCAACAAGCTCGGCCGGAGCGATGCGGTCGCGGGTGAGGATGCGGAAACCGATGGTCATGGTTATTTCTCCACGCTGGCGAGCGACGCTTGCGAGGCTTCCAGCAACTTGCGATTGATAATTCTTTCAGGTGCGATGAGTTGACCGTCGAGGATCTGAAAGATCCCGCGCACTGCATCGACACCGACACGGGCGCCCGCCTGACGAGTCACCCCGCCGATATGCGGAGTCAGAATGATTTCTGGCACGGCAAAGAACGGATGGTCGGGGGCGGGCGGTTCCACTGCAAATGTATCAAGCCCGGCTCCGGCCAGATGGCCTGACTGAATCGATGCCACCAAAGCGGCCTCATCGATCAGACCACCGCGCGCCGTGTTGATGACATAGCCGCCGGCAGGCATCCGAGCGAGCGCATCTGCGTTCAGAATACCCCGGGTCTTGTCGGTCAGTGGACAGTGCAGCGACAGTATATGCGTCTGGGTCAACATGTCTTCGAAAGTTGCGCAGCGCGTCGCCCCAAGAGCTTCAAAGGCGCTGTCCGGCGCGTAGGGATCATATCCGATCAGTTTCAGACCGAGCCCCTTGCCAATGCGGCCCGTGGCCTGCGCGATCGCTCCCATGCCCATCAGGCCCATGGTTGACCCGGCTATCTCGCGCCCGGAAAACCCTGGCTTTTCCCACCGCCCTGCCCGGAGGCCAGAATCCAGCGGCAGGATGCGTTTTACAGCGGCGAGCAACAGGGCAATTGCATGTTCAGCCACGGATACGGCGTTGGCACCCGTCGCCACCAGCACGGGAATGCCTCGCGCGGCAGCGGCCTGGATGTCGATATTGTCGACGCCGACACCGTGCTTGGAGATCACTTTCAGCTGAGGGCTCGCATCCATGACCTCTGCATCGACGCGCCCCATCCGAGACACGATGCCAACAGCGCCGGTCTTTCTCATGAACTCGGAAATCACGGCGCTATCGGCATAGGCCGGCGTGTGCACAGTCTGATAGCCATGATCGGCAACCACTTGCGACGCTGCCGGATCAAGGTCTGGTCCTGTTACGAGAATTGTCTTGCTCATAGCGCGTGTCTCCATAGCGTCCCGACACGTCGAGCCGCGCTGTATCTTGTCTGATTTGTCGATTGGCCCTCGTCGGTCTCCCGATCCGAACTGAGGGTGTCCTCCTTGAGCGATCACCCTAATGCCAAGCAGGGCTTCACAAAAGCGCGTAATTCTGCTTCTTATATTTAACAAAACTGGATTTGGTTGATGGACACTCGGCAACTTAAGACGCTTTTGGCAATCAAGTCGCATGGCACCTTTGCCCATGCGGCGGATGTCGTCGGCCTGACACCCTCGGCGGTCAGCCAGCAGATTCACGCATTGGAAAATGAGCTGCGGATCACGATTTTCGACCGAAGCACGCGGCCGCCGCAACCGACGCCCGAGGGCCTTCAGGTCATTGAAATGGCGATGGATATTCTACGCCTTGAAGAAGATACGCGCGCCAGTCTGCGCGGCGACCAGATCGCAGGGACGTTGATGCTTGGCTCCGTCCGATCCAGCGCCTTGAACCTGCTTCCAAGCGCACTGGTGGAAATGCGGCAACGCTATCCCGGACTGAAACCCAGCTTGCGTATTTCTCTGTCCTCGACACTGATCGCCGATGTGGCAGCAGGGCGTTTGGATGCGGCCATTGTCGCGGAACACGTGGGTTTTCCGAACGCTTTGCGATGGAGTCCGTTCGTGCGCGAGCCTTTGTGGCTCATCGCTCCGCGAGAAATGGAATTGCAGGATCCGATCGCGTTGCTCAACAGCCAACCCTATATCCGGTTTCGCAGTGCCGTCCCGCTTGCAAACCTGATCGACACCGAGATATCGCGCCTGGGTGTGGTGACGAACGATGTCGCCGAGATTGATACAATTGGCTCAATCGTCACCTGCGTGCGCCAGGGCCTTGGCATTTCGGTTGTCCCGCATGCCGCACTTCAGGAACCCGACACCGCAGACATCGCGCGACTTCCCTTCGGCAGCCCACAAATCACCCGTCAAATCGGTATCGTCGAACGTACTGTTTCGCCGCGCGGCGAAATCATTGCGCGCCTCCACGCCGTACTGTCCGACCTTTGCGGAGAATATGGCCTTGCTCGGCCAACAGCTTTTGAACGGCTTTGACGCAAATCTCGGGTTCGGCTCCAGACGCGTTGGTTCCGCGATCCAAGAAAACGCAATCCGCGGCCGGCGCGCTTGCTGCTCATCGCGTTCGGGCTTGGCGCCACAGTCGGATGGTTTCGGGCTTCATCACCAACGGCACAGGAACTCTGGCGCGGCTTGTCCTATGTGTCGGCAGACATGAAAATGTCGTTGTATTCATCGCGAAGGACGTTCTTCTGGACCTTGCCCATCGTGTTTCGTGGCAACTCATCGACCAGGATCAGTTTTCTTGGGTGCTTGAAACGGGCGAGCGACGCCATGCATGCATCACCAATTGCCTCAAGGTCAGGATCGGCACCGGGCTCCGGAACGATCAGGCCAAGAACGGTCTCGCCAAAGTCCGCGTGCGGGACACCGATGACCGCACTTTCGAGCACACCAGGCTGTTCATCGAGGACCAGCTCGATCTCCTTGGGGTAGATGTTGTAACCGCCCGAGATAATGAGGTCCTTGTTCCGACCGACGATGTGCACATAGCCGTCGTCATCAAGCTTTCCCAAGTCGCCGGTGATGAAGAACCCGTCTTCGCGCAATTCGGCGGCGGTCTTTTCCGGCATCTGCCAATAGCCCTTGAAGACATTGGGGCCGCGGACCTCGATCTGGCCAACCTCGCCCTGTTGTAAGGTCTGCCCCGTCGCCGGATCCGTGATCTTGAGTTCCACTCCCGGAAGCGGAAACCCGACCGTCCCGGCGCGGCGTTCCCCATCATAGGGGTTGGAGGTGTTCATGTTGGTTTCGGTCATGCCGTAGCGTTCGAGGATGCGGTGCCCCGTGCGCTTTTTAAACTGGACATGTGTGTCGGCAAGCAGCGGCGCACTGCCGGACACGAAAAGGCGCATATGCGCTGTGAGATCCTTGGTAAACCGCGTGTCATCCAGCAGGCGCGTGTAGAAAGTGGGCACCCCCATCATCGTCGTCGCCTTGGGCATAAGAGCGATCATCGTATCGAGATCGAATTTCGGCAGGAATATCATCGATCCCCCGGTCGCCAGAATGACGTTGGTCGCCACGAAAAGCCCGTGCGTGTGGAAGATCGGCAAGGCGTGCAGTAGCACATCGTTGGCCGTGAATTTCCAGTAATCGCCCAAGGTCAGCGCGTTTGACAGAAGGTTGTCCTGCGTGAGCATCGCGCCCTTGGAGCGGCCGGTCGTGCCTGACGTGTAAAGGAACGCCGCAAGATCATCCGACGTCCGCGAGACCGTGTCGAACGAGGCGGGCTGGGCCGCGGCCTGATCGGTCAGGCTTCCGCCGCCATCGGCGTTCATCGTTTCTAGCCGCGCTCCCAGACGAGCCGCGATCGGCGCGAGGTCACCGGCGCTCTTGGCATCGCAGACAACGCAGCGCGCGCCGCTGTTTTCGATGAAGTATGTCACCTCATCCGGCGTATAGGCCGTGTTCAGCGGCAGGAAGATGACCCCGGCCTGAACGCAGGCGGCATAGAGGCAGAGCGCTTCGGGCGATTTGTGGATCTGCGCTGCCAACCGGTCACCGGGCTTGAGGCCGATCTGTGTCAGGACATACGCGATGCGCGCTGCCCGTTCGAGGAAGTCCTGGTGGCTGATGACCGACCCATCCTGCAGATGCAGGAAGGGCGTCGTCTTTCCGGCGTGAATGCCGAAGAGTGCATCATAAAGAGGGTTGGGCATGGTTACGCCTCCTCAGACAATAGTTTGGTGGCGTTTACCGCAAGCGACCGGATGCTGGAAGACATTGCGACCACTTGCGAGGTCGCGAACCGTTCGTGGTTCTCGGCCACCTTCTTGAGATCGTAGTGATAGTTGACCATCACACCATGCGATTGGCGAATCCCGTTGGGTGAAGTGTCCGCGTTCAGGTGCAGATCATGCAGCTGCGCGCCGTTGCCCAGATGAAACCGCGCGACGGGGTCAAGCGGCATGCCATCGGTGCGTTTGGCCTCGGCCAGGTAATGCGCCGCCAGCGCCCGCAAGGTCTCGCCGTCTTGCACGTTTGCCTGCGGGTCCTGCTGCGCCAGCCACGAGGCAAACCCCGGGATGGGCGACAGGGTGACAAAGGTCTTCAGGCCGGGCAGTTCGGTTGCGAGATCCGCAGCCACCTGTTTGATGAGCATATTTCCGAAAGAGATGCCGGCAAGCCCGGCCTGACAGTTCGAGATGGAATAGAACACCGCCGTGTCCGCATCATGGGCAGGCAGGACGTTGCGGTTTTCAGAGAGAACGGCCTGAACCGACCGCGCAATCCCTTGGGTCAAAGCGACTTCGACAAAGATCAGCGGCTCATCCGGCATGGCCGGGTGGAAGAACGCAAAGCAACGCCGATCCGTGGGCTGCAGACGCCGACGCAGATCATCCCAACTGTCGATGGCATGGACCGCTTCGTAGGCGATGATCTTTTCGAGGATGTCAGCGGGGCTTTCCCAGCTGATCCGCCGCAGGACAAGGAAGCCCCGGTTGAACCAGCTTGCAAAGAGATGCCGGAAATCGAGATCGAGCGCGAGAAGCGCCTCGTCCCCCTGTGCCAGTCGCAAGAGATCAGCCCGCATGCGCACCAAAGACTTCGTGGCACCGGGCACCTGGTTCAGACGGCGGATCAACTCCTGTCGCGGCGGTTCGGACGCGGCCATCACGGCGCGATAGGTCGCTTTGGACTGACCCTCGGCTTCGTAGGCATCGAGTGCGGCGCGCAGAGCCGAAGGCGCAATCGCGAGGTCGGTCGCGATATGCCGGAAGAACGCGAGCTTTGCCTCGTCGTCCATCTCGCCATACCGGTCGATGATCTGCCGCGCGAGGCCCGCGCCGGTTACCTCGCCCGCGCCGCTGATCAGGTCGGCGACCAGCGCCGTGACCGGACGGCTGTCCCTTTGCGCCGAGCCCCATGGCCGGTAGCGCCGCTCGAACACCGTGGACAGAAGATCGGCAAAGATCGTCATATCGCAGGCCCCATGATCATATCGGGCAGCCATGTCGCCAGACCGGGGAAGAGGCAAAGCAGGATGATGGCTAGTACCATGCAGCCGACATAGGGCAGCGATCCGACAAGAATGGTCTTGAGCTTGATGTCGGGCGCGATGCCGTTGATGACGTAGAGGTTCAGTCCGACCGGCGGCGAAATGAGGCCGATTTCCATGTTGATCGTCAGGATCACCGCGAACCAGATCGGATCGAACCCGGCGGACAGGATGATGGGAAGCAGGATCGGTGCGGCCATCAGGATCACCGCCACAGGCGGCAGGAAGAACCCTGCAATCAGCAGGAAGATGTTGATGGCGAACATCAGCACCCAGCGGTTCACGTCCAGCGTGCCGATCCATTCCGCGATGGATTGCGTGATGAAGAGCGAGCTGAGCATGTAGCTGAAGACACCCGCCGCGCCGATGATGAAGAGGATCATCACGGATTCCCGCGTGCTGTCCCGCAGGACGACCCAGAGCGCTTTCGGGCTCCACAGCTTGTAGATGATCATTGCGATCAGCAGGCACATCAGTGCGCCTACAGCCGCCGTTTCCGACGGCGTCGCGATCCCGCCATACATGGCATAGAGCACGCCGAAGATGATCAGCAGGAACGGCAGGACGCGGGGCAGGATCTCGAGCTTCTGGCGCCAGGTGTAGGGCGTCGCCGTAAGGACAGAGGCGTCACCCGACCGCCAGGTCGAATAGAGCGACCACGCCATGAACAGGGCCACCAACAGAAGCCCCGGAATAACCCCCGCCAAAAACAGACGTCCAATCGAGGTTTCGGTCGCGATCCCGTAGACGATCATCGTCACAGAGGGCGGGATCAGGATACCCAGCGTGCCGCCGGCGGCGATGGACCCGGCGGCAACCGCATCGGGATAGCCGCGCTTGCGCATCTCGGGGATGCCCATCTTGCCGATGGCGGCACAGGTCGCGGGGCTCGACCCCGACATCGCCGAGAAGAGCGCGCAGGCCCCAAGGTTGGAGATCACCAGACCGCCCGGCACGCGGGTCAGCCAGCGTTCAAGCGCCTCGTAGAGATCTGCGCCCGCTCTGGTAGAGGCGATGGCCGCGCCCATGATGATGAACATCGGGATCGACAGCAGCGCAAAGGAGTTCAGCTTTCCGAACATGATTTCGGGCAGCAGTTCCAGAGACCGCATGCCGTCGAAGACGATCAGAAACCCGGCGGAGACGATCACCAGACCCAGCGCGACAGACACGCCGGAGAACAGGACCACAATGGTGGCGATGGCGACAAAAGCGCCGAGGAGAAGCGGATCCATCAGCTGTTCTCCAGTCCGAAGGGTTTGTCGGCACCGATCAGCAAGGCCACGAAATCGGCGATCAGTTGCAGAAGGAAGAGGCCGAACCCCACGGGCAGCGCCAGATAGGGGATCCAGAGCCGCACGGCCCAGACGGTTTCCGACTTCCATCCGCGCGACCATGCGAGGTGCCAGAAATCATAGGCATACCAGAACATCACGGCGACGACGACGATGGACAGGCCCAGCGTGAGCATGGCGAGCGCAAAGCGCGGCCGCGGTGCCAAGGCCAGCGGGATGAGATCGACATTCACGTGCCCGCGCATCCGCTGGACATAAGGCAGCCCGATCAGCGTCGAGGCGACCATCAGATAGATCACCGCCTCGGTCTGCCAGACAGTCGACTGGTTCAGCACGAAGCGCACGAAGATCATCTGGCAGGTGATGAACACCGAGGTCAGGATCATCGCCGCTGCGGTCCAGCCCGCCACGGTCGAGATGCCGTTCACGATGCGCAGGAAGGGGTTGCCGCCGGTGCGTGCCGGGGCAGCGGAGAGTTGCGTCGCCATGACATCCTCGCGTTGGTTCGGAAAGTGGTTCGGGGACGGCGCGGTGCCGTCCCCGGCGGATCACATCACTCGACGGCGAGCGCGAGGTCCAGCAGGGCTTGCCCATCCGGCAGTTCTTCGACGAAGGCCTTGAACGAGGTTTCCTTGGCCAGAGCCAACCACGCGTCGAAGTCTTCCTGAGTCATCTCGGCGATTTCCACATTGGCAGCACGGAACGCTTCAACCGAAGCGGCGTCTTCTTTCTTGGCTTCTTCAAGGTAGAAGGCTTCGGCCTTTTCGGCGGCCGCCATCAGTGCTGCCTGCTGTTCGGAACTCAGGCCGTCGAAGGTGGATTTGTTCATCAAGAGCGGCTGGTACATGAACCAGAGCGCAAATTCGCCTGCGGGCGTGTAGCAGGCCACCTGCTCGTAGAGGCGGAACGACACGAAGGAAGAGGACGATGTGTTGACCGCGTCCAGAACGCCCGACTGCATCGCGTTATAGACTTCGGACGAGGCCATCGAGGCGATGGATGCCCCTGCCCCGGCCAGCATCTGCTCGAACGACTTGCCTGCGGCGCGGGTCTGAAGGCCGGCCACATCTTCGGGCTTGCGGATGCACTTGTCCTTCGCGGCGAAGCCTCCGGCGAGATAGCCGTGGACCAGCACCATCACGTCATCTTCGGACATCTTCTCTTCCAGGGCGGCCATGAAGGGACTGTCGGAAAGGCGCGCTGCGTGATCGTGGTTCTTTACCAGACCCGGCATCAGCGTAAGGTTGTAGGCGGGCTGCTGACCACCGGCATAGGACAGCGGCAGCACCGTCATGTCGAGCTGGCCGCGCGACAGCGGTGTATACTGCTCGCGTGCCTTGAACAGGGACTCGGTCGGAAAAATCTTGATTTCGAGGTCGACACCGGCTGCGGCAACCTCGTCGGCGACGATCTGGGCGACCTGATGGCGCACGTCCTTGTCGGACCATTGATGAGACAGGCGCAGTTCTGTTGCGTTGGCACTTAGCGCGCCCGCGAACAGGGCAGCGGCGGCCGCTGCAGTGGCAAAAAACTTGTTCATGGAATCCTCCCTAAAACTCCCGATTCCCTTTGGAACCGTGCACTAAGGTATCGGCCATGTGTTCGAAGTCAACTTTTTTGTATACAATATATACATCCTTGCATTTTCAAAGAGTTTTGGGTACAGACATTTCCATGGAACGAAAGCGATCCGACATCATTGCCGACGAGATCGAAGGGCTGATTTTTGACGGGACCCTGGCCGATGGGGACCGCTTGGACGAAGTCCAGTTGGCTGGTCGCTTTGACGTATCCCGCACGCCCATTCGCGAAGCTTTGCAGCGGCTCGCGCAGTCCGGCCTCGTCGAACAATTGCCCCGGCGTGGCGTGTTCGTGCGCCAGCCCGGCCCGGTCGAACTGATCGAAATGTTCGAGGTCATGGCCGAGCTTGAAGCGGTCTGCGCCCGGCTTGCCGCGACACGGATTTCCGATGAAGCCCTGCAGAAGCTGCACGAGACCAACGCGCTTTGCGATGCCGCCGTCGAAGCCAACGATGCCAATGGCTATTTCCGCGAGAACGAGCGGTTCCACGCCATGTTGTACCGGCAATCCGGCAACAGCTTCCTTGAGCAGGAATGCTTTCGTCTGCACCGCCGCCTGCAACCCTTCCGGCGCTTGCAGTTGCGTCTCCGCGGGCGCCTGCGGCAGTCCATGTCCGAGCACAAGGCGATCGTGACCGCGCTTGAAAGCGGGGACGGTGAGACAGCCGCAAATGTGATGCGCGCCCATATCGCCGTTCAGGGAGAAAAGTTTCATCACCTGATGGCGAGCCTTAAGCCCGCTGCAGAGTGACGTTTCTGGCTGGTTTGAGTGTGGGGTATGGGCAAGGGTATTGGCCCATACCCGCACGTGAACCAGACGAGCCCAACAGTCACTTCGTGGTGGACGACAACCAAAGCATTCTGGCCGACGGACCCCGGTGCGTCCTTTGCCTAGCTGCGATCGACGGGCACTGACGCACGCACACGAAGAGTGGTCGGACCCGTGGTCAGCGCCTCCGCCAATTGGGCCTTTCTCACGGGTTTCTTCAGGTAGGTATAATCAAGTTCGGACAGCGGTTCGCTGAACTTCGTCAGATCTAAGAAGCCAGTCAGGAAAATGATCTTGATCCGACCTTCGGACAGACCCCATGCAGTTGTCGCGACATCCATACCGCTCAGGTTACCCGGCATAGAAATGTCCGTCACCAACACGTCGAAGTCATTGCGGGACCGCAAAAGCTCAACAGCTGCCTTGGGATCGGTTACCACAGTGACAGCGTGACCGAGGCGCTTCATTTGGGCTGCCAGTATTTCGCAAACCACTTGATCGTCGTCTAGGAACAATATGTCCAGGCCGGGCATATCCACCTCGTTTCATATATGCTGGCTGTGCAGCGAGACTGTTTTCACGAACCACAGCGGTCAGCAAGGTCGTGGAGAAAAAATATCGTGCTCCGCTGCCACAGATCGGGCTGTGTTCGGGCGCGTCGTATGGTGCGCTGCCAAGTTTTGGCGTCGCGTTCGAAGCAGAGCCGTGCTGCACCCTATGACCACTCTTTGCGTGATGGCGGGTCGCTCTGCGTCGAACCGAATGGTTCTTGTCGTTGAAGGTCAGGCGTCAAGGACTTCCCGAACTTTTGCGGCAAGTTCCGAGCGGCGGTACGGCTTGCTCAGAAAGTTGACATCCGAATTGATCCGTCCTTGGTGGACAATTGCATTTTCAGAATACCCCGACGTGAAGAGCACCTTCAACTCCGGATGAATTTCCGATGCGGCGTCCGCAATCTGCCGTCCGTTCATACCGCCGGGCAGGATCACATCGGTCAAGAGCAGGTCGATATCTGATCTAGAACGCAATATTTCGAGCGCCGGCGGACCTGCCGACGCCGTGACGACATGATATCCGAGCCCGGTCAATTGCGTCATCATCTGCTGGAGAATAAGCACGTCGTCCTCAACCACCAGAATGGTTTCCTGACCGCGTTGCAGTGCCCTGTCCTGCAAGATAGGGCCGCTGTCTACACGATCTCCGATGTGCTTTGGAAAATACAGTTTGATGGTCGTGCCTTCATTCACCTCAGAATAGATTTGAATGTGACCACCAGATTGTTTGACGAAGCCGTGCACCATGCTCAAGCCCAAACCGGTTCCCTCGCCGACGGCTTTCGTGGTGAAGAAGGGCTGAAAGACTTGGGCAATGTGATCTTTGGAGATCCCATGCCCGGTGTCGCTGACCGCGACGAGAACATACTCACCGGCCGCCAAATCAGGTTCGCCCGCGACGTAATCCTCGTCAAGGACCGCATTCGCGGTTTCAATGGTCAGCGCTCCACCATCGCGCATGGCATCACGCGCGTTGATCGCAAGGTTCAGCAGAGCGGCCTCGACCTGAGCCAGATCGGTTTCGGTTGACCAGAGGCCATTGCCGAGGTTGATCCTGATGTCGATATTCTCTCCCAAAGTACGGCGCAGCATGTCTTCGACATCGGAAACCACGGCGTTGATGTCGATCACCCGGGGTTGCAACATCTGTTTGCGCGAGAAGGACAAGAGACGGCTTGTCAATTCAGCCGCCCGATCCGCCGCGACAGCGCTTGCCTCGGCAAAACGCCACAACGGGTTGTCTTCGTCGAGACTGTCCTGAAGCATCTCGATATTGCCGATGATGATCGTAAGCAGGTTGTTGAAGTCATGTGCAACGCCGCCCGTCAACTGCCCGACGGCTTCGAGCTTTTGCGACTGACGCAGACGCTCTTCCATTTGCAGACGTTCTGTCACGTCAGCCATGGTTCCGATGACGCGAATGATGCGGCCGTCCTGATCGCGGATCGGATAGGCATGGTCGTCGACATGGGCCCAAGAGCCGTCGGCTCGTCGAAAGCGATACTGCTCGTGGGCTGATCCGATTTCACCCATGAGCAGTTTTTCGAATGACTCGTCGACTCGCGCCTGATCGTCTTCGTGCACGTTGTCGTGCCACAATTCCGGTTCCGTGGCCTCGGGATCGGGGTGGTGGCCGAATTGCCGCGCCATCCCGTCGCTCCACCACCAACGACCTGCAGCAATATCCCAATCCCAAACGGTGTTTTCGGTTGCCTCGGCGATGAGGCGAAAGCGCGCCTCGGAAACGCGGAGGTCTGTTTCCGCGCGCTTGCGATCGGTTATGTCCCGCTGCACAGCGACGAAGTGCGTGACCTCTCCCGTATCATTCTCAAGCGGCACAACATCGAGATCCAGCCAGTATTCCTGACCGGATTTCGTGTAATTGATCAATTCCGCGCGCACAGGCGATTGGGTCTCGAAAGCTTTTTGAATGCGGTCCAGTTCCGACCTCTGTGTCTTCGGACCTTGCAATATGCTGGGTGTCTGACCGATGGCCTCCTCACGCGTGAACCCTGTCAGCCGTTCGAACGCGTCGTTCACATAGACGATCTTGGCATTACCCAATTCGTCTTGCGTAACGGTTTCCGTGATGATGATGACATCGCTGATCTGTTCCACGGCGGCCTTAAGCAACCGCAACTCTTCGGTCTGGCGACATTCCTCGGTGATGTCCGAAAAATAGACGGCCAATCCTTCTGATGTGGGATGTGCATTGACGCGGAACGTGCGATTGAGCGGCGGATAGTGTTCGATAAACCTAACGGTCTGTCCGGTCTCGAACGCCCGCGTGTACTGAACGTCAAAAACACTTCCGGTATATTCAGAAAACTCATCATGCACCCGGCGGCCGATCAACTCCTCGCGCTTGCGTTCCACAAGCTCTTCGGCCTTGTTGTTGAGGTAGGAGAACCGCCATTCCCGGTCGAGCATGAAGAAGGCATCACCGATATTTTCCAGCGTCTCGCCCAGCCGCCTGTCAAGCTCGCTAACCTTGCGTTGGGCGGCGGTCAGCTCGGTGATGTCCTGCATCGCACCCTGTACGGCGACAATCCGGCCCGTATCATCTTTCACGGGCACCCCAATCGAGCGGACCTGAACGCGTTTGCCCTTCGCCGTGATCAGATCGCGGACATCATCAAAGGCAGTTCCGTTCTCCATGCATTCCTCAAGGACCTCACGCGCCGAGTCGCGCTCTTCGGGTGCGAAATAATCGACACCATCCTTGAGCGTTGGCGGGGTGCCCGCTGGCAATTCATGGATGGCGGCCACGCCATCCGTCCAGGTCACCTTCTGACTGGCGAGATCAACGCGCCAACCGCCCAGTTTGACCGCGCGACCGGCAATCGCCAGAAGCATTTCGGATTCCTCGGCCCGTTTGCGGATGGTCACCAGTTCGGAAATGTCCTGAAACGAGCCCTGAACGAGGATGATCTTGCCGGTGTTGTCGTATTCCGCCTCACCAGTCGATCGAACCCACAGCTTGCGACCCTTGGCCGTGACGATCTGAAAGGTGTCATCCCAAGGTTCACCACGATCCAGGCAGGCTTGGAAGAGCCTCGTAATCCGTTCCCGATGTTCGGGAATGTAATACGAAATGCCTTCAGCTGACGTTGGCGAATATCCTTCCGGTTCATCATGAATACGCGCTGTCTCGGCCGACCACTCGAGAAGGTCCCGTCTCACGCAATAGCGCCACGCACCGAATTTTGCCGACTGCCCGGCAATTTCCAGCATGCGCTTCGCACGCGCCAAAGCCTGTTCCGAGGCGACCCACTGACTCACGTCGCGTGCCGTAATCAGTCTCGCAGGACGCCCATCGTGATCAATGACATGGCTGGTGATATCGACATGGATGATCTCACCGGATTTGCGTCTATGCCGCCAGACCCCTGCCTTGTTCCATTCGTCCGTGACACCTGCAACTTTCGAAAAAAGGGCGGGCTTGTCTTCATCCGGGCGGATATCGGCGATGGTCATCGCAAGAAATTCGTCCTCGCAATAACCGTAATTGGCGATTGCGGCTCTGTTGACAGCCAGGAAATGCAGCGTTTCCAAGTCGTAGATCCACATCGGATCCGGGTGGGACAGAAAGAGATTGTCGGCCGATGTGTTCAATCCATCACCCTTCCGTGAAGCAAAAAAATGGGGAGACAAATCAACCCGAACACCGTCACGGACTGATTCCGTGAAACAAACATCCAAGTTGTACTGATAAAAATAACCGATCTACGCGTGTGCCATTTGATCGGTCTCAACACCTTAGGTTGATTGCGATATTACACAGCATCATGACACCCGCAATCGGCAACGTAAGGCCAACTTGCCGGTATTTGTATTGATGCAACACACGATGCCTCAACTGCAACAATCGTGCAATTTGCGGGACCTCGAAATATTTTTTTGAGATTTGGTTCTGTCGCACAGAACGAAGCGAACTAAGTTCGACGGCCTTCTCCCTCCGTGCAGAAGCCCCGAGGTCAAATCGCTAGACACCGCCGTCCCGCGCACGCGTCCAGCGATGCAGCCAGACAAGATCACGCCGATCCGCCGAAAGTTCACGCACCACAAGTCGAAGGTCGACCGCGTCTCTGTCCTGAGGGTTCAGCAGGAAGGTCATCCGTGTGCCGCGCTGTTCTGGAAGATCAAACAGGCTCACCCCCGTGATCTCGACCACGCCTTCGGCCGTGATGTCTAGGACACGGCCCGACGCCTCGCCGGTTATGTCGATCACATAGCGACGCGTCCCGGGTTGATCATGTTCTCTGCCGCTACGGCTTTGCAGGACGCGGGCATCCCGGTCAGAGCCGGCGGCTGCCCGCGTCCAGCGCAGACTGTAGTCAAATCTGTGCTCGCTGTGCGCTGCAAGCGGTGCCTCGGGCCGCCAGAACGCAACGATATTGTCCATGAATTCGTCACCGGTCGGGATTTCGACCAACACCACGGCACCGCGCCCCCATGCGCTTTTGGGCTGGACGACCGCGTTTGGCCGATCATGGTAACGCGCTTCTGTGTCTTCGAAATCTGCAAAGGCACGGGCAGTCTGGAACAGACCGAAACTGGCCGGGTTGGTGTCGACAAAACTCGATGTCTCCACCTGCGCCGGGTTCGAGATCGGGCGCCAGATCCGTTCGCCTGCACCATTCTCGATCCAGAGAAGATCGCTGTCATGGACCCGCGGACGGAAATCGTCCGAGACCGCGGCACGAAGAGGCCCCTTGAGATACATGGACGTCAAGGGGGCCACGCCGATATCGGCGATGTCTCGACGGGGCATCAGCGTGCACGAGATGTCCATCACCGTGTCCGCGCCGGGTCGCAGGGTCATTTGGATATGTCCAGCGAGGGAAGGACTGTCGATGACGCCTTCCAGGCTGACCGTCCCTGATTGTGGCGCGTGCAAGCGAAGATGGGTGAAACGGGGAAACTCCTCGGGGTCTGGGCCGCCAGTGCCAATGGCCACCGCACGTGCCGACAACCCGTACACCATCGCCTGACCGATGGCCCGGAAGTAGCTTGCACCTTGGACAACCAGCACCTCATCGAGTCGGTCCGGCGCATTGAGTGGATGTCGCAAGCGCAGACCGGAAAACCCGGCACCGGGTGCGCTGTCGGGGATCGTGTCGAAATAGCGGTCCTGAAAGCTGAAGAGGTCAGTCGAGAACACGATCTCCTGCGGTCCGGACCCGCTGTCGCGGTCGATGCGGACGGGATCAGGAAAAAAGAGGCCCGGTGGCAACAGGTCCACCGAGAAATCCTTCCCCAGCGGCAGCATTGCCGCCCGCCCGGGGATTGGTCGAATGCCACGATAGGCATCGTAGCTCAGACCAGCGAAGGGTGGAGGCAAAGGGGTTCTCTGCGGAATGTACGGCGTTGCCGCAAGGCGCCGTGCCTTGTCCAGCAAGGAGGACGGCATGTCAGCGAAGACGCGCCCAGCGCCCAGCACACCAGCCGCCGTCACACCGGCAAGGAAACTCCGCCGTCTCATCAGACCGGTGCGTCGAGCGCGCGGACAATCAAAGGTGCAGCGCAGAGCGGGATCAGAACGGGGGTCAGCCAGAGCGTCGCGGATGCGTTCGTTGCCCAGACCAGCGTCAGGAGGGCGACGCCCACAACCGCTTCGGGAAGTCCGTCGGGGACACGCATCTGTGGCAGGCGCGGTGATTTCCACCCACAGTCGCGCCCCAAGCAGATAGACAGGACGGACATTGTGTGACGGACCATGACCAGCGGTGCAATGACGCTCGACAACACAAGCTCGGCGCTCAAAGCGCGCAAAGCCACCAAGCGACGACGCTTCGTGCGCGCGCGACCCAGCCAATCGGCCATGGCGCACAGCTTTGGCAGAAGCAGGGCGATCAAGACCAATAGCAAGGCCGCCGATCCGTTGACGGGCACCGCCCCCGTTGCGATCAGGACAATCAACGTCAGCCAGATCGGTGCAGCAAGGTAACTGACGATGCCCGAAACGAGGTGCATGCGGCTGATCAGGCACAAACCGGGCTCGAACAAGAGCCGGATATGCTGGAGGTTGCCCTGACACCAACGGCGGTCGCGGCGATGGAATTCCGACACAGATTGAGGCGCTTCTTCGGCGCTGCCCGACGTGTCGGGATCAAGCGAGATCGACCACCCGGCGCGCCGCATCCACGCGGCCTCGATGAAGTCATGGCTCAGGACAATGCCGCCAAAAGGCGCAGGGCCGGACAGATTGGGAAGAGAGGCCGCCTCTTTGAATGCGGCTGTACGCATGATCGCGTTGTGGCCCCAGTAATTCCCGCTGTCGCCGGTCCATGCGGCAAACCCGCGTCCAAAGTTTCGCGACAAAAGGCGCGCTGCCACGCGTTGGTATCTGCCGAACCGTGTCGTTCCGGGAACCAGCGAAATGCCCGCTTGCAGCAGACCAAGACCCGGGCGGCTTGCGATCTGCCAGATCAGATTGCGGATACGTTGCGGCGACATTCTGCTGTCTGCATCGAGCACGAGCATGTAGGAAAAATCCGCGCCATGCTTGGACAGCCAGTCCGCAATGTTGCCCGGTTTGCGCCCCGCATTTATCAGACGCCGCCGGTAGAGAAGCGTCCCATCGACGCGCAGGTCCTCAAAAGCGGTCTCCTCTGCCGCGATTTTCGTACCGCCGGAAGTATCGGAGAGAACGAAAATCTGCGTCGTTTGGCCCAATCCGACAGTGTTCAACGCTCTTCGCAGTGCTTTGAGATGACGCGCCAACGGCTTCGGGTCTTCGCCACATAGCGTCACAAGGATCGCTGTTTTCTCTGACGGAGACCAATCGTCAGGCACTCGGCTCGCGTGAGCAGGTTCGGACATCAGTCCAAGCGTTGCGGTCATTGCGCCACCGGAGATCCAGCCCGCCGTAATGGCCACCAGAAGCAGAGCGATGACAGCTGCGGGTGTCCAAGTCGCGATGCTCAGCGCAAAGCCAGCGACGATCAACGCGGCCATGACAACGGTCGCGGCCACGTAGGCAACACGGGGAGAAATGGACCCAATCCGCTGTACTGGCGCAATGGGTCGGACTTCTGCAAGCGACATGGTGATGACCCGTTTCCCGAAGCGCTCTGGGCAAGACGAAAAGAAGCGCGAGGTAAGCTTCTTGTCACAAATGACTTATGGCGCAGGCGCGCGGCGACAAGCCGGATTAGTCGGTACGCGCACCGAAGGGCGGCCACATGCGCGAAAAAACGCCATCTTTGCGCACGACGCCATGATGCAAGGCAGCACCGATATGCATCGCAACAAGCCCGGCGAGGGCAAAGCCACCAAGATAGTGGATCGACTTGGCGATCTCGGCCAGCGCATCAGACCGCATCACGAGCGACGGCATGCCAAGAGAATCCAGAGACTCGATGGGAAAACCGCCTGCCTTGACCCGGATGTAACCGGCAACCGGCATGATGAGCAAAAGGGCATAGATCGCGAGATGCGACAGGCCCGCCGCACGATGCTGCCACTCCGGAAGGTCCGACGGCAGCGGAGCAGGTCGATGGGTCAATCGATAACCGATCCGCAGGACGATCAACACCAGCAACAGAATGCCGATGTTCTTGTGAAAAATGAACAGCGTGTTCTGCAAGGAACGATCCAGATCAGGCTGCGTCATGAGAACCCCGACCGGGATCATGGCCAGGATCAGAAGTGCCATCGTCCAATGGATCAGGCGCGCGATCCGACTGTATTGAGTTTCGAAATTGGTCATGAAGACCTCACAATATGCTATTCGGCGGCCATCGGTCTCTGACCAATAAGAGCGTCGTCCCAACCACCTTGACTTGACAGTCGCAAACCCGGGTCAATCTTTCAATAATGACCGTGTCTCACACGCCTCTTATTCGCGATAACCGCAACAGAATGCCCGTGCGCGGGCATCTTGCAGCGTTTTTGTGCCTTGCAGCACTGGGCGCAGTCGGTGTGGGTCTCTGCGCGCTGCTCATGCCGGGCACATCTGCTGTCGCGGTGACGGTCTCGGTCACGTTCTACGTCGCGGCAGCCGGTCTCGCAGGATGGTATTTCAAAAGGGATTACCCGCATCAGCGACTGGGTCTGTGCAATACCGTGACACTCATCCGATTGATGATGGTGTCCGCGCTTCTGGCTCCCGTGATCGCAGGCAGTGCGCCGTCGTGGGCGTTCTTTGCGGTGGCAACGCTGGCGCTGACACTGGACGGGATCGACGGTTGGCTGGCAAGACGACAAAAACTTGTTTCCGGGTTCGGTGCCCGGTTCGATGTCGAAGTGGACTCGATCCTCGCGTTGGTTCTGGCGGTGAATGCAGCCTTCAACGCCAACGTGGGCGTCGCGATCATTCTCCTGGGTCTGCCGCGCTACGCATTTGCACTGGCTGCCCTTGCGCTGCCTTGGCTGCACGGAGACTTGCCTGAGCGTTTCAGCCGCAAGGTGGTGTGCGTCGTGCAACTGGCGACGTTGATCGCCTTGCAGGCGCCCAGCTTTCCGGGGCTGGCAACGTCGCTGATCGTCCCCGTTGCTTCGATCGCACTGCTCTGGTCCTTTGCCGTAGACATCCTGCATCTCTGGCGGTCGCGCTCGTGATCAGACGTGTTGGGCATTTGATACTCGCAGGGCTGGTGCTGCATCTCGTTCTCGTTCAGCCCAATCATCCGGCGGCACTGGGATGGGATGCCTTGCTGCTGTTTCCGCTTGAACTTCCCGTCATTCTTCTGGCGCTGGTCGCCTTGCGTCCCGGAAGGCTGGAGAAAGCGATACGCGCCATATTGGTTTCGGTGCTTTTGCTGATCGTCGTGCTCAAGACCGCAGATTTCGGAATGTTCACCGCCCTCACCCGCGGCTTCAATCCCGTTGCCGACCTCCCGCTGATCGAGGCCGGGCTTCGGCTCGCGAACGGGGCGGTGGGGCCTTTCCTGACGGTTGCAGGGGTCATCGCGGCTTTGGTCGTGCTGGTCGGTGTCGCCATCGCGCTCTGGTGGGCGACGGGCGTCTGGGCACGGGTAAGCGTTGGCCGAGTTCCAAACCGTGTCGCTCTGGTGACGGCCATTCTGTTCGGCGGTCTCGCCAGCGCGGAGATCGGACAGGCGATGGGCCGCTGGACGCTGCCGACTCCGGTCCCCGGTGCGGCGTTCACGGCACGGGTCGCTGTGGAGCGGACCCTCATGGTCCGCGACACGCTTGCCAACCTGCGCCAGTTTGCCGAAGCGGCAGCGCAAGATCGGTTTGCCGACCGCACGGGCTTGCTGAACGAGATTGATCGCGACGTTCTGGTCGTCTTCGTCGAAAGCTATGGACGCGCCAGCCTCGACACCCCTCTCTACGCAGCAACCCATCGCGCAACCTTGCATGCAGCGGAAGCGCGTCTGGAGGCGCTTGGCCTAGCGATGCGATCGGGCATTCTTGCCGCTCCCACGCGCGGTGGTCAAAGCTGGCTCAGCCACGCGACCTTCGCCAATGGTTTGTGGGTCGCGGATCAGACCAGCTACGGAGCGGTCCTGGCCAGTGGGCGACGGACCCTGTTCCACATGGCCCAGGCATCCGGTTTCCACACGGCTGCGGTCATGCCACAAATCACCCTCGACTGGCCCGAGTCCGACCTCATGGGCTTCGAAACGGTCCTCGCCGCGAAAGACCTTGGATACGAAGGCTTGCCCTTCAACTGGGTCACCATGCCGGATCAGTTCACCTTCGCTGCAATGGACCGGGCGCTGCGATCAGGCCCTGATGACCGCCATCGTTTCATTCAGATCGCGCTCGGCTCGTCCCATGCGCCATGGCTTCCGGTTCCCGAGTTGGTGGACTGGGACGCCATCGGAAACGGCGAAATTTTCAATCCGATGGCCGCCGCGGGTGATCCACCGGATGTCGTCTGGCGCGATCAGGACCGTGTCCGAGATCAGTATCGGAAGGCCATCGACTACGCTTTGAACGTGGTCTTCGACTACGCGGCGCGTCAGGCCGACGCCCCGCCACTGATCTTCGTCCTGGGGGATCATCAGGCCGCAAGCTTTGTCGCCCTTGATGAGCGCCCCGACGTTCCCATGCACGTCATTGGACCGGATCATCTTGTGGAGCGGGTCGCCGAATGGGGCTGGACGGACGGGTTGATCCCTGACGCTGGTGCAGCTCCGCGCCCCATGAACGCGATGCGCGATCTGATCCTCGAAACCTTTTCATCTCCGGTCGAAGGTAACGGCAGTTGAAACGCCGAGGTCCGCCGTATCTCTGGACCGTCGGCCAGTTGATCGTCGCCGGCGGATTGCTTACCCTGCTCTGGAAGGCGGCAGATGGGCCATCGGCCGTGCACCGCCTTGCCACAGCCGACTGGCCTTGGCTTGCCTGTGCCGTTGGTCTGTTGACCGTCCAAACGATCTTGTCGGCGGTGCGCTGGCAGGTGACGGCACGGGCGCTCGGGATTTCATTCGGAGTGGGACACGCTATCCGAGAATACTACCTTGCACAGGTCGTGAACCAGTCGCTTCCCGGAGGTATGGTCGGCGATGCCGCCCGCGCCTACCGCGAGCGGGAGCAAGCAGGCCTGCTTGTTTCGGGACAAGCTGTCGTGATTGAGCGCCTGATCGGCCAAATCGCGATGTTCATCACGCTTGCTGTTGCGTTCGGTGCGACACAGCTTGTGCCCGGAGGTCTGGATTGGCCGAACTGGCTGGCTGCGCCGGTGACAGTCTGTCTCTTGGCCGGACTGATGCTTCCACTATTGGTCTGGGGTGCCAGCCGCCTCGGTGGCGCGATTGGACGCGGAGCGGTTATCCTTTTGACATTGCTCGGGAAAACCGTGTTTACGGACAGGTTCCTTCCGGCACATCTCGCGCTGAGTGTCGGAACGACCTTTTGCAACATCACGGCCTTTGCGGCATGCGCGCGCGCGGTTGGGGTTGATCTCTCCGTACCGGCCATGGCCGCTTTGGTCCCCCTGATCCTCTTTACGATGCTCATCCCGATCTCGGTTTCCGGGTGGGGCCTGCGCGAAGGGGCTGCCGCCGCGCTGCTGCCACTTGCGGGAGCTTCGGCAAGTGGTGGGCTCGCTGCAAGTGTTGCCTTTGGTCTGTCATTCGTCGTGGCGGTTCTGCCCGGTCTGTTTTTTCTCCGGCACAAACCACATGCAGAGCGCATTAAATTGTAGCCGCAGACCAAGAACGCGTTACGCGATATGATTGGCGGACACCGCACACTTGCCATGGCTGGGACCCCGCTTAGCTTAAAGCTAACTTTCAGGAGGATGTTATGACCCATACGCCCCTATCACGACGGAATTTTCTGACCGCCGGTGCCGCAGTCGCCGGCGTCAGCGCGCTCGGCTTCAAACCCACTCTGGTGCAGGCGCAAACGACGGTGAGCTTGCAGCTCTCTTGGCTGCACTCCAGCCAATTTGCGGGCAGCTATATCGCGCTGAACCGCGGTTGGTGGACCGAGGCCGGACTCGAGGTGTCCCTGCTGCCCGGAGGTCCGAATGCACCGGTCGAACCGCCAGTCGTGTCGGGTACGGCATTGGTGGGGATTTCAGCGGCGGATTACACCGCCGCGGCCGTTGCAGAAGGCGCGCCTTTCAAAATTCTGGGCGTTGCGATGCAGAAGAATCCCTTCGTCATTGCCTCGTTGCCCGCGAACCCAGTCAACGAACCTGCCGATCTGGTGGGCAAGCGCATCGGCATGGCGTTGGCCAACACACCGGTGCTTCAGGCACTGTGCAGCCTGAACGGTGTCGACATTAACGGGATCGACATTGTCCCGACGCAATATTCCGCCCAGCCACTTTTGGCAGGAGAGGTCGATTGCCTGCTGTGCTGGGAAACGGATCTGCCTGTTGCGATGACGATGCAGGGAGTGGACAACCTCACCATGTTGATGGCCGATCACGGCTACTCGGTCCATTCACAAACCTATATCGCCACCGAAGACACGCTGGCCAATCGCCGTGCAGAACTGGTCGCATTGATGTCCGGCGAAGTGCGCGGCTGGGAGGCGTATCGCGCCGATACCGATGCGGCCGCGGCCTTGACGCTCGAGATGTACCCGGATGCTGGGCTTGATCTCGAGACGCAGAAGCTGCAGGCCGCGCGCCAGGTGCCACTGATGTTTTCCGACCTAACGGATGCCAATGGCTTCGGGTGGTGGACAGACGAGACAGTTGCGGCGAATATCGAAACTCTCGCGCTCCTCGGTCGGACGGTCACGCCTGACCTTTGGGACCGTTCGATCCTAGAAGAGGTCCATGCCGCCTGATCGCACACCACCGCCCGAGATTGTCTGCACCGGTCTTGGCAAGACCTTTCAAGGCGGAACGGAAGCGGTTCAGGCCTTGGACCTGACATTCGAGTCGGGGCAGACAACGGCGCTTGTCGGACCATCCGGCTGCGGCAAGTCGACTCTCTTGCGGATGATTGCAGGGCTGGAGGAGCCAAGCAGCGGAAGCGTGTCCATCGGCGGTGCAGCACCACTAGAGACACGCAAACGGGCTGGCCTCTCGGTTGCGTTTCAGGACCCATCGCTGCTGCCATGGCGCAGCGTACACGGCAATATTGCCTTGGCGCTGAAGCTCGCGCGAAAACCTGTGGACAGCCACTCGATTGATCAACTGATCCAGCTTGTGGGGCTCGACGGCTTTGCAGACGCACGTCCGGCAGAACTGTCCGGTGGCATGCGCCAGCGTGCCGCGATTGCCCGGGCGCTGGCAACCCGGCCAGGTCTCCTCCTGCTTGATGAGCCTTTCGGCGCGGTCGATGAATTGACGCGCCAGCAGCTTGCACAGGATCTGCCCCGCATCTGGGAGGCGCAAGGCACAACAACGATCCTTGTCACGCATTCGGTCAGCGAAGCCGTTCTGCTGTCAGACCGCGTGATCGTCCTGTCGCCGCGCCCCGCAAGGATCGTCACCGATATCCCGATCGTTCTGCCACGACCACGGACACAAGAAATGGCACGAGACAGGACTGCGGCAGACCTGATCGAACAGGTCTTCAGCGCATTGTCCGACAGCAAGTCTGAGGCGGAAAAGCCGTTGGCGGCTCAATGACACTCACGGCAGAGCGCGGTCTGCGCCTTTTGCGTCCTCGCATCCGACGCCCGGATGCCTGGCTGGGCATCATCGTCGTTCTGCTGGGATGGGAGGCCGCCGGACATGTCCTGACCGACAGCTACGTAGTCGCCGCGCCGAGCCAAATTCTGCTGTACCTTGCGAACGAATGGCAACTGATGCTGCGCGCTCTTTGGGTGACGCTGGGCAACGCGACAGCGGGATTTGTGCTGGGCAATCTGGCGGCTTTGGTGCTCGCGGCTTTGGCCTCGGCGTGGCCGCGCAGTGAACGCGTGGTGACAGGCCTTGCACTGATCGTCTTCTGCTTGCCGCTCGTCGCCACCGGACCAATTCTACGGGTTTTCTTTGGTCCCGGAAACGGGCCTCAGATCGTGCTTGCTGCACTTGCGGTTTACTACACAACGCTCATTCCCTTGCTGGTCGGGCTGCGCGCGGCACCGGACAGTTGGTTCGATCTCGTGCGCAGCTATGGGCGGGGGCGATTTTCAGCGCTTGTTCATGTGCGTGCCATGGCAGCGCTTCCCTACCTGTTCACAGGTCTTCAGATTGCCGCCCCCGCAGCCTTTCTCGGAGCCATGGTCGGAGAGTTCACCGGTTCAGAACGGGGCATGGGCGTCCTGACCATCCGCGCGCTGCGCGCCCTTGATGTCGAAATGACCTGGGCGCTGGCGACAGTTGCAACGGCGGTTGCGATCCTCGCCTATCTTCTGATCGGAGCACTGGCGCGCCGTATTCTTCTTGAAGACCCCCCTGTCATTCTCGCGATGCCCACTCAGGCTGTTGGGGCCAGTGCGGCATGGCGCGACACGGGTCTCGTTGTGCTGTTGGTCCTTCTGGCATGGGCCGGAGCAATTTGGCTGTTCGATCTCAATGCCTTCTTTGCAAAGGGTCCAATCGACGTCGTCGAAGCTCTCTTCGTCGATCCCGACGCGGCGCAGACCCGCGCGGCCTTGGGCAAAGCGCTCGGCGAAACCGCGATGTTTCTCATTCCGGGCTACCTTGCCGGTCTCGCAGCCGGTGCCGGGCTTGCCATGTTATTGACGCTTGTGCCCGCCCTGTCCCACACGGCGATGCCGTTGGCTATCGCGCTGCGATCTGTGCCGATTGTCACGACCGCACCGTTGGTGGTGCTTCTGCTGGGGCGTGGAGCCATCGGCACCATCACATTGGTTGCGATCATGGTCTTTTTTCCAACACTTGTCGCCTGCCTGCATGGGTTGCGACAGACACCTGGCCAGATATTCGATGTCTTCGACAGCTTTGCCGCCGGGCCCTTGACCCGTCTGTTTCGTGTCCGAATACCCGCCATGCTGCCCGCCTTCTTTGCGGCCGCGCGGATGGCTGTGCCTGCCTCAGTGCTGGCCATCACGGTTGCCGAATGGCTCGCCACAGGCGGTGGTATTGGCAGTCTGATGGCCTTGTCGGCCTCACTGTCGGACTACGACATGTTGTGGAGTTCGGTTGTCCTCGTCTCGGTGTTGTCGGCTCTTGGTTATGCGCTTGTCGCCTTTGTCGAACAACATGTCCTGACCATCTACGCCCCCGAGCAAATCTGATGACCCTGCGCCCCGCTGCTTTTGCCATACCCGGAGATATCACCCAACCGACGGGCGGGTATCATTACGAACGCCGCCTTCTCGAAAGTCTGCGCCAACAGGGGCGCGATATGCAGTTCCTCCAGATCGGCGCCTCCTTTCCCGATCCGAGTCCAGAGGATATGGGTGACCTGATCGACCAATTGAAAAGCCTCGATCCGAACCGTCCCGTGATCCTCGATGGGTTTTTGTCCGCCACCATCGACACCGGCGCGCTCGCAGATTTGAAGGTTCCAACCGTGGCCATGGTCCATCATCCCCTGGCCCTCGAAAGCGGATTGAGCCCAGCGCGGCGCGACTTTCTTTACCGCGTCGAACGCGACAACCTGGCTTGGGTGTCGCACGTTCTGGTGCCCAGCCCGCACACGGCAACGATCCTGCAAAATCAGTTCGATGTTGCCCCGCATCGCATGACGGTCGCACGACCGGGAACGGATCGGCCCGTCCATGCATCTGCGCCCAAGGACCCTCCGATGATCCTGTCAGTCGGCATTCAACACCCCCGCAAAGGTCACGACATCCTGCTTCAAAGCCTGGCCTTACTCGACCCAGAGGGGTGGACTGCCGTGATTGCCGGCGCGGCCTATGACGATGATCACGCGGCAGAGCTTCGGCAGCTCTTGGTCGATCTGGACTTGTCCGACCGTGTCACCATAGCGGGGCGCGTTTCGGACAAAGAACTGGGTGTTCTCTTCAGCGAAGCGTCCATCTTTGCCCTTGCCACCCGCTACGAAGGCTATGGCCTCGTCTTCGACGAAGCGCTCGCCGCCGGGTTGCCCATCGTCAGTTGCGCCACCGGAGCGGTGCCTGACACGGTCCCGAGTGATGCCGGAGTCCTTGTGCCTCCCGAGGATGCACACGCCTTTGCAGATGCTCTGCAAACGCTTCTCGTCGATCCAGCCCTCCGGTCTCAAATGGCAATCGCGGCCAGAACTGCAGGCCACCTGCTGCCCACCTGGTCGGACACCGCCAAAGTCGCTGGCGATGTCTTGGACGCTTTGCCCTAGATCACTCTTGGCTCAGCACGGCGTAGACATCACCGGAATTTGCAGCATCCGGCAAGGCGTCCATTTCCGTGTGGAGTGCGTCCGCCGTCAACCAGTCGCTGTGCTGCAAAGCGTGGTCTTCACGGAGGCTCAGGTTAAACCGATAGGAACCCAAGGCGCCGAGCCGTTCGACACAGGTCTTGGCAACATGCCGTTGGATGGTCGTGAATTCGAAAGACAAGGCCGGTACGGCAGTGCTTAACCCGGCAAGAACTTCGGCTTCATGCCCTTCCACGTCGATCTTGATAAAATCCGGGACACCACAACGGATGATCAATGCGTCCAGCGTCGTCATCGGAACCGTGACGCAGGACTCCCAGACCTCGTCTGTCCATCCTGGCGCACCTCTTGCCGCCTCGATAAAGTCAGGGGCGACTGTGGCCACAGTTGGATTGCGTGCGTTGAGGTGCAGCGTGACCTCTCCGATCTCTTTCCCGACCGCACAAGGCAGCAAGACCACGCCGGGCGCGCGTCCGTGCAGCAAGCGCAGCGCACGAAAAACACGTGGCTGAGGCTCGATCGCAATGACGGACGCACCCAAGCGCAAGAAGCTTGCTGTTCGGTCTCCGACATGTGCCCCGATGTCGAAAACAAGGCCGTTCGGCACCACGAAGTGTCGGTTCAAGGCATCCATACGCGCTGTCCGCGCGTCATCGCGATAATAGAGGTCCAAAGATCGCCCAACCCCTGACCTTGGTTTGGGTCTATGGTTTTGCGTCACTTGCCCGCCCCCACACAACACACCTCATCGTTGCAGAGCTTTGGGCCACGCACCACTGGTCTTTCCGGACGTATCACCGTTTGCTGCGCTCCATTGTCGTATTTTGCGGGCATCTGGGGTGAACCAAGCAAATGCGCAATCTCACAATGCCGGCGCGCATTTCGGAACAGTCACAAGCCGGTAACGGGCAAGCCGCTGGGCACCGATGTCGGAACGCCCAGCCGTTCGGCGGGATCCTCGAGCGCCTTCAGAAAGGCCTCGAGTTTTGCAATCTCCTCATCCGTCAACACCTTGGCTGGCAACTCGTTCGCCGCCGCAATCGCGTTGATGTCCTCCGCAGAAGACAGAACGACGTCATCCTGGCTGCCGGGCAGGTCGGGCAGGATCGCCTGCCCCAGATCATAGGACCGCAACGACGTTTCGGGATCAAGGTGGTGCCGGATGGCAGACTCCTGCGTCGGAAAGGCCCCGTTATGTCCGTAAGGCGCGGTCAGGGTCACGTTGCGCAAGGAGGGTGTTCGAAAGGCGTAGGCATCCTCGGCTTTGCCCGTGACCCGAATTCGGCCTTCGTCGCGGGCATGGCTTTCAAAGCGCGCAGCCTTGCCTGGGCCGAACTGAGGAACGGCAATCGCGTGAAAATCATGGTCGGTCTGAAGCCAGCCGGAGTGGCAGTTGGCACATCCTGCTGCCCCGTAAAACAACTCCTGCCCAGCCTGCGCCATGGGCGAAAGTGGCGGTCCACCCGCCATGGCGCGGTCGAACGGAGCGTCGTCGGCCCGCCATTCGAAAGCGATGAAGCCCGCAATGACATTTGCAATATTGGCAAAGGTGATCGGCTCTCCGGGCATCGCAGCCTCGAACAATGCGCGGTAGGCCGGAATGGCGGAAACGCGTGCAGCGATCTCGTCCCAGGCACCGCCCGGTTGCGCGAGCAGGCCCTGGCGTACCAATCGACTGATTTCGTTCTCGGAATAATGCCCGGCCATTTCATCGCCTGACAAGACCGGGAACATCGCCTGCGCCGCAAGAGGAGAGTCGAACCCGACTGTCATGTCCGCGCCAAGCGGTGTCCTGATGCCGTTCGGCTGGGACGGGTCCAGTTCGAGCCGTCCGTCATGGAAGAAGCGTGTGTACTCGGTCGCGCCAAGGTTCCACAGACCCGGCGCATTGCGGGGGATCCGCTGTTCCGGCGGGTTGTCGGGGTCGATCCGCCGTTTCGGACCAAGCCCGATGCCGCCGTCCCCGATGGCGAGGGACACGCCATCAGAGGTCCCGAAATCAGGATGATGACAGGTGGCACAACTGACACGACGGTTGCCTGACAGGATCGGGTCGTAGAACAGAAGCTGCCCGAGTTGAGCACGCGCGGGATCGACCTCGGGGAAGATGGGGCGCGGACCAAGGTCTTGCGAGAATGCGGCCGTTGCGACCATCGCCGCTGCAACAGAGGGGATCAAGCAGCGCATCAATCGGCCCTCCCGGACACCACGAGGCGCAGCGTCTGGCGATACGGCGCGTCCGGCGTGGCGATCACCGACGGGAAAGCGGCGCAGTTGACGGCATCGGGATAGCCTGACGGCTCGAAACACAGCCCAGCGCGCGGTGCGAACGGGTGCCCCAGACCATGCGCGGTATAGACCTGCGCGCCCGGCTGGTCGGAGAAAAAAGCGAGTGTGAGACCTGACTTTGCGCGCAACGTGGCTTTGGGTTCGGTCGGATCGCGATCTGCATCGAAGAGATAGAAGTGATCGATGTCCGGCCCGTCCTTCCCCAGCGCGGTGCCTGTGCGCAAATCGTGCGTTGTGCAGGACAGGGGAAGAACGTTTCCCGTCGGGACCTGGGCCACATCAAGTTCAAGACAACCTGCGGCATTCACATGCAAGGACAGGCCGCCCTCACCGAGGCAATAGTAATTGTGCTGAGCAAGGCTCAGAGGCGTTGGGCGATCGGGTCGTGCCTCTATCTGGTAGGTCAGGCTGTCGCGCCCGAGTGTCACGGTCATCCGCAGGTCGACCGCAGCCGGGTAGCCGCCGTCGCCATCCGGCGAATGGAAGGTCAGCAGCGCTTCGGACGGACTAATGGCATTGATGCTCCAGGAGCGACTCCACAGCCCGTCGGGACCGCCATGCAACTGGTTCGGACCTTCATTTGCCTCCAGACAATAATGCCGCCCGTCCAGATCGAAGCACGCGCCCGAGACCCGGTTCGCCAGACGTCCGACCATGGCCCCCATGAAGTAGGGATCAGACAGGTATGCAGTCGGGTCCTCGTAGCCAAGGATCAGGGGCGTGTTTCCCAGCCACCAGCCTTGCGTGATCGCGCCATGAGACAGAAGCGCCACACGCATGTCTTCATTTTCGAGCACGACCCTCTCCACGGATCACCCAGCATTCTTCAGCGCGGGATAAAGCGCCGAATAGCGATCATAGGCGGCGTCGTACGCTTCGACGAGAGTGTCGTTCGGTTCGATGATCGTGGCCGCCTTGGGTTGGGTCATGACCTCTTCCGGCGTGGCGCCGGTATGCGCACAGATGGCAAGACGCGCCGCACCCATGGCCGCCCCAAGTTCGCTTCCGGCAGGCAGGGACAACGGCAGGTTCAACGTGTTGGCAAGCGTCGTGAGCCAGAAACGCGATCGCGCGCCGCCACCGACGGCAAAAAGCGTATCGAAGCGTGCACCCGTTCCGGCAAGTGCCTTGAGGCTGTCCCTGAGCGCAAAACCCACACCCTCCATCACGGCTTGCGTGAGATCAGCGCGGTCCATCGCCACATCGAGGCCGATGAAAGCCCCCCGGATCGCACTGTCATTGTGCGGGGTTCTTTCGCCCGAAAGATAAGGCAGGAAGGTCAGGCGTGAGGGTCCAGTCGCTTTTTCCGGCAGCGCAGACGATAGGTCTGCAGGTTCTTCGCGCAGGTTGCGCGCCAGCCAATTCAAGCTGTCGGTCGCGGCAAGGATCACCCCCATCTGGTACCACCGGTCCGGCACCGCATGACAGAAACTGTGCACGGCAGAACCGGGATCGGGGGCGTAGCGGTCCCGGCCCGTCATCAGGACTCCCGAGGTTCCGAGCGAAACAAAGCCAGTCCCTTCGCCCAAAGCCCCGATGCCGCAGGCCGCTGCCGCGTTGTCTCCAGCGCCGCCTGCCACGACCACGGGCTCAGACAGTCCCCAGTCGGACATCAGGTCCGCACGCAGCATTCCACCGGGCTGCGCTCCTTCAACGAGGTCCGGCATCTGGTCACGTCGCATCGCGCCCTCGCCGAGGGCCGTATCAGACCAATCGCGCTTTCCGACGTCCAGCCAGGCGGTACCCGCGCTGTCGGACAGGTCCGAGATATATTCGCCAGTCAACCAAAGGCGCAGATAGTCTTTCGGCAAGAGGACCTTGGCCACCTTTTCGAAAACGTCTGGTTCGGTGTCACGGACCCACAGAAGCTTCGGTGCGGTGAAACCGGGAAAGACGATATTGCCGGTGATCTCGCGCAGTCCAGGTGCCGCGTCGAGCGCCGCTGCCTGCGTTATTGACCGGGTGTCGTTCCAAAGGATGCACGGGCGCAGAACGGTATCAGCGGCATCGATCAGCGTTGCTCCATGCATGTGACCGGAAAGACCGATGCCCTTGAGCCTGGCAAAAGCGGCGGGGTCCTTGGTGCGGATTTCCGCGACCGTTGCCTTGCAGGCGGCAATCCAGTCCGCCGGGTCCTGTTCCGACCAGCCGGGATGAGGGTGCGTGGCGCTGAAGGCCGCCTCGGCCTCGGCTTGAACCGACCCGGTTTCGTCGGTGAGGATCGCGCGAAGGCCCGAGGTTCCCAGGTCCAGTCCAAGATACATGATGGCTCCTGCGTTGATCGTCAGACGAAGCGGTTGACGTAGTTTTCGAGGATTTCCTGCCGACCCGAACGCGGCTCAGGATTGATGCCGTCGTCCAGCACGCGCTGCGCGATCGTGGCAAGATCGCTGTCGAGCATCGCCTTCGCCTCGGGCGTGGCCCAACCCGCATACCGATCCGCCAGCGCTTTTTCCAATCCCCCATCCTCGATCATCGCCGCGGCGGCCTTGAGCCCGCGCGCGCAGATGTCCATGCCACCGACATGGGCCGCAATCAGGTCTTCGGGGTCAATCGACTGACGGCGCAGCTTTGCATCGAAATTGGTGCCGCCGGTGGTGAAGCCGCCGGATTTCAGGACGTGGTAGTAGGCCAGCGCCACTTCGGGTGTGTTGTTGGGGAATTGATCGGTGTCCCAGCCGGACTGGTAATCGTTGCGGTTCATGTCGATAGAACCAAGCATGCCTTCGGATGCGGCCAATGCGAGCTCGTGCTCAAAGGAATGTCCCGCTAGGATCGCATGACCCTGCTCGATGTTCAGCTTGACCTCTTTTTCCAGCCCGTACTTGCGCAGGAAACCAATGCAGCTGGCGACATCGAAATCGTATTGATGCTTGCTGGGCTCCTGCGGTTTCGGTTCGACAAGGATCGTGCCCTCGAATCCGATCTTGTGCTTGTAGTCCACAACCATGTTCAGGAAGCGGCCCATGTGATCCAGTTCCTGACCGAGATCGGTGTTGAGCAGGGTTTCGTATCCCTCGCGCCCGCCCCACAACACGTAGTTTGCACCACCAAGCTTGTGGGTCGCATCCATGCAGCTTTTGACCGTTGCGGCGGCAAAGGCAAACACGTCCGGATCAGGATTTGTCGATGCGCCCGCCATCCAGCGGCGATGGCTGAACATGTTGGCGGTGCCCCAGAGCAGCCTCGTGCGTGCCCCTTCCATCTTTTCGCCGATGTAATCGGTGATCTCTTCGAGAGTGGACAGATTGTCCGCAAAGTTGCCCTGTTCGGGCCGGATGTCCGCATCATGCCAGCAGAAGAACGGCACGTTCAGGAGATCGAACATCTCGAAGGCGACATCAGCTTTCATCTTCGCTCGACCCATGTCGTCCTGCGGATGCCACGGACGAATGAACGTTTGCCCGCCGAAGGGATCGCCGCCTTCCCATGCAAAGGAATGCCAATAGGCGACGGCAAACCGCAGATGGTCTTCCATCCGCTTGCCCATCACGATCTCGTCCGGGTCATAGTGCCGGAACGCCAGCGGATTGGTGCTGTCCGGACCTTCGTATCGCAGTTTCGGAATGCCGGCGAAAAAGTCCGTCATATCTGCCTCTCTTTGGCTTGGTCTTGTTGTGTGTCTGTGAAGACCGGGCCTCAGCCCTAGTCTCCCGATTTCTTGCCGAGGATGATCATCCCGAGGATGTCCTCATCCGTGACCTCGTTCACGTTCACCGTGCCGACGAGTTGCCCGTTCTTCATCACCGAAGCCCGGTCGCACAGATCCATCACCGAATGCACATCATGCTCGATCAGGAAAATACCGATGCCCTGCGCTTTAAGCTGGTTGATGAGCTCGGCCACCATCTGTGTTTCCTGCGGACCCAGTGCTGCGGTCGGTTCGTCCATGATCAGGATGCGGGCGTTGAAATATACGGCCCGGGCAATGGCAACGGACTGGCGCTGACCACCGGAGAGCGCCTTCACAGGGTCCCTGAACTTTTTGAAGTTGGAGTTCAGGCGCCCCATGATCTTGCGGGTTTCCGCCTCCATCCGAGCGTCGTCGACAAAGCCCATCGGCGTGACAAGCTCGCGGCCCAGGAAGAGGTTCGACGCCGCATCGAGATTGTCGGCCAGAGCAAGGGTCTGGTAGATCGTTTCTATGTTGTGCTTGCGGGCATCACGCGGGTTCTGGATGTCGACTTTCTGACCGTCGATCAGGATCTCACCCGCATCCATTTTGTAGGCGCCCGAAAGGCATTTGATCAGTGTCGATTTGCCCGCGCCGTTGTGGCCGAGAAGCCCCACGACTTCGCCGGGATAAAGATCGACCGTCACATGGTCGACTGCCTTGATCCCGCCGAACGACACAGAGACGTCGCGCATTTCGACAAGGGGGGTTCCGCTTCGATCGACCATCACGTGTCCCCCGTTCTTCTGCGATAGATGATGTCGATGAGCACGGCGAACACCAGCACGCCACCCACCACGATGTTCTGGAAGGGCGCATCCACTCCGACCATGGCCATCCCTGATTGCAGGGACTGCATGATCAACGCGCCAAGGATCGCGCCATAGATCGTCCCGATGCCACCGGCGAGCGCGGTGCCCCCGATAACGGCGGCTGCGATCACACGCAGTTCGTCCAGCGTACCGATATCGTTCGAATGGAAGGACAGGCGGGCAGATGCCACCAAACCGGCCAGGGCACACAGCACGCCCATGATGGCAAAGACCTTGACCGTCAGAAGCCGGGTGTTGATGCCGGAGAGTTCCGCCGCATCCGGATTGCCACCTGCGGCAAAGATGTAGCGTCCCAGACGGGTGCGCCGGGCAACAAGGGTCATCACCACCGCAACCGCAATCAGAAGCAGGACTGAATACGGGATGCCGTAGCCTTCAGAATACCCCTCGGGCATGACCATCCCACGATCCTCGAAGCTGCGTTCGAGTACGCGCGTGGGCACCTCGTACGCGTTGAGCGTTGCGATGAAACCGAGGATCAGGATGGCGGCGATACCCATCAGCACGAATTCGGCCCACATCGGCTTGACCGGAAACTCGTGCGCGATGCGCGATCGGCGAGCGAGCCAGATGGCAACGCAGGCCGCGACGACACAGATCAGACCGAACACCCAGCTTGCGGTTTCACCCATGGTGCCGCCGATCCCACCCAGCATCTGGAAGCGGTCATCCAGCGGGCCAATGGTCTGGCCGCTTGTCAGATACCATGCAACGTTGCGCCAGACGAGAAGGCCGCCCAGCGTGACGATGAAGGCCGGAATGGCAAGATAGCCGATCAGCCATCCATGAAACGCGCCAATGATCGCACCGGTCAACAGGCCCACAACTATTGCCACCGGAGCCACGAGTGGCGTTCCGTAGTCGATGCCAAGGCTGGGCAAGAATTGCGTCTGCGTGATGGCCATCATCGCCGAACATGTGGCGAGAAGCGCGCCAACGCTCAGGTCGATGTGCCGGGTCACGATGACAAAGACCATGCCCGTTGCCATGATCGCGACACTGACGGTTTGGATGGTCAGGTTGAAGACGTTGCGCGGAGTGAGAAAACGCCCTTCGGTCAGAATGTTGAACACCAGACAGACAATCACGAATGCACCGACCATCCCCAGAAGGCGGGTGTCGAATTCAAGCGTCTTGAGAATGTTCTTTCGACCGGTCGACGCGCCGGAGGCGGGTGCCTCTGCCATGATGACCTCGGAAGCTTGAAGGAATGAGGCGGCCTCCACCGGGTCAGGCAGAGGCCGCAGCTTGGATATGACCGTCAGTTACAGGGCGCCGGACCGTCAGTGACGCCCTGGCACAGCGCGTCCTGTTCGATCCAGCCCGCGTCAACAACCACGGTGAGGTTGTCCGCGGTGACGGGAACCGGCTCGAGGAACTGCGCGGTCAGCGTTGTTCCTGCGGGCGAAGTCCATTCGCTTGCGCCCTCGACGTCCGACATGGATGCACCGCCGGCCAGCTGGACGGCGATTTCACCCGCACGCTTGCCCAGTTCGCGAGCATCTTTCCAGACCGATACAGTCTGCGTACCGCGTGCGATGCGGTTCAATGCAGCATGGTCACCGTCCTGGCCGGACACCGGAATGCCCTCCATGCCCTGAGCGGTCAGAGCGGCGACAACACCACCGGCCGTCCCGTCGTTGGACGCGACCACGGCATCGACATTGTTGTCCTGCGCGGTCAGGATCTGCTCCATGTTGCGCTGTGCGTTAGCGGGCAACCAGCCATCGGTGTAGGCTTCTCCGACGATGGTGATGTTGCCGGCGTCAATTGCGGCCTGCAGGACTTCCTGCTGACCACCGCGCAGGAAGTCGGCGTTCGGGTCGGTGGGCGAGCCCTTGATCATCACGTAGTTGCCGGACGGCTGGGCCGCGAGAACAGCACGCGCCTGCATCCGGCCCACTTCGATATTGTCGAAGGTCAGATAGAAGGCGCGGGGGTCTTCGATGAGGCGGTCATAGGCGATGACCGGGATGCCTTCGTTGGCGGCCGCGTCGACCGCGGGAATGATTGCCTGAGTGTCCTGCGCCAGAATGATCAGCGCATCGACGCCCTGCGCCATCAGCGACTCCACGTCGGAGAGCTGCTTGGACGACGACGATTGCGCGTCCGCCGAAATGTATTCCGCGCCGGCGGCCTCGAGGGCAGCCACAATGGCGGCCTCGTCGGTCTTCCAGCGTTCTTCCTGGAAATTGGACCAGCTGACGCCGACCGTCTGAGCGAATGCACCGGTGGCCATCACCATGGCAATCGCAGTTGTTGCGAAGAGTTTCATTGAGTCCTCCCTGAATGTTCTATGTCCGAGCAGCCGACGAAACCTCCTCGAATCGGCACTGACCCCTCCATCTTGCACACTTATTTCAGTGAGCAAATTAAATTTTCTTCACTCGGTAAAAAAATGCTACGCTTTCCTCCAGACCGGGAGGACGGATGATTCACGATGACGGATTGGATCGGGATTGGAGGGCTGGACGCGCGCGGCGCGACGCAATTCAGGGTGCTGCAATGCATCCGCGATGCCGGTGAAATCTCGAGAACCGACATCGCGCGTGCCCTGGACAGCAGCCCGGCAACGGTGACGGCAGCTTGCGGTGCCTTGCTGGAGTCCGGTTTGATCTGCGAGGTCGAGCGCGCACCATCCGACACCGTCCAGCGCGGTCGACCAAGGATCATGCTGCGGATCAACGGCGGTGCATTTCACGTCGCGGGGATGAAGATCGCGCGGCAGGCGATCCTCGTGATGATCGTGGACTCGCAAGGCGAGGAAATCGGCACCTATACCTCTCCGCTGGCCGAGTCGCAGATGCCCGCAGAGGTGCTCGTCGGGGAAGTGCGCAAGGCACTGGAGGCCGCCTGCCAAAGCTGCAACCTGCCGATGACGTCCATTGCCGGTCTCACTCTGGGTTTGCCCGGCTTTCTGAACGGGTCAACCGGGTTCATGCATTGGTCCTCGTCGGTCACGGAACGGAATGTCGATTTCGCTCCGCTCTTCCGGCGGAACCTGCCCTGCCCCACCTTTCTCGACAATGACGCAAACCTTGTCGCCAAGGCGGAACACCTGTTCGGTGCGGGGCGCGGCCTGCGCAACTTCCTTGTCGTGACGGTTGAGCATGGCGTTGGCATGGGGATCGTTCTGGACGGCGAACTCTACCGAGGCGAACGCGGGTGCGGCGCGGAATTCGGCCACACGAAGGTGCAGATCGAAGGCGCCGTCTGCCAATGCGGACAGCGAGGATGCCTTGAGGCCTATGTCGGCGATTATGCGATGGTGCGGGATGCAGCGACAGGGCGACAGGGGCATGGGCCCACGTCCATTCCCGAGATCCTTGAGGCGGCGCGCACCGGGGACACTCTTTGCCAGGACGTGCTGGAACGGGCGTCCCAGTTTCTTGGCGTCGCACTGGCTAATCTGGTCAACCTGTTCGATCCGGAACACATCGTTCTGGCCCGGTCGCGCCCCCCATTCGGCCCGCCCTATCCCGAAATCATGCTGGAAGCATTAAGGCGCAACACGGTCCAGGTCGATGCGCCGCTGCCAGAAATCACCGTGCGCAATCTTGACGAGTCCATGTGGGCCAAGGGGGCGGCCGCGCACGGGATCGAGATGGTGTCGATCCTGAAAATACGCGCGCAGGGAGTCGTCGATGCTGCCTAAATGTCTGGTCCTTTTGGTCTTTCCGGGTCTTGCCTGTGCGGATCCTGTACAACCCCGCTTTCAGGGGGTGGATATTGCACCTCATGTCTACGATGGGGGATGGGAACACTTCGTCGGCGGCGGCGTCGCTGCGTTCGACTGTGACGGCGATTCCCGGCCCGAGCTTTACGCCGCGGGCGGATCGAACCCGGCCACTCTTTTCCGCAACCGTTCGAATGACAGGGTCGTCTTTGCCAAGGACACGCCGGACGTTCTTGCAATTACAGGTGTGACCGGCGCCTATCCGCTCGACATCGACGGCGACGGTCTTCTGGATCTTGCGGTACTGCGGGTGGGCGAAGACCGGTTGTTGCGCGGATTGGGCGGGTGTGACTTCGCGCCCTTCGAGGGCGCACTGGGCTTCACGTCATCCGACCGTTGGACCACGGCCTTTTCCGCCACGTGGGAGTCCGGGGCCAGCTTGCCGACGCTGGCTTTCGGCACCTATGTGGATCGCACGAATCCCGATGGCCCGTTCCGAGCGTGCGACGCAACTCTGCTCTACAGACCAGATGGAGATCGCTACGGTCCGCCACAGGCACTCGAACCCGGGTTTTGCGCCCTGTCGATGCTATTTACCGACTGGAACCGATCGGGTGTCGCCGATCTGCGCGTGTCGAACGACCGGCACTACTATGTGCGCGGTGGGCAGGAACAGATGTGGAAGATGGACGATACTCCGCGCCTTTACACGGAAGACGAGGGATGGCGGACCTATGCGCTCTGGGGGATGGGCATTGCCTCTCGGGATCTGACCGGCGACGGGTTCCCCGAAGTCTATCTCACATCGATGGGCGATCAGAAGTTCCAGGTCTTCGATCCGGGCACCGGTGGGCCAACATGGCGAGATGCAACCTACGAGCGGGGCACAACGGCGCACCGGCCGCATGTGGGTGGCGACGGACGGCCATCAACCGGCTGGCATGCGGCGTTCGGCGATGTGAACAACGACGGGCGCGACGACATCTTTGTGGCAAAGGGCAATGTGGAACAGATGCCCGACGCCGCGATGGACGACCCGAACTCGCTTCTGATCCAGACCGAGGACGGGCGGTTCGTGGAAATGTCCGTGGAGGCCAGTGTGGCCTCGATGGCCCGATCACGCGGTGCGGCGCTGGCGGATTTCGACAATGACGGTCGTCTTGATCTTGCCGTTGTCAACCGGCGGGCGACGCTTGAAGTTTGGGAAAACGTCACTGAAGGGGGGAACTGGCTTCTCGTCGAGGTTTCAGGTTCCGGCGTCAACACCGGTGCCGTTGGCGCGGTGATCGAACTCAGGAC
The DNA here is from genome assembly GCF_022763305.1 of Marivita sp. Lineage (GTDB taxonomy): Bacteria > Pseudomonadota > Alphaproteobacteria > Rhodobacterales > Rhodobacteraceae > Marivita. The sequence goes on along the minus strand of NZ_JALEGT010000043.1, from coordinate 1,100 downwards.
AGCTGACCGCGTTCAGACGCGTGAAATCACGGTGGGCGGCGGCCATGCCGGCGGCCACGCTGGTCTACAGCACTTTGGTCTGGGATCTGCGGCGGAGGCGGAACTGCGGGTGATCTGGCCCGATGGCGATACGACCCCGTGGCAAGACGTGCCCACAAACAAGGTATTTGGCGTCGCGCAATAGGCCCACGAAGCGCACGCTCTCTTTCACCTCAAGCCCGCCAGGCACAAATGCCTGTTTTTTAGGCAGCAAGTTGGCGATTGCCCGCGACGGGTCATTTGCACTTGTCCCTGTGGTCGCTTCGGCCGAAGCTTTGTACATGAGGAATCCTTCGACGCTTGTTGTCTTTACCGATCTCGACGGCACGCTGTTGGACCACGACACCTACCGATGGGATGCGGCACAACCGGCCCTTGACCGGCTTGCCAAGCTTGACGTTCCGGTCATCCTTGCCAGCAGCAAGACCGCATCGGAAATCCGTGCCATTCAGGACCGGATGGGCCTGAGTGGTGCACCAGCCATTGTGGAGAACGGAGCAGGTGTGATCGGTCTGGGCGACGATGAGGGTTCAGAAACCTATGCCGGCCTTCGCGCGGCCCTGAATAGGCTTCCCAAGGAGCTGCGACAGCCCTTTCGCGGGTTTGGCGACATGGCCACTGAAACCGTCGCCTCACTCACGGGATTGCCCGAGGCTGACGCCAAGCGCGCGAAAAACCGTAGCTATTCCGAGCCCGGCCTCTGGTCGGGTGACGATCCAACGCTGCACCGGTTCAAAGACCATCTGGCCGAACACGGGATCACCGCCCAGCGCGGCGGACGTTTTCTGACGCTGTCTTTCGGCAGAACCAAAGCGGATGCGATGGATCAGATCAGCCGGTCACTCGAAGCGCGGGTCACGCTGGCGCTCGGGGATGCACCCAATGACCTAGACATGCTTGAAACAGCCGATCACGGCGTGATCATCGCCAACCCGCACAAACCAGCCCTGCCCCCGCTTGCAGGTGATACCAAGGGCGGCGGTCATTGATCCACTTTTGCCCAATCTCTGGTCCCGATTGACGTGATGACATCCGGGAGGGTGATCAGGTTGTTCCAGGCT
>NZ_JALEGT010000042.1 GCF_022763305.1 Marivita sp. | reverse complement strand
CCGGAAATCCGGGTCGCACAGGGTGATCGGGTGCGTCGTCGGTTCCGCAATGAGGTCCCGGATCCCAGTTCGGTTCATTGGCATGGAATCCGGATCGACAACGCGATGGATGGCGTCTCCGGGCTGACACAAGAGGCCGTGGGGACAGGTGAGACATTCGACTACGATTTCATCGCACCGGACGCCGGCACCTATTGGTACCACGCGCATAATCGCTCATACGAGCAGGTCGCACGTGGTTTGCGCGGTGCTTTGATCGTTGAAGAGGCCGATAAGCCAGACATCGACAGAGAGGAAGTCCTCGTTCTTGAGGACTGGTTGCTCGACCCGGAAAGTGGGCAGCTGTTCGACAATTTCGATCATCCCATGATGATGAGTCACGGGGGGCGCATCGGCAACTTTATCACGGTGAACGGGCGTTATGATCTGACCTTGCCGGCAAAGCGCAACGAACGCATCCGGTTGCGCATCATCAACGCGGCGAGCGCGCGGATATTCCCGCTGCGGCTTTCGGGGATGAGCGGCTGGACGGTGGCCCTTGATGGAATGCCGATCGGTCAACCCCAGCCGGTTGACGGCGAGGTGATCCTCGGCCCTGCACAGCGCCTGGATCTGATTGTCGATGTGACCGAAGACGAAGGCGGCGCTGCCCAACTGCTTCGCATCGGCGATGACGATCAACTGACTCCGCTAGTACGGTTTAGCGTTGACGGCACAGCCAGCTCTGTTTCGAGGGACACGCCATCGCCGCTGCCGCCCAATCCCGCCGCACACACCCCAGACCTTTCCGATGCGCGTGATCTGCGGCTGGTCATGTCCGGCGGGGCAATGGGGCGAATGCAGTCGGCATTGCTCGGTGGGGAACGGCTTGGCTTCCGCCAGCTTGCGCAAGCGGGGAAGTTCTGGGCTTTGAATGACGTTGCCGAAATGACGGACACACCATTGGCCGATCTATCGCTGAACGAACCGGTACGGTTGAAGATCGAGAACCAGACAGTTTTCCCACATGCGATGCACCTGCACGGCATGCATTTCCGCGAGGTACGCCCGGACGGCGCGTTCGGGCCGATGCAGGACACGATCCTGTTGGGTGGCAACGACTCCCGCGAGATTGCCTTCATAGCCGACAATCCCGGCAAGTGGCTGTTCCATTGCCACATGCTCAGCCATGCTGCGTCCGGCATGACAACCTGGCTGCGGGTGACATGAAGTATCTCTTTTGGTCAGTCCCGCTCACGGTCGTTGCAGCCGCTTTCACGTATTGGCTCTCGACCGATGCTTTCTCGGATGTTGACAGCGCGACTACTGCGGACAGCTACGACATCGAAAAAGGCGCGCTGGCATACGCAGAGAACTGCGCGTCTTGTCATGGTGCTGAGCTGGAAGGCCAGCCAGAATGGCGATCGCCCGGTGCGGATGGGCGCCTGCCAGCGCCACCGCATGATGAGACGGGTCACACCTGGCATCATCCTGACAGTCTTCTTTTCGACTACACAAAACTGGGGGGTGCGGCGCTTTTGGCGCGTCAGGGCGTCGAATACGACAGTGGAATGCCGGGTTTCGGAGACGTGCTGACAGACCAGGAAATTCACAACATCCTGGCCTTCATCCGGTCCACCTGGCCGGACCGCATTCGCGAAGTCCAGGCAGCACGGACAGACGCCGACAGACAACGAGGAGATAACTAAGATGCGTTTCAGACAAGCACTTACGACAGTGGCGATAGCTGCCCTGCTTCCGATACCGGCAATCGCCGACGAACTGTCAAAAGCTCGGGTCAAGGAACTCGTGCTCGAGGCAATCCGCGAGAACCCCGAGATTGTCATGGAGGCCGTGGCAATCCTTGAGCAACGGCAGGCGCAAGCGCAGGAGCTCAGCCAGGCCCAAGTTCTGAATGACCAGCGCGATCTGATCGAGAACGATCCGAATGCTCCGGTTCTCGGCAACCCGGAAGGTGACGTCACCGTTGTGGAATTCTTCGACTACAACTGTCCGTATTGTCGCCGGGTCAAGCCTGAGGTGCGTGCCTTGATCGAAGACGATCCCGACATTCGCCTCGTTTACCGTGAATGGCCCATTCTCGGAGACGGATCGGTGTTCGCCGCGAAAGCGGCTTTAGCAGCCCGCAAACAGGACAAGTACGAAGAGTTCCACTGGGCCATGATGGGGTTGCAGGGGCGGGCCGAAGAAGCTTCCGTGCTACGCGTTGCCGAGGAGATCGGCCTTGATATCGCGCAGTTGCGCAAGGACATGGAGGCTCCCGAGGTTGAAGAGCACATCGCGACTTCCATGCAACTGACGCAAGCCTTGGGGTTCAATGGCACGCCGTCCTTTGTGATCGGCGATGCGCTCGTTCCGGGCTTTGTGGAAAAGGCGCAACTGGCCGATCTGGTCGAGGATGCCCGTAAGGCCGAAGATTGAACTGGTGTTCCCGGACCACATTTGGGTGGTCCGGGATTGCATTAAGCGGTAACCGGATCGGCGTCGTAGCCTGCGTCCTTGATGGCGGCTTTCAGTTGATCCGCCGTTAGCGCGCTGTCGACACGAACTTGTCGTTTAGAAAGGTCGCATTCTACGGCTGCTTGTGGGTCTGCGGTTTTCACCGCGCTTTCGATGGCAGCGGTGCAGTGCCCACAGCTCATGTTCGGAACGCTGAATTTCACCGGAGTCACTCCTTGGTTTTCGTGCCTGTCATCGATTTGGGGATTCCCCCTACTGGAAGGTCAAGTCGGAAAAAGTAAATTGACCCGTTGACCTTCTAGTTACTGGAAGGACCATATTCCGCTTAGAACGGAATAACAGGTGGTAAAACATGTCCTACCCGAAAGAGATCACCTTGCCGATCGACGGCATGACCTGTGCGTCATGTGTCGGCAGGGTCGAACGCGCGTTAGCCGCTCTTGAAGGCGTGTCCGAAGTATCAGTCAACCTCGCGATTGAAAGCGCGCGGCTGCGCGTGGACGGACCCGAACGCGTTTCCAAGATCATCGAGACAGTTTCAGCACTCGGATACCCGCCACGCACGGCAAAGGCCGAGTTTACGGTCGAGGCGATGTCCTGCGCCTCCTGTGTCGGTCGCGTCGACAAGGCGCTGGCAGCGGTGCCGGGCGTTATCGACGTAAACGTCAACCTCGCCTCCGAAACGGCGACGGTGGTTTATGTCGAAGGTCTTGTCACGACATCTGATCTGATCGAAGCCAGTGGCGCGGCGGGGTATCCGGCGAAAATTGCAACGGCGCAATCGGGCGACGACAGGGTCGCGCGAAAGGAACAGGAAGCGCATGCGCTTTCCAGGCGTGTCCTCCTTGCGGCCATTCTCGCCCTGCCGGTCTTTCTGATCGAGATGGGCGGTCACATGATCCCGGCCGTTCACATGCTGATCGAAACCACGATTGGCCAGCAGACAAGTTGGATGCTTCAATTCGTGCTGACGACCATCGTTCTGATCGGCCCGGGCCGGACATTTTACACCAAGGGGTTCCCGGCTCTCTTCCGCGGTGCCCCCGACATGAACAGCCTTGTCGCGGTCGGCACCGGGGCTGCCTATCTCTATTCCGTTGTCGCCACATTCCTGCCCTCTGTTCTGCCGGACACGTTGCGCGCCGTCTACTTCGAGGCGGCAGCGGTCATCGTCGTTCTGATTTTGCTGGGCCGGTTTCTTGAAGCCCGCGCAAAAGGGCGAACGGGTGCGGCAATCCAGAAGTTGCTGGGGCTTCAGGCCCGCACGGCGCGCGTGATGCGGGATGGTGAAAGCATTGAGATCGACATCGACGCCCTGGTTCAGGGGGACATCGTGATCGTGCGTCCCGGCGAACGCATCGCTGTCGATGGTGTCGTCACCGAAGGCAGCAGCCATGTCGATGAAAGCATGCTGACGGGCGAACCGATCCCGGCTGAAAAGGCTGCCGGTGATCCGGTGACGGGCGGAACCGTCAATGGTGCCGGGAGCCTGCACTTCCGCGCCACCCGCGTTGGCGCCGACACGACCCTTGCCCAGATCATCCGGATGGTCGAGGAGGCTCAGGGCGCCAAGCTGCCAATCCAGGGTCTGGTCGACCGGATCACCCTGTGGTTCGTGCCGGCGGTCATGGCGATTGCGACTGTGACGGTCCTGGTCTGGCTCGTCGTCGGACCCGATCCGGCGCTGACGATGGCGCTGATTGCCGGAGTTTCGGTGCTGATCATCGCGTGTCCCTGCGCGATGGGGCTTGCGACGCCGACCTCGATCATAGTGGGCACCGGGCGGGCGGCGGAGATGGGCGTCCTGTTCCGCAAAGGCGATGCATTGCAGCAGCTTGGCACCGTCGATATCGTTGCCCTGGACAAGACCGGAACCGTGACCGAAGGACGACCCGCCCTGACCGACCTTGTGCTGGCCGAAGGCTACGATCGCGAAACGACGCTTGCAAAGATCGCCGCAGTGGAAGCTCTTTCGGAGCATCCCGTCGCCGATGCCATCGTCCGTGCCGCCCGCGCCGAAGGCGCGCCGTCGCTCGACACCGAGGGCTTTCAATCGGTGACAGGCTACGGCGTGCGTGCCCTGGTGAACGGTGCGACGGTTCTGGTCGGTGCCGATCGCTACATGACCCGCGAAAATGTCGACATCTCGGCATTGGCGCATGAGGAGACGCAGATCGCCAGCAAGGGTCGGACCGCGCTTTACGCGGCCATCGACGGGCGGCTTGCCGCCGTGATCGGTGTCGCCGACCCGGTCAAATCCGCAAGCCGCGCGGCCATTGCAGCGCTGCATGAAAAGGGTTTTTCGGTTGCGATGATCACCGGAGACAAACGCGAAACCGCCGAAGCCATCGCCCGCGAAACCGAGATCGATCACGTGGTCGCTGGCGTATTGCCTGACGGAAAAGTCGCGGCACTGGACGCGCTGCGCGAGGGTGGTAAGCGCATCGCATTTGTCGGGGACGGGATCAACGACGCCCCGGCGCTTGCCCATGCGGATGTCGGCATTGCCATCGGAACCGGTACCGACGTGGCCATCGAATCCGCGGATGTTGTCCTGATGTCGGGCGATCTGCGCGGCGTGGTCAATGCCTTCGAGGTGTCGCGCCGTACCATGCGCAATATTCGGCAAAACCTGTTCTGGGCCTTTGCCTACAACGTGGCGCTTATCCCTGTGGCGGCCGGTGTGCTCTACCCGGCGTTCGGGCTGCTTCTGTCACCAATCCTCGCGGCGGGTGCGATGGCTCTGTCTTCGGTGTTCGTGCTGACCAACGCCCTGCGCCTGCGGAGCATCGCCCCGGCCATGGACGAACAGCGAGCGGTTCCCAAAGCTCGCGCTGCTGCAACGCCCGCCCCGGCCGAATAACGGAGGTTTGACATGAATATCGGAGACGTGGCCCGCAATTCGGGCGTGCCCCCCAAGACAATCCGCTACTATGAGGAAATCGGGCTGATCCACCCCAACCGTAGCGAAAACGGCTATCGTGACTTCACCGAGACCCATATGCACAAGTTGGCCTTCCTGGGCCGTGCGCGCGCCCTGGGCTTTTCCATCGAGGATTGCAGGACGCTGTTGGCGCTCTACGAAAATGAGAAGCGAGAAAGCATGCAGGTCAAGGCGGTTGCGGAGGAGCATCTCCGTCAGATCGACGAGAAGATCGCAAAGCTTCAATCCATGCGCGCGACGCTTTCCGAGCTGGTGGAGAAATGTGCCGGAGATCACCGACCTGATTGTCCAATACTCGCGGATCTCTCGCCCGATGGGTGAATCGTTTGGTGCAATTGAAACCCTTCAAGACGAAAAGCCGCGCACCGGTAGTGTCCGATGCGCGGCGTTTTTCATTTTTGCAGCTCGGTGACGGTCAGCTTTCCGTTTACCCGCTCCGCAAGAAAACTGATCTGAGTGCCTTCCGAGAGGCCCTCCAACATTCCTGCATCGGCGATTTCAAAGACCATTTTCATAGCCGGCATATCGAGGTTTTCGAGAGGACCGTGATCGATCGTGATCTTGTTCCATCTTGCGTCGATCTTGGTAACTTTGCCGCTCGACATCGCGTGATCCCCTTCGGCAAGGGCACCCCCTGCCAGAAGTAGGAAGGCGGTCGTAAGTGAAGAGATTAGTTTCATGTTGGTTGTCCAGTCTTTTGGTGGGTGAAAAGGTCAATCGACGACCAGGCTGCCGTACATTCCGCCTTCGTAATGACCGGGCAGAAGGCAAGCGAACTCGAACGTTCCGGTTTTGTTGAAAGTCCAGATGATTTCGGCCTCTTCGCCGGGATCAAGGCGTACCGCATTCGGATCGTCGTGCTCCATCTCGGGAAACTTCGCCATCAGTTCCCGGTGTTCGGCGTTTTCTTCGACGGTATCCATGACGAACTCGTGGGTTTCTTCCCCTTCGTTTACGATGATGAGGCGAACCGTTTCATCCTTGGAAAATGTGAGGTCCGAAGGCTCGAATACGAACGGCCTATCGCTGTTGTAGTCTTCCCGCAGAATGACATTGATCGTACGGGTCGGTTTTTCACCGTGCGTCGCGGGCATGCCGACGGCCATTTGACCGCCTTCGTGCCCTGGACTGGCCAGTCCCATCGCCGGGTCAATAATGGATGCCAAGGTGAGTGCCATGGCCAGAAGTCCAGTTTTCATGAGCGTGTTTCTCCTGTGCTCGTTGCATCAGCCCCACCGCACTCCGCCACGTGGAGTGATTATGGTTTTTGGACTGGTGTTGCTTGCGTGTTCGGGTAGCTCGCCCGTCCACTCATAGGCTTGCGTTCCCGGAGGGTTTTCATACCAGCCCGGATCGCTATAATCGTTGGGCGCGATGCCCTCGCGGACCTTTACAACGCTGAACATGCCACCCATTTCCAGCGGACCGAAAGGCCCCCAGCCGGTCATCATGGGGACAGTGTTGTCTGGGATCTCCATGGACATCTCGCCCATATCAGCCATGCCGGCCGTTCCCATGGGCATATACCCGGGTTGGTGGCGCCCGATCATCTGCGAAAGTCGCCGTTTGTCCGCTCCGATAAAGGTCGGGATCTCGTGACCCATCGCGTTCATGGTATGATGCGACTTGTGGCAGTGAATGGCCCAATCGCCTTCATGTACGGCTTCGAATTCGTAGGCCCGCATCGCGCCGACAGGGATGTCGATACTGACCTCGGGCCAGCGCGCTTCTGGTCTGACCCAGCCGCCGTCCGTACAGGTCACCTCGAAATCATACCCGTGCATGTGGATCGGGTGGTTGGTCATGGTCAGGTTGCCGCAGCGCACGCGCACGCGATCTCCCTTGCTTACGACGAGAGGATCAATGTCCGGAAAGATCCGGCTGTTCCACGTCCACATGTTGAAGTTGGTCATTTCCGCAACGCGCGGAATGTAGCTGCCCGGATCGATGTCGTAGGCCGCGAGCAGGAAGGCAAAGTCGCGGTCGACGGGCATGAAGGCAGGGTCGCGGGGATGGACGATGAAAAGGCCCATCATGCCCATGGCCATCTGCACCATCTCGTCGGCATGGGGGTGGTACATGAAAGTGCCGGATTTCACCAGATCGAACTCGTAAACGAAAGTCTTTCCAGACGGGATCGCTGGGTGGGACAGGCCGCCAACACCATCCATGCCGGACGGAAGGATCAGACCGTGCCAATGCACGCTGGTGTGCTCGGGCAGTCGGTTGGTGACATAGATGCGCACGCGCTCGCCTTCGACCGCCTCGATCGTGGGCCCCGTCGACTGGCCGTTGTAGCCCCAGAGCCGAGCGATCATACCATCTGCCATGATCCGTTCGACGGGTTCGGCGACCAGATGGAACTCCTTGACGTCTCCATTCATCCGGTAAGGCAGAGACCAGCCGTTGAGCGTCACCACCGGGTTGTAGTCGAAACGGTCGGTCGGGCGCGGCGGCACCTGAGTGTAGGGACTGTCGGTGAACACCGCCTCGGGCAGATCCCGAAATCGGGTCTGTGCCGCCGCCGCATTGGCGAGCACCGCGCCCGCTCCCGCGGTCAAACCTGCTCCGAGAACTTGTCTACGATTGATCATTCCATGTCCTCCTCATTGCCGCCGGCACCTGCACCGGCAGTGCCGCCCCAGATCGCAGCGGTCACCTCTGTTTCAGCCAGCCAGTAGTCTCGTTTTGCCTCTGCCGCTCCAATCTGCGCCTCAAGACCGTCACGTGCGTCCTCGAGCAATTCGAAGGTCGAGGTGATCATCCCACTGTAGGATTTGAGCGATTCTTCATCGATGGTTCTGCGAAGCGGCAGAACCACATCGCGCCAGTGCCGCGCCACGGCATGTCGCCCGGTCACGGATTTGTAAGCCATCCGCGCCTCGGCGCGCGCGTTGATTGCCTGCTGCGCCACGCTGTTCGCAGCTCGCAGATAATTCATCTGGCCGCGTTTTGATGACAGTCGCCCAGTGTCATAGAGTGGAATTTCAAAGTCTACCGACAACGCCGGATTTACCTCTGTACTCCCGTTGCTGCCTTCCGCTTCGAGGCCCGCTGCCAAAGAGACATCCGAAATCATGCGTGTCTTGCCCGTCAGTCGATACTCGCGCGCCACGGCTTCGAGCTCCAGCTTTCCGACAGCAAGATCAACACGGTTCGCCAACGCCAAGCGTTCGATATCAGCGGAAGCGCGTGGTTGACTTGGCAAGCTCGGGAGGGCGTCAGGGACAAAAACCTCGATCGGACTCCCAAAAAGTCCCATGAGCCTGATCAAACGCTCTTTTGCAAGTTGCGCTTCCAGACGCGCTTCCGAACGTTCTACGGCCAAGACCGCAGTGAGCGCGTGTTCGCGTGCCTGGTCGGCTTTGCTCATGAATCCAGTACGACCAAGCTGTGAGGCAAGTTCGGACGCAGAGTCGGCAGTGTTCTGCGCTTCTGCAATCAAGGCAGCCTTCTCAAAAGCGCCAACTGCCTCAATCCATGCACGGCGGGTTTCGATAGCAAGTGCAATCGTTTCGGATAGAGCCTCTAGTTGCGCCTGTTGGAAGCGGATTTGCGCTATTTCCGTCCGCGGCCTTTGGTTTGCCGCATCCAGAACGGATTTCATGACCAGCGCTTCAAGTGCCCGTGTTACGTCACCAGCAAGTCCGGAAACAGATACACTGACTGACGGTATCGGCCCCATGGCCACTTCCCAAAGATCCGTCGAAGACAAGCCCAAGTCGGCGAAACTCGCCTGCAATCCGCGATTGTTCATTATCGCGACCTGTACCGCAGTATCGGCGTTGATCGTTTTTTTGTGAACCAAGCCATGAACCCGTCTGTCGAGCGCCTCAATCTCACCAGCGGATAGGGCCCATTCCGGCGACGCGCCGACAGCGCGGCTTGCCCCGGCCTGAACCGTATCGAACCCCGCCCGTTCCTTGCTCGCCATCTGAACGACTGAGGTTTGCGCGCAGGCCGACAGCAGAAGCGCTGTGCCGATAATCAAAACCGCTTTCATCGGTTGCCTCCGCTTTGAGCGTCATTAAGACCGCGCCAATCGGCAGGATCCTCAATCCGGTATTGCGTGTACTCGATGCCGGGAGCTGAGCGCACTTCGGCCACAACTGCCGGGTTTGCGGCCACGGTGAACGCGGGCGCATCGTTTAGCTCGGCCACGGATGCACATCCGGAAGCGAGCAGCGGCAGCATTGCCGCAGTCAGTTTTTTCACTAGTTGTCCTCGTCGAATGAAATGCTAACGATCAGCCGCAAAAGCGCTGACAAACGTCCGCATTACGCACGTGGTGGTCGACGAAGCCCGTCAGGAGCGGACATGCTCACAAGCGATGTTGCGTCCCACGTACCTACAACACGCTCTACACAACAAGCGGAAGCCTCTTGTATAACGAGATTGAACAAGCCGGTGGTACAAACATGGCTTTGACAATGCAAATTTTCGTGGTCGTTCTTTTCCATCGAAGGCGCGTGAACATGATCGTGATCGACCGCCCCGATGTAAGCAGTAACTCCCTGCTCTTTGCTCAGCTCTAAACAGTCGATCATCGCAGCAGCATTCGAGGGTGCCGAAAGCATAGCGAACAGCGCCGACAGCGCGATCATTTGAAAGAAAAAGGTGCGAATCACACTCATCATGGGAAAGCATTACTTTCGGTCGCGATTTCCCGCAACACACAAAAATGTTGTGGCTCATCGTGATGCGTAACACTGTTTAACTGCCTGGAGAGCTGGGAGAAACCCATCATTGAGTCTCGAGCCGCGTGTCAGAACCAGATCGCCCGGATCGGCATCCACAGCCCCATGAAGATCATCATCAGGTTCTCTGTGAGCGAGATGAAGCCAAGCGGCACCGAGCTGTCTCCGCCGACGCAGGCGCATTTCAGCTCTCTTTTGTCGATATACACCGCCTTGAACACGCTGATCGCGCCGACCGTTCCGATGAACAGGGCGACGGGTGCGGAAATCCAGAGCAGCGCGCCAGCAGTCATGAGCACGCCAGCCACGGCTTCGCCGAACGGATAGATCTTGCCATACCGCACCCATCTGCGCGCCAGCAGGTCATAATTCAGGAACATGGTCGAAAACCCTTCGACATCCTGCAACTTCTGGATCGCGAGTATGGCCATCGACAGAGAGATGAACCATTCAAATGCGCGCAGTGTGAGGAGCGAGCCATACTGGTGCCAGGACAGGCCCAGAGTCAACAACGCCGCGACAGCAAAAATCGCGATGACGGGTTGGTAGGTCGTGTCGCTTTGTTCGTCCTTGGGCGGATCAAGTGCGAAAAACACCCTGATACCAAGGGCGGCGGTCATTGATCCACTTTTGCCCAATCTCTGGTCCCGATTGACGTGATGACATCCGGGAGGGTGATCAGGTTGTTCCAGGCT
>NZ_JALEGT010000041.1 GCF_022763305.1 Marivita sp. | reverse complement strand
TGGCTGCACAGGGATGGTGCGGATCAGGTTTTGCAGGGGTTCGGCGCAGGCGAACGATGCAGGATTTCACACCGACGCGTGACGGGATGCACGGAAACCGGCATGTCCCATGACGTATCAAGAAAACGTGACGGCCGAGAAAAGCGCCATTGTTTCAACGGGATCACCGGACCGGGAGGTGTCGAGACCGGGGGCGTGATGCCTGTGTCGGTTTTGGATGCGGTCCTGGTGAGTCGGTTGAGCTGTTCCCGAGCAATACACGGCCATTTCTGGGCCAATCCCGGCGCACGGGATTGGCTTCGGTCGGGGCTCGACTCCGCCGATCAGGTTCACTGTCGCGATGTGTCCTTAGAGAAGAAGCGGCGCCGCCCTGTTGGGCCTGACGGTTCTCTCAACATCCCCGATTTAACGGGCGACCTGTACTTGGGGGAGACCCAAGCCTGTACGGAGACCGGTCTCTCATGGTCAGCCTTCCGGCATATGAGAGAAGTGTCAGTTCTGTCGTGTCGCGGCATGGGAGTGACCCTTCCCGCTCGATGCGCATCGTGGGGGCTGGTATGGCGCGTGATCCGTTAAGGACCTGGAAACCGGGCGTACGGTGGACGGTCTTTCGGAAGACCGTCTCGGCAAAGCCTGCGAAGGCTCTGGCTTGCATTTGCAATAGTGAGGCGATCCCGTTTCGCAACGGGATCGCTTCTTGATCGGTCAGGTCAGCCGATGATCGCGTTCAGCGTCGCGGATGGGCGCATCACCGCCGCCGTTTTCGCGGCATCGGTGTGATAGTATCCGCCCAGATCGGCCGCTTTGCCCTGTGCTGCAGACAGTTCGGACAGGATCGCGTCTTCCTTCTCGGCCAAAGCCGAAGCGATGGGCGCGAAATGGGCCGCCAGCTCTGCATCGTCTTCCTGCGCGGCCAGCGCCTCGGCCCAGTAGCGGGCGAACCAATAGTGGCTGTCGCGGTTGTCCGGCTCACCGACCTTGCGCGACGGCGAGCGGTTGTTGTCGAGGATGCCCTGCGTTGCGGCATCCACGGCCTTGCCCAGCACCCGCGCCTTTTCGTTGCCGCGTGCATCCGCGAGGAACTGCAGGCTTTCGCCCAGAGCGCAGAATTCACCAAGGCTGTCCCAGCGCAGGTGGTTCTGTTCCATCAACTGCTGCACGTGCTTCGGGGCCGATCCACCCGCGCCGGTCTCGAACAGGCCGCCGCCCTGCATCAGTTTGACGATGGAGAGCATCTTGGCCGAGGTGGCGAGTTCCAGGATCGGGAAGAGGTCGGTCAGGTAGTCGCGGAGCACGTTGCCGGTGATGGCAATCGAGGTCTTGCCGGCGCGGATGGTTTCCAGCGACGCGCGGGTTGCCTCGCGCGGGGCCATGATCTTGAATTTGTCGGCGACGCCCTTGGCGGCAAGGATCGGCTCGACATACTTGATCAGTTCCGCGTCATGGGCGCGGGTTGCGTCCAGCCAGAAGATCGCCTCGCAGTTTTCGGCGCGCTGGCGGTCGATGGCGAGTTGCACCCAGTCCTCGATCGGTGCCTTGCGGGTCGAGGCCGAGCGCCAGATGTCACCGGCTTCGACGGCATGCTCGTGCAGGACCGTGCCATCGCCAAGGATCATCTTGACCGTGCCGTCATGCGGGATCTCGAACGTGGTCGGGTGCGAGCCGTATTCCTCGGCCTTCTGCGCCATCAGGCCGATGTTCTGCACCGTGCCTGCGGTTGCCGGGTCAAGCTTTCCGGTTTCCTTGAAGTAGGCAATCGTCTCTTCATAGACGGGCGCATAGGAGTTGTCGGGGATCACGCAGTTGGCGTCATGTTCCTTGCCATCCGGACCCCAGCCTTTGCCGCCTGCGCGGATCAGGGCTGGCATCGACGCATCGACGATGACGTCAGAGGGCACGTGCAGGTTGGTGATGCCCTTGTCCGAGTCGACCATGTAAAGCGGCGCGCGGTCGGCGAGGGTTTTCTCGATGTCGGCCTTCACTTCGGGCATGTCGGTGACGCGGGCCATCAGGTCGCCCAGACCCGAATTCGGATTGACGCCTGCGGCGGCGAGTTTGTCGCCATGCGCGTCGAACACAGGCTGAAGATAGGCCTTGACCGCATGGCCGAAGATGATCGGGTCGGAGACCTTCATCATCGTTGCCTTGAGGTGCAGCGAGAAGAGGGTGCCCTCGTCCTTGGTCTTGGCGATCTCGTCCGCAAGGAAGGCGTCCAGCGCCTTGGCGGACATGAAGGTTGCGTCGACCACGGTGCCCGCCGGGTAGCTGAGGCCGTCTTTCAGGACGGTTTCGGACCCGTCCTTGCCCACCAGCACGATCTTGGCGGTGCTTTCCGCAGCAAGTGTTGCGGATTTTTCATTCGACCGGAAGTCGCCGCCCGACATCGACGAGACGCGGGTCTTGCTGTCGGCTGTCCAGTCCCCCATGCGATGCGGGTTTTTCTGCGCGTAGGATTTCACAGCCTTGGCTGCGCGGCGGTCGGAGTTGCCTTCACGCAGGACCGGGTTCACGGCAGAGCCCTTGATCGTGTCATACTTGGCGCGGATGGCCTTTTCGGCGTCCGTTGCTGGCGCTTCGGGATAGTCGGGGATCGCGTAGCCCTGGCTCTGCAACTCCTTGATCGCGGCGACAAGCTGCGGGACCGAGGCCGAGATGTTCGGCAGCTTGATCACGTTGGCTTCGGGCGTTTTCACAAGCTGACCAAGCTCTGCCAGATCGTCGGACTGGCGCTGATCCTCGGTCAGGTGTTCCGGGAAGGTGGCAAGGATGCGGCCCGCCAGCGAAATGTCCTTGGTGCCGACGGTCACACCAGCGGCGCTGGCGAATGTCTGGATGATCGGCAGGAACGACGCCGAGGCCAGCTCGGGGGCTTCGTCTACCTTGGTATAGATGATGTCGGGGGTCGTTGTGTCAGCCATGGGTCACGCCTTTCATGAATTGCCCCTGCCATAGGCCAAACCAGCTGAGTCGTAAACAGCATACAGTGGTATACATTGCCGCAATCGGCGGGTCAGGTCGAAATGAACTCGACCCCGTCGGGCGTGAAGACCGCTGCCGTCAATTGCCCGGTGGCATAAGCGCCCGTGTCGATCGAGATCCGGCCATCGCGCATCTTCGGGCTGTCGACGATGGTGTGGCCATGCACGATCCAGAAGCCGTCGGTTCGCGGGGTTTTCCGGAATTCGGGATGGCCCCAGATGAACGTGTCTGGCGCGTGGTCTTCCAGAGGTGTGTTCGGGTCTGCGCCGGCATGTACGACGGCCACGTTGCCGGACCACGCGATGCAGTCCAGTCGGGCGAGCCACGTCACCATGTCTTCGCCCATCGCCTCGTACAGTGTGTCCCGTGAACGGGTCAGGGCCTCTGCGCCGGACGAGTCGGTCACGCCTGACACGCCGAAACTGGCCAACGTCTGCAGACCGCCATTGCGCAACCATCTGCGCCCGTCTGTTTCGGGCGACCTCAGGAAGTTGAGCATGAGCTGTTCGTGATTGCCCATGAGGGAGGTCACGCGGTCGGATTGCATGACATAGTCCAACACCTCCCGGCTCTGTTCACCACGGTCCACAAGATCGCCGACGCAGATGATGCTGAGGTCCTGCGGCAATGCATCGACCAGCGAGCACAGCAGATCGAAGCGGCCGTGGATGTCGCCGATCACGCAGAAGGACGAGTCGGGGCGCACCGGGTCGACGTCGACCGCAGGCGTCGGCGCTTTGCGTTTGTTGAAGAGTTTGGAAAAGATCATGCGGCTTTCTTGTTTGGTCCGGTGTGTCGTGCCGCTTTTTCGGGCAGGTGTGAAGGGGAATATGGGGGTGCGATCCTCAAGACCAAGGGGATCTTCGGTCGTCAGGCGGTGGTCGGGGTGCAACTTTCATGTTAGGCGCGTGTCGTCAGCCCGCCTTATACAGTTCGAATGCGCTCATGAAACGTGTCCTTGTCACCGGAACAGCCGGATTCATCGGCTTCTATCTTGCACGGCTTCTGCTGGACGACGGGTTCGTCGTTCACGGCTATGACGCGATGACCGATTACTATGATGTGACGCTCAAGGAACGCCGCAACCAGATGCTGCTGCAATCGCCGGGCTACAGTTTCACCCATGCGACGCTGGAAGCGGACGGAACGTTCGAGCGGGTTGCGGCGGAGTTCGCGCCGGACATCATCGTGCATCTGGCTGGGCAGGCGGGGGTGCGGTACTCGCTGGAAAATCCGCGCGCCTATCTGGACAGCAATCTGGTGGGCACCTTCAACGTGATGGAGGCCGCGCGGCAGTTGCAGGTCGAACATCTGCTGATGGCGTCCACATCGTCGGTCTATGGTGCCAACGAAGAGATGCCATTCCGCGAGACCGACAAGGCGGACACGCAGCTGACCTTTTACGCCGCGACGAAGAAGGCGAATGAAAGCATGGCGCATTCCTATGCGCATCTGTGGAACATCCCGACCACCATGTTCCGCTTCTTCACCGTCTATGGCCCGTGGGGGCGGCCCGATATGGCGCTGTTCAAGTTCACCAAGGGCATCTTTGAAGGCACGCCCATCGACATTTACAACCACGGCGACATGTATCGCGACTTCACCTATGTCGAGGATTTGGTGCGGGGTATCCGGCTTTTGATTGATGCGGTGCCCGGTGGGCCGGAGACAGCCGTCGAGGGCGATACGCTCAGCCCGGCAGCTCCTTACCGGGTCGTGAATATCGGCAATTCGGATAAGGTGCGTCTGCTCGATTTCATCGAGGCAATCGAGGCGGAGACCGGGATTGAAGCCAAGCGGAATTACATGGAGATGCAGAAGGGCGATGTGTTCGCCACATGGGCGGATGCATCTCTGTTGCGGAACCTGACCGGATATGCGCCCCAGACCGATGTGCGTGAAGGGGTGGCGAAGTTCGTGGCGTGGTATCGGGACTATTACCAAGTCTGACGATTGATCGCGGTTCCAAGGCAATCAACCGCGATTATCAAGGAAAGCCGAAAAGTCTTGATTGCCGATAGGCATGGTCGTGCAGCCAGCGTGGCGCGATACTTGGTGCATCAGCAACACAGGGTATTGCGCATGACCACGTCTTACTTCGCCCCCAAGGGTGGGCATCCCGGGCAGGAGCAGCTTCTGACGGACCGCGCCATGTTCACCGAAGCCTATGCGGTGATCCCCAAAGGCACGATGCGAGACATCACCACCAGCTTTCTGCCGTTCTGGGACAATACCCGCCTCTGGGTGATCGCGCGGCCGCTCACCGGCTTTGCCGAGACCTTTTCGCATTACATCATGGAGGTCGGCCCCGGTGGCGGGTCGGATCGTGCCGAGACCGATCCCGAGGCAGAGGGCGTGCTGTTCGTGGTCGAGGGTTCCATGAGCCTGAGTGTTGGCGGCAAGACCCATGAGCTTACCGCAGGGGGATACGCGTTCCTTCCACCGCAATCCTGCTGGACCCTGCGCAACCATGGCGCAGAGCCGGCGCGCTTCCACTGGGTCCGCAAGGCCTATCAGGCGGTCGAGGGGCTGGACCATCCGGAGGTCATCATCAGCAGCGATGCCGAGGTCACGCCGAACCCGATGCCGGGGACCGATGGCAAATGGGCGACGACGCGGTTTGTTGACCCGAACGACCTGCGCCACGACATGCATGTGACCATCGTGACGTTTGAGCCTGGTGGGGTGATCCCGTTTCCCGAGACCCATGTGATGGAGCACGGGCTTTACGTGCTTGAAGGCAAGGCGGTCTACCGGCTCAATCAGGATTGGGTCGAGGTCGAGGCAGGCGATTACATGTGGCTTCGCGCGTTCTGCCCGCAGGCGTGTTATGCCGGTGGGCCGGGGCGGTTCCGCTATCTGCTTTACAAGGATGTGAACCGGCACATGCCGTTGCGGCTGGGCGCGGGGCGGTAAGTCCGCTTGCCGATTCTGTGGAAAGACCCCAGAAAAGCGCATCCAAACGGTTGCGCTTTTTTGATTTTCAAAAAATCATTTCATTATGTGAAAAATACAAAGCATTGTTTTTGCTGAACTTCCGAGATTTTCAGAATATGAAAAATAATTTCGAAAAAATTGCGCGCAGAGGGCACAGGGCCTAGTTTGGCGTCAATTGGAGGAGAGACACCATGAGTTTCCAGAACCCCGTTTTCATTCCCGGCCCGACCAACATCCCTGAATCGCTGCGCAAGGCGTGCGATATGCCGACCATTGATCACCGGTCGCCGCTGTTCGGTCAGATCCTGCATCCCGCAAGAAAGGCGGTTCAGCAGATCCTGAAAAGCACCAGCGCCGAAGTGTTCATCTTCCCGGCATCGGGCACCGGCGGCTGGGAAACCGCACTGACCAACACGCTCAGCGCAGGGGACACCGTTCTGGTGGCCCGCAACGGTATGTTCTCGCATCGCTGGATCGACATGTGCGAACGCTTTGGTCTTGACGTGATCATCGTGGACGTGGCCTGGGGCAAGGGTATTCCCGCGGATCGCTACGAAGAGATTCTGACCAAGGACACGGCGCACCGGATCAAGGCGGTTCTCGCCACACACAACGAAACTGCAACGGGCGTGAAATCCGACATCGCGGCTGTCCGCCGCGCGATGGATGCGGCCAAGCATCCGGCTCTTCTCATGGTGGACGGTGTGTCCTCCATCGGGTCGATGGATTTCCGCTTTGATGAATGGGGCGTCGATGTTGCGGTGACCGGATCGCAGAAGGGCTTTATGCTGCCTGCGGGTCTGGCCATCGTCGGCTTCAGCCAGAAAGCGATGGAGTCGACCAAGACCGCTGGCCTGTTCCGTACGTTCTTTGACGTGCATGACATGATGAAGGGTTACGCCAACAACGCCTATCCCTATACGCCGGCTGTTGGCCTGATGAACGGTCTGAACGAGGCATGCCGGATGATTCAGGCGGAAGGTCTGGAAAACGTGTTTGCCCGTCATACCCGCATTGCGGAAGGTGTGCGCGCGGCGGTGAAGGCGTGGGGTCTGAAGCTGTGTGCGGAAACGCCTGATCTTTATTCCGATACCGTGTCGGCCATCCGCACGCCGGACGGGTTCAACGCAACCGACATCGTGTCCCATGCCGCCAGCACCTATGGCGTCGCGTTTGGCACCGGTCTGGGTGAGGTGGCGGGCAAGGTGTTCCGCATCGGCCATCTGGGCAGCCTGACCGACGTGATGGCCCTGTCGGGTATCGCCACTGCCGAAATGTGCATGGTGGACCTCGGGCTCGACATCAAGCTTGGCTCTGGTGTGGCTGCGGCGCAGGAACACTATCGTCACGGGTCGAACATCGCACAGAAGGTGGCTGCAGAATGAAAGACATGGGCATGATCATCCCGACCTATGAGGACATGCTGGCGGCGCATGAGCGGATCAAACCGCATATCCGCCGCACGCCGGTGATGCAGTCGGATTACCTCAACGACCTGACCGGGGCGCAGTTGTTCTTCAAATGCGAGAACTTTCAGGAACCGGGGGCCTTCAAGGTGCGCGGCGGATCGAACGCGGTGTTCGGGCTGAGCGATGAAGAGGCGCAGCGCGGGGTTTGCACGCATTCCTCGGGCAACCATGCTTTGTGTCTGAGCTACGCCGCAGGGCGTCGGGGCATCCCGTGCAACGTGGTCATGCCGCGCACAGCGCCGCAGGCCAAGAAAGACGCGGTCCGTCGCTATGGCGGCACGATCACCGAATGTGAACCTTCGACAACATCGCGCGAGGCGGTGTTTGCCGAGGTGCAGGCGCGCACAGGTGGGGAATTCGTGCACCCCTACAATGATCCGCGCGTTATTGCGGGGCAGGGGACCTGTTCCAAGGAATTCATGGAGCAGACCGATGGTCTGGACATGATGGTGGCACCCATCGGGGGCGGGGGGATGATCTCGGGCACCTGTTTGACGCTGTCGACACTGGCACCCGAGGTCAACATCATCGCGGCTGAACCCGAGCAGGCCGACGACGCCTATCGCAGCTTCAAGGCGGGGCACATCATTGCCGATGACGCGCCCGAGACGATTGCAGACGGTCTCAAGGTGCCGCTCAAGGATCTGACCTGGCATTTCGTGTCGAACCACGTGTCCGACATCATGACTGCGTCGGAACAAGAGATCATCGACGCGATGAAGATCACCTGGAAGTACCTGCGCATCGTGATGGAGCCGTCCTGCGCCGTGCCGCTGGCAGTGATCCTCAAGAACAAAGAGGCGTTTGCGGGCAAGCGCGTTGGTGTGATCGTCACGGGTGGCAACGTGGACCTCGACAAACTGCCATGGATGACAAGCTGAGGCTTTCCCCGCCCAAAAGTTTCCGATAGGAAACTTCCGGGATTATATGACACAGGGGCGAGTCGGCGCAGACCCGAAACCCGCTCTACCTTCGGAGAGATGCAATGAAAGACATGACCGTATTCGACGACTACGAAGTTGGCTATGACATCCCCGCCAAGCCGGGCATGTCCGAGGCCGAGGTGCAGACACCCTGCCTCGTGCTCGACCTCGACGCGTTGGAGCGCAACATCAAGAAGATGGGCGATTACGCCAAGGCGCATGGCATGCGTCACCGAGTGCACGGCAAGATGCACAAGTCGGTCGACGTGGCTTTGCTTCAGGTCGAACTGGGAGGTGCCTGCGGCGTCTGCTGCCAGAAAGTGTCCGAGGCGGAAGTGTTCGCCCGTGGCGGCATCAAGGATGTTCTGGTGTCGAACCAGGTGCGTGACCCGGCGAAGATCGACCGCCTGGCGCGGATGCCCAAGCTGGGTGCGCGGACCATCTGCTGTGTGGACGATCTGGCCAACGTGGCGGACCTGTCGGCCGCGGCGGTCAAGCATGGCACGCAGATCGAATGTCTGGTCGAAATCGACTGCGGCGCGGGTCGTTGCGGCGTGACCACGACGCCTGCCGTGGTCGAGATTGCCAAGGCGATCGACGCGGCAGAGGGTCTGAAGTTCGCTGGCATCCAGGCCTATCAGGGTGCCATGCAGCACATGGACAGCTATGACGAACGCAAGGCGAAGATCGACATCGCCGTGGCACAGGTGAAGGACGCCGTGGACACGCTCAAGGCCGAAGGCATCGAGTGCGACATCGTCGGCGGTGGCGGCACGGGTTCGTATTACTTCGAGTCGAACTCGGGTGTGTATAACGAGCTGCAGTGCGGGTCCTATGCGTTCATGGACGCGGATTACGGCCGTATCCTCGACAAGGACGGCAAGCGCATCGACCAGGGCGAGTGGGAGAACGCACTGTTCATCCTGACCTCGGTGATGAGCCATGCGAAGGCTGACAAGGCCATTGTCGACGCGGGCCTCAAGGCGCAGTCGGTGGATTCGGGTCTGCCGGTGGTCTTTGGCCGTGATGATGTGCAGTACGTCAAATGCTCGGACGAGCATGGCGTGGTCATGGACCCGAACGGCGCGCTCAAGGTCAATGACAAGCTCAAGCTGGTGCCGGGCCATTGTGACCCGACCTGCAACGTGCACGACTGGTATGTCGGTGTGCGGAACGGCGTTGTGGAAACCGTCTGGCCCGTCTCGGCGCGCGGTCGCGCGTATTGATTTCGCCGCGCTGATGCGCGTCGATCCGTGGGGGGCCAGCCCCCCACACCCCCCGAAGTATTTTTGAACCAGAGAAGACAAGGACGGTGCGCAGTGGGGACTGTCGCA
The DNA here is from genome assembly GCF_022763305.1 of Marivita sp. Classification (GTDB taxonomy): domain Bacteria; phylum Pseudomonadota; class Alphaproteobacteria; order Rhodobacterales; family Rhodobacteraceae; genus Marivita. The sequence goes on along the minus strand of NZ_JALEGT010000041.1, from coordinate 193,097 downwards.
CCGTTTTTCATGAGGGAGAGACCATGTATATCGTTCCGGAAGCCATGATCGCCGATCTGGTGTCACGCGAGGCCTCGTTCGAGGCGGTGGAGCAGGTGTTTGCCGCGATGGCGGCGAAGGATGCCTATAACTTCCCGGTGGTGCGCGAGGCGATTGGCCATGAGGATGCGCTCTATGGCTTCAAGGGCGGTTTTGACCGGGTTGGCGGCGCGCTGGGCCTGAAGGCCGGGGGCTACTGGCCGCACAACCTCGAGAAACGCGGGCTGATCAACCACCAGTCGACGGTGTTCCTGTTTGATCCGGATACCGGTAAGGTTCGGGCGATGGTCGGGGGGAACCTGCTGACGGCGCTGCGCACGGCCGCGGCATCTTCGGTGTCGATCAAACATCTGGCGCGGGCGGATGCCAAGGTCATGGGCATGGTCGGCGCAGGCCATCAGGCGACGTTCCAGCTGCGCGCGGCGTTGGAGCAACGGTCTTTCGAGAAGGTAATCGGGTGGAACTACCATCCCGAGATGCTGCCGAATATCGAGAAGGTCGCGAAGGAGGCTGGCGTGCCGTTCGAGGCGGTGGATCTGCCGGGGATGGCGGAGGCGGATGTGATCATCTCGATCACCTCGGCGTTTGCGCCGTCGCTGATGGCGGATCATGTGAGTCCCGGCACACATCTGGCCTGCATGGGCACCGATACCAAGGGCAAGCAGGAGGTCGAGGCGGCGCTTCTGGCACGGGCCAAGGTGTTCACCGACGAGGTGGCGCAGTCGATCAGCATCGGGGAGGCGCAGCACGCGGTTGCGGCTGGTCTGATCACCGAGAGCGACGTGATCGAGATCGGTGCGGTGATCAATGGCACCCATCCGGGGCGGACATCGGACGATGACATCACGCTGTTTGATGGAACCGGTGTGGGGCTGCAGGACCTTGCGGTGGCGTCAAAGGTCGTCGAGCTGGCGATTGAACGGGGCGTGGCGGTCGAGGTGGATTTCTGATCGGGCCGGGATGGTCTGAACGTTTCTCCACCGTTCCCCAGCAGGCATGAAAAAACCCCCGGTGTGCACCGGGGGTTTTCTTTTGATCTGAGTGTCGGATCACTCGCCGGGCATGGTGCCCTTGCCGTGGCCGGACATGCCACCCGAGACTTCCTCGGTCGACTCGTCCGAGAGTTCCTCGGGCAGGACGAGGTTCAGCACGATGGCTATGACCGCGGCGGGCAGAATGCCGGAGGTGGCGAGCACCTTGATCGTCTGCGGCAGGTATTGCAGCGCGCCCGGTTCCAGTTGCAGGCCAAGGCCCAGGGACAGGGCAATCGCAAAGATCACCATGTTGCGGCGGTTCCAGTTGACGTCGGACAGCATCGAGATGCCCGCCGCGACAACCATGCCGAACATGACGATCACACCGCCGCCCAGCACTTCGATCGGGACCGACGAGATCACCGCGCCGACCTTGGGCACGAGGCCGCAGAGGATCAGGAAGAGCGCACCGATGGTGACAACCCCCCGGCTCATCACGCCGGTCATGGCGATCAGGCCCACGTTCTGGCTGAAGGAGGTGTTGGGCAGTGCGCCGAAGAGGCCCGACACGGCGGTGCCCAGACCGTCGGCATAGGTCGCGCCCTGGATTTCCTTGTCGGTCGCTTCGCGCCCCGCGCCGCCCTTGGTGATGCCCGACACGTCACCGACGGTTTCGACGGCCGACACGAAGGACATCGCACAGAAGCCGATGATCGCGGCGACCGAGAATTCGAGGCCGAAATGCAGCGGGTTCGGCAGGGCGAAGGGTGCGGCGCGGCCCACATTGCCAAGGTTCACCTGACCCAGCGCGAAGGCCACGGCGTAGCCGACCAACAGGCCAACCAGAACAGCCGAGACCGAGAGCATGCCGCGGGTGAAGAACTTGAGGCCCAGCGTGACGATGATGACGGTGCCGGCCATTGTCCAGTTGAGCAGCGAGCCGTATTCTTCGGTCCCGATGGCGGGAACGCCGCCTGCCGCGTATTGGATACCCACCTTGACCAGCGCGAGGCCGATCATTGTGACGACAAGACCAGTGACAAGCGGCGGCAGGGCAAAGCGCAGTTTGCCGATGAAAAGGCCGAGGCAGGCGTGGAAGAGACCGCCCACGAGGATGCCGCCCATCAGAACGGCGATGGCGTCGACACCCTTGCCCGCGACCAGCGGGATCATGATCGGGATGAAGGCAAAGGACGTGCCCTGCACGATGGGCAGGCGGGCGCCCACGGGGCCGAAGCCGATGGTCTGGAACAGTGTGGCGATGCCTGCAAAGAACATCGACATCTGGATCATGTAGATCATCTGCGGGAAATCGGGGCTGTTCGAGCCAAAGCCAAAGCCCGCAGCCCCACAGACGATGATCGCCGGGGTGACGTTGGACACGAACATCGCCAGAACGTGCTGGATGCCAAGAGGTACCGCCTTGGCGATGGGGGGTGTGTAATTCGGATCGCGGAGCTGCTCCGGCGTGCCGATGGATGCGTCTGACATGGTTCCTTCTCCCTCGTAACCAAGTGTTTTATTGCCGGACGCCCCTCCTCGAAGGCGGCCGGTCCGTTAGCTGCCGTCGATCACCTCGTAGGGGGTGTCGAGCCAGTGTTCTTCGAGATTGTTCCCGTCCCCGATCCGGTCGATGATCGCGAAAAGCCCAGTGCCGGACAGCGGGGTGAGAACCCCGTGCCAGGTGTTGCGGTGCAGATTGATTGCCTGTCCCGCCTGGGTCAGGAAGGCGCGGGGTGTGCCGGGTTTGCCGTTCTCGTCCGGGACGACGATCACCAGGAAGGGATCGTGGCTCATCGGGACAAAGGCCTGACTGCCCAGCGGGTGCCGTTCCAGCAGGTCGAGCATGTAGGGCAGGCTGCGCAGCTCAGCCTTGAAAAGGCTGATCCCGGCGCGGCCGTCCGCAAAGTCGAGCCTCGCGCGGTCGTGGTAGCGGCCGCAGAGACCCTGATTGATGATCTTGTCGGGCTCACCTGAACAGTCGAGCAGGTCGCCGAACGGGGCAAAGGCGGTGGCCGTCAGCGGCTCTGAGCGGATCTGACGGGTCATGCGCCCAGCTTGTCCAGAAGCCGCAGTTCGGCGATGCGTTCGACCTGGCGGCAGGCCTCGGCGAATTCGGTGGCGCGGTCATTGCCGATGCGACGATGGAACGCGTCGAGGATGCTGGCCTTGGTGTTGTCCTTGACCGCGATGATGAACGGGAAGCCGTGGCGCGCGACGTAGTCGGCGTTCAGTTTCTGAAACGTGGCGCGTTCGTCGTCGGTCAGCATGTCGAGGCCCGCACCGGCCTGTTCGGAAGTGGACTCGGCAGTAAGCCGTCCGGCGGCGGCGAGTTTGCCGGCAAGGTCGGGGTGGGCGTTCAGAACGCCAAGGCGTTCGTCGTCTGAGGCGCTGCGGAAGGCGCGGCAGAGCAGGCTGTGTACGCCACGGGCGGTGTCATGGGTCGGGCCGGATTCATAGGCACAGGCGCGTTCGGCGATCCACGGGGAGTGCTCGAAGATACCGCCGAAGGCCGCGACGAACTCCTCCTGGGTCATCGCGGACGGGCGCTGCGCGGTGGGGGCGGGGTGTTCTTTGGCCCAGTGCTGCGCAATCTGCTGGCGGGTGGCGAACCAGACGCCGTCATGCCCGGCCATATAGTCCAGCGCGCGCTTCAGAGCGGCGGCACGGCCGGGGCGACCGACGATGCGGCAATGCAGGCCGATGGAAAGCATCTTGGGCGCGCCTTCGACGCCTTCGGCATAGAGGTAGTCGAAGCTGTCCTTGAGGTAACTTTCGAACTGGTCCCCGTTGGTGAACCCTGCCTGAATGCCGAACCGCATGTCGTTGCAGTCCATTGTGTAGGGCATGATCAGCTGATGTGTGTCGCCGAAGGTCATCCAGTAAGGCAGGTCGTCGGCATAGCTGTCGGCGACGTAATCAAACCCGCCCTGTTCGGCGACCAGACGGACCGTGTTGTTGGAACAGCGCCCGGTGTACCAGCCTTTCGGCGGTTCACCGACCACCTCGGTGTGCAGGCGGATCGCTTCGACGATCTGTGCGCGTTCCTCGGCCTCGGGCATGTCTTTGTGTTCGACCCATTTCAGACCGTGTGAGGCGATCTCCCACCCGGCGTCCTTCATCGCGGCGACCTGTTCAGGCGCGCGGGCCAGTGCGGTGGCGACGCCGTAGATGGTGATGGGAATGTCCTTCATCATCCGGTGCAGACGCCAGAACCCGGCGCGCGCGCCGTATTCGTAGATGGATTCCATGTTCCAGTGGCGCATCCCCGGCCAGGGCTGGGCGCCCGTGATCTCGGACAGGAACGCTTCGGAGGCGGCATCGCCGTGCAGGATGTTGTTCTCGCCGCCCTCTTCGTAGTTCATCACGATCTGAACGGCGATCTTGGCGCCACCGGGCCAGTTGGCCTTGGGTGGGGTGGGGCCGTATCCTGTCATGTCGCGGGGGTAGCGTTGCACGTCGATGTCCTCCTGATCGGTTGTCTGTGTAATCCGAATAATCCATTTCGTTTTTCAAGAAATCCCGAAAGCTGTCTCAAATGGCTTGTTGTTTGCGCATTTCGCAAGATTGGCCGCATAAAGAGGCAGGTGACCACAGGAGGATGCGATGTCCGGCTATTTGACGACCCATGTTCTGGATACCGCGCGGGGCTGTCCCGCCGAGGGGATCAGGATCGTTCTGTCCCGCGTGACCGATGCCGGGCTTGAGCAGGTCGCCGAGACCGTGACCAACGATGATGGGCGCACCGACAGCCCGATCCTGCCTGTGGATGCGTTTCAGACAGGCACCTATGAGCTGGTGTTTTTCGCGGGCGATTACCTGCGGGCGACCGGTCAGGCAGGAGAGGATCCGCTGTTTCTCGATCAGGTGCCGATCCGGTTCGGCATGTCGGATGCGGCGGCGCATTATCACGTGCCGCTTTTGCTGTCGCCCTATGGGTATTCGACCTATCGGGGAAGCTGAGCGGAGACTCGGCGTCCCGCCGATGATCTAGAATTTTATGGGCGAGGCCCAGAAACTTCGTACGAAGTTTCTGAACGCGGCTCATTAAATTCTGGTTACGCTGGCTGACAATTTGTGGCGAACCGGATGCCTGTGTTCGCGTCCATCCGGAACGCGCGCGCTGTGTCGATCTGGCAGCCAAAGCCGGATGCGTACTGTTTTTAATTGTGTCCGACCGCAACCCGGCGTTTCCTGATCCTGTCCGCAGGCAGGAGGTGCCCCGAATGACGACCCGAAAGCTCTATCTCGGCCCCCTGACCGACAACCGGCGGTGGGATATGGTCCGCATCCGGCCCGATGACGTGTTCGTCGTGACCCCGCCCAAATGCGGCACCACGTGGATGCAGACCATCGTTGCGCTCTTGTTGTCAGGTGATCCCGATGTCGAGACGGAATTGTCGGTCAAGATGCCATGGGTCGACATCCGCATCCGCGAGATGGCCGAAGTGGCCGACCGGCTCGAGGCCATGACCCACCGGCGCAGCATGAAAAGCCACACACCGATGGACGGGCTGCCCCTCGACGATCAAGCAATGTATCTGTGCGTGTTCCGCCATCCGCTGGATGCGCATTTCTCGTACCGCACGCATGTGCGGAACATCCCGATGTCGTGGTTCGACATGTGGTATCCCGAAGACGATCCGGACGGCGTGACCTTTCGCCGGTTTCTGGATGGCGGGGCCGAAGGGTTCGATACCGACGCCATGCCGCTTGCGCATATCCTGCAACACTACACGGCGGCAAAGGCGCTGGCGGATCGCCCCAATGTGGCGCTATTTCATTATGCCGACATGAAACGGGATTTGGCGGGGACATTCGCCAGGGTCGCCGACCTCTTGGGTCTTTCGCATTCCGATGCCGTGATGGAGAAACTCGTTGCTGCGGCGACCTTTGACAACATGAAACAGAATGCAGACCGCTATGCGCCCTCGGGCGGCAAGGGTTTCATGAAATCGGACTCGGACTTCTTTCACAGTGGCACCAACGGGAAATGGCATGGCACGCTGACCGGGGCCGAGCTGGCTGCCTATGAAGCAATTATGGACACGTATCTGTCGCCCGAGGATCGCGCCTGGCTGGAGTTCGGGTCCGAGGGTGTGCCGGCGCTTTCGTGACACCCCTACAGAACATCCCTGCGCCGCCGATGTGAAATCGGGCGCGCGAGGATGAAACCGACATCCGGGTCGCTGTCTGGCGGGATGGCGGCGCGGAAACGGTCAGTCTGGCCTTATGACCGTTTCGACACATACCGCCGGACCGCCCCTGTCCCGCACGCTTCAAGGCATCGTCTGCGTGATCGTGGGCATGGTTCTGTTTGTCGGACAGGACCTGCTGATGAAGGGGATGCTGACCACCTATCCGGTGTGGATGCTGATCTTTGTCCGTTCGGTGATGGCTTTATTGACCTTATTGCCACTGGTTCTGTGGCTGGGTGCGCCACACCGCATCTATACGCCGCTTTGGCCGTGGTATCTGGCGCGCGCAGTTCTGTTCGCCGGGGGATTCGCGATGTTTTACACGGCCTTTCCCTTCATGGGATTGGCCGAGGTCACCACGCTGTTCTTCGCCGCCCCCCTGATGACGGCGACATTGGCGGCGGTGTTCCTGCAGGAAAAGATCGGGATACACCGCGTTCTGGCCCTGCTGGTGGGGTTTGCGGGCGTTATCATCGCGGTGAACCCGACGGGCGGCAATTTCGGCTGGATCTCGATCCTGCCGGTGATGACTGCGCTGACCTATGCGATCAGCCAGACCATTGTCCGCAAGATCGGAGAGCAGGACACATCGCTCGTCATCGGACTTTACACGATTTCCCTGTCGGGGGTGGTGATCGTGCCAATCGGGTTTCTGGTGACGCGGTTTATCGACATCACGCCAGAGCTTTATCATCTGCGCATGAGCTGGCCTGTTCCGGCCCTTGACGGGCTTGGCATGCTCGCGCTCTTGGGCGGCATCGGGACCGTGGCCTATACACTTGTCTCGCGCGCCTACCAGATCGCGAGTGCAAGCGTGATTGCGCCGTTCGACTACAGTTACCTGCCGCTTGCAGCACTTTTCGGTTACCTTGTTTGGGGGGAAGTTCCGCACTTTACCACCTTTGTCGGCATGGTTCTGATCGTGAGCAGCGGCATGTACACCGCCTATCGCGAGCTGCGCATCGAGCGCGAGGCCAATGACATCCCGCCAACCGCGGAAACCGTCTTTACACCCGGCGCACCGGCTGTGGTTCTGGTGGATGCGCTGGATGCCGAAGCGGCTGAACCTGACGGTCAGGTGCCTGCCCGCGAGTGAGGTCTTTGCGCATCAGGCGCTCTTGATTGCCGTTCCGATCCGGCCGATCACGAAATCCATGAACAGCCGGGTTTTCGGATCTTGCCTGCGCCGATGGGTGAAGAGGCAGGCCATCTGCACCGGGACGGGGGGCGTTTCTTTGGCGACCGGGATCAAACGCCCGGCGCGCAGGTGGTCTGCGACTTCGAACACCGGTTTGAGCGCGATGCCCTGACCGTTCAGCGCCCAGTCGGTCAGCACGTCGCCATCGTCGGATTCAAAGCGCCCCCGGACCTTGAACCGCTTTGGGCCATTCGGTGTCTGCAGCCGCCATTGGAATTCGGTGGCACCCGGAAAGCGCAGGTTCAGGCATTCGTGGTTCTGGCTCAGCAGGTCGTCACCCGTGTTCGGCATGCCGCGCGCCTTGATGTAGCCGGGGGCGGCGCACAGCACGCGGTCGACATCCGCGATCTTGCGGATGCGCAGCGTGCTGTCCTCGGGTTCGCCCAGAAACACGGCAAGGTCGAGGCCTTCGGTGGTGAGGTCAACCTTACGGTCGGTGAGGCGCAACCGTACGGAGACTTCGGGGTATTGTTCGATGAATGCGGGCACTTGCGGCGCGATCAGGCGGCGGCCGACACCTAAGGGGGCGGCTACATAGATCGAGCCACGGGGTTTTTCGGTGATGTCGACCACCTGCGCCTCGGCTGCCTCGACCGCTTCGAGCACTTCGACGGCACCGGCGTAGAACAGGCGGCCTTGTTCGGTAGGGGTCAGGTTGCGGGTGGTGCGCTGGAAGAGGCGGACCGAGAGGTGTTCCTCAAGCTGGGCGATCCGAGTCGACGTGACAGCGGGCGAAATGCGCAAATCGCGACCAGCGGCGGACATGCTGCCCAATTCGTAGACACGCACGAAGGTTCTGATGTTGTCGAGATAGCTCATTATTCGCAGATTTTTGATACAGCTTGGGTTTTCATCGGAATAGCAGAAGAATGGCCCTGCCGCTAGTTTGTCGGAAACTGCCACGGGAGCCTTTCGCCATGTATGATTTCGCCGTTCTCTGGGACTGGATCGCCTTTGCTGTCCGTTGGCTGCATGTCATCACCGCGATGGCGTGGATCGGGGCGAGTTTCTATTTCATCGCGCTCGACCTGATGCTGAAACCGGCGAAGGACATGCCAGAAGGGGCGTATGGCGAGGAGTGGGAGGTTCATGGCGGCGGGTTTTACCATACGGTAAAATACCTCGTGGCCCCGGCGCGGCTGCCCGAACATCTGACCTGGCACAAATGGCAAAGCTATACGACTTGGCTGTCGGGCGCGGCTTTGCTGATGATCGTCTATTGGGTGGGCGGTGAGCTGTATCTGCTCGACCCGACCAAGGCGGATCTGGCGCTGTGGCAGGGGATTTTGATCTCGGCGCTGTCGCTGACCATCGGCTGGCTGCTCTATGATTTCCTGTGCAAATCCGCGCTGGGGGAACAGCCCACCGTGCTGATGCTGCTGCTCTTTGCCATCCTTGTGGTGATGGCCTGGGGCTATGATCAGGTGTTCACTGGACGCGCGGCGCTGCTGCATCTGGGGGCGTTCACGGCGACGATCATGACAGCCAACGTGTTCTTCATCATCATGCCGAACCAGCGGATTGTCGTGGCCGACCTAAAGGCGGGGCGCACGCCCGATCCCAAATACGGCAAGATCGCCAAGCTGCGGTCGACCCACAACAACTACCTGACGCTTCCGGTGATCTTCCTGATGCTGTCGAACCACTACCCTTTGGCCTTCGGCACCGAATTCGCGTGGCTGATCGCGTCACTGGTGTTCCTGATGGGGGTCACGATCCGGCACTACTTCAACTCCATGCACGCGGGCAAAGGCCAGCCGAACTGGACCTGGGCGGTGACGGCGGTGATCTTTGTCACCATCGCCTGGCTGTCGACGCTGGGCGGGACCGAGACATATGACGAGGCGGCAGAGCGTCCGATGACCGAGTTCGAGATGCGCTTTGCGTCCGCCGACGGGTTCGAGGACGCCTATAACGTGGTGCAGGGCAATTGCTCGATGTGCCACGCGCGCGAGCCTTTGTGGGACGGTATCCGCTGGGCGCCCAAGGGTGTCTATCTGGAGACCGAGGCAGACGTGGCGCAGCACGCACACCAGATCTATTTGCAGGCGGGACGGTCCCACGCCATGCCGCCGCCGAACGCGATCCAGATGGATGACGCGGCGCGGGCGCAGATTGTGGCTTGGTATCGGGCTGTGGAGTAGGCCCGAATGTCAGCGGTCAGTCCATGTTGCCCAGTCACATATAGGATCAATAGCCAAAGCAAAGCTTTGGCAGCGCCCGAACCGCCCCCACGGGGCGGGCGCTTCTCGCCCACCCCTCGGTTCGGGCGCGACGTTTGTCTGACAGTGGAGCTGCCACTTTGTCCCGCTTAGCTGACCTAAGCCCAATCCATGATCGTATTCCTTAGGTCACGCGGTGAAGTCACGGCTTACAACACCGACTCGAACAACGCCCGCGTGTTGGCCTCGGTCATGGTGACCGGGTTGCCGCCGGTGGACGGGTCGTTCAGAGCGTCGCGGACCAGCACGTCGAGGTTCGCGTCCTTCACACCCAGATCGGTGAGTGTTTTCGGGATCGCGAAGCTGGCGTTGAACTGATCGACAAAGGCGCAGAAACCGTCGAAGCCGCCGTCAATGCCCAGATAGCCCGCTGCGCGGTCAAACCGGTCGCGGATGGCGTCGGCATTGAACTTGAGCACGGTGGGCATGAAGACGGCGTTGGTGGTGCCGTGGTGGGTGTGGTGATGCGCGCCGATGGGGTGGCTCAGAGCATGGATCGCGCCGAGGCCCTTCTGGAAGGCGGTCGCGCCCATGGCGGCGGCGCTCATCATGTTCGCGCGGGCTTCGATATCGGACCCGTCGGCATAGGCGCGGGGCAGGTTGTCGACGACAAGGCGCATGCCTTCGAGCGCGATGCCTTGGCTCATCGGGTGGTAGTGCGGGCTGGAATAGGCCTCTACGCAGTGGGCGAAGGCATCAAGACCGGTGCCTGCGGTGATGAATTTGGGCATGCCCACGGTCAGTTCGGGGTCGCAGATCACCACGGCGGGCAGCATCTTGGGGTGGAAGATGATCTTCTTCTCGTGGGTTTCCGAATTGGTGATGACGCTGGCGCGGCCCACCTCCGAGCCTGTGCCGGCGGTGGTCGGCACGGCGACGATGGGGTGGATGCCAGCGGGGTCGGCGCGGGTCCACCAGTCGCCGATGTCCTCAAAGTCCCAGAGGGGGCGGGACTGACCCGCCATGAAGGCCAGCGTCTTGGCGAGATCAAGGCCGGAGCCGCCGCCAAAGGCGATAACGCCGTCAAAGCCGCCTTCACGGTAGACCTTGAGGCCTTCTTCGACGTTCTTTTCGTTCGGGTTGGGATCGACATCCGAGAACATCGCGCGGCCCAGACCCGCCTGTTCGACAAGGTTCAGGGTCTTTGTGGTGATTTCCATATCCGCGAGGCCCCGGTCGGTGACGAGGAGCGGTTTGGAGATGCCAGCGGCAAGGCACGCCTCGGCGATTTCCGAGATGCGGCCCGCGCCGAAACGGATGGCGGTGGGGTAGGACCAGTTTCCTTTGAGGGACATCGGCTTATGCCTTCTTGAGGTGGTAGGATTTGGGGCGTGTCAGGGCCTGATACGCCAGTTTTGACAGACCTTGCCCGCGGCCGGTGTCCTTGCAGCCGGTCCAGCAGAGCGCAGGGTCAAGGTAGTCGCAGCGGTTGAGGAAGACGGTGCCTGTCTCGATCCGGTCGCCGATGGCTTCGGCGGTGGCGGTGTCGGTGGACCAGATGGAGGCGGTGAGGCCAAACCGGCTGTCGTTCATCAGCGCGATGGCTTCTTCGTCGTCCTTGACCGGCATGATGCCGACGACGGGGCCGAAGCTTTCGTCGCGCATGACGCGCATCTTGTGTGTGACATTGGTCAGGATCTGTGGGGTCAGGTACGCGCCGCCATCATCGGCGGGCATGGTGTCGATATGTGCTTTTGCGCCATCGGCCAGCGCCTCTTCGATCTGGGCGCGGACTTCCTTGGCGAAGCGGACATTGGCCATCGGGCCCATGGTGGTGTCGGGATCGAGCGGGTTGCCCAGTTTCTGTGCATTGACCCACGCGACGGCCTTTTCGACGAACTGGTCGTAAAGGCTTTCGTGCACGTAGATGCGTTCGATGCCACAGCAGCACTGTCCCGAGTTGAACATCGCGCCATCAAGCAGGGTGTCGACTGCCGCGTCGAGATTGGCGTCTTCACGGACATAGCCGGGGTCTTTGCCGCCAAGCTCGGTCGAGACGGGGATGAAGGTGCCCGCGGCGGCACGTTCGATGGCCTGACCGCCGCCGACCGAGCCGGTGAAGTTGACGAAATCCACCGCACGTTCAGACAGAAGCGCAGAGGTGGTGTCGTGGTCGAGGACGAGGTTCTGGAACACGTCTTCGGGCACGCCCGCCGCGTGGAAGGCTTCGGCCAAATGGTCGCCTACGGCCAGCGTCTGGCCTGCATGCTTCAGGATCACGGTATTGCCCGCGATGAGGGCGGGGGCCACGGTGTTGATCGCGGTCATGTAGGGGTAGTTCCAAGGTGCGATGACGAGAACGGTGCCCCACGGTGTACGTTTGATCAGGCGGCGGAACGCGTCGCTGTCTTCGAACTGCATGGGCGCAAGCGACTCTTCGGCGACATCGGCCATGTAGGTCAGGCGTTCGTTGAAACCGCCATATTCGCCGCCATAGCGGACGGGACGGCCCATCTGATGCGCCAGTTCGGTCGCCATGCGGTCTTTCTGCTGGCCGACGATTTCACCCGCCTTGCGCACCAGTTCGATGCGTTCGGACAGCGGGCGCGCGGCCCAATCGGCTTGGGCGGCCCTGGCGCGTTTGGCGGCGTCAAAGGCGGCGTCGCGGGTCAGCACCTCGCGCGTGAGGTACACCGATCCGTCGATCGGTGAGATCAGGTCTACGGTCTTGGTCATGTCTTAGGCTCTTTCAAATCCGCGCTGGAGTTCCCAGTCGGTGACAACGGCGTCAAAGGTTTCCTGCTCCACCTCGGCGGCGCGGGTGTAGTGGTCGATCACGAAATCGCCCATGGCCGCGCGCAGCATGGCGGAATTGCGCAGGGTTTCGGTTGCGGCGCGCAGGGTGGCCGGGATCTCGGGGATGTGGTGCATATGGTAGACATCGCCCGAAACAGGCTCTTCCAGAGTCAGCTTTTCCTCCATACCGGCGATCCCGGCGGCGAGTTGTGCAGCGCAGGCGAGATAGGGATTGATGTCGCTTCCGGGGATGCGGCACTCGATCCGCACACCCTTGGTTCCATCGCCCACAAGGCGGTAGCCTGCGGTGCGGTTGTCTACCGACCATGCGATCTTGGTGGGGGCGAAGGTGCCCGGCAGGAAGCGCTTGTAGCTGTTCACGTAGGGCGCAAGGAAGACCGTCATGTCGGGGGCGTATTTGATCAGGCCCGCGACATAGGACTTCATCGTGTCCGACATGGTCAACTTGGCGTCCGGATCGTGGAACACGTTAGTGTCGCCCTTGAAAAGCGACTGGTGCACATGGGCGGCGCTGCCCACCTTGTCGGCGCGCCATTTGGGCAGGAAGCTGGCCGCATGGCCGTGCATCTGGGCGATTTCCTTGACCGCGTGTTTCGCGATCGTGTGGTTGTCCGCGCAGGCGAGCGCATCGGCGTAGCGGATGTTCAACTCTTCCTGACCGGTTTCGGCCTCGCCCTTGGAGTTCTCGACCGGCACACCAGCCGCCACCAGATGGTTGCGGATCGGGCGCATGACGTGTTCCTCGCGGGTGGTCTGGAGGATGTTGTAATCCTCGTTATAGCCGCTGATCGGCGTCAGGTTGCGGTAGCCGGATTTGCGGATTTCGTCGTAGCTGTGCTCGAAGAGGAAGAACTCCAGCTCGGTCGCCATCATCGGCGTCAGGCCCATCGCATCGAGGCGCTCGATCTGTTTCTTCAGCATCTGGCGCGGCGAATGGGGCACGGGTTCGTGCGTGTGATGGTCGATCAGATCGCACAGCACCATGGCCGTACCTTCCAGCCAGGGCATCGGGCGAAGTGTCGCCAGATCGGGCTTCATCACGTAGTCACCATACCCCGCCGCCCAGCTTGTGGATTTGTAGCCATCCGGCGTGGCCATCTCGAGGTCGGTGGCCAGCAGGTAGTTGCAGCAATGGGTCTCTTTCCATGCGGACTCGAGGAAGTTCGACACATGGAAACGCTTGCCCATGAGGCGGCCCTGCATGTCGACCATGCAGACCAGAACGGTATCGATTGCGCCGCTCTCGGCTTTGGCTTGCAGGTCATCAAGGGTCATATGGGCCATCGGTTCGTCCTTTTCCTTCACGGTCAAAGCGACCCCCCGAGAGGGATCGCTTCTTGAGGCTTCGTGCGTCGATTATTCGAAGTTGTAGGGTGCGCCAGCCTGATTGATGACGCTGTTGTATTCGCGGAAGATGCTGATGATCTTCTGCTGGATCTCACCTTCCTCGGCAACCTCGTTCCAGAACTCCTTGGCGGCGTTCTCGACCTCGGCCCATTCGCTTGGCGGCACCTGGCGAAGTTCAAGCTTGTCGCCGTTGGCGCGCAGGGCTGCTTCGCCGCCCCAGTACCACTGGTTGCGGTAGGTGTGGCCCGCCTCGGTCGCGGCCATGACCACGGATTTGAGGTGATCCGGCAGGTCGGCCCAGCGTTGCTGGTTGATGAACCACGAGCCGATCCATGCGCCCGAGATGTTGTTGGTCAGGAAGTAGTCGGTCACATCCGCCCAGCCGACAGTGTAGTCCTCGGTGATGCCGGACCACGCCATACCGTCCAGTTCGCCGGTCTGAACCGCGACTTCGGCGTCTTCGTAGGGGATCGACACAGGGACGACGCCGAACTTGGACAGGAAACGACCGGCGGTCGGGAAGGTGTAGAGGCGCAAGCCATCGAGGTCGGCGACCGAGGTGATTTCCTTGGTGGTGTTGAAGTTGCACGGGTCCTGACCGGCGGCCGAGATCCACTGCACACCGACCTTGGCGTATTCTTCTTCCCAGATCTCCTTGAGACCGTACTGGTTGAAGAGCACCGGCACGTCGAGGATGTGCTTGGTGGCGAAGGGGAAGTAGCCGCCGAACTGGCGCAGCGGTGTCGGGGACGCCATTGAGTCGTCGTCCGAATGCACGCCGTCGATGGTACCGCGCTGAAGCGCCTGGAAGAGCTCGCCGGTGGGAACGATCTGGTCGGCGTAGAACAGCTCGACCGTGAGTTCACCGTTGGAGTTGTTGTTGATGTAGTCGATGACCGGCTTGGTCACGTGTTCGCCCAGTGCGGCACCGGCATAGGTCTGGAAGCGCCATGTGATGCCCGACTGCGCCTTGACGATGGCGGGGGCGGCAAGGCTGGCTGCCGCACCGATGCCGGCTGTTCTGAGAAACTTACGTCTGGTGGTCATGTCATGTCCTCTCTGTGGTTTTGGGTGCGCTCCGTTGCCGGAGTCTTGGGTTATTTGTCATACACGTATTCCGGCAGCCAAAGGGCGATCTCCGGGAATACCATGATGATCGCAAGCGCCATCACCATCACTGCTACGAAGGGAAGGATGGAAGAGTAGATATCGCGCAAACTGATTTCAGGCGGAGCCATCGCGCGCATCAGGAAGAGATTGTAGCCGAAAGGCGGGGTCATGTAGGCGATCTGGGTCGTGATCGTATACAGGATGCCGTACCAGATCAGGTCGAAGCCAAGCGCTGCAACGAGCGGGACATAAAGCGGTGCCACGATCACAAGCATGGCCGTGTCGTCAAGGAAGGTGCCCATGATGATGAAGCTGAGCTGCATCAGGATCAGGATCACCCACGGGCTGAGGCCAAGTTGTTCGGTAAAGAGGTTCTCGATTGCTTTGACCGCACCCAGACCGTCGAACACCGCGCCAAAGGCAAGGGCGGCCAGGATGATCCACATGAACATGCAGGAAATGCCGAGCGTCTGGCGCACCGAGTTCTCGAACACCTCGCGGGTCATGCGGCCCTTGAGGACGGCAGCCATG
Organism: Marivita sp.; assembly: GCF_022763305.1. Taxonomy (GTDB): domain Bacteria; phylum Pseudomonadota; class Alphaproteobacteria; order Rhodobacterales; family Rhodobacteraceae; genus Marivita. The sequence goes on along the minus strand of NZ_JALEGT010000041.1, from coordinate 177,721 downwards.
AAGGCCGCAATCGCGCCGATGGCAGAGCTTTCGACAAGCGAGGTCCATCCGTTCACGAAAGGCACCATCATCACGAAGAAGATGCCCAGCGGCAGCAAACCGGCGCGCAAAAGGCGGAGTTTCTCGGCGCGGGGAATGTCGCGTTCGGCGGCGGGCAGGACAGGGCCGAGCGATGGGTTCATCTTGCAGCGGAGCACGATGTAGAGGACGAACATGCTCGCCATCATCAGCCCCGGGATCACACCGGCGAGCCACAATTGGCCGACCGGCTGGCGGGCAATCATCGCGTAGAGAACCAGCACCACCGAGGGTGGTACAAGGATGCCGAGCGATGACCCCGCTTGTATGACGCCTGTCACCATCCTCTTGTCATAGCCGCGCTTGAGCAGTTCGGGCAGCGCGATGGTGGCGCCGATGGCCATGCCGGCGACGCTCAGGCCATTCATGGCCGAGATCAGGACCATCAGGCCGATGGTGCCCACGGCAAGGCCACCCGAGAGTCCGCCCATCCAGACGTGGAACATCTTGTAAAGGTCGTCCGCGATGCGGCTTTCCGACAGGACGTAGCCCATGAAGATGAACATCGGCAGGGTCAGCAGCGGATACCATTTCATCAGCTTCATCGCCGCCGAGAAGCCGAGGTCATATCCACCGCGATCCCCCCAGAGGAAGAAGGCCGCGACCACGGCCACAAAGCCGATGGCGCCGAACACGCGCTGGCCCGTCAGAAGCATCAGCATCATGGTCGAGAACATGAGTGCCGCAATCAGTTCGTACGGCATCAGACCTTGGCCCCCATGTCATGTCCCTTGAGGCGCAGGATGTCCTTGGCCAGTTCGCACAGCACTTGCAGCAGCATCAGGAAGATGCCGATCACCATGATCACCTTGATCGGCCAGAGATAGGGCCGCCACGATGTCGGGCTGCGTTCGAGAAAACCCAGTTCTTCGCTGCCCGTCGCAAGGCCTGCGAAAAAGCTGATGGGTTCCGATCCGAAATAGCCCAGTGAATAGGCGGTCGAGGCGATCCCGCCATAGAGCAGGAAGAGCAGGTACACGATGAGAAACAGCACCGTCACCGCGTCGATGGCGGCTTTTCGGCGGTCGCTCATTTCGCCGTAGATCAGATCCATGCGGACGTTCGATCCCATCTGGATCGAATAGGGGCCGCCGAGGATGTAGTAGGCGACCATGGCGAATTGGGCCATTTCCAGCGTCCAGAGCGATGGGACAAGGAACACCTTGCTGATGGACGACCAGATCAGGATGCCCATCATCACGAAGATGCCGTACATCACGATCCGCCCGATCATGCGGTTGAACGGGTCGATCACCCGGACATAGGCCAAGAGCGCACCGGTCATGTGGCCTCCTGTGTCGCCAGCGCACTGGTCAGCATGGTGCTCAGGATGTCGGCGAACCGGGCGACGCCATTTGCATCGGAGATCAGATCGTTGCGGACTTCGATCATCACGTTCTGCAAGCCACGCGGGATCGCGTGTTCGCGCAATGTGTGGGTGACGCCATCGGTGACGGAATAGGGCGCGTTGAGGCGTGCATCGAGGCCGTCGGGCCGTTTGGACATCATGGCGCGCGCAAGCCTGTCGTCGCTGTCATGCAAGAGGCCGAGTTCCACCTCGCGGGGCTGGCCGAACCAGATCGGTGTAAAGGAGTGGATCGTCACGAGAATGGGGGGTGTCTTGAAACTGTCGAGCGTGGTTTTCAGCAGCGTGCGGAACGGTTCATAAACCTCGGCCACCCGCGCGGCGCGGGCGGCGTCGGACAGATTCTGGTTGCCGGGCACGTCCACCACCTCGGATCGGGGCGGGACCGCATCCGGTGCGCTTGGCGGCCGATTGCAGTCATAGACGAGCCGGGACACACGCGAGGCGACCAGTGGCGCGTCGAGTTTTTCCGACAGCGCAACGGCAAGAGCACGCCCGCCGATATCCCAGGCTGCATGGCTGTGCCGATGTTCGGGTGCGACACCGAGATCCATCAGCTTTGCAGGAATGAAGGCGCTGGCATGTTCGCACACAAGGCACATGGGGGCGGTTCCGCGAGGATGGATCACCTCTGCGGCGGGCCCGTCGTCGTCGGCCAGAATCGTATGGTCTTTGGATGTCATCACGCGGCCATTAAGGGTTGGGGGCTTTCGACCTGTCAAGACAATTTCGTTGATTATTGTACCAAGGTGAGTATCAATGTAGCGATTGCTACAAAAGGCGTCACGGGATGGCGAAACCCCTTTCGGTCAAGGACAGGCTGCACGATCAGGCGGGTGCATTGACGCCAGCAGAGCGGCAGTTGTCCAGCGTTCTCATGCGCGATTATCCGGTGGGCGGGTTGCAATCCATCACCCGGATCGCCGAGGCGGCGGGGGTGTCGACGCCGACAGTGATCCGTCTGGCGCGCAAGCTGGGCTTCGACGGGTTCCCGGAGTTGCAGGCCGCGATGCGGGACGAGGCGTCCGAACAGTTCAAGACACCCATTCGCAAGCGCGAGGGATGGGGGGATACCAAGCCCGGATCGGCGGCGTTCACGGCCTTTGCCGAGGCGGTGTTCGACAATCTGAGCCGCACGATTGACCGGCTGGAGCCGGGGACGCTCGATGCCATCGCGGGGGTTCTGGCTGAACGGCAGAGGCCGGTGTACCTGTCCGGTGGGCGGATCACGCGGTCGAATGCCGATTACTTCTACAACCATCTTCAGATCATCCGCCCGGCGGTGACGTTGCTCGGGGCATCGCCAAATGTCTGGCCGCAATACATTCTGGACATGGACCGCGCGTCGGTGCTGATCCTGTTCGACATTCGGCGGTATGAACGGGATCTGGAGCGTCTGGCGGAACTGGCCAAAGAGCGGGGGGCGGAGATCATCCTGTTCACCGATCAATGGGGGTCGCCGATTTCGCGGCTGGCCGACCATGTCGTGAACGCGATGATCGAGGTGCCGTCAAGCTGGGATTCGACGCTGGCGATCAACCTGATCATCGAAGCCTTGATCGCCGAGGTTCAGACGCGCGTGTCCGACAGCGCGCGGGCGCGGATCGAAGCGCTGGAGGATATGTTCCGGTCGACCCGGATCTTCCGCAAGCCCTGATTTTCGGGTCCATGATGCGGTGACGCATCATGGTGTTTCGGTGGACCGAAACATTGGGGCTCTGCCCCAAACCCCGAAGTATTTTCGAACCAGAGAAGATCAGGACAGGGCGAGGATGATGACGCCGAGTGCCACCACGCTGGCCGCGACTAGCCTGCGCTTGGCCGGTCCTTCGCCGAGCCAGTAGACGCCGATCAAGGCTGCGAAGATCACGGAGGTTTCGCGCACCGCTGACACGATGCCGATGGGGGCCAGTGTTTTGGCGAAGAGGGCCAGCCCATAGGCGAGGCCGGAGATGAGGCCGCCTGTCAGGCCAAGGACAAGCGCGCGTTGGCTGATGCTGCGGGCGCGGTTGAACCGGGTGGCGATGACGAAGACGGCCACGAAGATCTCGGCGGCGAACAGCCAGACGACATAGCCGATGGGTGTGCCGGAAACGCGAATGCCGATGCCATCCACCACCGAATAGGCCGCGATGATGGCAGAGGTTGCAAGTGCCGCTCCGATCCCGCGCTTGTCGGCGTGCCGGATGGCGGCCAGCACCATGATCCCGGCGGATACGGTCACGATCCCGATCCAAGCCCAGAGCGACAGGGACTCATCCGCCCAGACCATGGCGCCGAGGGCGACCATCACCGGGGCGGTGCCGCGCGCGATGGGGTAGATCAGGGACAGGTCGCCAAAGCGGTAAGCGATGTTCAGGCCGTAATAGTAGGCCCAGTGGATCACCGTGGAGGCGATGATGAAGGGAAACGCCTCGGCTGCCGGGATCGGGACAAAGGGCACCAGGGCAAAGGCGGGCAGGCAGTGGCCCGTTGCCACCAGACCAAGCGTGATTGCGCGGTCGCCCGAGGTTTTGACCAGCGCGTTCCAGAGCGCGTGGAGCAGCGCGGCCAGCAGGACGATCAGAAGGACGGTTGTGCTCACCCGGTTGTCCGGATCGCGTCGATGACGATGTCGAGGGCTGTGTCGAGATCGGCCTGGGAGATCACCAGCGGGGGTGACAGGGTCAGCACGCAGCCGGCGCTGATCTTGAAGCTGAGGCCTTTGTCGAGGCAGGCATAGTAGATGCGTTCGGCGCGGTCGGGATCGGGGGTGCGGCTGTCGCGGTCGGTTACGATCTCGACCCCGAACATGAGGCCGCGACCGCGGATGTCGCCCACATGAGGGTGATCGTGCAGCGCGTCTTTCAGGCGCTCCTGGGCGTGGGTGCCAAGGGTTGCGGAGCGGTCTACCAGTCCTTCGTCCTCGATGATGTCAAGCGTGGTCAGTGCTGCGCGGGCGGTGACGGGGTTCTTTTCGTGCGTGTAGTGCCCGATGGCGAAGTCGCCCGCGACGTTCAGATCGTCCCGTGCGATGATCCCGGCGATGGGGAGCATGCCGCCGCCAAGCGCCTTGCCGAGAACAACGATATCCGGTTCGATTCCGTCATGATCAAAGGCGAACATGCGGCCGGTCTTGCCGAGGCCTGTCGGGATTTCATCCATGATGAGCAGCGCTCCGTGTTTGCGGCAGGCGGCCTGAACGGCTTGCCAGTAGCCCGGTGGGGGGACAACCGGAACGGCGCGCATGGGTTCGGCGATGATGGCAGCCACATCGCCTTCGCGGGCCAGAGCGAATTCGACCATCTTGGCGCAGGCAAGGGCGCAGGTTTCCGGTCCGGGGTGGCCATAGGCGCAGTGGTAGCAGTGAAAGGGGGCGACGTGTTCGGCGCCGGGCAGGAGCGGGCCGGCGATATGGCTGCGGAAGGTGGCTTCGCCGCCGACGCTGGAGGCGCCAAACCCTGCACCGTGGAACGCGTCCCAGAAGCTGATCGTCTTGAACCGGCCTGTGGCGGCGCGGGCAAGGCGCAAAGCGACTTCCACGGCGTCCGATCCGCCCGTGGTGAAGAGAACGCGGTTGAGATTGCCGGGTGCGATCCGGCCCAAGCGTTCAGCGAGCGTGACGGAGACATCGTTGGTGAAGCGGCGCGGTGAGAAGGGCAGCGCGTCGATCTGGTCTTTCACGGCCTGCACAAGGCGCGGATGGCCGTAACCGATGTGGTGCACGGAGTTACCGTGGAAATCCATGAAGCGGCGGCCGCTGGTGTCTTCGATCCAGATGCCTTCGGCCTTGGCGATGGTGCTGAGGCAGGGGGAAGACAGGGATTGGTGCAGGAAAGCGTTGGCATCACGCGCCAGCAGGTCGCGCGTTTCGTTGTGTGTTTCGCGCGCGGACCAGTCGGCCCGTGCGGCGCTGGTGTTGGCTTCGCCTTCGGTGTGTCGCATCAGGCGGGGTCCTCGATATCCGTCATCTGGATCACCACCCGATCCGGGCCGATCAGGATGACTGCGTATTGGGGGCGTTCCTCGGGCGCGACGAAGTTTGACCAGTCCCATGTCTGGTGGGGTGGCCGGGTCTGATGCGCGATGGAGCGGAGGGCGGTGAAGGGCACGCCGCCGATCACGCCGGACAGCGGGCGGTGCACATGGCCGACGCAGAGATGTTCGACCTGGGGGGCAGAGGATAGAAGATCGACCAGAGGCTGGTGATCGAGCAAGGGCATGTCGTCGAGCAATCCGAGGCCCAATGGGCCGGGCGGGTGATGGGCAAAGACAAGGACACGCCTGTCGCGGGTTTGCTCAAGTTCCGAGGCAAGCCAGTCCAGACGGGCGGCATCCATTTGTCCCGCATCGCTGCCGGGCAGATGAGTGTCGAGGCAGAGCAGGGTCACATTGCCGTAGAGGTCGTGGCGGTATTGATAATAGCCCTCAGGCCCTGTTCCGGGTCGGGGAAGCGCCGCGATCATGTTCGCGCGATTGTCGTGATTGCCGATCATCGGAAGGAACGGCACGCGCAGGTCTGACAGAGCCTTGCTCAGTGCCGTGTATTCCTCTGCCGTTCCGGTATCGCACAGATCGCCGGATGCGACGCAGCACAGCGCGTCGGCATGATGGGCGTTCACCTGTTCGACCACCTGGTGCAGCCGCGCACGGCTGTTCACGCCTTCGACCTGACCAGAGACCGTCTGGTGCAGGTCGGAGATCCAGACGATCTTGTGGGTGAAGGCCATGGGCGTCAGGGCCAGGGCAGGCTGTAGGTCTTGACGTTGGTGAAGAACTTCATCGCCTCGATGACACCTTCCTTTACGCCATTGCCGCTGTCCTTGATGCCGCCAAAGGGGGACATCTCTATCCGGTAGCCGGGCTGTTCCCAGATGTTGCAGGTGCCGACATTGAGCCCGTTGATATAGGCAATCGCGCGGTTCAGGTCGTTGGTGCAGACACCCGAGGACAGGCCGAAATCGGTGCTGTTGGAGATGCGCATCACCTCTTCGTCGTTGTCGGGCACGCGGACGATGGGGATGATCGGGCCGAATGTTTCCTCCATCACCAGTTCGCTGTCATGGGGGACGTGATCGACCACGATGGGCGGCAGAAGCGCGCCTTTGCGGCCCGGGTCATAAAGCACCTTCGCGCCCTGGTCGGCGGCCATGTAGACACGCTTTTCGAACAGTTCTGCGGCTTGCGCGTGGATCACGCAGCCCAGTTCGGTTTCGGGGTCCTGTGGATCACCGAATTTGATCTTCCTGGCCTTCTCGACCACCAGCGGAACGAACCGGTCAGCGACGATTTCCTGCACGAGGATGCGCTTGATCGCGGTGCAGCGCTGGCCGGAGTTGCCGGTGGCACCGGCGACGGCAATGGTCGCGGCCATGTCGAGGTCGGCATCGCTCAGGTCGTTGCAGACGATCAGGGGATCGTTGCCACCCAGTTCCAGCGCGGTGCGCTTGTAGCCCGCTTTGGACGCGATGAGTTTGCCGACGGGAACACCACCGGTGAAGGTGATGATGTCGATATTCGGGTTCGTCACCATCTCGTCGCCGATATCGGCGGGCATGCCGGTGACGACCTGGAACATCTCGGGCGGGAGGCCTGCCTCGTAGAGGATGTCGGCCAAGGTCAGCGCCGTAAGCGGTGTAAGTTCTGTCGGTTTGCACACCATGCAGTTGTTGGTGGCAATCGACGGTGCGATCTTGTGGCTGACCATGTTCAGCGGGTGGTTGAACGGGGTGATCGCGCTGATGGCGCGGACGGGTTCGCGCATGGTGAAAATCTTGCGCGCCTTGCCGTTATGGGTCAGGTCACACGAGAAAATCTCGCCATCGTCCTTGAGTGCTTCGGCGGCGGCGAATTGGTAGACGTCCTGCGCGCGCTTGGTTTCGTAGATGCTATGCTGGTGGCAGATGCCCAGTTCCAGCGTCAGCCATTTGGCAAGGTAGTCACGACGTTCACCGATCAGTTGACCGGCGCGTTGCAGGATCTGGCTGCGTTCGTAGCGGGTGAGCTTGGGTTTGTAGTTCGCGGCAATCTCGAAGGCACGGCGGGCGTGTTCGGCGGTGCCCATCGGGACGGTGCCGATCACCTCGTCGGTATAGGGATAACGCACCTCGAGCCGCGCTTCGGTGTCGACCTTTTCACCACCGATGCGCATCTGTTCGTGACGGATTTCGGTCATGCGGGCACCTCTTCGAGCGCGGCTGCGGTGGTGGCATAGAAAAACGCATCGAAATTGCGCAGGGTCGGTGCGTTGGGCAGGTCGATCTTGCGGTTCACGATGAAGGGCACTTCCTGTTCGGTCAGCCCGCCATGGCTGCGCAGCGGTTCCTTGAGCGCGGCGAGGTCGTGGCGGTGGGCAGAGGTGCCGATGGTCATGTTCTCGGTCGAGATCATGACGATGTCGCCGATGCGGTCGGCGGGGAGTTCGTATTTCTGAACGGCGGTGGCCTTGTCCACAACTTCGAGCATCTCCGGCAAAGCGCGCAGGCGGGCGATGATGTCGGCCTGATCGGCACTCGCGGGCAGGTAAGCCGTGGCGAACGACCCCAGCGCGCCGTGATGCACGACATACGGGTCGGTGATCGGCAGGATCACCCGCGCGGCAGCTTCGCCCAGCCATTCGTCGAGCAGATCCTGCACGTAGATCACCGACGGGTCGCCGTTGGCGTCATGCTTTGGCTTCATGCCGTGATCGGCGGTAACGACGATGGCCGCGCCCATGGCGTCAAGTTCGGTCAGGTACTTATCGAACATCGCGTAGAAGTCTTTCGCGCCCTGTTCATCAGGCGCGAACTTGTGCTGGATGTAGTCGGTGGTGGAGAGGTACATCACGTCCGGTTTCCACTCTTTCAGCAGCTTCACACCGGCGGCGAAGACGAATTCTGACAGGTCGGCGGAATAGACCTCTGGCACCGGCATGCCGAGCCAGTCGGACGCCTTGTCGATACCGTGCTCCGCCTTGGTCGTGTCACCCGAGCGTTCGGACGAAAACGCGATGGCGCGGTCTTCGTCGAACTTCAGACCAGCCCCCAGCAGCGCGCGCAGCTTGTCCTTGGCCGTGACGACTGCGACCCGCGCACCCGCTTCGTAGAACTTGGAGAATACGGTTGGCGCGCGCAGAAAGCGGACGTCGTTCATCATGACTTCCTGTCCGTTTTCCGGCTCGTAAAGGAAGTTGCCGCAGATGCCGTGCACGGCGGGCGGGCGGCCCGTGGCGATGCTCATGTTGTTGGGGTTGGTGAAGGACGGGATCACCGAATGAGCCAGACGGTCTGTTCCGGTGTCGCGGATGCGCTTCAGCGTCGGCATCAGCCCTTCTGCAATCGCCACCTCGAGGTATTCGGGTTCGCAGCCATCCAGACAGATCGCAATCGCGCAGGTCTTGGGCGCGGGGTAGGTGCGGTCATTGGCGACCACGGAGTTCTTAATCGGCATATCTCTTCCTTCAGGCGGCGAGTTTCTTGCGTTCTTCCAAAGCGGCGGCGGGCGGAGCTGCGCTGCTTACTTTCATATCGGTCAGGGCGTCGCGGGCGGCGTCCACCACACGGCGCATCACGTGTTCGTCCATCTGCCCGATCACCCCAATGCGGAAACTGTCCACGACGGTCAGCTTGCCGGGATAGATGATGAACCCGCGGGCCTTCATGGCGTCATAAAAGCCGGGGAAGGTAAAGTTCGGATCGGCGGGGCAGAAGAAGGTCACGATGATCGGGCTGAGCCAGCGGTCGGCGAGCAGGGTTTCAAACCCCAGATCGCGCATCCCTTGCACCATCACATCGCGGTTCTTTGTATAGCGGGCACCACGGGCGGGCACACCGCCTTCGGCTTCGTGCAAGTCGAGCGCCTTGAGGAAGGCCGCGACCACATGGGTCGGGGGCGTAAAGCGCCACTGGCCGGTTTTCTCCATTGTCGCCCATTGCGCGTGCACGTCGAGCGACAGGGAATGCGAATTGCCTTTAGAGGTTTCGATCTCGTCTTTGCGGGCGATGACAAAACCAAAGCCCGGGACGCCCTCGATGCACTTGTTGGCCGAGGACACAAAGGCGGTGCAGTTGAGTTTGACCGGGTCGAGCGGCAGGGCACCGAAAGCCGACATGGAGTCGATCAGGAGCTTGCGCCCGGCTTTCTGGGTGGCCTCTGCGATTTCCTCGACCGGGTTCAGGATGCCGCTTGAGGTTTCGCAATGGATCGCCAGCACATGGGTGATGGTTGGATCAGCGGCGAGGATGGCTGCAACCTCGTCGCCGCGTGGAGGCAGGTAGTCGCCCTTGTCGAGAAGGTGGCAGGACCGACCGAGATAGTCGAGCGTTTGCGCGGCGCGCAGCCCGTAGGCACCGTTCGACAGCACGAGAACCTTGCCGTCGCGGGGAACGAAGCTGCCCAGCATCGCCTCGACGCAATAGCTGCCGGATCCCTGGATCGGCACGCAGTCGTAATCAGACGCGCCATCGCCGATCAGGGCCAGCAAACGGGAGCGGACCGCGAGCGTCATAGCGCGGAAATCATCATCCCAACTGCCCCAATCCTTGAGCATCGCCTGTTTGACCGCATAGGCGGTGGTCAGCGGGCCGGGGGTCAGAAGATAGGGTTCCCCGAGTTCCGGGGCAGGCAGCGGTGTGGCAGACATGGTGCGGTTCCAAAGCTGTTCTGGCCTTGGATATGCGGCGCGGTCAGGCATATGTAAAATCTTTGTTCTCTATTGATTGATAGGTTAAGCTTATGGAGAGTCGCCCCCGTCCGGAGCCACCATGCGCTATAGCCAGTTACGTGCCTTTCACCATGTCGCTTTGCATGGCGGATTCTCCCGCGCGGCGCGTGCGCTCAATATTTCGCAGCCCTCGGTGTCGGATCAGGTACGCCAGCTTGAGCAGCGGCATGACGTGCTGCTGTTCACCCGCGAAGCGCGTCAGGTGCGGATGACGGATGCGGGCGAGGCGTTGTTCCGACTGACCAGCGAGATGTTTGAGGTGGAGGAACGGATCAGCGCACTTTTTGATGAAAACCGAACCGCCTTGTCTGGTCATCTGCGCATTATGGCGGATTCCGCGATGCACATCACGGAGGCGGTGCAACGATTCCGTGCGGCCAGTCCCGAGGTGTTCGTCAGCATCCGGACCGGCAATACCGAGGACCTGCTGCGCCGCTTGCGGAATTATGAGGCGGAAATCGGTGTCGTCGGCAATTCGATCTCGGCACCGGATCTTGACAGCATCGACTTGGGGCGCACGCCGATCCTTGCCTTGGTTGCGAAGGGATATCTGCTGCAGGGCACGCGAAAACTGCGCTTCCGCGATCTGGGGCGGTATCCCTTGATCTATCGCGAGGTGGGATCGCGGACGCGAGCGCAGGTCGAGGAAGAGGCGGAGCGGCTGAAGCTCGACCTGATCCCCGCCATCGAGGTCGAAGGTCGTGAAGCGATGCGCGAGGTGGTGGCGTCGGGTGCCGGGATCGGGTTCATCAGTGAGGCCGAATTCGGTCATGACCGTCGGTTGAAGGCCATTCCCTTCGACGATGTCGATATCGGCATGTCTGAATCTCTGGTGACGTTGTCCGCGCGGCGGGATGTTCCGCTGATCCGAGGCTTCATCAAGGCGGTGCAGAAGACGCTGCTGGCGTAATCCATAGGTTTGGCCTATGGATGTATATAAATCACTTGTCTTTACATATGGTGTCCGCTTGTCATGATCGGCCCAATCCTGGGAAGCGCCGTGTCCAAGTCAAAGCCGAATACGCTGTTTATCGTGATCGACCAGTTGCGCGCGGATTGCGTGTTCGGAGCGCTTGCCGAGCATCTGGACATGCCCAACATCCGAAGCCTGGCAGAGGATGCGGTATCGTTCCGGAACCATTATTCCGTCACCTCGCCCTGCGGTCCATCGCGGGTGTCCCTGCTTACGGCGCAATATGCATCGAACCACGGAGCCCGGCGCAACGGGACACCGCTCAAGCGGGATGTTCCGAACCTTGCCACCGTGACGCGTCAGCACGGGTTCGACCCGCTGCTGTTCGGGTATACCGACACGTCTCAGGATCCGAGATTCCTTCCGCCGGATGATCCAAGGCTGTTTTCCTACGAGGAGTTGGCCCCCGGTTTCCAAGAAGTGGTTCGGATGCGGCTCGAGGGGGATTCCCGCGCCTGGGAAGAGCATCTGCGCGCGGCGGGCTATGATGTGCCGCCCTATCCCGAGATGTATCGACCGGTTGGCGACACTCCGGATTCGCCCGCGATGTATGCGGCGGAACATAGCGACACCGCTTTTCTGACGGATCAGGTGATCGCCGGTCTGGGTCAGCGACCGCCGGGCTGGTTCGGCCTGGTCACATATATCCGGCCGCACCCGCCTTTCGTGGCCCCGGCGCCGTATAACCAGATGTACGATGAAACCCATCTTCCCTCGGCGAAGGAAGCGGCTGAACCGGGGTGGCATCCCTTTGTCACGACGGCGCGTCGAAAGGCGAATGTGGCCTCAACCGTTGTCGGTTTCCCGGAACTCGAGGCGTCGGATGCCACGACACGGATGATCCGCAAGCTTTATTTCGGTCTAGCGACCGAAGTCGACCACCATGTCGGTCGGCTGATCGCCTGGCTGAAGGACAGCGGGCAATATGACGACACGCTGATCGTGCTGACCGCCGATCATGGTGAGATGCTGGGGGATTACGGGCTTGGGGGCAAAACGACGTTTCATGATGCCGCGTTCCACGTTCCGCTCATCATCCGGCACCCGCACACGACTGTCCGCGGGATCACGGTGACAGAGCCGACGGAATCCATTGATGTCACGCCGACCATTCTTGATTGCCTTGGCCTCGACATTCCGCATTCGATGGATGGCCGAAGCCTCGTGCCCTTCCTGAACGGAACGACGCCCGAAGACTGGCGGACGGTCTCGGTGTCAGAGCTGGATTTTGGCGATCCACTGGCGCCGACGCTCTGGCAGAGGGACCACGGGATATCGATTGATGCCGCGAATCTTTCCGTGATGCGCAAGGACTCACTGCGATTCGTACAATTTGCCGGAGGGCTTCCCCCCATCCTGATGGATGTCTCCGACGGGCTTGAAGACCAAAATCTGACAAAAAATTCAGCATATGCGCAGACAATGCTTGATTTGATGCAGCTTATGCTTTGCCATCGAATGGTTAACACCGATGGCACGTTTTCGAGAACCATGATTACCGATGACGGCGTGAAAGTGGCCTCATGAATTATGCCCAACTGGTCCTGTCACGCATCTGTCATGGTTGCCAGAGATATAAAGCCCGGCTGTTCGGTCGAGGGCTGACGACATGAAGGAGATGCCAGGCCAGACTCCAGTCCACCGCGCGACGACATCTGCCAGACCAAACGCGTGGGTCCGTGGACGCCCGGAATGACTGATTGCACAAGCGATCGGCGCAAAAAGGGGGAACAGCCCCCATCACACTTGGAACCAACAGGAGAGAAAATGAAGAAAATCCTACTTTCAGGCGTTGCCCTGATTGCCTTGCCGGCGGCGGCTTATGCCAACTGCCCGGGCATCACGGTTGCGGACATGCAAGGTGTGCCTTCCGGTGAATTTCCGCAGCAATACGAACTGAGCGCTTTCCAGGAAGCCGCCGGTTGCTCGATGGAATTTTCGGCAAACCCGGATATCGAAGCACTGAACGCGCAGATCAAGGGCAACCCGGACCTGCCGCCGCTGGCAGAGCGTCTGCCGTCCGAGCCGCTTGTTGTTGTTCCTTATGACAGCATCGGTCAATACGGTGGCGAACTGAACGCCCTGTCCAACGCGACCGAAGCGGGCACCTCCGACTTCCTTTCGGTGCGTCACGTCAACCTCGTGCGCTATTCCGATGACCTTCAGACCATCGTTCCCAACGTGGCGAAGTCGTGGTCGTGGAACGACGATTACACCCAGTTGACCTTCACGCTGCGCGAAGGCCACAAGTGGTCGGATGGCGCGCCCTATACGTCGGCGGACGTGAAGTTCTGGCATGACAATATCATGCTCGACACCAACATCTTCGAGCAGGTGCGCGACTACGTGACCGTCGGTGGCGAGACCATGACGGTTGAGGCACCTGACGATGTGACGGTGGTCTTCAATCTGCCCGCGCCGAAGCCCGGTCTGCTGACCCACTTCGCGACATCCTACGCGCAGGGTTTCCAGCCCAAGCATTTCCTTGGCCAGTTCCATCCGGACATCAACCCGGATGCCGACAGCTATGCGCAATCGCTGGGTTTCGAGAACGGCTATGACGCGATCCTGGCCTATTACGGCAACTCGGACTGGACCGACACGCCGACCCCGATGCTGTCGCGTGCCGACATCGTCGATGGTCTGCCCAAGGCGACCGTGCCGACGCTGGAATCGCACATCTACATCACCGACACGACCGAAGGTCGGAAACTGGTGGCGAACCCCTATTTCCACCAGGTCGACACGACTGGTCAGCAGCTTCCCTACATCTCGACGCAGGACGAGCTGTACATCAACGACAACGAAGTGCGGATCCTCAAGCTGGTGAACGGCGAAGTGGATTACAAATCGCAGTCCGTGCGTCTTGAATCCGCGCCGCTGCTTCTGGAAAATCAGGAAAAGGGCAACTATTCGATCCAGCTCAAGCCGACGGTCGGCATGCCTGCGTTCAGCTTCAACTTCACCATCGAAGACGAAGCCAAGCGCGCGCTTTACAATGACATTCGCTTCCGCGAAGCCATGTCGATCGCCATCAACCGCGACGAGCTGAACGAGATCGCGTATTTCGGTCAGGGCACGCCCAGCCAGATCGCACCGTTCAACCCGGCACCGGATTTCGTTGATCCGAGCTGGGAAAGCTACAAGGCCGAGTTCGATCCGGACACCGCAAAGGCGCTGCTGGACGAGATCGGCATGGTCGACACCGATGGTGACGGCTTCCGCGAGCTTCCGAATGGCGAGAAGATCACTCTGAACATGCAGTTCTCGACCCAGGGCATCGCCGGTGCGGTTGTGGAACTGGTTGGCCAGAACTGGGCCGATGTGGGCGTGCAGACGCAGGTCAAGGAAGTGACGCCGGATGAATATCGCTCGGCACAATCCGCAAACAACCTCGATGTGGGCCTGTGGCAGTACGGTGCGCCGCTGGCGATCCATCTGGGTCTCAACAGCTTCTTCCGTCCGCCGTTCGGAACCTATTTCGAACACCGCACCGGGATGCTCTGGGCGGAATGGCTGGACAGCAATGGTGCATCTGGTGTTGAGCCGCCGGAATGGGCCAAGAAACTCGCTGCCGATATCGACGCGTTCCAGTCGGCTGTTCCGGGCACCGCAGAGTCCAACGAACTGGGCGCAGGTCTGGTCGAGAACTTCGTGAGCAATCTGGTCATGATCGGCACGGTGAAAGCGCCGGAACCGATCTATGCCAGCAACAACCTCAAGAACTTCACCGAGTTCAAGACCTGGTCCTACGAATACTACCGGACCTATCCGTACCGCGCGACACAGTGGTGGCTGGACGAATAAGGTCTGCTGATCCTGATGCGGGCGGTCTGTGCCGCCCGCATCCTTTCTCAAGAATGACGGCGGCCTGACCGACACACCGGATCAACCGGGGGCGCAGACGCCATGCAGGGGCATGCTTCATGTTGAATTTTGCGCGCTTTGTGGTGACACGCGCCGTGCTTGCGATGATCACGCTGATCATTGTCTCGCTGGTGGTGTTCTCGCTCATGGAGCTTGTGCCGGGCGATTGCGCAGAGCGCTACCTTGCCTTCAAGAACACCCAAGGGTCCGGGATCTCTGCCGCCGATATAGAAAACGAGCGCATCCGTCTGGGTCTGGATCGCCCCTTCCTCGAACGCTGGGGCAAGTGGATCGTCAATGCGTTCCAAGGTGAATTCGGCGATAGCTGTATCTTGCGCGTGGATATTGCGCAGCTTCTGGGGGACAAGTTCTGGATCTCTCTGGGGCTGTGCCTTGCTTCGCTTTTGCTGGCCTATTCGATTGCCTTGCCCGTCGGGATCATCGCCGCGGCGTCTGACAATGCGGTCCTGAACAATTCGCTGCGCCTGTTCAGCTATCTTGGCCTTGCGATGCCGAACTTCCTGCTGGCGCTGATGATCATGCTGTTCTCGACCGTCTATTTCGGGGACACGTTGACGGGTCTGTTCTCGGCCGAATACAGGGATGCCCCCTGGAGTATGGACCGGGTTCTGGACCTACTAAGCAATGCGTGGTTGCCCATTTTCATTCTTGGCTGGTCCGCCACCGCGTTTGCACTCCAGACCGTGCGGGCATTGATGTCGGACGAGATCGGCAAGCTTTACGTCACCGCGGCATCGGCGCGGGGGGTGCATGGGCGCAAGCTTTTGTGGAACTACCCGGCGCGTCACGCGCTGGGCCCGATCGTCAACAGCCTTGGCTTTGACCTCAACCGTATCTTCAACGAATTGCCCATCGTGGCGTTGATCCTGACGCTGACGGAGGCCGGGTCGCTTTTGATCGAGGCACTGGCGCGGTCGAACGACCAGCAATTGGCCGGGGCGATCATCTTTCTTCTGACCGCGTCCATCGTGACGCTGAACTTCCTGACGGACGTGTTGCTGGCGGTGCTTGATCCGCGCGTCCGCAAGAGCATCGTGAGGTGACGCCATGACGACGACACCCGATCCCATGAAGCCCAACATGGCGCAGACCACCGGTCCGGATGTGCAGGTCGTGGAAACTGACGCAGCCGTGGAACGCCGGTCGAAAGAGGCATATTTCACGGCCTCGCAAGGTCAGCTGATCTGGGCGCGGTTCAAGAAACAGCGTTCTGCCATGATCGCGGCCAGTGTGCTGCTGTTCCTGATCCTGTCGGGCATCTTTGCGCCGTTCATTTCGCCCTACAATCCGACGATTGCGGGCAAGAACGACGAATACACCAACGGCGCGCCGCAGATCCCGATGTTCTGCGATGTGAACGGCTGTTCGCTGCGCCCCTTCGTGCATGCGGTGGAACGCGAACGGTCGATGGCGACGAATTTCCGCTGGGTGACGACCGTCAACGAAGACGAACGGCACTACATCTACTTCTTCGTCGAAGGGTGGGAGTACAAGCTTTTCGGCTTCATTCCGATGGACACGCATCTGTTCGGTGCACCGGACGGGTTTGTGCACGTTTTTGGTACGGATGATGCAGGCAAGGACATCTTTTCGCGCACGTTCCATGCTATCTGGACCTCATTGCAGGTGGGCACCATCGGTGTCTTGATCGCCTTTGTCCTCGCCCTCGTGATCGGGGGAATCTCGGGGTATTACGGCGGGTGGATCGACTCTGTCCTGCAGATGATCACCGACGCGGTGCGCACGGTGCCGGCCATTCCGCTTTTCATGGCAGTGGCGGCGTTCATGCCGCCCGAGTTATCGGCCGAGGAACGGTTCTTCTACATATCGCTCATTCTTGGCCTCATCGGATGGCCAACACTGGCGCGCCGGGTGCGGACGCACCTTTTGACCGAACGCAATCAGGAATACGTGCTTGCGGCTCAGCTGTGCGGAGCGTCCTCGGGCCACGTGATCCGGCGGCACCTGTTGCCCAGTTTCACCAGCTACATCATCGTCGATCTTGTGATCTCGTTCCCTTACATGGTGCTGTCGGAAACCGCGCTGTCCTTTATCGGGCTTGGCCTGAAGGATCCGGTGAACAGCCTTGGCGTCATGCTGCAGAACGTGACAAGTGCCGACGTGCTTCTCAACTATCAATGGTACTTCATCCCGGTGATCTTCTTCATCGCACTGGTGATGGCGTTCGTGTTCGTCGGTGACGGCTTGCGCGACGCGGCAGACCCGTATTCGGATAACAACAAATGACGGCCCTGATCGACGTACAGAACCTGACACTCAAGTTCCGCACCGACGAGGGGCTGATCACCGCTGTCGACAATGTCAGTTTCTCGCTCAACAAGGGCGAGGTGATGGGGCTGGTCGGAGAGTCCGGATCGGGCAAATCCGTGACCGCCAAGGCACTGATGCATTTGAACGCCAAGAACGCGGTCTATTCGCCTGAAAGCCGGATCACCCTGCATACCGACAAGGGGCCGGTCGATGTTCTATCGCTCAAGACGCATCGCGAATTGAACATCGTACGCGGTGGCGCGGTGTCCATGATCTTTCAGGAACCGATGGCCAGTTTCGCGCCGGCCATCACCATCGGCAAGCAGATGGTCGAGCAGCTTCAGCTGCATGGCGATTACAGCAACGAAAAGGCCAAGCGCTGGTCCATCGAAATGCTGGATCGCGTCGGCATTTCGGACGCGGCCAAGCGGTTTGACCAATACGCGTTCGAGCTGTCCGGCGGGATGCGTCAGCGCGCGATGATCGCGATGGCCCTGTCCACACAGCCGAAACTGCTGATCGCCGACGAACCGACCACGGCGCTGGATGTGACCATTCAGGCGCAGGTGATCGACCTGATGAAGGATCTGGTGGCCGAGTTCCACATGGGGATCGTGTTCATCACACATGACCTTGGTGTGGTGGCGCAGACGGCCGACAAGGTGAACGTGATGTATCTGGGTCGCATGATCGAAGAAGGCCCGGTGCGCGAGGTGATCCGCAATCCCAAACATCCCTATACACAAGGTCTGCTGGCCGCGCTGCCCAAGCTGGACGATCTGGATTCACCCCTGACGCCCGTGCCCGGAGACATCCCGTCCCCGTTGGAACGGCCCACGGGATGTGTGTTCCACACCCGCTGCTCCAAGGTGGTGGGCGATGTGTGCAAGGCGGTTGAACCCACCGAACGACGGATCGACGCGACCCACAAGGTATCCTGCCACATCTACGAAGAGGTGCCCGCATGAGCGATGTTCTGATCCGGGCCAAAGGGCTGTCCGTCGGCTTTCCCATCGGCGGCGGACTGTTCAACAAGCAGATCCTCAAGGCGGTGGACAACGTGTCCCTCGACATCGAGAAGGGGTCGTTCTTTGGCCTTGTCGGGGAAAGCGGGTCCGGCAAGACGACGCTGGGACGTGCCCTTCTCAAAGCCGCGCCAATCACGGCCGGTGGGGCGCATTACAGCGACGGTGAAGTGGACTACGATCTTGAGAAGATCACCAAGGACCAGCTCAGGGATTACCGCAAACGCGCGCAACTGATTTTTCAGGATCCCTACGCCGCGCTCAGCCCGCGCATGACCGTGCGCGACATCATTGCCGAGCCGCTCGAGGTGATGAAGCTGACGAAGAGCCGGCAGGAAACCGACGCCCGCGTGCGCGAGATCGCCGCGAAATGCCGGTTGAACCTCGAACACCTGCGGCGCTTTCCCCACGCGTTTTCCGGGGGGCAGCGGCAGCGCATTTCGATTGCTCGGGCGTTGGTTTCGGCACCCAAGTTCATCGTGGCGGATGAAAGCGTCGCGGCGCTGGACGTGTCAATTCAGGCGGATGTGCTGAACCTGCTCAAGCAAATCCAGTCGGACATGGGCCTGACATTCCTGTTCATCAGCCACGACCTGTCGGTGGTGGCGCATACCTGCGACCACGTCGCGGTCATGTATCTGGGTCGGTTGGTGGAAACGGCACCGACGCGCAAGCTGTTTGCAGCGCCGCGCCACCCGTACACCAAGGCGCTGTTTTCGGCGATTCCGTCGCTTGATCCGGATGATCGGGGATCGGCGCAAAAGCTTAAGGGTGAAATCCCGTCACCCACCAATCAGCCCTCGGGCTGCAAGTTCCACACGCGCTGCCCGTTTGCGATTGACCACTGCAAGCAGGTCGAACCGAAGCTGGAAAGCGATGCAACCGGCCATGATGTGGCCTGTCATCGCTGGAAAGAGTTGATGGCACCGCAGGCGGCCTGATCAGCTGCCTGCGCCGCGCCTGTACGGGGCGTGCGTCAGAGCGCGCTCAAGATCGGTCGCGAGTATCGGAGCAAGGGACAAGGCACCGCTCTGGCTGAGCCGGGTCGACGTGATGTAATCGCTCGACAGTCCACCACGTGCGTCGCACCGAGTGTGCGAACAAAAGGCATCCCACGTGTCCACATAGGTCATCTGCCCCTTGGTCGCGAACCCGCGGAACAGGGCATCGATGTCGAAATGCCGTCGCGTTGCATCGTCGAGGGACACCGATGTCGTCAGTTTCGGCATCCCAAGATAGAGACCGACACCGGGCAGGCTGGCCCGTGCAGCCATCTCGGCATCGAATTGCGGATGGGATGGCACCTGCCGCAGAACCGACACCCGAAGACCTCTGTCGGTCCGTGACGTCAGCGTGCGTTTTGCCGCATTTGCCACATACTCTGACTGACGTGTCACATCGATGGGGCTGCCGTCGATGGGGCCGAGGCGGACCGTTGCGCGATCAAACAGCTCGGTGCGCGGTGTTTCGAGATAATAGGCCCAGTCCGCAACCAAGGTGACCTGCCGGATTGACCTCAGATGTGACAAGGCTTGCAGAACCTGCGCGGTCTGTTGGTCGCAATCCTGTCCTGAGAACCCGATACCGGCGGAAAAGCGGCTCTGAAGGCCATCAAGGGGCACACAGTCGTTCTGGGCAATCAGCAAGATCGGTACGTCAGCCCGGCGCGCGGCCTCGGCATAGCCGCTTCGAATGGCGTCGAGCTGGTGATCTCCCCAGACAAGGACCTTGGGTGGACCGTCTGGACCAAGCCGACAGACGGGAAGGCCAGCAAGAGGGCCGTCGATGTCGCGCGGGCACCTGAAAGCCGGATCGCTGCCTTCCAGTGCATGGATGTAGGCCTGCGCCCCATCCGGAAACCGAACCTGGAGGCCTTGTGTGGTCAGTCCGATCAGCCCGTTGACGAACAGGACAGTGGCGACCGCAGCACTGATCACCCATTGATTTGAGCCTCGACGCTCTTCGATATGTTGCCAAACCGTCCAGGAAAAGATCGAGAAGAGCAGGCACGGAATGATCAGCAAGAGAACATTGCCTCCAGACGTTTGGTCCGAGACGTTGAGTGCGCCGTAGAGCTGCGTCAGTGGCACAGCCCAGAGGAATGAATGGAGCACCATCCCGAACCACCGGCGCCGCAAGTCCGACATCTCTGGATGCGATGTGCGTGGGCGGCTTCCGAGGTAGAGAAATGCCAGCCCGATGGCCACGAGTGCCCGGGCGAGCAACGTGTCGCCCGCAGCGGTGATCGCCAGAACACCGGCCACGAAGTTGATGACCCCGATCAAAGTCGCAAATTCAAGAACGCGAAACCGGTTCGTGATGATGAAGGGCAAAGCGCCGAACAGAAATGCCCACAACCCGCCAATCGGCAGGATCTGCACCATCGGACTTTCGATCAGCGACAGGACGAGCGAAACCCCCGCCAGACCGCTCAGGGCCACCATCAGCTGAATCGGTTTGTGAGACAGGAACCGGTGGATCAGGGTCAGGATCAGGCCGCACTGTGCGATGAGTGCGGGGATCCAAAGGTGATCGAACAGGCCATCGAAGCGCATGCCCGTGTCGAATGGAAAGAACACCAAACCGAAATTCGTGCTGAATGTCGCAGCCATCAAGAGCGCTTGGCCCAAGTGCTCGTATTCTTCGGGCAGGAAGATCATCCAACCCACGATGAACAGCACGACGGCGCAGCAAAGAACCCCGACAAAGAAAGCTTGCAGGACGCAGATCACCTGAGACTTGAAAATGTCAGGTCCCCGGATCAGCTGGTTTGCGCACCAACCGCCGCAGAAGACCAGGATGATGTCCTTGGCAAACGCATCCGTGCCCACCTGTCCTGCGCCCAGAGCGGCGAGGACGAAGGCGAAGCAGGCCATGGCCAGAAGAAACTGCCGCATTTCGGAACGCGCGGATTCCGAGTCCTTGAACACAAGAACATCGGACAGTCGAAGGCGCGAGCGGCTTGGCACGGTGATAGACTTCTGCAGCAACGGCCCCCACCGTTCTGTTCTTGTACCCCTTAAGTGCCATCCGGAGCAATCGGGAATCCGGAAACAGTGTGTTACGTGGTCCCGGTGATTGTTGCGGGAACCTGTCGCAATTCCGCCCTGAAAATGTCCGGTTTCTCGGAAATCCGGCTGTTTAGCGTCCAATTGTAGACATGTTCGACCTGTGCGGCCTTGCGCGACCACAGGAAGTAATCTTCCACGCGCGATTTGGCCGTCCGCGCCATCGGGGCCAGCGCGGCTGGGTTGGCCGACAGACGGGTCAGAGTCTCGCGGAACGCGGAAATGATCTCATCCCGGCTGCCACAGGGCACCTTGAACCCAGTCTCCGGGGTCACAAGTTCGGCCGGACCGGCATAGTCCACGATCACGGGCACAACACCCAGCGCCATGGCTTCAAGCACGACACCGCCGCCGAATTCGCGGATCGACGGAAAGCTGAGGATATGCGACCGGCTGAGGATGGATTGCACCTCGGCGTGGGGAATCCAGCGATGAAAGGTCAACCCGGTCCGGCAATCAAGACGCTCCGCCAGTGCAATCAGGCTGTCGAGCATGGGCCCATCGCCGATGATATCGAGCGTCATGCGCCCGGAGCGCAACAGGTCTGCAGACGCCGCGATGAGCATGTCCGCGCCCTTGTAGGGCACAAGCCGCCCGACAAAACAGGCGCGCAGCACATCTCCGGTTGGCTGGGCGGTCTGGTTGAAGCGTGCCGGGTCGATCCCGTTTTCCGGGATGTAGACGGTCTTGTCCTGGAACGAGGAAGGAATCTCGCTTCGGGTGTGGTGTGACCCGACAATGATGGCCGAGGCGTGTTTCAGCGTGCTGACGCGACCGGGCAGGTGTTTGTAGGCGCTCCGCAGATAGCTGAGCCATTCCTTTTCGGCGCGCCGTTCCGCGTCGAACTGCCTCGGCCAGGGCACACCGCCGTTGAGCGGACCAAGAATGAACGGCACACCCGCGCGGTCCACCTTGCGGGCCATGGGGGATGATATTGTGGGACTCAACGGAGTGATCCGGTGCACGATATCATATCGGCCTGATTTGATCGCCGGACCAAACTGCTTCCAGACCAGATGTTCGAACCATGGATACATCAGCGCATTGAACGCCTGCAGCGTCGTCCAGCCCTTGCCTTCGCCCATGCGGAGCTTTTCGGCCACCGCCCAGAGTGGACGCGCCACTGCTTCGGAGTCGATGGCCGTGAAATCCCGACCCTCTACCAGCCCTGCCCGCAGGATCGCGTCACGGTTGCGGATCTGCGTGACGAGGTGGACATCCGCGACCTCGCGCAAAGCCTGTGCCAGAGACCATCCGACCAGCGGCACGCTTACCCATTCGGGGTTCGCTGCCTCGGCGATGGCCAGGACTCTGGGCCGATGTGATGATCCGGTGGTCATGGTGTCGCGCATTTTTAAAGGACCGTGCGCCAGGCCAGGCGCTCCTTCGGTTCATAGGCGCCGCGCCCATCGCGCAGGGCCTCGGCATATCCCGTCAGGGCGCCGGCCATCAGCCATGTCAATGGAGTCAGCGTCGCGTTGGGCAGCAGTTCGAACACGTTCACGGCAAGCATGAGCGACAGAGGCGCAATCAGGAGCGAATAATCATCCGCAGCCCGATGCCGGACCTCGCGCCAAAGCAGGAAGACCGGTAGGACGAGCACGCCGAATTCGGCAAGAAACCCAAGCCATCCCAACTGGCCAATGACAATGATCCATCGACCATCCGTGATCGTTTCAATCACGCCGTTTGCCGGGTTCATGATCTGGTTTCGGTCGTAGTTGCCCCATCCGAACAGCGGTTTCTCCTGCGCCCGGTCCAACAGTCGGTTCTCGTTCATGAACCTGAACTCGAGCGAGGCAGCCCGGTCCGGGTCGATGCTGGCCGCTGCTTCGAGGATCGCTGTCTCGGGCACAAGGCCGACACCCTTGAGTGCGGGATAAGTGATGGCGAACGCGGCGATGCACACGGCAAGACGCAGTTGCCAGCGGGTGCCCAGCACAACGATGCTGGGGATCAGCACCGCTGC
The DNA here is from genome assembly GCF_022763305.1 of Marivita sp. Taxonomy (GTDB): domain Bacteria; phylum Pseudomonadota; class Alphaproteobacteria; order Rhodobacterales; family Rhodobacteraceae; genus Marivita. Next base: position 154,400 of record NZ_JALEGT010000041.1, on the reverse strand, counting down.
GAACAGCCAAGCGCCAAGAGACTTGGCCAGCACCAGAACCCCCGTGAGGTAGACCGCAGCGCCGAATAGCATCCATTTTGACTTGATTTTCTGCGTTTTCCACAATGCGAACGCGGCAAGGATCGACAGCAACAGGAAGAACGCGGCAGTGATCCCGTGATAGAGGAACACCATCGGTCGGAAGCCACCAAAGCGGATCGTCTGGACGAAATCATGCTGATAATAGCCATAGATCCACAGGTTGAGTTGTGGCGACAGGCGGATCTCCACCAGCATCGGAAAGGAATAGACAAGCCCGCCGATCATGAAAGCATACATCAGGTCGCGCTGGTCCTCGGCCCGCGTCAGAAAACGGCGCGCCAGCAGGAATGGAATGACCAGCAGGATCTGTTGAATCACAAAGCCGATGGAATCCTTGATGGTCATCGCCTGTATGACGAAATCCCCCCAGACCACGGGATGCATGTTGGTCAGCGCGGTGATGATCGGCGAGAAAATGAAGAGTAGCAGCAGGCTGACCGCGACGGGAGACCGGGGCAACGGTCTGAAGTCGTGCGGGTACATCCAATACCACATGAAAAACGCGCTCAGCGCGGGGATCGTGTGTTTCGTCAACGGCGGCAAGAGTGGAAAGTCGAAGCCCGCCGGTGGTTCAGGCAGGAACAGAAATCCCATGAGCAGCGTCGCGATCACGGCACGCCCGGGCGGCAGTTTCTGAAACAGAACAACTGTCACCAGTGGCCAGACGACCAGTGCGAGTAGTGCCAACGCGTTTGGCATTCCGTGCCTTGCCTTTGCCGCCCTGTCGGGCGTGTGATCCGATCCGCATGTCCCGTGCTGTGCGGATAGTGACGTTTCCGATATCCGGGTTTGCACCGGATACTGCAATCAAATAACGGCACAAATGGCGCCGGAATGCAGCAAATAGATGTCTCCGTCCCTGTCCGGGCTGCATGGAAATCCGCAATGGACTGGTGAATTGGCTATAAGTCGTGTTCCAAAGTGGCCCTATTGGTAAGGGGTGTTCACCGTTACTGTCCGCCCAACCGCGCCGGGCAATTGTCCCGCGCCCTTCCCAGGGAGAGCCACCATGAAAATGACCACCGAAGAAGCTTTTGTCAAAGTCCTCCAGATGCATGGGATCGAACATGCGTTCGGGATCATCGGCTCGGCCTTCATGCCGATCTCCGACATCTTCCCGAAAGCGGGAATCACCTTCTGGGACTGCGCGCATGAAGGCTCGGGCGGCATGATGGCCGATGGATACACCCGCGCGTCGGGCAAGATGTCGATGATGATCGCCCAGAACGGCCCGGGGATCACCAATTTCGTGACAGCAGTGAAAACTGCCTACTGGAACCACACACCGCTTCTGCTGGTCACGCCGCAGGCGGCCAACAAGACCATCGGGCAGGGTGGCTTCCAGGAAGTCGAGCAGATGAAGCTGTTCGAAGACATGGTCGCCTATCAGGAAGAAGTGCGCGACGCCTCGCGCGTTGCCGAAGTGCTGAACCGTGTGATCCTGAATGCCAAGCGCGCCTCGGCTCCTGCGCAGATCAACATGCCGCGCGATTTCTGGACCCAGGTGATCGACATCGAATTGCCCGAAGTTGTTGAATTCGAGCGCCCCTCGGGGGGTGATGCCGCGATCCAGCAGGCCGCTGACCTGATGTCTTCCGCCAAGAACCCCGTCATCTTGAACGGCGCCGGTGTCGTCCTTGCCGGTGCCATCCCCGCGTCGATGGCCCTGGCAGAGCGGCTGACCGCGCCGGTCTGTGTCGGCTATCAGCACAACGACGCCTTCCCCGGCTCGCATCCGCTCTTCGCCGGTCCGCTGGGATACAACGGCTCGAAGGCCGCGATGGAGCTGATCTCGGGCGCGGATGTCGTCCTGTGCCTCGGCACCCGCCTCAACCCGTTCTCGACCTTGCCGGGCTATGGGATCGACTACTGGCCCAAGGACGCCAAGATCATCCAGGTCGACATCAACCCGGACCGCATCGGTTTGACCAAGAAGGTCAGCGTCGGCATCGTCGGCGATGCGAAAAAAGTGGCCGAGGGCATTCTTGCACGCCTGTCCGACACTGCGGGCGATGAGGGCCGTGAGGACCGAAAAGCCCATATCGCGAAAACGAAATCGACCTGGGCGCAGCAGCTGTCCAGCATGGATCACGAACAGGATGATCCGGGCACCACGTGGAACGAACGCGCCCGTGCGGCCAAGCCGGATTGGATGAGCCCGCGCATGGCATGGCGCGCGATTCAGTCCGCTCTTCCGAAAGAGGCGATCATCTCGTCCGACATCGGCAACAATTGCGCCATCGGCAACGCCTACCCGACCTTTGAAGAGGGCCGCAAATACCTTGCGCCGGGTCTTTTTGGCCCCTGTGGGTACGGCCTGCCTTCCATCGTCGGCGCCAAGATTGCCTGCCCTGATGTTCCGGTGGTCGGTTTTGCCGGTGACGGGGCGTTCGGCATCGCGGTCACGGAACTGACCGCCATCGGTCGCCCGGAATGGCCCGCGATCACCCAGATCGTGTTCCGCAACTATCAGTGGGGTGCGGAAAAGCGGAACTCGACACTCTGGTATGATGACAACTTCGTCGGCACCGAACTGGATGAGGGCGTCAGCTATGCTGCCATCGCCAAGGCCTGTGGCCTGCAAGGTGTTGTCGCCCGGACGATGGACGAGCTGCGGGATGCGCTGAACACCGCGATCAAGGACCAGATGGAAAACGGCAAGACCACGCTGATCGAAGCCATGATCAACCAAGAACTGGGCGAGCCGTTCCGCCGCGATGCGATGAAAACACCCGTGGCCGTCGCTGGCATCGACCCGGCAGACATGCGCCCGCAGAAGGTCGCGTAACATGACCGACCCCGCAGAAAACGGACCAATTCTGGTCCTGAATGCGGGGTCGTCCTCGATTAAGTTTGCGCTGTTCGATGACGCTCTGAACGAGACCCTGTCGGGCATGGCCGAGGCCATCGGCGGGGCGTCCACCCTGCGGATCGGTGACGAAACGCGCGATGTTCCGTTGATTGATCATCGCGCGGCGTTGGAGGCGATCCTGAAGGCGCTGTCAGAGCGCGGGATCACGCCCGAGACCCTGCGCGCGGTGGGGCATCGCGTGGTACATGGTGGTCGCAAGCTCACCGGGCCGATGCGCGTCACCGACGAGGTTCGCGCCGAGATTGCCAACTGCACGCCGCTGGCGCCGCTGCACAACCCGCACAACCTTGCCCCGATGGAGGCATTGTCGCGCCTTGCTCCCGACTTGCCCCAATTCGCCAGCTTCGACACGTCGTTCCACGCGACCAACCCGAACGTGGCCACGCGCTATGCCATCCCCAAGATGATGGAGACCAAGGGCATCCGCCGCTATGGCTTCCACGGTCTCAGCTACGCATCTCTCGTGCGTCGCCTGCCTGAAGTGTCCGGCGAGGCGCTGCCCTCGCGCCTTCTGGCGTTTCATCTCGGCAACGGTGCGTCGCTCTGCGCAATCCACAACGGACAGTCGATTGCCACCACGATGGGGTATTCACCGCTGGATGGCCTGACGATGGGCACCCGTTCCGGCGGGATCGACGCGAACGCTGTGTTGCGTTTGGTCGAGGAAAATGGGCTGGAGCGCACAAAGGCGATCCTGAATCACGAAAGCGGTTTGCTGGGTCTGTCCGGTGGTAAGTCCGACATGCGCAAGCTGATGCTGGATCCGTCTGCCGAAAGCGCCTTTGCGGTCGAGCATTTCTGTTACTGGACGCTGCGCCATGCCGGGTCGTTGATCGCGGCCCTGGAGGGTCTCGACGCCATCGCGTTCACCGGCGGCATCGGCGAAAACGCGGTTGGGGTTCGGGCGCGCATCCTGCGCGGATTGGAATGGGCCGGTGTCCGGATCAATCCGGATTTCAACCACCGCTCGGGTCCGCGCCTGCATGCGGACAGCTCCAAGGTCTCGGTCTGGGTCATCCCGGCGGAAGAAGAGCGCATGATCGCGCTGGATGCCGTGGCCTTGTTGGAGGCCGCATGACATTCACGTGTCAGGTGCGCTGCGCAAGGGCGATGGTCACCAGCGTGGAGGCGACGATGTCATCCACCGTGGCACCCCGGCTGAGGTCGCAGACCGGTTTCGCGAAACCCTGCAGGAAGGGCCCGATGGCCTGCGCGCCCGCCAATTCCTGGCACAGCTTGTATGCGATGTTCCCCGCGTCGAGTGACGGAAAGACGAGCACGTTGGCATCGCCGCTGCCCAGCCCCTTCTTCGCGGCAATCGTTGCGTTCAAGGCAGCATCGGCCTGCACTGGTCCGACAAAGCCGGTGGCCGCGGCCACGTCGCGCACGCGGTCCACGCTGTCGCCTGCGCCGCTGGTTCCGGTGGAAAACGACAAGAGCGCGACCCGCGCGTCACCCAACAGCGCCTTTGCCGTGTCAGCCGAAGCCCGCGCAATGGCTTCCAGCGCCGCTGCATCCGGTGCCACGTTTACTGCGCAATCGGCGAACACGAATTCGCGCCCATCCGGGAAGACCATCAGGAAATACGACGACGGGATTGTCACGCCCTCGGCCAGACCGATCGCCATGCTGGCCGCTTCGATCACGCGCCGCGTCGGGCTGTCGGCCCCTGCAACCATCGCGTCGGCCTCGCCTGCCGCGACCATGGCCGCCGCGCGATACAGGGGTTTCTGCAAAAGCCTGCGGGCCATCGCCTCTTTCATCCCGCGGGCGGCCACAAGGGCGGCAACCTGCGCTTCTGTTGGATCAGCCGAGACATCCAACACGGAACACAGCCCGTCGTCATTCAGACGCTGCGCTGCATCCGCAACACGGGGATCGTCCAGTTCAGGAAACACCACCCGTGTCTTCGAACCTGCTGCAATGGCACGCGCCGTGTCCAGAACGCTCATATCTCTCTCCCACTTCCGGCCGCAAAGGAGCCTTCAATGACCGAGAACGTCAAGATCAACCGTGGTTTGAAGGGGGTCTATTTCGAACGGTCAGGTGTGAGCGACATCGACGGCGCAGCCGGTACCCTGCAGTATCGCGGCTATTCGATTCACGATCTGGCCACACATGCCACGTTCGAAGAAGTGTGCCACCTGTTGATGAAGGGCGAGTTGCCAAACGCGGCAGAGCTTGCAGCCTTCGATGCCGAGATGCGGTCGGCGCGGTCGGTGCCGGATGCGGTTCTCGACATCATTCGCGTGTGCAAGGATGGCCATCCAATGGATGTGCTGCGCACCGCAGTCTCGGCGCTGGCGGCATTGGAGCCGGACAGTCAGGAGACCGGGGAAGAGGCCTTTCTGCGCAACGGCATCAGACTGACCGCACAAGTGCCCACGCTGGTCGCGGCGCATGAGGCGATCCGCAATGGACGTGATCCCGTCGCACCGGATGACAGCCTGAGCCATGCCGCCAATTGGCTTTGGATGCTCAAGGGCGAAAAGCCTTCGGAGGATGCAGCGCGTCTCGCCGATGTGGATTTTGTCCTGCACGCCGAACATGGGGCCAATGCCTCCAGCTTTGCCGCGAGGGTGACGGTCGGGACCGAGGCGAACCTGCACGGGGCCATCGTGACCGCGCTCAGCACACTGGCGGGTCCCGCGCATGGCGGTGCTGCGGAAGACGTGATGAAGATGGTCAAGGAGATCGGCACTCCGGACAAAGCGGCGGAGTACGTCAAGACCAAACGCGCCAATCGCGAGGCTGTCACCGGCTTCGGCCACCGCGTCTACCGGGCCGAAGACCCCCGTGCGCGCCACATGCGCGAAGGGGTCCGCAAGCTGGGCGAAGAGATGGGCGCGCCGGAATGGTATGAGATCCTGCAAGCGGTCGTCGAGGCGATGAAGCCCTACAGCCGCCACGGGCTGAACGTGAACGTGGATTTCTATTCCGGGGTGATCTACCAGTTGCACGGCATCCCGATGGACCTTTACGTTCCGATCTTTGCCATCGGGCGGATGCCGGGTTGGGTGATCCAGTGCATCGAACAGCAACGCGGCAATATCCTGATCCGTCCGCTCACGCTCTACAACGGGCCGGAGCCGCGCGATTGGGTGCCTCTTGACGCCCGATAAGACGGATATGTAAGCGCTTGCATAATGCGCCTTTACCATCGGCGCAGAAACATGAACACTGTCGCCAACTCCGACCGGGGCGACACCCGGCGGATCAGGGAGGATAGATATGGGCCACGTCCAGCCAGAGCTGAACCTGTCACCGAAAGTCTCGGATGAGGTGCGCAAGACCACCTGCTACATGTGCGCCTGCCGCTGCGGGATCAACGTGCATATGAAGGACGGAAAGGTCGCCTATATCGAAGGCAACCGGGACCATCCGGTGAACCGGGGTGTCCTATGTGCCAAGGGCAGCGCGGGCATCATGCAGCACAACGCACCATCTCGCCTGCGTGCGCCGTTGAAGCGCGTGGGCCCGCGAGGATCGGGTGAGTTCGAAGAGATCTCATGGGGCGAGGCGCTGCAGATCGCAACAGACTGGCTCAAACCGATCCGCGACACAGCCCCCGAAAAGTTGGCATTTTTCACCGGGCGCGACCAGTCGCAATCCTTCACCAGCTTCTGGGCGCAGAATTTCGGCACGCCGAACTATGCAGCCCATGGCGGGTTCTGTTCCGTCAACATGGCTGCCGCCGGTATCTACACAATGGGCGGCGCGTTCTGGGAATTTGGTCAGCCCGACTGGGACCACACCAAGTTGTTCATGCTTTTCGGCGTGGCCGAGGATCACGACAGCAACCCGATCAAGATGGGCCTTGGCAAGATCAAGGCACGCGGGGCCAAGGTAATCGGCGTCAACCCGATCCGCACCGGCTACAACGCGATTGCCGATGACTGGGTTGGCATCACGCCGGGCACCGATGGGTTGTTCATCCTGTCGCTGGTGCATGAGTTGATGAAGGCCGGGAAGATCGACCTCGACTACCTTGCCCGCTACACCAACGCGCCGGTTCTGGTGAATGGCGACACGAAATCGCCGGAACACGGGCTGTTCCTCAAGGATGACAACGGCAAGCCGCTGGTCATGGACCGGGTGACGGGCAAGCTGACCCCGTTCGATCAGCCCGGCGTCAAACCCGACCTTGCCGCCAGCTACCGCCATGCCGGGATCACGCACAAGACCGTCATGCACCTGATGGCCGAGCGCTATCTCGATCCGCAATACGCGCCTGAGGCTGTGGCAGAAACCTGCGGCGTGTCCGCCACCAAGATCAAACGCATCGCGGCCGAGATTGCCCGCGTCGCCTTTGACGAGGCCATCGAGATCGACCAGCCATGGACGGATTTCCGGGGCGAAAAGCATGACAAGATGCTGGGTCGCCCGGTCAGCTTCCACGCGATGCGCGGGATCAGCGCGCATTCCAACGGCTTCCAGACCTGCCGGGCGCTGCATGTGCTGCAAATCCTGCTGGGTGCGGTCGAAACCCCCGGCGGGTTCCGCTTCAAACCGCCTTACCCCAAGCCCGCAACAGCCCATCCCAAGCCGCACTGCAAGGTGACGCCGGGCAAGCCGCTGGACGGGCCGCATCTGGGCTTTGTGCATGGGCCGGATGACCTCTGCCTCAAGGAAGACGGCACGCCTGCACGCATCGACAAAGCGTTCACATGGGAAAACCCGATGAGCGCCCATGGCCTGATGCACATGGTCATCTCGAACGCCTATGCAGGCGATCCCTACAAGATCGACACGCTGTTCATGTACATGGCGAACATGTCGTGGAACTCGACGATGAACACGTCGGGCGTGATGAAGATGCTTACCGACAAGGATGAGAACGGCGACTACGTGATCCCGCGCATCATCTATTCCGATGCCTACTCGTCCGAGATGGTCGCCTATGCCGACCTGATCCTGCCCGACACGACCTATCTTGAACGGCACGACTGCATCTCGCTCCTCGACCGTCCGATCTGCGAGGCGGACGCGGCAGCGGATGCGATCCGTTGGCCTGTGGTGGAGCCGGACCGCGATGTGCGCGGGTTCCAATCCGTGCTGTGCGAACTGGGTGCAAAGCTCGACCTGCCCGGTTTCGTGAACGAGGACGGCAGTCAGAAATACGCCGATTACGCCGACTACATCACCAATCACCAGCGCCGCCCCGGTGTTGGCCCGCTTGCAGGGTGGCGCATGGGCGAGAACGGTCTGACCGGCGGGCGCGGCGACGTGAACGAGGCGCAGCTTGACAGCTACATCGCCAATGGCGGGTTCTGGATGGCGCATGTGCCCGAAGAGGGGCTGTACTACAAACCGTGGAACAAAGCCTATCAGGACTGGGCGGTGGAAATCGGCCTTTACGATGCGGCGGCGCCCTACATCTTCCAGCTTTACGTTGAGCCGATGCGCAAGTTCCAACTGGCCGCCGAAGGGCATGGCGACCGCCAGCCACCGGATCATCTGCGTGAGCGGATCAAGGAAACGCTCGACCCGCTGCCGATCTGGTACGCCCCGTTCGAGGACAGCCGCGTCGATACCGAGGAATTCGCGATCCACGCGCTGACCCAACGGCCTATGGCGATGTACCACTCCTGGGGCACGCAGAACGCATGGCTGCGCCAGATCCATGGCCGAAATCCGCTTTATCTGCCGACGAAGCTCTGGGAAAAGCGCGGGTTCAACACTGGCGACTGGGCGCGTGTGACCTCGGCCCATGGCAATATCACTGTGCCCGTCGCGCACATGGCGGCGCTCAACGAAAACACGGTCTGGACGTGGAACGCCATCGGCAAACGCAAAGGCGCATGGGCGCTCGACAAGGATGCGCCCGAGGCGACCAAGGGCTTCCTGCTCAATCACCTGATCCACGAACTGCTGCCGCCGAAAGGCGATGGGTTGCGCTGGGCGAACTCAGACCCGATCACCGGGCAGGCGGCGTGGTTTGACCTGCGGGTGAAGATCGAAAAGGTCGATGGCCCGTCTGAATCCCACCCGGTGTTCGATGAACTGAAATCTCCAGTCGGCAAGGGACCAGACGAACTGCGCTGGAAGGTGGAGTCATGAGCACTGCCGTGAAAGCCACGCTCTTGGCCATCGCTGTCGTGCTGATCGGCATGGCAGGATCGTTCATCTGGTTCGTCGCAACCTGGGACAAAGAGGCCGAACAGCCGATCGGGTTCGCGCCAGCACCCATCATCACGATCACGGAGGACCGCACCGCATGACGCAGCTTCCCGAAAAGACCGAGCGCAAGATGGGTCTGGTGATCGACCTCGACACCTGTGTCGGCTGCCATGCCTGTGTCGTGTCCTGCAAAGGCTGGAACACCGAAAACTACGGCGCGCCCCTGTCGGATCAGAATCCCTACGGCGCGGACCCGTCCGGCACCTTCCTCAACCGGGTTCATTCCTACGAGGTCCAGCCGGAAAGCGGCCCAGCACAGCTCATCCATTTCCCGAAATCCTGTCTGCATTGCGAAGACGCGCCCTGCGTGACCGTCTGCCCGACCGGGGCCAGCTACAAACGCACCGAGGACGGGATCGTTCTGGTGAACGAGAAAGACTGCATCGGCTGCGGTCTGTGTGCCTGGGCCTGTCCCTATGGTGCCCGTGAGTTGGACAAGGCCGAGGGGGTGATGAAGAAATGCACCCTTTGCGTGGATCGCATCTATAACGAGAACCTCCCCGAGGAAGACCGCGTGCCCGCCTGCGTGCGCACCTGCCCGTCGAATGCCCGTCACTTCGGCGATCTGGGTGATCCGGATAGTGAGGTCAGCCAGCTTGTTGCCGAACGCGGCGGGATGGACCTGATGCCGGAACAGGGCACCAAGCCCGTCAACAAATACCTGCCGCCGCGTCCCAAGGACCGGCTGAACGAAGAAATCGACATCCTCGCCCCGCTTCTTGCCCCCGTGGTGGAAGAGCCGAAGGGCTTTCTTGGATGGCTCGACAAGACGCTGGAGAAACTCTGATGCACCCGGCTCCGTCCATCATCGCCTTCAGCACGTTCTCTGGTCTGGGCTTGGGTCTGCTCTTCTGGCTTGGCATCGACCCCACAGCGCCAACCGGTTGGGTCGCCTTCGCGTTCTTCGCGATTGCCTATGCCTTGGCGGTCGGAGGTCTGATCTCCTCGACCTTCCACCTTGGCCGTCCCGAGCGGGCGATCAAGGCGTTCACTCAATGGCAGACAAGCTGGCTCAGCCGCGAGGCGTGGTGCGCCGTTGCGGCGTTGGTGATCATGGGGATCTACGCCTTCCTGCTGGTATTCTTCGATACGCAGGTGTCCATCCTCGGTTGGATCGGTGCGGCCTTTTCGCTGGCGACCGTCTACACCACCTCGATGATCTACGCCCAGCTCAAGACCGTGCCGCGTTGGAACACCGCGCTGACCTCGGCCCTGTTCCTGTCGTTGTCGATTGCAGGCGGGGCGCTGCTTTCGGGTCGGGTCACCATCGGTCTGGTCCTGCTCTTGGTGGCGGGCGGCCTGCAGGCGCTCTGGTGGAAAACCGGCGACACGCGGTTCAAGGAAAGCGGCACCGATCTCAAGACCGCGACCGGCCTTGGCAATATCGGTGAGGTCCGCGCCTTCGAGCCGCCGCATACCGGCACCAACTACCTGCTGAACGAGATGGTCTACACCGTCGGCCGCAGACATGCGCAGAAGCTGCGGATGATCGCACTGGTGCTGATGCTGGTCGTTCCCGTCTTCCTGCTGTTGCTGCCCTATCCGCATATCTTCGGCCTGCTGGCCCTGATCAGCCATATCGCCGGCGTTCTGGTCTCCCGCTGGCTGTTCTTTGCAGAAGCGGAACACGTTGTCGGCCTTTATTACGGGATGCGGTGATCCATGCCATTCCTTCCGGGGTTTGATGCGCGCTGGAAGGATGTTCCCGATTACATTCTCGGGATCACCAAGGACATCTGGGAAGACCGCGGCATTCACACGCTGCACCGGTACTACGGCCCAGAGCTTGTGGTGCGGTCCCCAGCCTCTGTGATCAAGGGTAATACCGGGATCATCGCTGCGACCAAGGCCACGCTGGCCGAATTTCCGGATCGCCAGCTTCTGGGCGAGGAGGTGATCTGGTGTGCCACCGGCGAGGACAGCTTTCTGTCCTCGCATCGGCTCTACTGCACCGCCACACATGACGGTCCGGGCATGTACGGCGCACCGACGGGGCGCAAACTGGCCTATCGCATCCTTGCGGACTGTTGGTGCCGCGAAAACGGTGTCCATGATGAATGGCTGGTGCGGGATCAGGGCGCGATTGTCCGCCAGATGGGACGGGATGTGGTCGATTGGACCCGAGACCTCATCGCGCGGGAAGGCGGGCCGGAAGCCTGCGTCAAACCGATGACCCCGGCCAATGACCAACCCGGTCCCTACACCGGCCGCGGCAATGACTCCGTTTGGGGTCATGCTTTGGCAGATATCCTCACGCGGATCGCCAATGCCGAATTCTCCGTGATCCCTGAAAGCTATGACCGCGCAGCTGAACTGGCTTATCCCGGACATGTAACCGGCGCGGGCTGGACGGATGCCGACCGGTTCTGGATGCAACTGCACGCGGCCTTCCCGGACGCGCGGTTTTCCGTCGATCATCGGATCGGGATGGAAGACCCCCTTTGTGCGCCCCGTGCTGCGGTCCGCTGGTCTCTGCACGGCAAGCATTCCGGCTGGGGCATGTTCGGCACACCCACCGGAGCCGAGGTTTACATCATGGGCATCACTCATGCCGAATTCGGTCGACACGGCCTGCGCCGTGAATGGACGTTGATCGACGAGACGACCATTTGGAAACAGATCCTGCTGGCGACAGGTGATCTCTGACCGCTACGCCGTGGTGCGGCGCACCAGAGTAACAGGCAACGGGGCCGGGGATGTCACATCCGTCCCGCCGATTTCCGACAGCAAAGCCTCTACCGTCGTTGTCACCATCGCTTCGGCATCCTGTCGGATGGTGGTCAGGCCATAGGCGGGCCAAGCGGCGCTGGGCACATCGTCGAACCCGATCAGCGCCACATCGTCCGGCACGCGCAAACCCAGTTCCGATCGCAGCACATCCATCACGCCGAAGGCCATGTAGTCATTCGCCACGAACACCGCATCGGGCCTGTCCAGCGTGTCGAACATGCGCCGTGCTGCTTCTTTGGCGCGCGGCAAGCGGTAGTCGCCGACTTCGCGGGCAAACAGGCCAAGCCCGGCAGCACGCAGGCCTTCCATAAACCCGGCCTCGCGGTCGCGCTGCGTGCTGGCGCCTTCCCAGCCCGCGATATGCCCGATCCGGGTGCGCCCTAGCGAGATCAGATGTTCCGCCGCCAGACGCCCGCCCATGCGGTTGTCCGACACCACCGCCAATTCGCCCTCGGCCTCGAGCTTGCGGTTGAACAGCACCACCGGCACACCGGACGCGCGGCAGCGATTGGCAAGATCGGAACTCAGGGACACGGAGGCAAGGATCAGCCCGTCGACCTGATAATCGAGGATCTGGCTCACCACGTCCTCGACATCGTCCGCAGAGTGGGCGGCCATGAAAACCAGCACGTGATAGCCTTCGCGCTCCAAAGCCTCGGACAGCAGTTCCAGCACGGTCGGGTAGAAATGGTTGTCGAGATAGGCCACCACCAGCCCGATGATCTTGCTCTTCCCGGTCAGCATCGCGCGGGCCAGGACATTGGGCCTGTAGCCCAAGGCATTGGCCGCCTCGCGCACCTTGGACGCCGTGCGTTCGCTGACCGAAGCCCCGGGCGTGAACACCCGACTTACCGCAGACCGGCTGACCCCGGCGCGTTTCGCCACATCCAGAGAGGTGATCTTGCGCGTCGTCGTCATGGGGCAGGCGGGGTCTTTTCCCCGCGATCATAGGCTTCCCAGCCCTCGCCACCGAACACGTCAACGCCAAGCTGCGCCAGGACATGCGGGAAATCGACCATGCCTTCGATGACCCGACGTGTCTCTTCGGTCTTGGACATGTCCGTATCGCGGGTCAGAACCGCCTGTTCGGGTCGCGCGCCTGCCATCATTCCTCACTGCATGCGTTTGCACGAGACTGACCGAAACCGCACCGCTTTGGCAAGCGCGTTACTTGGACTTCCAGCTGTCGAGCCACCGCCGGAACCCGCTGCGGCGGCGTGCGATGCCATCACCGACGGACTCGAACCCCTCTTCGACGTCTTCGAGAACCGGGTCGATCCGCGCGATGCGGAACCGCCGCCAGCGCACCCAGACAGCCCAGAACAGCGCGGCCAACGTCGTCAGGATCACGATATTGATCCACGGGATGATCCGCACATCCGGCCCGTCCACGGGCCGCACGCTGATCGCGTTCGGGAAGATGGTGAAGAACTCGTTCCGCCAGCCGTAATGCTTGATCACCACCCATTGCGGGTTCGCCGCCGTGCTGCGCAGGTCCGCCGCCTCGGCCTGCAGGTTCGACGTGTCGAACTTGAAATAGGGCGGCCAGCTCCAGCCGGTGTCCTCGTTGCGGTAGACCATCACGCGCCCGTTGTCGCGCACGGTCGAGATGAAGAACACGTCCCGGTTCCCCAATGTGCCGTCGCTGCCGATGTCGGCCTGCGCCCAGAACCAGCGGTTTTCGCCCGGATCGATCCGGCGCACATCAGTTTCCGTGATCCGCGCGATGTCATGCTGCGGCAGCGTGTAATGCAGGAAAGACGCGAACAGGACCCAGAAGGTCAGGATGAAGGCCCATTTGATATACCCCACGGCGTCGTCCCCTCAGTGGAAATTCGTCAAGTAGATGATGACAGAGATAACCGTCAGCGGCACGATATACACCCCCAGAATGAGCTTGCGCCGCAGCGACCCGTCGTATTCGCGCAATCCCGCCTCGACAAAGGCGTCGCGGTCGCCCTGCTGGATCTCCTCGTCCCATTCCTTTTCCAGCTTGTCGCGCCGCACCGCCCGTGAATAGAGCGAGAGGCAGATATAGACCACGCTCAGGACGAGAAATCCGATCACCAGCAACCGTGCGAGTGCAAACATGCGTTACCTCCGAACCGCGCCCCAGGGTCCGACGCGCGCGATGACATCCTCGCGCACGGGCTTTGGTTCTTCAAGCGGCGCGTCATGGCCGAACAAAGCCTCGCGCGCGCCTGCCTTGTCGGCGACGTATTCGCGCGTCAGGAAATCCACCACATAGGCGCGTTTCGTGTCGGTCCAACCGCGATAGGCGGCGTAGAACGCCTCCTTGTGGCAGATGTAAAGCTGCCGGATGTCCTTGGGCGACAGCTTGGACAGCAGCATGTTCACCAGTGTGGCGTCCTTCGTGTCACTGGCCCGCAGCGTGTAGAAATAGGCCGGATGGTCGCTTGCGATCCGGGGCCATTTCGCATCCCCATCCGCCCATTGCACCAGCTGGTTCAGGGCGTGCCATTCGGGGGGCAGCCGCTCGGAATACCGCCGCGCCAGCCCGCGAATGTCGCGCCGTGTGGCCCCCGTCAGGTCGATCTCCGCCTCCTGCGCGATGTCGACCACGATGAAATCCATCTTCTGCCGCAGAATGGCCGAGGCATCGATCCCCCGCGCCTTCACGATGGGCTCCACTAACCCGTTCAAGTCGAGAAACTTCGCCACCTTGTTCCGCTGCTCCAGCCCGAACGTATAGGCAATCGGCATGCCCGGCACCACGTTCCCCGCACAGATCGCTGCCGGATGCTCCACCTGCCGGAACACATAGATCCCGCCGAAATGGCTGGTGTGAAAGTTCTCCTGCCGGAACTCCATCTGCCGCAGGCGCACCGGATTGCGCACCACATCGCCCGTGCGTTTCGCGAGGGTGATCATCTCCGCAATAAGCACATCATCGTGCCAGCCGTCAGGCTCTGTCTTGAACCGATCCACCAGCGCGCCGAGCTTTTCCGCATCGCGCACCGTGCCGCTCGTCGTGTCCGCCTCGATCCGGATCGTGTGAATATCGAACAGCCGCTCCGGGTTCGACACGTCGAACACCGTGTTCACCAACTCCCCCGCCACCGCATCCTTGGCGGTCAGCGCGAACAACTGGCTCTCATTCGCCTCGATGAACTGCCGCAGAATATCCCGCGAGGTCGAGAATTTCGCATCGAGCAGAGGCGCCGTCTTCTGCTGCGTCGTCAGCAGAATGAACTGCCGGTTCACCCCGTTGTGGTTGAGGTAGAGCGGATCGTCCAACTCGTCCCCGATCTCGGGCGAGAAGCCGGAAATGTCGATGTGGAAATCGGTCTGGGCCGTGGTTTTGTCCGTCAGATGCTTGAGCGCGCGGTTGTACCGCTCCACCAGCGCCGGTGAGGCGACATGGATCAGGTTGCCGAACATCAGGCCGGATTGGATGAGGCGGTTCATGGTTCTACTCCGCTCCTGTGACGTGCGAACGCTTGGCGATAGATTCCGTATGCGAGACCTGCGATTACAGGCAAACCTCCCGCAAAGATGCTTATACCCTCAGACGTGTTCATCAGTTGGCTAAGAAGCCCGGCAGGCAAAAGAACGAGAGATGTCGCCAGATACACTGCCCAAGCGACAAAGGCAGATATGCTCCACCAGAAAACGAAACGAATGAAGGTCAACGCGCCGTCAGGCACAGGCAGGCTGCGGGAAACACTCCAACATACGAAGAGCGTCCCCAAGGACGCCCAAGCGACAGACGCGATGATAAACCCAACAGTCATTTGATGCCTTTACCATACAGCACAAAGCGATGCGCCCGGCCCGAGGGTGGGTGCGGAACGCGCCCGCCCTGGGGGGCGGGTCGGGCGCGTCGCGGCTTCGCCGCGTTTTGCGCTACTGTCCTATGTTCCCATTCATTCAAATAAATCATTTTTAACGTTTTCTCATCTTTCCAACCAAAAAATTTACCAAAAGAAAAGCCGATAGAAATAGCAACCAAATGAAACCAAAGATCAGAAGGAAGGACCCAAAAACTTCACCAAATTGATCGCTCGCATGTAAGCAATTTTGCGCCTCAAACGACCATCGTTGGCATATGCTCCCGGAGATGGCGTACGCCACGGGAACGGGTGGAACGATCAAAAGGGCAAAAAATTTGGTCAGCCTCACCCGTTTCCCTCCAAGCTTTGCCTTTCGCGAACAGCAATCTGGATGACGCGAACAGTGAGGAGAGGCACCCAAAGTATGGAAGTTCCGACCCAAGTGAAGATCATATTGGACGAGAAACTACGTCCCAAAACTGGCTCGACCGAAATACGAAAATACGTCCAGTTTGCAAGTCCAAGTATAATCCCAATCGCAAGTGCGCTGACAGCAAAGCGTTTCAAACCTTTCCATGCTGTGTCATGAGGCACCGGGAGGGCGGAAGGCAGAGCAAAGCAAAGGCCAAGTATCAGGGCAAACGTGAAAATGGAAAACAGCGTCACCCCTTCGCCTTCAGATACCGCCGCTTCGCCTCTTCCGTCCGCCCAAAGTCGCGCACCATGGCCTCGATCGCCACCTCATCCGACTTGTCCGCGTATCTGAACTCGGAATCCGCGTAGCGGTTGATCTCCTGGATCACCATCTCGACCGTGATCGGCCGCCGCAGCTCCTCGATCATTGCCGCCTTCCGATCATAGGGCTGGAACAGGAACAGCTCCGGCTGCTCCATCCATTCGTCCGGCAGTTCGAAATCCATCGCGCGGACCTTCACCGCGTCGGTGATGTTCTTGATCGCGCGCCCCGTAAAGCGCGGATCGGCCTCCTGAATGGCCTTGAGGTAGGTGCCCATCTTGGCAATCGTATTGAGTTCGCCGATCTGCGACGACACCCGGTCGAACACCTCCATCAATCCCGGTTCCTTGGGCCGGTTGTGAGACTCGAACGACGCCGCCACCGCCTTCTGGATCTGCTGCGCGGCGTAGAGTTCGTGGTCCCCCAGCGGAATGTCGTGCTTCTTGCCCATGAGCAGCGCAAGGATGTCGATGTAATCCTCCCGCGTCTGCGGCCCGTCCACAAGGAACCGCGCCCCCGCCCGCTGCCGCAGTGCATCGTCCACGTTCTCGGGGAAGTTCGAGAACATCCCGAAGGTGCAGTTCCCCCGCACCACCGTATTGGCCCCGGCAAACGCCTCCATGAACACCGCCGTGACCTCCTGTTGACCCGCGCTGGACTGCCGATCCCCCCGCTTGCCCGCGATCTGGTCGATGTCGTCGATGGTGCCGAACCCGATCACGCCGGGGTCGAGGATATTGTTGATGAACGCCTTCGCGTTCTGCCCCGACTTGCCCTGATAGCTGTCGATATTGTCGATGCCGAAGTTCTGGTACCGGAACGTGTAACCCGCGTTCTGGCAATACTCGTGGATCATCCCCGTCATCATCTGGATGAGCGTCGTCTTCCCCGTCCCCGGCGCGCCGTCCCCCATGAAGGTGAAGATGAAGCCGCCAAGCTCGGCAAACGGGTTTAACCGCCGCTCGAAGTCATAGGCCATCAGCATCTTCGCCAGCCGCATCGCCTGGTACTTGGCGATATGGTTGCCCACCACCTGATGCGGTTTCTTGAACTGCATGGTGAGCGTGGTGCCCTTGGCCTTGGTCGCAGGCGTGAAGCCCCGGAGCGTCAGATCATCCGCCTCCACCCGCCAATTGGCCGAGGTGAACGCCCCCGTCCGCGCCCCGTTCTGGGCGCGCAACGCGATCCGCTCCATCAATTGCTCGGCAAAGGCCAACACCGTCGCCACCATGCGCGGCTCATCTGACGCATGAAGTGCCAGCTTCTGATCCAATTCCCACAACGCCCCATGCAGGGCAAGCTGCGCGTTGTCGGTCAGAACCTCATGAACCTCGCCCACATCGACCGTCACCTCCGACGCCTGCGCGGCCAGCAAAAACGCCGTCGCATTGGCGAAGACATACCCAACCGCAAGCGCCTCCCCCTCAAGCAAAGCAGAAAACTCCGCCTTCCGATCCGCGCCCAACGACCCCTGCAAATTCGCCCGCTTCATCTCGCCCAAGGGCGTCGCGTCGGAAAACGCCTCCCCCACCGCAAGCGCAATCCCCAATGCCCGCCGCAGCCCATGCATCACCGCCGCCTGCGCGGGTGACACCAGCGGGTCATCCCCGTCCGCTCCAGCGATCCGCTCCAGCAGATGCACCCCCTCGGGCCGCGCCGTCGACCGTGTCACCAACCCCGGCGTGGTCGAGCGAAACCGCCGCCGTGTGCCAATCCCTGATGACCGCTCCACCGCCGCAGGCTCCGACGCTGTCGCCACCCGCGGCGTGTGATCGAACCCCTCAAGCATCGCATTGGCCGTCGCATAATTCTTGCGGATCGCCTCTTCGCGCAGCTCCATCAAATCGGACGTTACGGACATCTTGCGACGCTCCTATGCTTCATCTTGCCAAATAAACTCCCGCCGGAGGCTCCCGCAGCAAACGCAAGCGCGACGGTCAATAACTCAACACCCGCCCCGCATCGTTCACGACGAACTTCCGCACGCTGGCAAAGCCCGGCGGGTTCAATTCCGCCAGCGCCTGAAACGGCCGCTCCGGCAGGATGACCATACGTTCGGTCGCCGTTGTCCCGGTCTCGGCCCCGCGCCCTGCAAACGGGTCCAGCGCAAACACCTCGCGGTCCACCTTCGAGAACCAACCCGATTTCTCCTGTCGCACCCGCTCGCTTTCCAGCTCTTCCAGCGTCCAGGCCAGTGCCCAATCCTGCCCCTCGGGCGCGCGGGCCTGTTCCAGCACATCATGGATCGGCCCGGATTGCTGGGTGAAGGTCTGCGAATACATCGGCCCGATATGGAACCGCCGCAGCCGTTTCGGGTGCAGGTCGTCAAATGTCTCGTCAAACCCCTGCGCGATGGTCAGCAGCTTCAGCCCCCCAAGTGACTGCGCCATCAGATGCGCCTGCACCTCGGGCCAGCGCCGGTCGTCCTTGGGAAGCGCTTCGCGCCCGCTGTCCTCGACCTCCATCAGGTAGATCGTCGGCAGGTTCACCTGGCTGTCATACACGCCCCAATGCAGCAGATACCGCCGCCTTGGCTCGGTCCCTGACAGCCACAGGCATTGCGGATCGTTCCTCGCCCAGAACAGCTTCCCGCGTGTCAGTTCTTCATAGTAGAGCCGCTGGCTCAGAGTGAATTGCAGCCGCGTCGGGATCGCCTGATCGCCGATGATCTCGGTCACCATCTGGTCCTTCAACGCATCGACCGACGGCATGGTCCGCAAATGCTGATCCGCCTGCGCGGCGTCATTCGCCATCACCAGCAATTCCGTCGCCGTTGGAAACCCGCTGTCCTTCACATCCATGGTCAGGGAGCCGAAAAACTGCCCGGTGTCCCGCCCGACCAGCAGGTACTTCATCGACAGCGCCCGGAAGGTCAGATTGAGCGCAATCACATAGCGCGTCAGCACCTCGACCTCGGTCTTGGTCAGCCGCTTTTCCACATGCAGCATCGCCGCGACCCGGCCCAGATGGGCGAGGATGGTCTCGAACTTCGCAAAATACCGGCGGCTGGCCTGGGTGTCAGGAATCCCGCGATGGTCGTTTGTGCTATCAGTCACCACCGTCCCCGCTATCATTTCCCCGTCCGCAGCAGACCGCAATACGGCTCTTTTTCTCGTTTGGAAACACGGTATTTGCCAGGGCTGGGTCTGCTTTCCGTGAAGCTCTATTGGCGAACCAGCTGGTCGCAATAAAACACGCCAGCCCTAGCATCAGAGGATAATTGTTTTGCAGCGAGAATGAAAAACCTACTCCGATTATGATGAACCCCCATCGTAGAAACTTAAAAGCATCGACCCAAATAGGAAGGACGACCTCTTCTTGCGCCGGAAACGGTTTCTGACGTGCGTTGTTCTCATCTGATGGTCGCTTGGTGCGTACTTTTGGTCTTGCGAAGAGTTTCAGGAGAGCATTAATCGCAAGGAGCGCAAGGAATACTAAGAAAGATGGTACATAAGCCACTTCAATGACCGTTCCGACATGCGGAGAAATCATGCCGTCATGGTATAGTGCAAACGCTACGCTCAATACAATCAGGCATAGGATTACAAGATAGATCAGCCGATCGAAGACGCGCTTCACTTACGCCCCATACAGGTTCTTGTCGTGTTTCTCGACAATCGCCTGGAACCGGCGGGCAAAGCGTTCATCCGCCTTTGCCTTGGCCTCAAGCACTTCGCGGGCAAAGACCATGTGGTCTTCGTGGCTTTCCAGCATGTCGGCCATCTTCTGATTGGTCGCCGCCCCGATCCCGGCCATCGCGGTCTGGGCCTCCTGATCGGTCTTTACCCCGATCTCGTTGATCCGGTGCGCGATGTCCTGCTGCTGGGCGGTCTTCAAGGACTTCGACAGCGCATCATAAAGGACCACGCGCTGCTTGGTGTCGGTCTGGAGCTTGTTGATCAGAACCATCTGCGTCGCCGCCTGGTTCTGAAGGCTGTCGATCCAGGTCTTGCCCTTCTCGATATAGCGCTCCAGCGTCTGGCTCTTGGCCAGTTTGACCTGCTCGTCCTGCACCATCGCGTTATAGGCGGCGTTCAACTCGGCCAGTTCGGTTTCGAGCTTGGTGCGGGTAGCGGCATCCTGTTCGACGCTGATCTTGTTTTCCAACTCGATGATCTTGGGGTCCATCGCCAGAATCTCGGCCCGCACGGTCTCCAGTTCCCCAACCGTCGCTTCACGCTCGTCCAAAGTTTCGGCTAGGTTCACCTCGACCTTGTCCTTCTGCTCGTTCAGCAGGTTCAACTGGCCCTGAAGCAAGGTCACGATCACGTCCGACTTGGCGATGAGATCCTGCAGCTTGTCGTCGATGGACGCGGTCTTCATCCGCTCCTGCCGCATCGATTCCGACTTGCCCTTCGAGAAGATGCCGACAAAACTTTCCCAGCCTGTCTTCGACCGCATCTCGTCGAAATCCTTGGAAAACGCGGCGGTCACGTCATCCAGCCCCATGATCAGTTCCGCGATATTCGCGTTCATCACATCTGTATGAGCATGGACATCTTCCAGCGTCGCGTTCTCGATGTCGAAGGTGACATCCGAGCCATCCTTCATCTTGGCGCGGGCCGTTTCGATGCGGCTGGTCAACTCCGCGATCTTGGCCTGTGCTTCGGCCACCTGTGCCTGGCTTTGGCGCACCTGTGTGTCGAAATCCGCCATTCCAAATCCTCCAATCAATCCATCCGGGCCGACATCAATGGCAAGTTGGGCGCGCCGAACCGGGTCTGCCGGAACAATCGCAAAACCCCGGTTGAAAGGGAAGCGAAGATCGCGCTTAAAGGTGTGCAAGGCGCGGCGCTTTGCCGGGTCGCCAAGACATCCGAATGGAGACTTTGACATGAAACGATTTACAACCTGCGCCCTTGTCGCGGCTCTGTCTCTGCCGCTCTCTGCTCAGGCCGACGAGATTTCCGACACGCTGCAATCGGCCATCGAAGCCTATAACGATGGCGATATCACCTATGCCCTCGAAGAACTGGATTTCGTGCGCCAGAAATTGATGGCTCTGCGCGCCGAGGCCTTCCAGCAATTCCTGCCGCCGGCGCCTGATGGCTGGACCCGTGACGTGGAAACCGAAATGCAGGCCGGTCTTGCCATGATGGGCGGCGGCATGGGGGCGAGCGCGGAATACCGTGCGCCGGACGGCTCGCAGTATTATTCGATCACCATGATGGCCGACAACGCGATGGTGGCCAGCATGGGCGCGATGGTCGCCAATGCGGCCGCCATGGGCATGAAGGTCGAACGGGTGGGCCGTCAGCGCGTTGCGATCAATGACGGTCAGGCGATGGCGCTGGTCAACAATCGCATCCTGGTCACAGTCGAAGGCGGCGATGAGGCGCTGATGATGCAGGCGATGGAGGCGATCGACTTCGACGCGCTGTCGAATTTCGGCAACTGAGGAATTTGACCATCCGGTAAAAAACCCGAAAGGCGTCCCTCTGCGACGCCTTTCGTCGTCTTTGGGCTTGCCGCTGTGCCAAGCCTCGCGCATCCCTAGCGCAATCATATACCGGGAGCCTGACATGTCCGATCTGTTCCTGCGCGTCCTGACATCGGTCGAACCCGAAGAAGACGCGCCACCCGCCGACCGTGTGATTTCGGGCACGCCCAGATTCACGACATGGAACCACGAAGACCGCGACGGTCTTTACTGTGGCATCTGGGAATCCACACCCGGCCACTGGCGCATCTCGTATGATGAATGGGAATTCTGCCACATCCTCTCCGGCCATTCGATCATCACCGATGCCAATGGCACCGAATACGAGCTGAAGGCGGGTGACAGCTTCATCCTGCGCCCGGGCTTTTCCGGGTCATGGAAGGTCATCGAAACTACCCGCAAGGAATACGTGATCCGGACGTAACCCCCCAATCAAGGAAGAACCGAATGAATTGGTCGCCCGACAAGACCCAGGTCAAAAGCTGGAACGAATGGGACACGCTGCGCCACGTGATCGTGGGCCGCGCCGACGATTGCCATATCCCGCCGGAAGAACCCGCGCTGGATGCGAAGGTGCCCGAGGACAGCGACATGCGCGGCCAGTGGGGCCGCCGTCCGCAGGAAACCATCGACCGCGCGAACGAGCTCTTGGACAACTTCGCCGACATGCTGCGCAAGCGCGGGGTTCGGGTGGATCGCCCGACGCCGACGGATTTCTCAAAGCCCGTGACAACCCCGGATTTCCACACAGACAGCCAGTTCGGCTGCATGCCGCCGCGCGATGTGCTGCTGACCGTGGGGCACGAGATCCTCGAGGCGACGATGTCCTATCGCTGCCGCTGGTTCGAATACCTCTGCTATCGCCCGCTGATGCAGCAATATTGGGAAGAAGACGTGAGTTTCCGTCACGAAGCAGCGCCCAAACCGCGCCTGACGGATGCGGATTATCACGCCGATTACCTGTCCGAGAAGATCGGCATCGAAAAGCGCCTCAAGTGGACGGCCGAGAAGTTCTTTGTCACCACTGAGGAAGAACCTCTCTTCGACGCCGCCGACGTGCTGCGCTTTGGCAAGGACCTGATCGTGCAGCACGGATTCACCACGAACCTCAAGGGCATCGAATGGCTGCGCCGTCACTTCCCCGACCATCGCGTCCGCGCGGTGAATTTCCCGGGTGACCCGTACCCGATCCATATCGACGCGACCTTCACACCGCTGCGTCCCGGTCTGATCCTGAACAACCCGAACCGCCGGTTGCCTGAGGAACAGAGGGAATACTTCAAGAAGAACGATTGGGAAATCGTCGACGCGGCCCAGCCCGCGCACAACACGCCGCCGCCGCTGTGCTATTCGTCCACATGGTTGTCGATGAACGTGCTGGTGCTTGACCCCAAGACGGTTTGCGTCGAGGCGTCCGAAGTCTACCAGATGGAGCAGATGGACAAGCTGGGGATGGAAGTGATCCCGGTCGATCTGCGCGACGCCTATGCGTTCGGCGGCGGCCTGCATTGCTGTACGGCGGATGTCTACCGGGATGGCGAGTGCGAGGATTATTTCCCGGTCCAGTAAGGCTGGGTGCCACGTGTTTTCGAAAACACGTGGCACGACATTCCGAAATGTCGTGCCGCCCCCACCCGTACGGTCAGCCTATCCGAACCGTACGGTCGAGCAAATCCACACCCTGCTGCGCCCAGAGGTGCAGCAGGTCGATGAAGATCCAGTTCTCGGCCAGTTTGTCCCCCTCGCGGCGGTAGAAATCGATCACCCGGAATTCCACGCGTTTCCCGGTGGCAGGCATCCCCATGAATCCACCGGTGAATTCGGCGGTGAAGTTGGGCCAGCCGAAGAACCCGCCGAAATGCCCCTCGGCCATCCGGCAGAGGTGACCGGTTTTTGACCGATTGGTAAAACTTTTGCGAAACGGTGCGGAATGCTGTTCGGCATATCGCGGGATGGTGTAGGTGGCTCCGATCCCGGCGGCCCCCCACCAGATCATATCCTCGTGCCAGGTGCGGCGGAGTTCTTCCTCCAAGGGCAGGCCAAGGTTCCAGTCGCCCAGATCGCCCACCATCGCGTTGATGGCGTGCAGGGTCGCGACGCCTTCGGCTTCGGGCGCGTCGTGGTAAAGCAGCCCGTCATGTGTGATCGGCCCCGGCTGCACCAGATGCGCGCCGGTCTGCGGACCGAAGGGGTTTTGCCCGGCCTGCATCATCAGATGGGGCAGGTCGAAATACATCACCTCTTCGGTGATCCGGCCGCCCTCGACCTTATGGAATGCGCTAAAGCGCAGCATGGCGATCTTGCGGGTGGGGCGGATGCCCCAGAGCGGCTGGTCGAACAGGCCCATCAGATGCCCCATCGACGCGACCCAGATTGCACCGTCTTCGGCCATGTGGTTGCGCCCGGCGAAGAAGAGGTCGGTGCGGCGTTGCAGAGAGGTCAGCGCGGTCTTGATCGGCGTCCAGAACTGCGTCGCCACAGCCTCGGGTCCGGTCAGGAGGCCGACGGGATGATAGCCGCGCCAGATCAGGTCGGGGTGGCAGAACCGCGCCACCACGCTGGCGCTGTCTTCGGTCCCCGACAAAGCGGCATAGTAGTCGCGGACAAGCTGTTTTTCGGAGTGGAAGCCGGGCATGGCGGGCCTTTTTGCAATCGTATGCATTCACCCTGCACAATGCCCGAATTCAGCGTTTCGGCAAGCTGAAAGTCAGATGTCGAGCGTGTTGTCTTTCTCCCACTGGGTGAAGTGCGACACGTAGGAATTCCATTCCTGCCGCTTGAGGTTCAGGAACGCAGTGGAGAACTCATCCCCCATCGCCGCTTTCAAGTCCTTGTCCTTGTCATAGGCGCGCAGCGCGTCGAGCATGTTGAGCGGAAGCTGCGGTGCGCCGCGCACTTTGTGGCCTTCGGCATACATGTCGATGTCGTAGCGCTTGCCCGGATCGGCCTTGGAGCGGATGCCAGACAGGCCCGCCGCGATGATCACCGCCTGCAAGAGATAGGGGTTCGCCGCGCCATCTGCCAAACGCAGCTCGAACCGGCCGGGGCCGGGGACGCGCACCATGTGGGTGCGGTTGTTGCCGGTCCATGTGACGGTGTTGGGCGCCCATGTGGCCCCCGAGATGGTGCGCGGCGCGTTGATGCGCTTGTAACTGTTTACCGTCGGGTTGGTGATCGCGGCCAGCGCACTGGCGTGTTTCATGATGCCGCCCAAGAAATGCTTGCCGCGTTCCGACAGCCCCACCTCTCCGGTCGGGCCGTCGCCGTCCCCGGCAAAGACGTTGGTCTTCGCCTTGTCGCCGGGCGCGTCCCAGACCGAGACATGGACGTGACAGCCATTGCCCGTCAGCCCTTCGATCGGCTTGGGCATGAAGGTCGCGCGGAAGCCGTGTTTTTCGGCCACCGATTTGACCATGAACTTGAAGAAGGAATGTTTGTCGGCGGTGCTCAGCACATCGTCGAATTCCCAGTTCATCTCGAACTGGCCATTCGCGTCTTCGTGGTCGTTCTGGTAGGGGCCCCAGCCCAGATTGAGCATGTAGTCGCAAATCTCGCGCACCACGTCATAGCGGCGCATAACGGCTTGTTGATCGTAGCAGGGTTTTTCGGCCGTATCGAAGGGATCGCTGATCTGGGTGCCTTCGGGAGTGAGCAGGAAGAACTCGGCCTCGACTCCGGTCTTGACATGCAGGCCTTCGTCCGCCGCTTCGGCAATCAGACGGCGCAGCACGTTGCGCGGGGCCTGGGCGACCTCTTCGCCCTCCATCACGCAGGTGGATGCGACCCAGGCGACGTCTGGCTTCCAAGGCAGTTGGATGACCGAGGACGGGTCTGGAACGGCCAGCATATCGGGGTGCGCGGGCGTCATGTCGAGCCATGTGGCAAAGCCCGCAAAGCCGGCGCCGTCTTGCTGCATGTCGGCAATCGCCTGCGCCGGGACCAGTTTGGCGCGTTGGCCGCCAAAGAGGTCGGTGAAGGAAATCATGAAATATTTGACGCCCTTGTCTGCGGCGAATTTGGCGAGATCCGTGGTCATGCGATCTGTTCCCCGTTGTCTGTTTCTGAATTGAAAAAGGCGCAGCATCGGGGCCGCGCCTTTGGGTGTGTTCTAGAATGTCGTGCCGGGCTTGCCGGGCCACCAATCGGTTCCTGCAAGCGGCACCTTGGCCATCGCCGCCGCCTCCATCGTCAGGGCGCACAGATCCTCGGGCTCGAGGTTGTGGAGCTTGTTCTTGCCGCAGGCCCGCGCGATGGTCTGCGCCTCGAGCGTCATCACCTTGAGGTAGTTGCGCAGGCGACGCCCGCCTTCGACCGGGTCAAGGCGCGCGGCGAGGTCCGGGTTCTGGGTGCTGATGCCTGCCGGATCGTTGCCTTCGTGCCAGTCGTCATAGGCCCCGGCGGTGGTGCCAAGCTTCTGGTACTCGGCTTCCCATTTCGGGTCGTTGTCGCCCAGCGCGATCAGGGCAGCGGTGCCGATGGACACGGCATCCGCGCCAAGTGCCATACATTTGGCAACGTCAGCCCCGGTGCGGATGCCGCCCGACACGATCAGTTGCACCTCGCGGTGCATGCCAAGGTCTTCAAGCGCGCGGACCGCTTCGCGGATACAAGCCAGCGTCGGCATGCCGACATGTTCAATGAACACGTCCTGAGTGGCGGCGGTGCCGCCCTGCATCCCGTCGATCACCACCACATCGGCGCCTGCCTTGACCGCCAGCGTTGTGTCGAAATAGGGGCGCGCGCCGCCGACCTTGATGTAGATCGGTACTCTCCAGCCGGTGATTTCCCGAAGTTCAAGGATCTTGATCTCGAGGTCATCCGGCCCGGTCCAGTCGGGGTGACGGCAGGCGGACCGCTGGTCGATGCCTTTGGGCAGGTTGCGCATCTGGGCAACGCGGTCGGTGATCTTCTGACCCAGCAGCATGCCCCCACCGCCGGGCTTTGCGCCCTGACCGACGACAACCTCGATGGCGTCCGCCTTGCGCAGGTCGTCGGGGTTCATGCCGTAGCGCGAGGGCAGGTATTGGTAGACCAGCGTCTT
This sequence comes from Marivita sp., assembly GCF_022763305.1. Classification (GTDB taxonomy): domain Bacteria; phylum Pseudomonadota; class Alphaproteobacteria; order Rhodobacterales; family Rhodobacteraceae; genus Marivita. Next base: position 127,526 of record NZ_JALEGT010000041.1, on the reverse strand, counting down.
GGAGTGCCCGCGTTCCTCGGGAGTCATTCCGCCATCGCCGGTGGTGGTGGATGTTCCGGCAAGCGTCGCGCCGCGGCCAAGCGCCTCTTTGGCGGCGCCGGACAGCGCGCCGAAGGACATGCCTGCGATGGTGATCGGAATGTCGAGTTTGATCGGGTTTTTCGCGTAGCGCGTGCCGAGGGTGACAGATGTGTCGCACGCCTCGCGGTAGCCTTCGAGCGGGTAACGCGAGATTGACGCGCCAAGGAAGAGCAGGTCGTCGAAATGGGGCACCTTGCGCTTTGCCCCACCGCCGCGAATGTCGTAGATGCCGGTCGCCGCAGCGCGCCGGATTTCGGCGTTGACCGGGTTGGAGAAGGTGGCGGATTGGATCGGAACGGTGCGCGGGGCGCTGCTGTGGTCGTCTTTCATCGGTCCGGCCCTCAATACGCGTTGTCGATGTTGAAGTTGTAAAGCTGTCGGGCCGAGCCGTAGCGCTTGAACTCTTCTGGTTTGGCGTCACAGCCGCCGCGTTCCAGCAGGTCGGCCAAGAGCGCGATATGTTCGGGGCGCATTTCCTTTTCGATGCAGTCCGCGCCCAGCGATTTGACCGAGCCGCGCACGAAGAGTCGCGCCTCGTAGATCGAGTCGCCCAGCGCATCGCCCGCATCGCCACAAACCACCAGATTGCCCGACTGCGCCATGAAGGCGGACATGTGGCCGACATTGCCATGCACGATGATGTCGATGCCCTTCATCGAAATCCCGCAGCGGGACGAGGCGTTTCCCTTGATGATGAGCGTGCCGCCATGGCCAGTGGCCCCTGCATACTGAGAGGCATCGCCGTCGATGATGACCGTGCCCGACATCATGTTTTCCGCAACACCTGGCCCGACCGATCCGTTGACGGTGATTGTGGCTTGTTTGTTCATCCCGGCGCAGTAGTAGCCGGTCGAGCCTTTCACCGTGACCTCGATAGGGGCATCAAGCCCGACCGCGATGGCGTGGCTGCCCTTGGGGTTCACGATTTCCCATGCGGTCTGGTTGGTCGCCTCGGCCTGCGCCTGAAGCGTGGCGTTCAGGTCGCGCAGGGGGGTGGTGGCCATGTCGATGGTCTGCATCTCAGGCGGCCTTTTCGGTTGGGGTTGAGGTGTGATCGTGGCTCCAGAAATAGACGGTCGCGGGTTCCGGTTCCCAAACGCGGGCGTCTTCGATGCCCGGCAGGCTGACCAGCGCGCGATATTCGCTGCCGAAGGCCACGTATTGATCGGTTTCGGCCATCACGGCGGGTTTGCAGGCGATGGGGTCACGGACCACACCGAACCCATCCTTTGTGCCGACAAGGAAGGTGAAGAAGCCATCGAGATCGTTCAGCGAGCTTTCCAGCGCCTCGCCCAAAGTGGCACCGTTCTGCATGCGCCATGTGAGGTAGGCCGCGCCGACCTCTGTGTCGTTCTCGGTTTCGATGTGGATTCCCTCGCGCTGCAGCTTGCGGCGCAGACGGTTGTGGTTGGACAGCGATCCATTGTGGACAAGGCACTGGTCCGGCCCGGTGTTGAACGGGTGCGCGCCCATTGTCGTCACCATGGACTCGGTTGCCATGCGTGTGTGGCCGATGCCGTGGGTGCCGGACATGGACCGCAGGTCGAACCGCGCGGCAACGTCTTTGGGCAGTCCGACCTCTTTGTAGATTTCCACCGTGTCGCCCGAAGACATCACGCGGATGTTCGGGTTCACCGTGCCAAGGGCCGCGCGTGCGGCGGTCAGTTGACCGCGCGGGATATGCAGCACCGCATGCGTGTCTTTGCGGCGCAGATGCACCGGGCTGCCAAGAGCGGCGCCAAGATCGGCTTCGAGCGTGGCGAAGTCCTGATCTGGGGTGTCGGATTGCACCGTCAGCTTGGAGATATTGGGGTTTTCCTCGCCATAGATGGCAATCCCCGCGCTGTCGGGGCCGCGATCTGTCATGGTGATCAGCATGTCGGTCAGCATCGACCCAAGCTGCGGTTCAAGCGAACGATCCTTGAGGAATAATCCGACGATTCCACACATCCCGCGTTCCTTCTGGTTTGTCGGGGTTCAAGACGATGGCACTGGATAGCACCGCCTGTGAAAGCCGACAACAAGAGGAATGAAATATTCCCCTCAGGAATATCGCGAGTGCCTAATTTTTCAGCTTTGGGCGTAGCTGATGATCGACAGATACCGGGCGGGCAGTTCCACAAGCGTTTCCGGCCCATGCGGCGCGTCGGCCTCGAAGAACAGGGTGTCACCGGGGCGCAGCGGATAGATCCTCGATCCGTGCCGATAATCGACCGCGCCTTCGAGCATGAAGATCGTCTCGATCCCGTCATGCTGGAACGTCTGAAACGTGTCGGATTCCGAGGTCAGCACGATCAGGTACGGCTCCACGATCACGCCACTGGTGTTGGCACCGATATGGCCCAGAAGGTTGTATTGATGCCCGGCGCGCGTGCCTTCGCGTTCGATGGTGACGCCTTGCCCCGCGGGCGTGTGAACGACTTCGCGCTTTTCCTCGAACCCGCGAAAGAACGCGGTCAGCGGCACAGAGAGCGCATTGGCGAGCGTCTGCAACGTGGTCAGCGACGGGGATGTGTTGCCGTTTTCGATCTTGGACAGCATGCCAACCGAGATGTCGGTCTGTTTCGACAGGTCCGCCACGGTCAGCTTCTGCTGCTTGCGGAACGACCGCACGGCACGCCCGATGGCGACCTCAAGCACCTTTTCCTGATTGCCGGACGTGCGATGCGGATTCTGCGTGAGTTTGGCCAAGGATCACCCCGTGATCGTCCAAGTGTCGACACATGTGTTAGAGAGACTGACGTCGGATGACCAGTCTGACAGCGATTGTGGCATTTTCCACCCATCTGCGGGACAATCCCGTTTTTTAACGGAAATTCCGGAAATCATGCCCATCTGATAGGAACCACTCGGCCTGTGAGGCGTTCGCCTCCGGGAACAAACACACAGCACTCGGGCGGACTTGACATGCCATGGACCTTGCACACGGCGATCACGGGACCAACCGGGCACCCCGGAGGCCTTTGGCACCGGGATGTTGACAGCCTTGCGGTGACATAATCTGCATGTCAGCACCTGACCCTGATACCGCAGTCTCGGACAGTCGAGAGAGCGTGGTGAAATCTCTTCGCCAGCGGCTTGTCGTGCGGATTGCCTTTCTGCTGTCTCTGGCGCTGCTGCCGATTGGTCTCGTGGCGATGGGTCAAAGCTGGCGCGCCCTGCACATCACGAACGAAAATATCGAAGCGTCCATTCATGCCCGTACCAGCCAGTTGGTCGAACCCGAGCGGCGCGCCCTGTTTACCAAGATCGGCACCGCTCAGACATTGGCCGACTCGCTGGGAGCCGCCAATCTGAGCATCGAGGACTGCACCGTCATCATGCAGAGGGTCCGCGCAACCGATCCGAGACTGGCCTTCGCCGGGTTGCTCGAAGCCGGTTCCGTGTCGCGGTGCAACAGCATGGGCCGCACCTTCGATTTTCTGCCCGACCAACGTTCGGAAGAACTGTTCGCCAATCCTCAACCCTATATCACCTTCAATCCGCAGGGGTCCGCATCGGACCTTCCGGTGATCATCGTGGCCTATCCGTCATTTGCGCCGGATGACACGCTCAAGGGTTTTGTGACCATCTCGTTCGAAACGACACCGCTTCTCCAGTCCGACTCGGCCACGGGAAAGAACGGTGATGTCGCGCTCGTGGCCTTCAACAAGTTCGGTGACACTCTGTCGAGCTTTACGCCGGAAGGACCTCTTGAGGATTACCTGCCCGAGGGATTGGCGCTGGAGGGGTTCGTGGACCGTGCCGGCAGCTTTTTTACCGCCACTGCACGGTCCGGAGAGACCCGTCTGATTTCTGTCGTTCCCATTCTGCCCGGCGAGGTCTACGCACTTGGCAGCTGGGGGCGGGCCGCGCTCCAACGGACCAGTGCACCGTGGTTCACGATTTCGACGCTTCTGTTTCCGTTTCTGATGTGGCTGGTCGGGATCATCGTCGCGGTGATCTCGCTCAACCGCCTTGTTCTGCGCCATATCAGTGATCTTGGCCGCAGGATGCGCCGGTTCGCCACCTATCGGGATGTCGAAACTTCCAAGCGGATCGACGATGCGCCAAGCGAGATTCAGACGATCAACGGCACGTTCGAGGCGATGGCTGACCAGCTTTTGCGGGATGAGGCCGACCTCGAAAACGCGGTGTTCGAGCGCGAAGTGCTGCTCAAAGAGGTCCATCACCGGGTCAAGAACAACCTTCAGCTCATCTCGTCGATCATCAACATGCAGGTCCGCCAGGTGGCCAGCCCCGAAGCCGTCGCCGCCTTGCGCCAGTTTCAGGATCGGGTCACGAGCCTCGCGTCGGTGCACCGAGCCCTGTACCAGGAACCGTCCCTGACGCGTATCCGTTTTGATGTGCTGCTTGGGGATCTCGTGGCGCAGGTCAACGCGGTGGGCTCTGCCGATCAGGGGCCTGTGGAGATCGAACTGGATCTCGATCCCGTGACGCTCTTGCCCGACCAGACCAGCCCGCTTGCCATGGTCACGACGGAAGCGCTTTCGAACGCGTTCAAATACGGTGGTCCTGGGCCGGATGGCACGTTCTGGCTCAAGGTGCATCTCAAGGAAACGACCACAGAAGATCGCACCAGCGTCCGTTTGACGATCGAGAACAGCGTGGATCCCGATGCCCGGACCGAGGTCGGAACGGGGCTTGGCAAGCGCCTCATCCTTGCCTTTGCGAGCCAGTTGGACGGCGAGTTGACCCAGATCGATGAAGATGATCGGCACGGCGTCACGATTACCTTCGACTACCAGCCATTCTCGCCGGACTAGCATGCGCAAGAAAAAAGCGCCCCGGACTGTCGGAGCGCTTTCTTGCATTCAGGTCTGGAATTCGCCGCTCAGGAGTTGGGCGCGTCCTCGGCAAGGCGCGATTTTGGCGCGTGCGGGTCTTCGAGTTTCTGTTCGGTCCGATGTTTGCTGACCAGCGCGAACACGATGAACGCGAGCATGGTCATGAGGGCCAGAAGCGGTACAAGAAATTCTGCTGTCATGGGTGTCTCCTTTCACCCGCCCAACGCCTGTTCCGGCAGACCGTTCCAAAGCGGAAATCTCACGTTCCTGTCACGTCGAAAAGCGCGTTCAGGACCTCCAGCCGCGACCGTTCCACGGCAAAGAGCAGACAGTCCTGTGACGACAGCTCATGGTCATTCGACAAGAGGCTTTCGCTTTCGCCCCTGATGACTGCAATGCCGCGAACACCGTCCGGCAGGTCGATCTCGCCGAAAGGAGTGCCCTCAAGCCGTTCGGGCACCATGATCCGCTTGAGGCTCAGCTCGTTCTGCAGCACCGCTTCCTGATCCAGCGCGGTCTTGTCCTCGAGCGCGTCGGCAATGCTTTCGGCGACGGTTGCATGCGGGTTGATCACGTCATGCAGTTCCAGCTGACGACAGACATTGACCAGCTGAGATGACACGATCTGCGGGATCACGCGGCCAAAGCCGATGGACCGCGCAACAAGAGCCGCAAGAATGTTGTCTTCGGAGGCGTTCGTCACAGCGACAAAGGCATCCTTTTCGTCGCGATAGGTGTCCTCAAGCACCGAAGGCATGGTGCCGTCGCCTTCGATCATGCCGCAATCCAGTCGCTCGGACAGCTTTTCCAGCCGGTCGCGATCCTTGTCGATCAGAACGACCTCGTGGTTTTCCTCGATCAGTTTCTCGGCAATGGCAGCGCCGAACCGCGACGCCCCCAGAATGACCACACGCATCGGTCAGCTCCTTTTCAGCCAGGTGGACGGGGCCAGCAGCACCAGCACCGCGATGAATTCCAGTCGGCCCAGCCACATCGCGAAGGTCAGGGTCACGATCAGGTCAGGCGGCAGATCGGCATTCACGATGCCGCTCGACAGACCGACGGTGGACAGGGTCGAGATGATGTCGAAGAGGGCGGGAAGCGCCGGTAGACCATGGGCAAGGCATTGCAGCCACAGCAGGATCATCGTCACGGAATACAGCATCAACAGCGCCAGAAGGCTGATCAGCGCATCCGGATCGACCTTCTTGCCATTCTCCATCAGTGGATTGACTGCCCGCTTTGGCAGACGCACGTCGCGCATCGCATGAATCACGGTCCGCAACAGGATCCCGAAGCGGGCAATCTTGAACCCGCCCGACGTTGAACCGACATCGCCCCCCAGCAGCATGGCCAGCAGGAAGATGATCAGGGCTGGTCCATAAGCCGGCATCGGTCCGGTGGAAAAGCCGGCGGTTGTCATTCCTGAAATCAGGTTGGACATCTCGGCGTAGATCGTCGCTGGCGAGGAAATCCCGGTCGCCAGCAGGATCACCGCATAGGCTGCGCAGAGAGACACGAGCGCGGTCATCACGCGTCGGATCGATCCCAGCCACCAGGCTTCGGTGAATTTCTTCTGTCCGATCAGGACGAAGGTCAGCAAGGACACAGACCCCAGAACGCAGGTCAGCATCACGATGCCCTGACCCGCCGCGCTGTAGGAAGCGAGGCTGTCCGGGCGAGGTGCGAAGCCCGCTGTCGATATGGCCGACAGCGTCAGGGCCAGACCTTCGCGCCAGTCCGGAATGATCAGCATGGTGGGCAGAGCCATCATGACGGTCAGACCAAGGTACACCGTCAGCAACTGCCGCGCCTGCACACGGGTCGATGCGATCCGATCCCCCTGGTCGATGCCGGCCCGTCCCAGTCTCTGGGCCGGAACACCTGCCGGGATGAGCAGGGCCAGAACTGCCGTTGCCATGACAAGCCCGCCGCACCATTGCAGCCAGGCGCGCAGGAAATGCGCTGCAAAAGGCCAATCCTGCGTTCCGCTCGCCACCGAATGCCCGGTTGTCGTGACACCGCTCATCGACTCGAAAAAGGCCGCGTGAAACGGCATGCCGAGCGTCAGCAAGGCAGGAACGGCCAGCAAGGCACCGATCAGCAGGATCAGGGCAACGGTCACGATGGCTTCGATCCGCCTCAGGTCCTCGGGGAGCGCGATGCGATAGGTTGCGGCAAAGATCGCCATCGCGCAGCAAGACGGCACAGCCAGAGCGATCAGCATCGCCCAGGCGTGCTCGATCGCGGCCCAGATGGCGGGCGGTGCGCAGAGGATCACGAAGATCAGGGCGTGCTTTGCAATGGTGAGTCCAACAACCCGTGGCCGGGCACGCTGGGCTAGGCTGTCGGCGCCAGAGGCAAAGGCCGACGCTGGCCGAATGGGCATGATGTTTTCCGAAACGCACCGTTGTTCCTGTTCGGGACGGGAACGCGATACGTTGGAAAAGGTTCCGCCGTGGCTACAGCGCGGATTTCATCGCCGTCAACAGCGCATGGTGCAAAGACCCGGCGGACGAGCGCCCGCCAAGGATCGTCAGCGCATCCGGCGCGCTGCGCAGAACATAGACCCCCATGTAGTGGATCACGCTGCGTGCGGCGGCCCCCACCGGCATCTTTTCGATGTCGATATTGGCGCAAAGCTGCATCACCTGTTCGATGCCGTCTCCCTGCATGTCGAACCACACCCAGGCGTCGGTCTGTTCGGTGATCGACGCGCTGGTGCCGAAGCGCTGGATCAACTGCGCGGCAAGGTCTTCGTGTGTGGCGACGGGGGCGATGACCATCCACTGATCCGGCCCCATCCAGAAGGCCGAGATCGGGTCCGACCGTACCCAGGCCCCCACGCCCGGCGCATCTGCGCCCAGCAGCGTGCCAAGGTGATCGGCGCAGGCGGTTTCCTGTCCCAGTCGCGCAGCGACAGAGGCGAGCGCGTGACCGGGGGTCTCGGTCAGGGTGACACCTGCCACCTGATCGGTGTGCGGTTCTGCGCCGCCAAGGGCGCACAGGGGGGCCAGATCATGCACGGAGCCGCTCTCCTTCCGGGTCAAAGAAATGCGGGCTGACTACCTCGACCTCGTGATCGACGCCGGTCAGCGGGCTGACAAGGCGGATGGTTTCTCCGATCCGCGAGTCGCCGGACTTCAGGAAGCCAAGCGCGATGTGGCAGCCAAGGTTCGGGGAGTAGCAGGCCGAGGTCACATAGCCCTGATCGTTGGACGCTGTGACCTTGTCGCCCTTGGTCATCAGATGCGCGCCTGCGGGCACCTTGTGCTCGGGGTTTACCGGCTTCAGCCCCACCAGTTTCAGCGCGTCGGGTTCATTCAGGCCCGGACGTTCCGACAGTTTCGATCCGATGGAGTCCTTGGCCTTGGATACCATCCGGCCCATGCCAAGGTTCAGCGCCGTGGTCGTGCCGTTCAACTCGTTGCCGGTCACGTGGCCTTTCTCGATGCGCATGACATTCAGCGCTTCAAGGCCGTAGGGGACCACGTCGAATTCTTCGCCGGCCTGCATCAACCGCCGTACCAGCGCGTCGCCATAGCGGGTCGGCACAGCGATTTCATAAGCCAGCTCGCCCGAGAACGAGATGCGGAACAGCCGCGCGCGCAGGCCGCCGCAGATGGTGATTTCCGCGCAGGCCATGAAGGGGAACGCCTCGTTCGACAGGTCCACGCCGTCGTCCACGATCTTTTCCAAAAGCTTGCGGGAATTCGGCCCGGCGACCGAGAATTGTGCCCAGGCTTCGGTGGTCGAGATCAACTGCACGTCCATATCGGGGTATAAACACTGGCGTACGAACTCGAGGTGCCGATAGACCGGAACCGCCTTGGCGGTGGTGGTCGTGACGACGAAATGATCCTCGGCCAGCCGCGCGGCGGTGCCGTCATCCATGACAATCCCGTCCTCGCGCAGCATCAGGCCATAGCGCACCTTGCCGACCGGCAGCTTGGCCATGCCGTTGCAGTAGACTTTGTTGAGGAACTCTGCGGCATCCGCGCCCTGCACGTCGATCTTGCCCAGAGAAGTCACGTCGCAGACGCCCACGGATTTGCTGGTCTGCATCACCTCGCGGTCGCAGCTTTGACGCCAATGGGTTTCGCCCGGTTTCGGGTACCACTGCGCGCGCAGCCAGAGCCCGGCTTCGGTGAAAACCGCGCCTTGCTCCTTGGCCCATGCGTGGCTGGGTGTGAGGCGCGTCGGACGTGTTTCCATGCCCCATGCGCGGCCTGCGAAGACACCCATCGCCGTTGGCGTATAGGGCGGACGAAACATGGTGGTGCCCACTTCGGGGATCGCCTTGCCCGCAACCTCGGCCATGATCGCCAGACCTGCGATGTTCGAGGTCTTTCCCTGATCGGTCGCCATGCCCAGCGTCGTGTAGCGCTTGAGGTGTTCGACCGAGACATAGTTCTCCTGATGCGCCAGCTTGATGTCTTTGGCGGTCACATCGTTCTGCTGGTCCACCCATGCGCGTTTGGCGGTCTTGACGTGCCAGAACGGGGTGATTTTGACCGGAGTGTCTTCGGCCTCGGGCAGGGCAGGGTCGGTGGCCTTGATACCAAGATCGGCAAGGATCGCCTTGGCCCCGTCTGCGCCGGACTGCAGCGCGCCATGGGTGGAAAAGACGCCATCTGCAGCACCCGCAACGGTCATGCCTGGCGGCAGAGTTCCACTGGGGACAAATGCCGCAAGCGCCTCGTTCCAGACGGGCCGACCGCCTTGATGGCAGGTGAGATGCACATTCGGGTTCCAACCGCCAGAGACACCCAGCGCCCCGCACTTGATCCGGCGGATGCCGCCCTTGGGCATCTTCACCTCGATCTGCGTGAGGCCCAGCCGCCCCCATGTCTGGTCGATCACGCCACCTGCGATCACGTCATAGTCCGACGAGGTCGGCGCATCGACGCGGGTGTCGATTACTGAAACGACCTCAACACCTTTCGCCACCAGATCGGAGGCGGTGCGGTGCCCGTCGTCGTTGTTGGTAAAGATCGCCACCTGCTGCGCGGGCGTCGTGGCCCAGCGGTTTGCATAGGCGCGCACGGCGCTGGCCTGCATGATGCCGGGGCGGTCGTTGTTCTCGAACACGATCGGGCGTTCCGTGGCCCCGGCGCAAAGAAGCGCGCGCTTGGAGGTGATGCGCCACAGGATCTGCCGGGGCTTGCCGTCTTCCGGCACCGCAAGGTGATCGCTCACCCGTTCCACCGCGCCGTAGATGCCGTGATCGAACGCGCCGATCACCGTCGTGCGCGGCATCACGCGGACATTCGGCATCGCCTGCAAGCGCGCGACGGTTTCCGCCGCCCAAGCCGCGCCGGTCATGCCGCCGACCGCATAGGTCTCAAGGTTCAGACGACCCCCGATCAGGAAATCCTCGTCACAGAGGATCACCCGCGCGCCGCTTTCGCCAGCAGTCAGCGCCGCCGCCAGACCAGCAGGGCCGCCGCCGATAATCAGCAGATCACAATGCAGGAATCCCTTGTCATAGCCATCCGGGTCATCCTGAAGGCTGAGCGACCCCAGACCGGCGGCGCGGCGGATGATCGGCTCGTACACCTTTTCCCAGAACGCGGCGGGCCACATGAAGGTCTTGTAGTAGAACCCGGCGGCAAAGAAGTTGGACAGAAGGTCGTTTACCTCCATCGCGTCGAATTTCAGCGACGGCCAGCGGTTCTGTGAATTGGCGCGCAGCCCGTCGTAAAGCTCGATGGTTGTCGCCCGCGTGTTGGGTTCCTTCCGCGCGCCTTCGCGCAGTTCGACAATCGCGTTGGGTTCTTCCGACCCGGCGGTCATCGGCCCGCGCGGGCGATGGTACTTGAACGACCGTCCCATCAGCCGCACGCCATTTGCCAGCAAGGCCGAGGCCAGCGTGTCGCCCTTGTGGCCCTTGTAGTACTGGCTGTCGAAGCCGAACGACCATGTTTCGGACCGGTCGATCAGCCCGCCGTCCAAACGGTTCTTCTGGCTCATTTCGACCGCCCCTCTGCCCGGGCCACGTCGCGGGCCAGTTCCACCTGCGTGATCTCATGCGTGACGGTGTTGCGGGTCACCACCAGCCACGAACGGTCCCCTTGTTCGTGATACCAAAGCTCTCGGTGAAGCCCCGCCGGGTTGTCGCGGGTGTGGCCATACTCGATGAACTGGTCCAGCGCATCGTCGGCCTGCCAGTCAGGACGGTTTATCAGGCACGCATCGCCCAGATAGACGAATTCGCTGGAATCGCGGGGGCCCAGAAGCGGATGGTTGATGATCATCAGTGCAGATTGGGCTGATTGCCCATCCCTTTTTCGTCGACCATGTGCCCGGTGTGGAACCGGTCCAGTCGGAATGCTGTGGCGGTTTTGTGCGGTGTGTCGGTGGCCAGAAGATGGGCATAGACAAAGCCCGACGCAGGGGTTGCCTTGAACCCGCCATAGCACCAGCCGCCGTTGAAATAGAGCCCGTCGATATGGGTCTTGTCGATGATCGGCGTGCCATCCATCGACATGTCCATGATCCCGCCCCAGGACCGCAGCAGACGCGCGCGGCCCAGCATCGGGAACATGGCAATCGCCTCTTCCATCACGTCCTCGACCATCGGCAGGTTGCCGCGCTGGGCGTAGGAATTGTAGCCGTCGATATTGCCGCCAAAAACAAGCCCGCCCTTGTCGGACTGACTGCAATAGAAATGCCCCGCGCCAAAGGTGATGACACCGGGCAGCACCGGTTTCAAACCTTCGGACACAAAGGCCTGAAGCACATGGCTTTCGATGGGCAGGCGCATCCCGGCATAGGCCATGACCTTGGACGACGATCCGGCAACGCAGGCGCCGACCTTCTTCGCCCCGATATAGCCACGCGAAGTCTCGACCCCGAGGATTTTGCCGCCTTCGATCCTGAACCCGGTCACTTCGCAATTCTGGATGATGTCCACGCCGCGCTGGTCCGCCGCGCGAGCATAGCCCCACGCCACCGCATCATGCCGCGCGGTGCCTGCACGCGCTTGCAAGAGGCCACCCATGACAGGGAAGCGGGCGTTCTTCACATTGAGGAACGGGTACTTTTCCAATACCTGCTTCTGATCCAGAAGCTGCGCATCCGCGCCGTTCAGGATCATCGCGTTGCCGCGCCGGATATAGGCGTCGCGCTGGGCGTCGGAATGCATCAGGTTGATGATCCCGCGCTGGCTCATCATGGCGTTGTAGTTCAGGTCCTGCTCCAGCCCTTCCCAGAGCTTGAGCGAGAATTCGTAGAACGGCTCGTTCCCGTCGAGCAAGTAGTTCGAGCGGACAATCGTGGTGTTCCGCCCGACATTGCCGCCGCCGATCCAACCCTTTTCCAGCACTGCGATGCTCGCCTGCTTGTATTCCTTGGCAAGGTAATACGCCGTCGCCAAGCCATGCCCGCCGCCACCGATGATGACGTAATCATAGTCGGGTTTGGGGTCAGGGTCGCGCCACGCAGGCCCCCAGCCGCGATGGCCGGTCAGGGCTTCCTTGATGACCCGAAATCCAGAATAGCGCATGTCCATCGACTCCTTCCCGGCGACACTCGCACGGGGTTCAGCACCGCAGCCTGCCTTTTTCAGTCAAATCGAGGTCCGAAAAAGACATTTCGCGTCGGAAGCTCTTTCCGAAATCCGGGAAGTGTCAAGACGGGGTGTCGAGAATTGCCCGCATCAGGGGGCTGTCCGACCGGGTCATGCCATTTATGACGTCAAAATGATGCGTGCCCGCGTCGATGACGATGGGACATCCCCACGCATCGGCAAGCCATTGCGCCTGATCCAGAAAGGCGGGGCGTTCGTCGCTTCCGACCCAGACCGTCACCGGAATGTCCGGTGGGGCCATCGCAACCGGGCTTTCGGCGAGGGCCTGCGCCTCGTCCAGTTTAAAGTCAGCGTTCATCGAAGTGCGCAGCAGCGGGCGCAGATCGGACAGGGGCGAGATCGGCACACATCGGGCAATGCGCGCCCGCACATCCTCGGGCAGAACGCCGGAGTCCAGCATCCGCGCCACCAGATGCCCGCCCGCAGAATGCCCGGCCAGACGGATTGGCCCGGACACCTCGCGCGCGATTACGGAAATGGCGGTGGCCACCTGGCGGGTGATGTCGGAAATCCGCACCCGTGGGCACAGGTCATAGGTCGGCATTGCCACGGCCCAGCCACTGTCCACCGCGCCCTGCGCCAGATGTGACCAGAGTGCCCCTTCGGTCTGCCGCCAGAACCCGCCGTGCACAAACACCACCAGCCCCTTGGGCACGCCATCCGGCAGGAACAGATCGACGATTTCGCGCGTTCCGTGTCCGTACATGACCCCCAGCCTGGCGCGGCCCAGCACCGACATTCTTTGACGATAGGAATCCGCATCCGCCCGCCAGATGGCTGGGAACCCGTCCCCGTTGGGGATATGCTTGCTGTTGGCGTAGGCGTCGTCCAATTCCACGTCACGGCTCCGAAAGATCTGCACTTGTCATTGCATCTAGCAAGTGTTCCACCTTTGTCAGCACTTAATCCGGAGGGACTCCATGCTCGACCAGACAACAAACCTTGCCAGCCTTCTCAAGGATCCATCGCTGCTGGAAACCCGCGCCTATGTCAACGGCGCTTGGATCGACGGGGATGATGGCACCTTCCCGGTGGACAACCCGGCGCGCGGCGACACGATTGCCGAAGTGGCCGACCTGTCCCGCGCCCAGGTGGCCGATGCGATTGCCGCCGCCGAAAAGGCGCAGAAGGAATGGGCCAAGTGGACCGGCAAGGAACGCTCTGCCGTTCTGCGCAAGTGGTTCGACCTGATGATGGAAAACCAGGACGATCTGGCAACAATCCTGACTGCCGAACAGGGCAAGCCACTGGCCGAGGCCAAGGGCGAGATCGCCTATGGCGCATCCTTCATCGAATTCTTCGCCGAAGAGGCCAAGCGCATCTACGGCGAAACCATCCCCGGCCACCAGCGCGATAAGCGCATCATGGTGATGAAGCAGCCCATCGGCGTTGTCGGCTCGATCACACCTTGGAACTTCCCGAACGCGATGATCACCCGCAAGGCGGGTCCGGCGCTGGCTGCCGGGTGCAGCTTTGTCGCGCGTCCCGCGGCGGAAACGCCACTGTCGGCCATTGTTCTGGGTGTGCTGGCCGAACGCGCGGGCATCCCGGCGGGCGTGCTGAACATCGTGCCTTCGTCCTCGGCTTCCGAAGTGGGCAAGGAGATGTGCGAGAACCCGGCAGTGCGCAAGATCACCTTCACCGGCTCCACCGAGGTGGGCCGCATCCTGCTCCGGCAAGCGGCCGATCAGGTGATGAAGTGTTCGATGGAGCTGGGTGGCAACGCGCCCTTCATCGTGTTCGACGATGCCGATCTCGATGCGGCGGTCGACGGCGCGATCATGTGCAAGTTCCGCAACAATGGCCAGACCTGCGTATGTGCGAACCGCATCTACGTGCAGGCCGGTGTCTATGACGCCTTCGCGCAGAAACTGAAGGACAGGGTCTCCAAGATGAAGGTCGGCGACGGGCTTGAGGCGGACACCGATCTTGGCCCGCTGATCAACCCCGAAGCCCTCGACAAGGTGCGCGAGCATATCGCCGATGCCAAATCCAAGGGCGCGCAGGTCATTCTGGGCGACGAGTCCGGCAGCAACGATGGCAATTTCATCGCGCCGACCATCGTGACCGGAGCCACCCGCGACATGGCGTTCTCGACCGAGGAAACCTTCGGCCCGCTCGCCCCGCTCTTCAAGTTCGAGACCGAGGATGACGTGATCGAACTGGCGAATGACACGATCTTCGGTCTGGCAAGCTATTTCTACGCCAAGGATCTCAGCCGCGTGTACAAGGTCGCCGAGGCGCTGGAATACGGCATCGTCGGCGTGAACACCGGCATCATCTCGACCGAGGTGGCCCCGTTCGGTGGCGTCAAACAGTCCGGTCTGGGCCGCGAAGGAAGCCATCACGGCATCGAGGAATTCCTCGAGATGAAATATGTCTGCATGAGCATCTAAGGCATCGTGGCTGACACCTACAGGCCGGGCAGCTGCCCGGCCTTTTTCCTGGGCGAAGACGACTACTCGCAATTCGCTTTCATGGACAAGTGCATGGTGCGCAACTGCTTCTTGACCCGCTGGGGATTTCCCAAACGCGCCAAGGCGGGCATGTTGTCTTTTCCCGTGTACCATGCATCGAAGAGCAGGGCTTTGACATCATTGTCGAGAACAGCGTCGGCGACACGGTAGGTGCACAGACACGCCTTTTGATCCAAACTGCCGCCGCGCCCCTCCGAGATCATTTTGGCACAAATCTGGTTGGCTGACGGACCGGCCCAAGCCGGGGCTGTGCCTATACTTGCCGCTATGGCGACGGCAATCATGTAGATTGAACGGTTCATTGAAATTCCTGGATGTCCCTAAGTTGATGCAACTTGGGGTAGCATCGAATTGCAGCGAAAATGGGTTCGCAATCGTCCGCAACAAAGGCTCGCTGAAGACCCTCATCCATCACAAGTTCACAAAACTGAATCAAATCTGTCATGCCTGTGTCGCGCAGTCGCGGCACCTCCCATGGTGTCAATCCAAGGGGTGATTTCCATGACATATCGTGCGCTGTGCCTGACATCGGCCATAGCTCTGACTGCCTCGGCCGCTGCCGCCGAGATGAATTTCAACCGCATCGCGTCTTTCCCGGTTGTGGCCAACATGGCCGACGGCGAGGACACCGCCCGCGAATCCAGCGCCGAGATCATCTCGGCCAGCGCGGATGGCATGACGCTGGTTTATTCCGACAGCCCGTTGGGCGTGATCGGCATGATCGACGTCACCGATCCGGCGAACCCGCAGCCCAAAGGCAATGTGACGCTTGAAGGCGGTGAGCCGACAGCGGTGTCCGCGCTGGGCAACACGGTTTTTGTTGGTGTGAACACGTCGGAAAGCTACACTGCTCCGTCTGGTCACCTGCTGCATCTCGATATGGCCACCGGGGCCGAGGCCGCGCGCTGCGATCTGGGCGGTCAGCCCGACTCGACCGCGGTCGCACCTGATGCATCCTTCGTTGTCGTCGCCGTTGAAAACGAACGCGACGAGGACGCTGGTGATGGCCGCGTACCGCAGATGCCGGCAGGCCATGTGTCGATCATCCCTCTCGATGCCAACGGCATGATGCAGTGCGACGCCCAGATCCGCGCGAACGTGACCGGCCTTGCCGAGATCGCGCCAGAAGACCCCGAGCCGGAATTCGTTGACGTGAACGCGAATGGCGAAATCGTCGTGACGCTGCAGGAGAACAATCACATCGTGGTTCTGTCCCCTGCTGGAGAGGTGCTCAGCCACTTCTCTGCCGGGACCGTCGATCTTGAAAATGTCGACGCGACCGACGAGCGCGCAGCGCTGCTGTTCACCGAAACTCTGACGAACGTGCCGCGTGAACCCGATGGCATCCAGTGGATCGACACCGATCATTTCGTGACCGCCAACGAAGGCGATATGGATGGCGGGTCGCGCGGGTTCACCGTGTTCCACAAGGACGGCACTCTTGTCTACGAAAGCGGTCCGTCTTTCGAACATGCCGTGGTCCAGATCGGCCACTATCCCGACCGCCGCTCTGACGCCAAAGGTGTGGAGCCGGAAGGCATGGAAGCGGCTGTTTTCGGTGACACGCCCTACGTCTTCCTTCTGGCCGAACGTGCGTCGGTCATCGGTGTCTACGACATGACCGACCCCGCCAACCCGGTGCTCAAGCAACTGCTGCCCTCGGGCATTTCCCCGGAAGGTGCCGTCGCCATTCCCGGCCGCAACCTGCTCGCCACCGCAAACGAATATGACGGTCTCGAAGACGGTGCCGCCCGCGCGCATGTCATGATCTACGAATATCAGGACGCGCCTGCCGCCTATCCGCACATCACCTCTACCGGCATGGACACCCTGACCGGATGGGGCGCGAATTCCGGCATGGTGGCCGACACCGACGGCACGATCTGGGCGGTCAATGACAGCTTCTACGGGTTCCAGCCGACGATTTTCCACATCGACCCGAGCCAGACCCCGGCGCAGATCGTCAAGGCAATCCCTGTCACCCGTGGCGGTCAGCCCGCGCAACTGATGGATATGGAAGGCATCACGCTTGATGGTGAAGGTGGCTTCTGGGTTGCCTCCGAAGGTCGTCTGGATCGCGGTATCCTGCACGCGCTCTATCACATCAACGGTGCTGGCGAGATCGAAACCACCATTCCGGTTCCGTCCGACCTGCTCGCGGTGGAACGCCGGTTCGGGTTCGAAGGCATCACCAAGGTCGGCAACACGCTTTGGATGGCGGTTCAGCGCGAATGGTCCGACGATCCGGCAAACCACGTCAAGCTGGTGGCCTACAACCTCGACACCGAGGAATGGGGTGCCGTGCGCTACGAAAAAGCCGAACCTGCCACCGGTTGGGTTGGTCTTTCGGAAATCACTGCACACGGTGACTACGTCTACATCATCGAACGCGACAACCAGATCGGCGATGCGGCTGTCACCAAGAAGGTCTACCGCGTCGCCCTGTCCGAGATGGTGCCTGCACCTCTGGGGGGCGACCTGCCCGTCGTGGCGAAGGAAGAGGTGGTCGATCTGCTGCCCTACCTGACCTCGACCGGCGGCTATGTCCTCGACAAGGTCGAAGGTCTGGCCATCACCGCCGACGGCACGATGTGGGTGTCCACTGACAATGACGGTGTCGATGACCATTCCGGCGAGACCATGTTCTTCGCCGTTGACGGCAAGTTCTGAATCCCGTCCAAGAAAGCAAAAAAGGCGCGGGACCTCCCGCGCCTTTGACGTTTCGGGTCAGGGAAAGATCAGTTGACGGCTTTCGCGTCAACCACGTCTTTCTCGACCGCATCAGCCTTGGCAATCGCGATCCGGCGCGGTTTCAGCGCTTCGGGGATCTCGCGCTGCAAGTCGATATGCAGCATGCCGTTCTCGTGGCTGGCACCGACGACCCGAACATGGTCGGCCAGATGGAACCGGCGCTGGAAGGCGCGGGTGGCGATGCCTCGGTGCAGGTAGGTGCGGCCTTCATCCTCGTCGACCTTGCGGGCCGAGACATGCAGCGCGCCATCCTTGACCTCGACGGTCAGGTCGTCATCCGAGAAGCCGGCAACGGCAATCGAGATGCGATAGGCATCGTCAGCGGTTTTTTCGATGTTATAGGGCGGGTAGGTCGGTTGGCTGACCTCGGTGGTCAAAACCCGATCCATCAGGTCGGCGATTTGGTCAAAGCCGACAGTTGCGCGGTAAAGCGGTGCGAAATCATATCCTCGCATAGGTCATCCTCCATTGAGCGATACCAGATTAAAAGCCTTCCGATGTGGACAGGCTCAGTTCCGTGTCAGGCCCCGTCCGGGCATCCCGACACGGTTGATTTGGGAAGAGAGGATCAGGGTTTCAAGAGGCCAGATGCGCCGTCTTGCGGGCGTACGAATTTCGCCCCCGTGTCCTTGCGTGTGTCCTTTTCGGCCCGCAAAGGGCGAAACACCGATCCTTCGGGGAACCCGGCGCCATGCGCCATCATGCCAAGGATCGTGTCGATCTGGGATTCCAGCGGCGCGCCCAGCGACACGGGCTGATCACCGCTCTTGGCCTTTGACGACACAACGGACACGATGCGCGTGCCCTCTGCGCCGAAGGCAAAGACAGGCGATCCCGAACTGCCGAAATCCACCGAACAGGACATCACCAGGACCGTGTTCTGTGCCGACATCACGTCGCAGGTGTCCTGCATCGACGGCGCTTCGGACCTGTTATGCGCGTAGGACACCACCCCGACACTTTCCCCGACCTTCGGCCTTACGCCGGTCGCGAACGGGATGATCGTCGTGTTGCGGATCGGATGCTGCAACTCGATCAGGGCGATGTCGAAATAGACGCGATCCGGGCTCGGTTCTGCCGCGAAATCGTAATCCGGATGCGCCACCGCGCGCCGCACACGACGATAGGCTGCGGCCCGCCCGTTGCGCCACCCGGCAAGGAACTGAATGTTCTCCGGCGCAAGCAGCGCACCATCTTCGCCGTAAAGGCAATGTGCTGCGGTCAGGACAAGATCGGGCGTGATCAACGACCCGGTACAGAACGCGGACCCGGCCAGTTCCAGCCGCCCGACCGCTTCCCAAGCGCGGCCATCCTGGCGGCTCTCCATCGAGAACAGCCCGGTGCTTTGTGCTGCAGCGAAGGCCGGCAGCAATGAAAACAATGCCCCCCAGAGCATTTGGCGCACAGATCACCTCCGTTTGAGGGTTTCAATTACGCACCAAATGGGGCGAATTTATGTCACTGATACCGTTTGTGCCTCGGCCAGTGCCGAGGGCCTTGGCCCCCCGGTTGCCCAGTCCAGCAGTTCCACCGTATGCACTATGGGCACATCCGTCCCCGATCCGATCTGCATCATGCAGCCGATATTGCCCGCCGCGATGATGTCAGGGCTTTTCGCCTCCAGCGTCTTGACCTTGCGCGCCTTCAACTGCTTCGAGATCTCAGGCTGCATCAGGTTGTACGTCCCCGCAGACCCACAGCAGAGATGGCTGTCCGCCGGTTCCACCACCTCGAACCCCGCCGCCTTGAGCAGCGTCTTGGGATGGGTCTTGATCTGCTGCCCGTGCTGCAGGCTGCATGCGGCGTGATAGGCCACTTTCATCCCGCCATGATGCGTCCGCGCCTCTGCCACACTGGCCTCGTCGATCAGGTCGATCAGCACTTCGCTCACATCCTTTGCAATGGCCGACACCCGCGCCGCATCCTCCGCCAACGGGTCATTGCGGAACATGTGACCGTAGTCCTTGACGGTGGTGCCACAACCGCTGGTGTTGATGACAATGGCATCCAACCCCGCGCCATCCATCTCGCGCACCCAGGCCTTGATGTTCGCCGCCGCCGATCCGTGGCTCTGATCGACCTTGCCCATGTGATGCGTCAGCGCCCCGCAGCAGCCCGCGCCCTCAGCCACAACCACCTCACAGCCCAGCCGCGTCAGCAACCGGATCGTCGCATCATTGATGTCGGTGTTCAGTGCCTTTTGCGCACAGCCCGTCATCAACGCCACCCGCTTCCTGCGCGGCACAACCGGCGCAAAGCTCTGCGGATCGTCATTGCGGCTGACCGGCGGAATGGTCTTCGGCGCCATCTCCAGCATCGCCTTGACCCGCGCATCGGGGATCAGCGGTGCAAACGGCTTGCCGATCTTCGCTAGGAGCAGCGCCACCCGGAACCGGGTCGGATAGGGCAGGATATGCGCCAGCGCCCAACGCAGCGCCTTTTCATGCCACGGCCGGTCATAGTTCTTTTCGATATAGGCCCGCGCATGATCGACCAGATGCATGTAATGCACGCCAGAGGGGCAGGTCGTCATGCAGGCCAGACAGGACAGGCAGCGGTCGATATGCTTGACCGTCTTCTCATCGGGCTTGCGCTCGTTTTCGAGCATGTCCTTGATCAGGTAAATCCGCCCGCGCGGGCTGTCCAACTCGTCTCCCAGCACCTGGTAGGTCGGGCAGGTCGCGGTGCAGAACCCGCAATGCACGCAGGTCCGCAGCACTTCGTTCGAGCGTTTGAAATCCGGGTCGCGGAGCTGGTCTTCGGTGAATGTCGTCTGCATCTCTTACCCCATCAACCCTGTGTTCAGGATGCCCTTCGGATCGAACTTCGCCCGCAACCCGCGCGACAGCGCCGCAATCGGTGCCGGATCCGGCTGGAACTTTGCCTGCCCGTTGCCGCGCACGAGCGTGGCGTGTCCGTCGAACGCACCAAGCCGCGCCCGCACATCCGTGCCCTCGGCCACGCGGGCCCAAATGAGCCCGCCGCCCCAATCATAGAGCAGCGCCTCGACCCCGATCCTACCTGCCAGACCAGCCGCCTCGGTCGGCGTGCAGGACACCCGCCAGACATCGCCCGACTGCCCGTGAAACGCCTCCACATCCCGCACCCAAGCCCAGCCCTTGGCCACTTCGTCCGGGTCACGTTCCACCCGCACCGCCATGTCCCCAAACAGCCCCGCCACCTGATCCGCGCGATACGCCACCGACCCGGCAAAACCTTCGAACCGCAGCATCGTGACCGGATGCCCGTCCAGACCGACGGGGATATGTGCCGCGCCCGATACCTCGAACGGTGATCCCAAAGCCTTGGCCATCGCCCGGACCGCATCCGCATCGCTCAACCCGTCGATCATCACGCAGGCCGCCGTTTCCGGCTTCGGCAACACTTTCAGACTCACCTCGGTCAACACACCCAGCGTGCCCCACGACCCGCTCATCAGCTTCACGAGGTCATAGCCGGTGACGTTCTTCATCACCCGCCCGCCATTCTTGACGACCGTGCCTGTGCCGTCGACATACCTCACACCCAGCATGAAATCCCGGCACGCGCCGACACTCACCCGACGCGGCCCGCTGACATTGGCGGCCACAACCCCGCCAATCGTCGGCGCGCCAGAGGTGCCCAACAACCCGCGATGGTCCATCGGCTCAAACGCCAGCCGCTGACCTTCCGCATCGAGCGCCGCTTCGATCTCGGCCAGGGGTGTACCCGCCTGCGCCACCAGCGTCAGCGATCCCGGCTCATAAAGCGTGATGCCGGACAGTCCACCGGTCTCCAGAACATCCCCATCAAGGGTAACGCCCCGCGTTCCCCCGCCTTGCACGCAAATCGGTCCATGCGCTGTGGCAATCGCCTCGGCCAGATCGGTCTCGGTTTCCGGTCGCATCTTCATCTTGCCCATAAACTCCGGGGGTTTGGGGGCTGGCCCCCAAGTTTCACTCAGCCGCCAGCGCCACGCTGCGGCGGCTCTCGGACGCCGCCAACGGGAACACCTTGGCCGGATTGAGCAGCCACGCCGGATCGAACACGTCTTTCACCGCCATCTGCGCCTCCAGATCGGCCGGTGCGAACTGATCGACCATCAGATCGCGTTTCTCGATGCCCACGCCGTGTTCGCCGGTCAGGCATCCGCCCACCTCGACGCAGAGACGCAGGATGTCTGCGCCAAAGGCTTCGCACAGCTCCAGATCACCTTCCTTGTTCGCATCGAAGAGGATCAGCGGGTGCATGTTGCCGTCACCCGCATGGAACACGTTGGCAACGTCCAGCCCGTATTCCTTGGACATCTCGCCGATGCGGCGCAGCACATAGGGCAGTTCCGACACCGGGATCGTACCGTCCAGGCACATGTAATCGTTGATCTGCCCCATCGCGCCAAAGGCCGACTTGCGCCCCAACCAGATGCGCCCTGCTTCGTCGGCATCCTTGGCTTCGCGCAGCTCCACCGGGTTGTGCCGCCGCGCGATCTCGAGGATCAGCGCCAATTGCTCGTCGATCTCGGCCGGGCTGCCTTCGACTTCGACGATCAGCAGCGCCTCGCACATCGGATAACCTGCCTTGGCAAAGGCTTCGGTCGCTTCGATGCAGGGGCGGTCCATGAATTCGATCGCCACGGGCAGAACGCCTGCCTTGATGATGTCGGCCACACAGGCACCGGCCACTTCGTTCGAATCGAACCCCATCAACACCGGCCGCGCGCCTTCGGGTTTCGGCAGGATGCGCAATGTCGCTTCTGTCACGACGCCCAACTGACCTTCCGACCCGCAGATCAGACCGAGCAGATCATATCCCCCCGCATCCAGATGTTTGCCGCCGATTTCCATGATCGTGCCATCCATCTGCACCATCGTGACGCCCATCAGGTTGTTGGTGGTGACCCCGTATTTGAGGCAATGCGCCCCGCCGGAGTTCATCGCGATATTGCCCGCGATGGCACAGGCGAGCTGCGACGAGGGATCGGGCGCGTAAAAGAATCCATCCGCCTCCACAGCACCTGTCACGCTCAGGTTGGTGCGCCCGGTCTGCACCCGGATAAAGCGGTTGTCGTAATCCGTTTCCAACACGTCATTCATCCGTGCCACACCCAGAAGCACACAATCCGCCGTGGGCAATGCGCCCCCGGCCAGCGACGTGCCCGATCCGCGCGGCACCACCGGCACGCCCATCTCGTGACAGACCCGCAGGACCGCCGACACCTCTTGGGTCGAAGACGGCAGTACAACCGCGAGCGGCGGACACCGGTACGCGGTGAGCGCGTCGCACTCATAGGCGCGGGTCTCGCTCTCGTCGGAGATCACCGCATCGCCTGGCAGAACCTCCTGCAGGCGGGCGACGATCTGGGCCTTGCGGGACAGGACATGGGCGTCTGGCGTGGGCATCTGCATGGTGAATCCTCCGAATTGGTAAAAAGATATAACCAATATTGATGAAAGTGCCAGTGGAAATTTCATGGCGCGCGGCAACACGGCCTCTTGCCTTTGTCCGGATCCGCAGTCACGAAGCGGATATGGACTGGGTCAAGATCATTCACATTCTCTGCGTCATGGGTTGGATGACCTCCATTTTCGCGGTCCCGCGCGCGCTGATCTACTGGAAACGCGAATATGCGCGCATCGGAGAGTTCGGCCCACTGGGTGATCTGACCATTCGTCTCTACCGGTTTTCTGCAGGACTTGCCGTGATCGCGCTGATCACCGGGCTTTGGCTAGGCACGGTCTGGCAGTTCCCGGCCTGGGTCTGGCTCAAGCTGGGTCTCGTGTCGCTTCTGGCGCTGCATTACGCATGGACCGGGCGACTTGTGCTACGCGCGAAACGCGGGGTGTTTACCGAATCCGACCGCTACCTGCGCATCTTCAACGAAATCAGTGTCTTCGGCGCGATCGCGATCCTCTGGGTTGTGGTCGTCAAGCCGTTCTGAGCGATGGACTGGCTTGACCGCCTGTCGCTGTTCACCATGCTGGATGCGGTGGGGCTGGGGTTGTTGATCGCCTCTTGGGTCGGATGCAGCCTGCTGATCGAGAACGCGCCCAAATCCTTTCCGTCGACCTCGCAGATCATGGCCGAGTTCCGCCGCGACTGGATGCGCCAGTTCGTGCAGCGCGATCCGCGCATCTTTGACAGCCAGATCATTTCCAGCCTGCGGCAGGGCACGGCCTTTTTCGCCTCGGCCAGCATGATCGCCATCGGCGGCGGCTTCGCGCTCTTGGGCAATGCCGAACGCCTTCGCGGCGTCGCGCAGGACCTGACACTGGAAAGCGATCCGATCTTTCTTCTTGAGGTGAAACTGCTGGTTCTGCTGCTGTTCGCGGCGAACGCGTTTCTGAAATTCGTCTGGTCGCACCGGCTCTTTGGCTATTGCTCGGTCATCATGGCCGCCGTGCCCAATGACCCGGACGATCCCAAAGCCCTGCCGATTGCGCTACAGGCGGGCGAGGTGAACATCACCGCCGCCCGCGGGTACAATCGGGGTTTGCGGTCGGTCTATTTCGGGATCGCCTCGTCGGCCTGGCTTTTGGGGGCAGGACCTTTGATCCTTGCCACTTTGGTCACGCTTCTGGTGATCCTGCGCCGGGAATTCGCATCGCAATCGCGGCATGTGTTGTTGCACGGGGCACCGGACGCGGAAACGTGACCGCTGGGTGAAGATGGGTCTGCTAGTCTGCGCCCATGTTGACCCGTTCCCTGATCGCTTTGTGCTGTTTCGCAGCGCCCGCTTTTGCCGATCCGCCGGAGATTGTCGGGGTCGAGATGTCCGGATCGCGGGTGTCCGTCACTTTGGCCCATCCGGACACGGGGTGGGATCACTACGCGGATGGCTGGCGGATCGAGACCGAGGACGGCACCGTGATCGGGACGCGGGAATTGTTGCATCCACATGTGGAGGAGCAGCCCTTTACCTGCAGCCTGAATGTGAGCGCCCTGCCTGACGGGCCGCTTTTCGTCCGGGCGAAATGCTTGGTCGATGGGTGGGCGGACACGCGTGTCGTGCTGCGACGGTGATCCATCGTTTGGTTGGCAGGCCCGTCGTCTGGGTATAGCCGTCCAGCCCCCCAGAATTTTATGGTGGAGCCGAGATTCTTCGTACGAAGAATCTTAGTCCAGACCCCATAAAAAACTGTGAACGGGAAAGGGCATAAAACCTGACCCAATGTTTCGCGTGCGAAACAACAGGGCCGGTTCGGACCTATTCACGTTTCGTCAACCACATCCGCATGCAGATGCCGCTCGCCCCGCGCCTCGGCCAGTCGGATCTGCTTTTGCCGCTCACGGAACCGCGCCTTGTCCTCGTCCGAGGTTTCATCAATGCACAGATGGCAAGACACACCGTGCTCGTATTCAGAGCGGGCGCGGTCCTCGGGCAGGATCGGGCGGCGGCACGCATGGCACAAAAGATGCGGCCCTTCCTTCAACCCATGTCCGACCGACACCCGACCATCAAAAACAAAGCATTCGCCCTGCCAGGTGCTTTGGTCCGCAGGCACCTCTTCGAGGTATTTCAGGATGCCACCCTTGAGGTGATAGACCTCATCCACCCCCTGACTGATCAGGTAGTTGGTGGATTTTTCGCAGCGAATGCCGCCGGTGCAGAACATGGCGATCCGCTTGTTGTGGAAGCGGTCCTTGTTCTTTTCCCACCATGCGGGAAACTCGCGGAAGCTGTCGGTCTTGGGATCGACTGCGCCTTCGAACGTGCCGATGGCGACCTCGTAATCGTTGCGGGTGTCGATCACCGCCACATCCGGGCTTTGGATCAACGCGTTCCACTCGGACGGCTGAACGTAATGGCCCACCTTCGCGCGCGGATCGACATCGGGCACGCCCATCGTGACGATCTCTTTCTTCAGCCGCACCTTCATGCGGGCGAAGGGGCGGTCCTGCGCGGTCGAAAGCTTCCATTCCAGATCGGCGCAGCCGGGCAGAGCGCGCAGGTGAGTTAACAAAGCGTTAATGCCCGCCTCGGGTCCGGCGACGGTGCCGTTGATGCCTTCCTTGGCCAGCAACAGGGTTCCGGTGATGGCGTTGTCGCGGCACACGGCCAGCAGCGGCTCGCGCAGCGAAGCCGGGTCATCAAAGCGGGTGAAGTGGTAGAGTGCGCAAACCGTGAACATGGGCGCGCACTTACGCCTCGAATCCCCGTCAGGCAAGGTTCCTGAATGCCGCAACCCTTGACCCGTGGGGGCGGGGTTCTTACCCAAGACATATCCAAAAGGAGGCTGACCCATGTCCGCGCTGATCGTCATCGACGTGCAAAACGATTTCTGCCCCGGCGGTGCGCTGGCCGTGCCCGAGGGCGGCCAGATCGTCCCCGGCATCAACGCACTGATGGCCGAGGCCGAGGCGGTGGTGCTGACACAGGATTGGCACCCGGCGGATCATGCGAGCTTTGCCTCGCAGCACGAGGGCCATGATCCGTACGGTCTGATCGAGATTCCGTACGGTCCGCAGGTGCTCTGGCCGGATCATTGCGTGATCGGATCTGAGGGGTCGGCGTTTCACGCGGGCCTGAATACCGACCGCGCCGAGATGGTGATCCGCAAAGGGTTCCGCCGCGCCATCGACAGCTATTCTGCGTTCTTCGAGAATGACCATACGACGCCGACCGGGCTGGAAGGGTATCTGCGCACGCGGGGCATCACGAAGTTGACGATGGTGGGCCTCGCCACGGATTTCTGTGTTGCCTATTCCGCGATTGATGCGGCGAAACTGGGGTTCGATGTGACCGTGAAACTGGATCTTTGCCGCGCGATTGACCTGAACGGATCCTTGGAGACCGCCAAGGCGGATATGCTCAAGGCCGGTGTGACGCTGGCATGAGCAAAACCCCAACGCTGCTTGACCGTCTGAGCAAGGCCCGCTCGGGCAGTGCGCCCGAGGTGACCGACCGCGCGCGGCGGGGCTTGATGGCCTATGTCGGCGCACAGGCGGATGTTGCCCGCGCCGGCAAAGAGCTTGCGGATGGGACCGCCGCAACCGGTGTCGGTCGGGTGGCGCTGTCCGCCCTGTCGCCGCAGGGACTGGCCTGTGCCGATGGCTGTGCGTTCTGCTGCATTCTGACGGGAGACGATGGCGGGACGATCACCGAGGCCGAAGCCAAAGCGCTCTACAGCGCGCTTGCGCCTTTGGCCGGGCAACCCGACGGGCGCACGTGGCACCCCAAGGCCTGTCCGTCGCTCGACCCCGTGACGCGCAGTTGCCGCGCCTATGACGTGCGGCCGATGATCTGCCGGGCCTATGTGTCCACGGATGTCGAGGCCTGCAAGGCCGTGTCTGAAGGGCAGGCGGCCAGCGGGCCGGGCACGCTTGGGCCCTACCACACCTATCTTGCCGCGATCGGCCTGAGCCGGTCGGCCCTCAAAGGAGTGAAACGTGTGTCGACCTATGCGCTGTCGCGTCTGGCCGCTGCTGCCGTGGAAGGGGCCGCACTTGAGGATGCGTTGGATGCCGCGCGGCACAAACCAAGCGAGCTTGATGCTGAGCTGAAACGCAGCAAACGCGATATGTCTCGTGCTTGATTTCCAACGTTTCTTTCTTTGTGTGCGCCGAGGTTTTGCGTAAACTGGTCCAAGACCCTTTGCCAAAGGCACCTGCCATGCATGCCATGATCGAACGTATCCTGTCCCTGTTCGACCGGACCGCGCCGACAACGCCCCTGCCGCCTGCGGATGCAAAATACGCGCTGGGGGCGCTGATGGTGCGGACCGCGATGGCGGACAAGGCCTATCTGTTTCAGGAGGTCGAAGAGATCGACCGGGTTCTGGCAAGGATGTACGGGCTGAAACCGCTGGAGGCGGCCAAGATGCGGGCCCAGTGCGAAAAGCTGGAGCATGCGCTGCCGAAGACGGCCGATCTTGCCGCAATCCTGACCGAGACCATCAGCCAGGAGCAGCGCGAAGCAGCCGTCGCGGCGCTTTGGGATGTGGTCTATGCCGATGGCAACCGGCACGCCAAGGAAGACCTGCTCGTGGGCGAGATTGCCGGGTTGCTGGGCGTGGACGAGGCGACTTGCGAACGCATCCGCGACGAAGAGGTTGCGAACTGGGACAAGACCCACTGAGTCTGGACAACTCCGGGCCGGGTTGGTCTAAGCGAGGCGCTTGCGCCCTTGGAGACCCTCATGGTTGATATCGCCACCCGTGTCTGGAACCACAAATGGAAGATCGACCCGATTGTGCGGTCGCTCATCGACACGGATTTCTACAAGCTGCTCATGTGCCAGTCGGTGTTCCGCAACAAGCGCGACACGCAGGTGACGTTCAGCCTGATCAACCGGTCGTCGCATGTGCCGCTGGCCAAGCTGATCGACGAGGGCGAGTTGCGCGAGCAGTTGGATCACATCCGGTCGCTGTCCCTCCGTCGGAACGAAAGCACGTGGCTGCGCGGGAACACGTTCTACGGCAAGCGCCAGATGTTCCGCCCGGATTTCATGGAGTGGTTTGAGCAGCTGCGCCTTCCGCCCTACCATCTTGAGCGCGTCGGTGATCAGTACGAGCTGACCTTTGAAGGCGCGTGGCCCGAGGTGATGCTCTGGGAGATCCCGGCGCTGGCCGTGCTGATGGAGCTGCGCGGGCGCGCGGTTCTGAACGACATGGGGCGGTTCGAGTTGCAGGTGCTGTATGCGCGCGCGATGACCAAGCTGTGGGAGAAGATCGAAAAGCTGCGCGAAGTTCCAGAGCTGCGGATTGCCGATTTCGGCACGCGGCGGCGGCATTCTTTCCTGTGGCAGGATTGGAGCGTGCAGGCGATGTACGAAGGTTTGGGCGATAGTTTCGTCGGTACGTCGAACTGCCTGATCGCCAAGAACCGTGACCTCGAGGCGATTGGCACCAACGCGCATGAGTTGCCGATGGTCTATGCGGCCTTGGCCGAGGATGACGCGGCATTGGCGAAAGCACCTTATGATGTTCTGGCCGACTGGCACGAGGAACACGAAGGCAATCTGCGGATGATCCTGCCGGACACCTATGGCACCGAAGGTTTCCTGAAAAACGCACCTGATTGGCTGGCGGGGTGGACGGGCATCCGGATCGATTCTGGTGATCCCGCTGCAGGGGCCGAGACCGCGATCCGCTGGTGGAAAGAGCGGGGCGAGGACCCGACGAAGAAGCTGGTGATCTTTTCGGACGGGCTTGATGTGGACAAGATCCTTGAGTTGCAGTCGCAGTTTGCCGGTCGCGTGCGGGTGTCGTTCGGGTGGGGAACGCTGCTGACCAATGATTTTCGTGGGCTGACGCCGGACGACCGGCTGGCCCCGTTCAGCCTTGTCTGCAAGGCGGTCAGCGCCAACGGGACGCCAACCGTCAAACTGTCGGACAATCCCAACAAGGCCATGGGACCGGCTGACCAGATCGACCGCTACAAGCGTGTGTTCGGTGTGGGGGCGCAAGAGCGGCTGGACGTCGTCGTCTGAACCGCAAGGTCTGCTGGAGCGCGGGGATCCGCGCATGGCGGCAAAAAGATGCATCGCGAATGTTGATTAGCGGCGAGGCGCGACCTACCTCCGCTGTGTCCAATTGACGCAGGGTCAATGCCCGGCGTCACCGGAGGACATTGGACGTTCCATAATTCAGGGAGGACATTATGGGCTATCTGTTTCGGACGACTGCGGTGCTTGCCTTGGCGCCGTTCATGGCCGGTGCATTCGTGACGGCGACATCGTCACCCGCACAGGCCATGAACACCACAAGCCTGCAACATACACTTGTCATGGACGACCTTGACGAGCCTTGGGACATGGCGTTCCTCGAGGACGGCACGATGTTCTTTACCGAAAAATGCGACGGTCTTTCCGTGCGTCTGCCTTCGGGTGAGGTGAACAACCTTCTGGGGATGTCGGGGGCCGAAGGCTATGCCAGCACCGCGGACGATCTGTTCTGTGACGGGCAAGCGGGGATGATGGGTGTTGCGGTCGATCCGGACTTTGCAACCAACCGTCAGATCTTTGTCTATTCAACATCGAACATGGTCACGCCGCATACCAACCGGCTGATGCGGCTGGTGGTCAGCGACGACTTCACCAGCGTGTCGGATCGGACGGATATCGTCGATGATGTCCCTTACAAGATGGAGCCGACGGATCATCCGTTCGGCGGGACCGGTGCACATAATGGCGGGCGCGTCCGGTTCGGGCCGGACGGGTATATCTACCTGACCACGGGTGACACCCATAACGGTATTGTGCCGCAAAGTCCGACGATCATGGGCAGCAAGGTGCTGCGCATCGACCGTGACGGCAACGCCGCACCCGAGAACACGCCGCCCGAGGGGTTCGACAAGCGGACCTTCACCTATGGTCACCGCAATGTTCAGGGCATCGCGTTCCACCCGGCCACCGGCACGCCGATCACGGCAGAGCATGGTCCCTGGCATTCGGACGAGATCACCGTGCTTCGTAATGGCGGCAACGCCGGATGGGATCCGCGACCGAACATGGCAGGCCGGGGCGACTGTCCGAGCGATTACTGCGGCTACAGCCCGAACCAGATGGAAGGAATGAACCGCTACGAGCGTGCATCCTTCATGCCGATGACCGACCTTGCCACCTATCCCGACGCGATGCCGCCGATCTGGGACAACAACGGCTGGTCGCAGGGGACGTCTTCGGCGGCCTTTCTCGAAGGTGAGCAATGGGGCGACTGGGACGGTGCGATGGTTGTCGGCATCATGGGGATCGGATTTGGTGGCACGCCGATCGGTCAGCGGATCGACGTGATCGAACTGACCGACGACCTGACGGTCGAGGATGTCACAGAAATGACGCTGCCGATGGAAAGCGGTCGCTTCCGGTCTGTCGTTCTGGGTCCGGATGGCAGTCTTTACACGGCGACGGATGAAGGGTTCATCCACAAGCTGACACCGGGCAACTGACATGAAAAACCCTGCGCCGGACGGTTCGGCGCAGGGTGACCTGGATCACGGGAGTGAAGGGTCTTCAGCCCTTCTTGAGCGCGTCCCGGATTTCGAGCAGGACATCGAGCTCGCTCGGGCCTGTCGGAACTTCGGGCGCCACATCCTGCGGCTTTTCGGCGGCGGCCTTGATGCGGTTGACCATCTTCACAAGGATGAACACCACGAAGGCGATGATCAGGAAGTTGATCACGGCCATGATGAAACTGCCGATGGCAAAGACCGGCGCGCCCGCTTCCTGAGCCGCGGCAAGCGACGCGTGGGTGCTGCCATCCAGCGTGTAGAACCAGCCCGAGAAGTCGATCCCGCCGGTAAAGAGTGCGATGATCGGGTTGATGATGTCACCGACAAGCGATGTCACGATGGCGGTGAACGCCGCGCCGACGATGATACCAACGGCCATGTCCATGACATTTCCCTTGGCAATGAAGTCCTTGAATTCTTGAATCATTACTCTGTTTCCCTCGTGTTGGCGTGCCGCGACGAAAAATGCGCAGCTGCGATTTTGATATCATCGCAGCTGCGTTTGTCACGCATCCCGAAACAATCCACGGGGAAAATTGCGGAACCCTGCCGCAAAACGGACGCAGGCCCAAAGCCGGGTTGCGCAGCGTTCAGCCCGGCAGCGAACCGGTCAGCACATAGCGCAGGATCTGCGCCACTTCCTGCGGCGTGCGGGTCATCGCCAGCGCGGCCGCATCCACCTCTTTCAGGGCGTGGTCATGTTCGGGCTGTTGCAGGATGATCAGCGACTTGCCCAAGGCGGCGGCATACCCTGCATCGAAGGCAGCGTTCCACTGTTTGTACTTTTCGCCAAAGCGCACCACCACGACATCGGCATCCGCAATGCCTTTACGGGTGCGGATCGCGTTGACCATCGCGCCCTTGTGGTCGTGCCAGTACTTGTTCTCTTCCGCACCAAGGATCGCCACACCGCAATCGTCGCTGGCGGCGTGATCCGTCACCGGGCTGTCGAAACTCACGTCAAGACCGGCACAGGCGTCGATGATCTGTTCACGCCAATCGGTGTGGATTTCGCCGGACAGGTAAACACGCAGGGCCATGGGATACTCCTTTTGTTTGGGCAAAGGGGTAGCGCAGATCGGCGGAAAGGCCAATCACCCGGCCCGACGGGCGATGACCGTGCGGCGGGGATCCTTGCCCGGAGCCATCTGGGTCTCAACGATGGTGAACCCGGCTTTCGTGATGGCCGCGTCCAGGTCGGAGGTCGACAGCTTGGCGAAAAAAGGCGCTTTACCAATGGCTTGGGCGATGGGCAGCCCAAGCTGGATGAACCACCAGATCATGCTGCCCCGGCCCGGCATGCAGAAGGTCTTGGAGATGAAAAGACCACCTGGTTTGGTGCGCTTGGCGATCTCGGACAGCGCGCCATCAAGGTCTTCGAGCAGGTGCAACAGGTTGAGCGCAAAAACCGCGTCAAACGGGCCTGCGGGGGCATCCGCCGCGTCGGATTGGACGAAGTCGACATTGGTGGTGCCCGCTGCCTGCGCCTTGTCGCGGCCTTTGTCCAGCATCGCGTCCGAGACATCGGTGGCTGTGATGTGCTGAACGCTTGGCGCAAGGGCGAGGGCGGTCGTGCCGGTGCCGCAGCCGAGTTCGAGAACGGTGTCCGTGGGCGACAGCAGCTCGCGCATCCGGTCGAGCGTGGCCTCGTAGGCGGCCTGATTGCGGATGGGCGAGGCCGCGTATTTGTCCGCGATCCGATCCCAGAATTTCGCAGACTTATACATGGTGGCCCCGCCTTTTTCGCTATGGTGCCTTAGCCGCGCAGCACGCCGCCGGTGGCTTTTTCGACCTTCTCGATGATCTTCTTGCCGACCGCTTCGATGTCGGCTTCCTTGAGGGTGCTGTCGGTCGGCTGAAGCCGCACGGTGATGGCGAGGGATTTCTTGCCCTCACCCAGCGACCCACCGATGAATTCATCGAAGAGACGCACGTCCGAGATCAGCGCCTTGTCGGCCCCGGCTGCGGCGTTCATCAGGTCAAGTGCTGCGACTTGAGCATCGACAACAAAGGCGAAATCGCGTTCCACCGCCTGCAGGTCATTCAGCACCAAAGCCGGGCGTGTTGCCCCCGTCTTGCGCGGCAGCGGGATTTCCTGCGGCCAGAGGGTGAAGCCGACAACCGGGCCTTTGACATCCATCGCCTTGAGCACCTTGGGGTGCAGTTCGCCAAAGACGCCCAGCACCTTTTTCGGGCCGAGGCAGATCATGCCGTGACGGCCCGGATGCCACCAGTCGCTGGCACCGCGCAGGATCTGGGTTTTGGCGGGTGCGCCCATCGCAGAAAGGATCGCTTCGGCATCGGCCTTCGCGTCGAAGACATCAACCGGGCGGGCGGTGCCGTGGACGTTTTTGGGGCCGGTCTTGCCGATCAGGACACCGGACAGCATCAGGTGTTGCTCTTCCGGTTCTCCGCCGTGGAAGGCGTGACCGAGTTCGAAGAGCGCCAGATCCATGAACCCGCGCGCCTGATTGCGGGCGGCGGCTTGCAACAGACCGGGCAGCAAAGCAGGGCGCATGTGGCTCATGTCCGAGCTGATCGGGTTGGCGAGCATTGTGCCGTCATCGCCGCCACCGAAGAGCGTGGCAGAGGCTTTGTCGATGAAGCTGTAGGTCACACATTCGTTGTAGCCAAGCGCCGCCGCTGTCCGACGGGCAGCGCGTTCGCGGCGCTGCATCGGGGACAGGATCGGCTTGGGCACACCGGGGTCCATACGGCGCATCGGTTTGCCTTCCAGCTTGGTCAGAGAGGCGATGCGGGCGACCTCTTCGACCAGATCGGCCTCGCCCATGACGTCGGGACGCCAGGACGGGACGCGGGCCATGTTGCCTTCGAGCTTGAAACCAAGGGCGGTCAGGGTCTGACGCTGCTCGGCCTCGGGGATCTCCATGCCGACAAGCGAGATCACCCGCGCGGGGTCAAGCTTGTAGGCGCGGGAGGTGTCGGGCACGGCACCCGCCTGGATCAGATCGGAGGCTTCACCGCCTGCGTGATCGACGATCATCCGCACGGCCAGTTCCAGACCTTCGGGCGTGAAGGCCGGATCGACACCCCGTTCAAAGCGGTAGCGCGCATCGGAGTTGATCTTGAGCGCGCGGCCCGTGTAGGCGATCTGGATCGGGTCCCAATAGGCGCTTTCGACAAAGACATCCGTGGTCTCGTCGGTGCAGCCTGTTTCCTCGCCGCCCATGATGCCGGCGATGCTTTCGGGGCCTTTGGCGTCGGAAATGACCATATGGCCGGGCTGGAGCGTGTAGGTCTTGCCGTCGAGCGCCAGCAGTTCCTCACCACCCTTGGCGCGGTGCACGCGCAGATCGCCTGTCACCTTGGCCATGTCGAAGACGTGAAGCGAGCGGTTGCGGTCGTAGGTGAAGAAGTTGGTCACATCGACAAGGAAGTTGATCGGGCGCAGGCCGATGGCGCGCAGGGCGTCCTGCAGCCATTGCGGGCTTGGGCCGTTTTTCACGCCGCGAATGATGCGCCCACAGAAGAGCGGGCAGCCGTCCAGCGTGTCGGCGTCGATCACAACCTTGGTGTCGGCGGTGAAGCTGGCGGGCACGGCATCAACGGGTTTGGTCTTGAGCGTGCCCAGACCCCGCGCCGCCAGATCGCGGGCGATGCCCTGCACCCCAAGCGCGTCGGGGCGGTTGGGGGTGATGGCGATTTCGATCACCGGGTCGACCTTGGCGGGGTCGTTTTGTGCCAGCCAGTCAATGAATTTCTGGCCAACCTCGCCCGAGGGCAGTTCGATGATGCCGTCATGTTCGTCGCTTAGTTCCAACTCGCGTTCCGAGGCCATCATGCCGTGGCTTTCGACACCGCGGATGTTGCCGACGCTGAGCGTGACGTCGATGCCCGGCACATAGTCGCCCGGTTTCGCCAGAACGACGGTGATGCCCGCGCGTGCGTTCGGGGCGCCGCAGACGATCTGCTTGTCGCCTTCGTCGGTCTCGACCGTGCAGACGCGCAGGCGGTCGGCATCGGGGTGCTGTTCGGCGTGCTTCACCTTGGCCAGCGTAAAGGTCTTGAGCTTGTCCGCCGGGTTCTCGACGCCTTCGACCTCGAGGCCCAGATCGGTCAGGGCATAGGTGATCTCGTCCACGGTCGCGGTGGTGTCGAGGTGCTTTTTCAGCCAGGAGAGGGTGAATTTCATGGTCAGTCCCCTTTGAACCTTTGCGCAAGGTCTTTGTCATCGCCGATGGCCGCGAGTTTGAGTTCGCGGACAACGCGGAGTGTCGGTTTCAGCGCGAAGCAGATCGAGCCGATCAGAAAGAGCCAGGTGCCGGCAGTCTGCCAGTCTTCGGAAAAGAACATCACCGAGCCGACGACGAAACAGAGTGCCGCTGCGAAGTCGACCAGCGTATAGGTCACTTCGAACGCCGCGTAGAGGCGGCGCTGTTCGTCGGTTCCCTGTCTGTGGTCGCGGCTGAAAAGCATCTGTCGCTGTGATTTGGTGTTTCGGGTCGGCCGGGCGTCAGCTCAATCCGGCGTGAAGTGTTGGCACGTCGAGCGCGGCAAAGCCGTAATGGCGCAGCCAGCGGAGATCTGAATCGAAGAAGGCGCGCAGGTCGGGGATGCCGTATTTCAGCATCGCGATGCGGTCGATGCCCATGCCGAAAGCAAAGCCTTGCCATTCGGACGGATCGACGCCCGCGTTCTGCAGGACCTTTGGGTGCACCATGCCGGAGCCAAGGATTTCGAGCCAATCGTCGCCTTCGCCCACTTTCAGCGTGCCGCCTTCCCAGGAACAGCGGATGTCGACCTCGGCCGACGGTTCGGTGAACGGGAAGTGCGAGGCGCGGAAGCGCAACTCGACATCGTCGACCTCGAAATAGGCCTTCACGAATTCTTCCAGCACCCATTTCAGGTTCGCCATGGAGATGTCCTTGTCGATGGCAAGGCCTTCGACCTGGTGGAACATCGGCGTGTGGGTCTGGTCATAGTCGGCGCGGTAGACGCGGCCCGGTGCGATCACGCGGATCGGTGCGCCGGTTTTCTCCATCGACCGGATCTGCACTGGTGAGGTGTGTGTGCGCAGCACATGCGGCGGGCGGTTGTCGCCCTCGGCGCGGTGCATGTAGAACGTGTCCATCTCGGCCCGCGCGGGGTGGTGGCCGGGGATGTTCAGCGCGTCGAAATTGTACCAGTCGGTGTCGATCTGCGGGCCTTCGGCGACGGCAAAGCCCATATCGGCGAAAATCGCGGTGACCTCTTCGGTGACCTGGCTGATCGGGTGGATGGTGCCCATGCGGCGGGGGCGGCCGGGCAGGGTGACATCCAGCCATTCGCCGCGCAGACGCTCATCGAGCGCCGCATCTTCGAGCGCCGCTTTCTTCGCGGACAGCGCCGAGTTGATCTCGTCCTTGAGGGCGTTCAAGGCAGGGCCAGCGGTCTGGCGTTCCTCGGGACTCATTTTGCCCAGTTCGCGCATCAGAAGGCTGATCTCGCCTTTCTTGCCGACCGCCTGCACGCGCAGGTCTTCGAGCGTCGCTTCATCGCCCGCCGCCGCAATCAGCCCAATATACTTGTCGCGCAGATCGTCCATGTCACCCTCCGGCTCGTGTCGTGCTTTCCCTAGCCGCGACCGTGCAGGGACGCAAGGCAGCCGAAAACGCAGGCAGGATTCTTTCGATCTGGCGCGGGAATGTGACAGGCGAACGGAAATTCTAGATTGCAGCGCAGGGTTGCCACATAGATGTTGACCCCTATCCCAAATTAGGCAGTATCTAAAGATACGCTGTCAAGATGTTGAGCGATACAACGCTCGCGATGCTGCTAAAGTCTGGGGGAAGAGCATGTCGTTACGAATTTTGAAAGAGCATTTGCCGTGGATTGCGCCAACAACCGCAATCGTGTTGGCGGCCACAGGTGTTATCAGTTTTGGACCAAGGGACGCGGCACCGGTCGATGTCGCGACCGACTTCGAAGTGTCTCGCACCATGTCGCAGAACCCGGTTGCGCTGGGTGAGCAGGAGATCGGGCTTGTGCCGCAAGGCACCGGAAGCATCGCGGCAGTGCAGGCCGTGGTGCAACAGGCCCCACAGCCACCCGAGGTCACACTCGCTCCGACGCCTGCTCCGGTAGAGCCGGCGGTGGTGACGCCGGTGCAGCCCAAAGTCGAGCCGCAACCTGTCTCGATCGAGCCTGAACCCAAAGTCAGCCCGACCTCCAATCCCGGGGCGTTTTTTGCCGCCGCACAGGCGAAGCTTGCGCAGGACGCCTCCTGCGTTGATGACCTGCGCGTTCTTGCCAGTGAAGCGCGCGTCTATTTCCCGAGCGGGGGCCTGACAGCGGATGATGCAGGAATGGCGCAAGCGCGGCTGATCGGCCTCGTGGCGCAGGATTGTCCGAATGTCGAAATCGTGGTCGAAGGTCATTCCGATCCGTCCGGTGATCCTGCGGCTAATCTTCGGTTGAGCCAACAGCGCGCCGACTCGGTGCTGCAGCGCATTGCTGCGTCGGGCATCGACACAACCCGGTTCCGGTCAGTCGGATTGGGCAGCCAGCAACCGTCGCGGATCACCGGCACAGAGTCTGCTGCGTTCTATGACCGCCGCGTGGAGTTCGAAATCCGCGAGGTGTCGCAACGTGCGGGCGTGATCGGGCAGCCACGCCCCCTGGGTGCGGCACCCTCTGCCTGTGCCGCCCAGCTTCAGGCGGCTGTCGCGCAGACCAAGCTGTTCTATTCGCCCCGGTCCATCACCGCCCCGTCGGACGGTATGCCTGCGGTCGTCGATCTTGCCGCCAAGGCCAGTGCCTGTCCCGATGTGCGACTGCGCGTTGTCGGGCAGTTCTCGGATGAACCCGGCTCTGGCGAGACGCCGACAACCGCGCGGCTGCGGGCCGTCGCCCTGATGAGTTCGCTGGTTGCGGCGGGCTTTGATCCAGAGCAGATCATCATCGCGGCGCATTCGACGCCGCAGGTTCTGGCGGGTCAACCCGGGCTGAGCGAGCGTCGTGTCGATTTCGACGTGATCCTCGAAAACTAGACAGGGTCTTGTGCCTTCATGAAAACGGGCGGCCCGTTGTGCCGCCCGTTTGTCGTTGTGTCAGGCGGTCGCTGTCGACTTGAAGCTGTCGGCAGACCGTCCTTGGCCCTTGATCAGAAGCCAGAGCGCAAAGCTGATCTCGGACAGTGTCACGACGGCCAGAAGCCCGACGCGCAGCAGGCCCAGCCAGGCAGCCTCGGGAAAGGCAAAAGCATAGACGCTGTCGAGCAGGTATCCGGAAGCGCCGACCATGAGGCCGATGCCAATCAGGCGGGGGAAGCGGCCAGAGGCCAGCACCAGCCCGCCCAGCAGGGCAAGGTGCAGGGTGAAGAACACCTGCCAGATCCACACGCCCGCGCGGTGCATTTCGAGCAGCAGGCCCGCCAGATCGGCACGTTGGCCTGCATCGAAACTGGACATAAGTGCAGGCGAGGTGGCCAGAAGCGTTGCGCCGGCGTGAAAAAAGAGCATGGCGGACATCACGCTCACCATGCTGAGCCGTGCCATTGCAGCTGCCATGGACAGCGTTGCCGAGACCGGCTTGAACATGAAGTAGAGCATGGACAGGGCCATGATCTCGAACAGCATTACAACCACATCCGCGGCGATGCCGGACCGGTAGAGCGAACTGCGGTTCAGAATATTGGACACGGTCTGGGCCGGATCGCCCTGCACGACAATCTGTGAGGGGACATAGGCGATGGCAAACCCGCCAGCGATGGCAATGCCGAGATAGAAGATGCCCGTGAGCCGGGCATAGGTCGGGGAGGTGGGGTCTGAAAAGGCGTGCATCGGAAGTCCTTTCTTGCGGCAATACGGTTGGGTCGGACAGCTGCGAGGCAAATGTCCGTTGTGAGAAGGCGGTGTGATGGGCGTGCCGCATCTCAAGGCGACTGACGGGACTATATGCGAGGGATCGCATCAACAAAATTGACGAGATATCTATTTCTGATATGCAATTTTGCATGGATTGGTCGTCTGTCACTTTTGATTGGAACCGGGTGCGCGCGTTTCTCGTGACCGCTGAGGAAGGATCGCTGTCCGCTGCGGCACGGGCGCTTGGGCTGGCGCAGCCGACGCTGGGCCGGCAGGTGGACGCCCTGCAGACCGAATTGGGTGTGGTGCTTTTCGAACGGTTCGGGCGCGGGTTGGAACTAACTCCGGCCGGAGCCGAGCTTGTCGCTCATGCCCGAAAGATGGGAGAGGCCGCGATGGCGCTTTCCATTGCAGCTCATGGCCAATCCGACGGTCTGTCCGGACCTGTCACGATTTCCGCATCGGATGCCTATGCCGGTTTGCTGTTACCGCCGATTCTCAAGCGTTTGCGCGCAAAAGAGCCCGGGATCATCCTGCGGATCGTTGCGGACAATCAGGCGACCGACCTGATGCGCCGCGAGGCCGATATCGCCCTGCGCAACTTTCGCCCAAAAGAGCCCGATCTTGTCGCACGACGTCTGCCCGACGCAAGTGCGACGGTCTTCGCGGCCCGCGAGCTGATCCATCAAAAGGGCCTGATCACGGATGCGCACGACTGGACCCGGCTTGGTGTCATTGCGCCCGGTCCGGCCGAGGATTTCGTCCGCGCGATGCAGGGGTTGGGTGTGCCGATCCCGGTCGAGGCCGTGGCTTATGAGTGCACGAGCTACCTTGCGATGTGGGAGATGATGCGGCAGGGCTTGGGCGTTGCCGTGATCGACGCGCGGATCGGCGATGCCGATCCTGCCGTCACGCGTGCCTCGCCCGATCTGCCGGAGGTCAAATTCCCGATCTGGCTGACAGCACACCGGGATATCCTGTCGAACCGGCGCATGCGTGTCGTCTTCGACTTCCTGGCCGACGCGCTGTCAGACCGGGTGATCGCCTGACGGTCAGTCGAGGAACGGGCTGTCGAGCAAGCCGACGATCTGAAGCAGAAACGCTCCTCCATCAAACGGGTTCTGTGCATCATCGTAGTAGGTGTCGATGGCATCTACAGCAGCGATCAATCCCGAGGTCGTGCCGTCGTAAAGATCCATTACCACCTCCGCTTGGGTAACGTCGGTCAACCCTCTGTGCACCGCAAAGAACGCGCCGATATCGATCTTGCTGTCGAGGTATTGTTGATCTGCAATTTGCTGGCTGACGAATTCATGCCCGCGATCGATCTTGAGCGGTGCTCGTGCACCTTCCAGCATCTGAATGATCAACTGGTCGCGCGAGACTGTTCGCGAGTCGAGCGCTTCGGTCCAAAAGGCCAGCCCGGCGATGTCCGGGTTTCTGCCCAGCACGTTGGAATAGACCGAACTTGCAAACTCACTGCTTGATGTCCCTTCCGGATACGTCGCGCGGGTCTCGTCCTGGTCCGCAAAGAGCGCCGCAATTTCGTCAAGCGAGAGTCCGTTTGCAAAAGCAGACCCCCAAAAATTCAGACCAACGGCGTCAGGTGCGCGATCAAAATAAGCAATGTAGATTTCGATCAAATCTTCGACCGCCGCAGCCTCGAGCCCTGATAGCCCGCCAAAGGTCCGCAGGTCGAATGGTCCGTCGAATTCGGGCAGTTCCGTCGTGAAGTCGATCAGTTCTATGCTGTCGAGGGCAATTGTCCCAAGGCCGTTGTACCGGTGATCTGAAACCGACACGGTGTCGCCAGAGATGGTCACCGTATAGTTCGACTGG
Source organism: Marivita sp. (assembly GCF_022763305.1). Lineage (GTDB taxonomy): Bacteria > Pseudomonadota > Alphaproteobacteria > Rhodobacterales > Rhodobacteraceae > Marivita. Next base: position 87,268 of record NZ_JALEGT010000041.1, on the reverse strand, counting down.
TGTCCTTCGAAATAGACCGTATCTGTGTCGTCCAGTCCGTTGATGCGCTTGAGGCCCGAAGCCGCTCGGAGTGCGTCGGCGTCGGAGGTGCCATTCAGAAGATCGGACGGTGTCTCGTCGATGGGCGGTGTGGGCGGGACCTCCTCGAGGACCGGCACCGGCACCTCGGCCTTTGGGTTGCTTGTCAGGGAGCGCGCTGTACCCAGGAGATCGACATAGGTAAATTCGACCGAGATTTCCGCACCAATGTCTGAATCGGTTACGTCGTAGGCTTGGGCCGTGGCACCTGGAATCGGGTTGCCATCACGCAACCATTGAAAGCCAATCGACTGAGAGTCGATCCCATTTGGATCAGTGACCGCATTGGGGCGCGCCGTCAGGGTATCGCCGACGACTGCCTCACCAAGGATCATCAACGGATTATAGGGTCCCGTGTCGACAGGAATTGGCGTGCCGCCGGTGGGACGGCAGGTTCGGGATCACTTGTCAGTATTTCCAACGTGCCGCCGAAATCGAAATAAGTGTACCGAATGCTCAGCTGTGTACCGACATCGGCCAATGTAACGTCATAAGTTCGGCCTGTTGCGCCTTGGATTGCGGTCCCGTCCCGAAGCCATTGAAAGGTTTCGGTCAAATAATCGATGCCGTCGGCATCGCCGATACCATTGGGGCGCGCAATCAGCGTTTCGCCGACATATGCGTCTCCCAAGATGGTCACAGGGCCCTTGGGCGTATTGTTCATGCCTGTGGTCGTAGACACGGTCTGATTGTCACTTTTCGGTCCGGGCTGCACCGTCAACTGGCGTCATGCCGCAATTAGTCACGAAGACGTGGGATGGCGTATTGGCTTGGAGGCGTGTCCTGAAGGCCCGGGTGTCATTCACCCAGTCCGACATTTTGCTGCTCGTCTGTGCCCAAGCGTGTTACTGACGTCTTATTTCGCGCTTGCCCTAACATGCCTTGAACGTTCTGCAAGTTGTGAGACGGATGGTTCGGCAAAATCTGGCCGATCCTGTGTCGTATGCGCACTTTAAAGACCACCATTTGACTGCGGGAACCATGGTTTTTGCATTTTGCTTTGTTTGACGCTCCAACTTGGACTTCGTCGGACGCGGGCATTACATTGCGGTATGCACGTCGGTTTCGGCGCGCGATTGGTGAGGGCAGATCATGACACAGAACCATCCCGTATATGGGCGTATCGACGGGCCGATCGTGATGATCGGGTTCGGGTCCATCGGGAAGGGGACGTGGCCCCTGATCGAGCGGCATTTCGAATATGAAGCCGACAAGTTTACCGTGATCGAGCCGGATCAGGGACAGGCGAATTTCCTGCGACAGCACAAGATCAACCATATGCAGATCGCGTTGACCGCCGAAAACTATCGTGAGGTGCTGGGGGAGTTGTTTGCCGAGGGGACGGGTTTTTGCGTGAACCTGTCGGTGGATACCTCGTCGTTGGACCTGATGCGGTTCTGCCGTGAACTTGGGGTGCTTTATATCGACACCGTGGTTGAGCCGTGGGCGGGGTTCTATTTCGACACGCCCGACAATGCAGCGCGGACGAATTACGCGTTGAGGCAGGCGGTGCGCACGGAAAAAGCCGCCAATCCGGGTGGTCCGACAGCGGTAAGCTGCTGTGGTGCCAATCCGGGAATGGTGTCGTGGTTCGTCAAGGAGGCCTTGCTCACGTTGGCAAGGGACACGGGGCACGAGGTCGCCGTGCCGCAGGATCGCGACGGATGGGCTCGGCTCATGCAGTCGCTTGGCGTCAAGGGGGTGCATGTGGCCGAGCGCGACACGCAGGCGCGACGCCAACCGCGCCCGCGCAACGTGTTCGTGAACACATGGTCGGTGGAGGGCTTTATCGCCGAAGGGTTTCAACCCGCCGAGCTGGGCTGGGGCACACACGAAACCTGGTTCCCCGAGAACGGCCACACCCACGAGACCGGCTGCAAGGCCGCGATCTGGCTCGAGCGGCCCGGTGCGATCACGCGGGTGCACACTTGGTGTCCGACGCCGGGGCCGCAGTTCGGTTTTCTCGTGACCCATAACGAGGCGATTTCGATTTCGGACTACTATACCGTCGGCGCGCCGGACGCGCCGGACTATCGCCCGACTTGCCACTATGCCTATCATCCCTGCGATGACGCGGTGCTGTCGCTGCACGAGATGTTCGGCTCGGGCAAGCAGCAGACGGCACACCACATCCTGACCGAGGACGAGATCGTCGAAGGCATCGACGAGCTGGGGGTGTTGCTCTACGGGCACGAGAAGAACGCGCTCTGGTATGGATCGCGCCTGTCCAACGCGGAAACGCGCGACCTTGCCCCCTATCAGAACGCCACGGGCATGCAGGTGACAAGTGCCGTGTTGGCGGGCATGGTCTGGGCTCTTGAAAACCCGCTGGCGGGGATCGTGGAAACCGATGAAATGGATCACGTGCGCTGTCTCGAGGTGCAACGCCCTTATCTGGGGCCGGTCGAGGCGCATTACACGGACTGGACGCCGCTGCAGGATCGCTGGGAGCATTTCCCCGAAGATATCGACGAAAGTGATCCCTGGCAGTTCAGGAATGTGTTGGCGAGCTAAGGCGCCTGCAGGAATATCTTTCTGCGTTGTTGTGTGCAAAAGAAACGTGGTTCCAAGGCCTTATTCACGATTAAAACAGCTTTAGGCTGCATTTTGGCTATACACACCACTGGCGCGACGTTACCTGTGAGTGGGGGTTTGAGTGCACGCTGTAACAACTGGACCACACTATGATCTCACGCATCACGGAACTGGAGGTTCTGGACAATTTCAGGGCAAATCTGCACAGCATCATGAGGTCGCAGAACCTGACCGAGGCAGAGCTGTCGCTGCGCGCGGGATTCGAGACGGACAGCGCAATCACCGAAATCATGCAGGGCGGATCCCTGCCCAGCCTTGCCGCGCCCGTGCGCGTGGCCGACGCTTTGGGAGTCTCGGTCGATGTTCTCTTGCGCGACAGGAACGACCATCTCCAACAGCAATTCGAGGCGTTGCCGGTTCAGGAGGTTGATCGTCAGGCGGCGCGATTGCTGTCCGCCGTGTTCAAGGCGACGGAACGGTCGCTGGACCGGATGGGGGATCGGCCGACGCTGGATTCGATCATTTCCTGGTGGAAAGAGACCGATGGCGATCTGTCCCGCAGCGATCAGATCGCGCCGCATTTCGATCTGGTCAGCGCGGCCGAGGCGTTGACGTCCATTCCGCGCATTCACCATGTTGGTGCGTTGGGCCTGTCGGCGACCACGCTGGGGTCGACCGAAAGCACCCGGTTGGAACGGTTTCTGGAAACACTGAGCACATCCGATCTTGCCGAATTGAACGGTCAGATCAGGTCGGTCGCGCATTCCGGTGTCGGGATGATCACACCGCTGAAACGGATCGTCCCCTTCCCCGAGACGAACGAAACCGTCGAAGTCAGCTTCGTTCGCCTCATGCTCCCCGTCAAGGATGCCTCGGGCACCCTGTTCGTTCTGAACTATTCGACCCTCTTGAGCGAATCGACTCCCAGGAGGACCGACGGGTGAAGGTTGAAATAGGTTGCCATATCGGCCAGTTCGCCTGACTGGATCGCCACGAGATATTCGCCGGTTGCTCGTCCCTTGGGCAGCACGCCCCAGACATGCGCGCCGGGGTATTGCCGCGTGAACCCGTATTCGGTGGCATAGCCCAGTCGCGCATCATCGGCACGGACGAAGGCATAGAGCCAGTCGGCATGCCAGCGCAGTTGGCAATAGGCAAAGAGCAGGTGGGTATATAGCGACAGAAGATGGCGCGATCCGCGCATTCTTTCCGCGATGAAGAATTCGCCCATGTAGATCACGCTGCCCGAGATCTCGTCGCAGGGACGACGTTCATCCGAGACAACCCGCAAGTGCCCCTGGCCCTTGTACAATCTGCCATAGCTGCGTGACCAGAAGCCTGACAGCGTTTCCGTCACAAGCCGGTCGTGTCGTGCGGCGACTCCGCCGATATCCTGACCATCCTTCTGAAGGATCAGCCATCCGGCATTGTCCTTGGACAGATCATTGTGCTCGGACGAGATCATCGGGGTGATCGAATTCTTCCCGATGGCGCGCATCCGGTCCTCGCATTCCCGGAAATCCGAGGAATCCTGTACGGTGATGCCCCGTTCCTCAAGCATGTACAGACATGTGCTGAAGAATTTCATCATGTCTAGGTGAGCAGATTTGGCCACGTGTTTTCTCCTTAATGGGGTGTTTGACAACATCTCCACACCAACCCATTCACTGACCTGCGCCAAGCCTTAAGGTTGTTTCGTGGGGTGGGGAACAATTCAGGATAGCGTAATTCAGGTGGATCCGGCGTGTTCACCGCATTCCAGTCGGAGACCCGGGCGGATTTCCGCGTGTGAGGCCTTTCCTCGGTCAATGGCGGCACTTGCTGAATCACGAAGGCGTGGGTTGGAATGTCCGGATCAGCGGGACGCTCTAATCTGATGTAGACTGAAATGGCTTTGACGCGGGCGTCACTGCCCGCTTGTCGGATATGCAGCGTTTCTGCTGCCGGAAGAGGAGGCATGACATGGCATCTTCACGACTGACCCGCCGCGCGATGGTGACACTCGGCGCATCGGCGGTGCTGATGGCTGGTTCTGGGTTGACCGTCCCGGCACGGGCGGCCGGACTTGCACCAACCGCGTCCATGCGGGGTGGATCGAACAATTACCGACCCGGTGCACCCATCGTCGACAGGATCGGAGGCGGCGGCTTCTGGATGACCGGGACCGTGCGTCGTGCCGGAGACGGGGCGCCCTTGCCGGGGCAGCGCATCCAGATCTGGGCCCATACCACCGAAGGCCATGAGCGCGATTGGCACAGCCACGGTGCGACCCTGACGGATGCGAATGGCGAATTCCGGCTCGAGATGCCGCAGATCGTCCCGGCCTTCGGTCAACCGCATGGGCACCTTGCCTATGACAGTGGTGAGTTCAAGACCGTGTTCCTTCGCCCGGTGATGTCGCGTGCCAGCGACACCACCCTGAGCGCGCATTTCGTCTTGCAGCCCGCGTGACGAACCTGGATCGCTGAGGATGCGAAGCGTTCGTGCGATCAGCCTATGGGGAGCGCTTCTGCTGGCGACCGGCGGTCCCGCCGCATTGGCCTTGGGCTCACCGCTGATCGCGTGGCGCGATCCGGTCTATATCTTGGCTGGCTTCGCCGGGGTGGTCGGCATGGCACTGCTGCTGGTGCAACCGCTGCTGGTGGGCGGTTGGCTGCCGGGCCTGACCGGACGTGCCGGACGCCAGACCCATCGGGCCTTGGGTGTGGCGCTTGTGGTGGTCGTGATCGTGCATGTCGGGGGGCTTTGGATCACCAGCCCGCCGGACATGGTGGACGCACTCTTGCTCCGGTCACCGGCGCTCTTTTCCACCTGGGGTGTGATTGCCATGTGGGCGGTTCTTGCCGCTGGCCTGATCGGCATATTGCGACGTCGCATGGCGACACGGTTGCGGGTTTGGCGGGGTTTGCACACGACCCTCGTCAGCATCACCGTGGTGTTCACCGTTCTGCACGCAGTGCAGATCGAAGGCACGATGGAGCCTTGGTCCAAAGCAGCGCTGTCCGGTCTGATCCTCTTGGCGCTTGTCCGTGTTCTGCTGGACCGGCGGGTCTGGTCGCTCTGGCTGCGCGCCCGCAGATCCTGAGAGGGTCAGCCGAAACGAGGTTGAACCGCTTTCCGCCTATGGAGCGCAAGGGTGGATCAGTGTTGGCCCGTCGCAAGATCGCTGAGGATCGGGCAGTCGGGCCGGTTGTCCCCGGCACAGCTGTGCACCAATTCGGACAGGGTATCGCGCATGGATTGGAGCTGTTCGATCTTGTTCTCGATCTTCTCCAGATGTGCCTGCGCCAGGTCCTTTACATCGGCACTGGCGCGGGTGTTGTCCTCGTAAAGCGCCAGCAGGGTGCGACAGTCCTCGATGGTGAATCCAAGCGCGCGGGCGCGACCGAGAAAGGCCAGCTTGTGCAGGTCACTGTCGCGGAACACGCGATATCCGTTGGTGTCGCGCAATGGGGTGATCAGGCCGATATCTTCATAATAGCGGATGGTCTTGGGCGGCAGTCCCGCCTTCTGAGCAACGTCGCCGATATTCATGCCGGGGCCTCTACGTAACGTGTGTCGCGGGTGTCCTGCTGCGCCGGGGCGATCCTGCGCAGGCGCAACGCGTTGCTGAGCACGAAGACCGAGCTGAGCGCCATTGCTCCCGCCCCGAGCATCGGCGACAGCATCAGGCCGAAGGCGGGATAGAGCGCGCCTGCGGCCACAGGAATCAGCGCAGTGTTGTAGGCGAAGGCCCAGAACAGATTCTGCCGGATGTTGCGCATGGTCTGACGCGAGACATCGACGGCGTTGACGACACCCGAGACACGGCCCGAGGCGAGCACGATGTCCGCAGCCTCAATGGCAACATCGGTGCCCGTGCCGATGGCAAGGCCAATGTCGGCCTCGGCCAGCGCGGGGGCGTCGTTGATGCCGTCTCCGACAAAGGCCACGGTTCCAAATTGGCTGCGCAGGTCGCGGATCGCGTCCACCTTGCCATCGGGGCGGACGCCTGCGGTCACATGACCAATGCCCAGCTGCCGGGCGATGGCCTGCGCCGCAGCGGCGTTGTCGCCCGAGATCATCGCAACCTTCAGCCCGGCCGCGTGCAGTGCGTCGATGGCTGGCCGTGCGCTGGGCTTGATCTGATCGGCCACGGCGAATACCGCGGCGGCATGGCCGTTGAGCGCGAGACAGACAAGGCTGTTGCCCTGTTCGGCGTATTGCGCGATGGCCTCCCTGAGCGGGCTCGTATCGACACCGTTCTCGATCAGGTGCTGTTCCGATCCGACGAGCGCCGCCTGACCTTCCACATGGGCCGACAGGCCATAGCCCGCGAAAGTCTCGCTTTCCGTCACTTCGGGAAGGTCCGCCGCTGCGGCGGCAAGGATCGCGCGCGCGATCGGATGGTCGGAGCCCTGTTCCACGGCTGCGGCGAGGCGCAGCATCTCGGTCCGGTCGAAGCCGGGTGCACAGTGCTGATCTACAAGGGTCGGGCGGCCTTCGGTCAGGGTGCCGGTCTTGTCAAAGGCAATGACCTTGGCGCTGTCCAGCCGTTGCAAGGCGTCCCCCTTGCGGAAGAGCACACCGAGTTCGGCAGCGCGCCCCGTGCCGACCATGATCGAGGTGGGCGTGGCCAGGCCCATGGCACAGGGACATGCGATGATCAGCACCGCGACCCCGGCAACAAGCGCGTGGCTGAGCGCGGGTTCGGGGCCGACGATCAGCCAGACGGCGACGGTCAGCGCGGCGATGCCCAGAACCACGGGAACGAAGATGCGTACCACCTTGTCGGCGAGGGCCTGAATCGGGAGTTTGGCGCCCTGCGCGGTCTGAACCATGTCGATGATGCGCGCGAGCACGGTGTTCGACCCGACTGCCGTGGCGCGATAGATCAGAGCCTTGCGCCCGTTGATCGTGCCTCCGGTCACGGGATCGTCGCTGGTTTTTGCCACCGGGACGGGTTCGCCGGTGATCATGGATTCATCAACGAACGCGTCGCCCTCGACCACAATGCCATCCACGGCGATGCGCCCACCCGGCAGCACCTTGATCACGTCGCCGAGTGCGACTTCGGACAGGGGCCTTTCACTGAACTCGCCGTCACGCGAGAGCAGGACCGTATCAGGGCGCAGGCCGATCAGGTGACGGATGGCGGCGCCTGTGCGCCCTTTTGCGCGGGCCTCCATCCAGCGACCGGCGAGGATCAGTGTGACAATGACACCCGCCGCCTCGAAATAGACGGCGCGTGTGCCGTCGGGCAGGAGGCCGGGGAAAAAAGTGGCTATGGTGGAATATCCCCAGGCCGCCAGAGTGCCGAGCGCAACAAGACTGTTCATGTCCGGGCTGCCCTTGGCCAGCAGGGGCAAACCGATGCGGAAAAAGCGGCGACCAGGCCACGCCAGAACCAATGTGATCAGAAGGAATTGCAGAACCCAGAAGGTTTGCATGCCGAGACTGCCCATGATGGCGTGATGCAACGGCGGATAGAGGTGCCCACCCATTTCGGTCACGAACACCGGCAGCGTCAGCGCGCCCGCGATCAGCGTATCGCGGCGGAGCGGTTCGATTTCCGAGTGGTGTTCGGATGGCGTTTCGTCGTCGACCGGTCTTGCCGGATAGCCGGCGTCCGTGACGGTTACGGCCAGCGTGTCCAGGGTGACGGCGCCATCTAGTGTGCGAATGGTGGCGGTCTGGGTGGCAAGGTTCACGTTTGCCGACAGAACACCCGGCACGGCTTCCAGCGCGCGCTCGACTCGACCGGTGCAGGAGGCGCAGGTCATCCCTTCGATGGTCAGGCGGTGCGTTGCTTCGCGCGCCGGATAGCCCGCCGTCTTGAGGGCCGCGCGCAGGGTCTCGGGGGAAAAGTCACCCGAAACCTGCGCCATGTGATTGGCGATGTTGACCGAGGCCTCGGACACACCGGGTGCTGCGGCAAGCGCCCGCTCCGCCCGCCCGGCACACCCGGCGCAGCTCATGTTGTCGACGGAAAAGCGAAGTGTGGTCATGGGTCAATCCTCGTGTCTCACGGCACAGATAGGGATTCCAGTGACTGGAAGGTCAAGGGGTCGATTGCGCTTTCTGTGGATGGCGGCTTGTGTCCGGGACTTAGGACCCGACACAACGGGGCCATACTCTGGTCGCATTGTTTCGCTTCATTCCCGCAATACGTGCAAATGGGGTAGGTCATGTCGGGCTTGGTTGCAGTCTTTGTTGATGGGGACAACCTGCCCGCCGCGTTTGCGGGCCGAATTTTTCAAGCCGCGAGCGCGTACGGCACCGTTGTGCTGGCGCGGGTCTACGGAAATGAAAAAGCGCTCGGAGACTGGGGTGGTCAGTCGCGTTTCGAGTTCGTTTACTGTGGAAGTGGCAAGAACGCGTCGGACATCAAGATCGCAATAGACGTGACGGAATATGTGCTGACTCGAGGCGTTCAGACGGTTCTTCTGGGCAGTTCGGACGCGGATTTTACACATCTCGCGCGTTTCGTTCGGGCGCGGCACATCCATGTTGTCGGCATGGGGGAGGACAAGACGCGGTCCGAGCTGCGCGCGGCCTGTTCCGAATTCAAGGTCGTGGCGAAGACCCAGCCGAAGGCGCGCGCTGCCGTTCCGAAACTGAGCGAGATGGACATCAAGGTTGTCGATCTGCTTGCCGATGCAGGGCCCCATGGCATGCGCATCACGCAGCTTGGCGGCTTGATGTACCAGCGACACAACACCAGAATCTCCAGCCGTCCTGAAAAGACGTGGCGCGCCTATCTTTCCAAACACGCCGCACTGTTCGATCTCGATCCGCGTGGGCCTGATGCTCGGGTACGGTTGAGGGCAGGTGCCAAGGCCTAAGCCAAACCGCTTTCCGCTTCGATCTGCGCCTTGCTCTTGCGGGCGCGTTCGGTGGCCGACTTGAGCTGACCGCAGGCGGCCATGATGTCTTCGCCGCGCGGGGTGCGGATGGGGCTGGCGTAACCCGCCTTGTAGATAATGTCGGCAAAGGATTCGATGCGCGACCAGTCGGATCGCTTATAGGGCGCGCCGGGCCATTCGTTGAACGGGATCAGATTGATCTTGGCCGGGATGCCCGAGATCAGCTTGACCAGACGGCGGGCGTCTTCATCGGTGTCGTTCACATCCTTGAGCATCACGTACTCAAAGGTGATGCGCTCGGAGTTCGACTTTTTCGGGTACTCGCGCAGCGCGTCGAGCAGCGTCTCGATGTTCCAGCGCTTGTTGATCGGCACCAGCCTGTCGCGCACGGCGTCCGTCGTGGCGTGGAAGCTGACGGCGAGAAGACAGCCGATTTCTTCGGCGGTCTTGGCGATCTCCGGCACAACGCCGGAGGTGGACAGCGTGATGCGGCGGCGCGACAGCGCGATGCCTTCGCCATCCATCGCGATCTTCATCGCGTCGCGCACGTTGTCGAAATTGTAGAGCGGCTCGCCCATGCCCATCAGCACGATGTTCGACAGCAGGCGCGGACCATTCTCACCGGTACCGGTGCCGGGTTCGGGCCATTCGCCCAGATCGTCGCGGGCCAGCATGACCTGACCGATGATCTCGCCTGCGGTCAGGTTGCGCACAAGTTTCTGCGTGCCCGTATGGCAGAACGAGCATGTGAGCGTGCAGCCCACCTGGGACGAGATGCAGAGCGTGCCACGGTCGGTTTCGGGGATGTAGACCACCTCGACCTCGTGCCCGCCCGCGATGCGGACAAGGTATTTCCGGGTGCCATCCGCAGAGACCTGTTTCGACACGATCTCGGGCAGGGCGATTTCGAAATGCTGGTCCAGTTCCGCGCGATAGGCTTTGGCGAGGTTCGTCATCGCGTGGAAGTCGCGCACGCCCCACTGGTAGACCCATTGCCAGATCTGACCGGTCCGCATCTTGGCCTGTTTCTCGGGCGTGCCCATGGCGATCAGCGCTTCGCGCAGCTTGTCGCGGGTCAATCCGACAATATTCGTCTTGCCCCCCTCCGGCAGTTTGCGCGGGATGGTCAGAACGTCTTGCGTGATCGGTGCAGCGCCGGTCATGGGGTCAGCCTTTCTCGAAAAGAGATGGGCCACATATAGGATTCTTTGGGCTTTGCCAAAGGGGAAAGCCGCAGGCTGTGGTTTTTGCGGGGCCGTTCGGGGGTGCGGCTTGCGGGGTCAGGATCCCTGCAAGCGCAAAAGTCAGCCCGCCGCGCAGCGCTTTTCAGCGTCTTCCACAGCGGCGGTGAAGCCCAGAAGAGAGAACGTGTCCTTCGTGGTCGTTCCCCGCGCCGATTGCGCGGTGAGTACCGCATCCGCGCCGCGTTTCATCGCGGTGACGATCTTGGCATCGTCCTGCGGTGTGGCGGGCCAGGCCCATTCGCCTTCCGTGAACAGCTCGAACTCGGTGCCGCTGATGTTGACGTTCACTGTGGAGCCCGGCGCGAAAGGATAGCCGCCTGTAAACGCGACCTGACCCTGCACCTCGGCCCCCGGACGGTAGAAGACCATCAACAGGATTTCGCCCCGTGTCACGGCAACAACGCGGCCGCCACGGGTGTTCACGCTTTCCTTGTAGGTGGTCACCGCCCAGCATTCGCGCGGGTCCTGCCCTTCGAACACGCTCCAGTCGGTGATGGCGTTCACGCGGTTCGTGCTTGTTTCCTGTGCCGCGCCCACACCTGCCGTCACCAGTGCCATGGCACCGATCACTGCCCCGCCAATCCATGAATTCATGCGTCCAGCCTCCAGACTGTCCTTAGCCTCAACACGTTTCTGCGTCACAGTATGGGGTTTGTCCCACTTATGTCACTGCAACTTTGCCCTCGACGGCGTGAGAATAGCCTGATTTACGGGGGTCTTTAAAGCCCAATTGGCAGTTTTTTGCCCAATGAGACAGGAGGGAACCCATGGCACAGCCTGTTGCGCTGGCAGAGGTCTGGCGCGGTCCGTTTCTTGAGAGCCATCATTCCGGTCACGCGGTGATCTGCGACGGATCGGGTCAGATCGTGTCGGCCTGGGGTGATCCCGATGCGGTCGTGTTGCCGCGCAGTTCGTCGAAGATGATCCAGGCGTTGCCGCTGCTGACGTCGGGGGCTTCGGATGCGCGGGGTCTGACCACCGAACAGCTTGCGCTGGCTTGCGCGTCGCATCAGGGTGCGCCGATCCATGTGGAGCGGGTGAACCGCTGGCTGGCTGATCTCGGGCTGAGCGATGACGATCTGTGCTGCGGACCACAGGTGAGCCGGGACACCGACCTGAAGATCGAGATGATCCGCGCGCATGAATCGCCCTGCCGTGTTCACAACAACTGTTCCGGCAAACACGCGGGGTTCCTGACACTGACGCAACATCTTGGCGCAGGGCCCAACTATGTCGACCCAGACCACGCGGTCCAGAAGGCGTGCCTTGAGGCGTTTGAAACCGTCACCGATCAGACCAGCCCGGGTTTCGGGGTCGATGGCTGTTCCGCGCCGAACTTTGCCACCACGATGCATGGCATGGCGCGTGCGATGGCGTGGTTCGCGACAGCCGGGCAACGGTCGGACAGCATGAGCACCGCTGGGGCGCGGCTGGTCGAGGCGATGCACACCCATCCGGAACTTGTCGCAGGTGAGGGAAGGGCCTGCACGCGGCTGATGCGGGTCGCCAAAGAGCCGGTTGCTCTCAAGACCGGGGCAGAGGGGTACTTCATCGCCATCCTGCCGAAGCAGGGGCTGGGTGTCGCGGTGAAAGCCGCCGATGGTGCGACCCGTGCCGCGGAATGTGCGATTGCCGCGATCCTCGTGAAGCTGGACGTGCTAGATGCCGACAATCCCGAAGTCAAAGCCTTCCTCACGCCGACCATCCACAATTGGGATGGCCTGGTGACCGGAGAGATCAGGCCAGCGCCGGGGCTTCTGGCGTAATGAACTCGGCGCGGCTGTAGCCCTGCAGGAACAGCAGGGCCGTCAGGTCACCATGGTTGATGCGCAGCTTGGCCTGTGCCTGCACGCTCGGTTTCGCGTGCAGCGCCACCCCGGCACCGGCCCGTTGCAACATGCCAAGGTCATTGGCCCCGTCGCCCACGGCAAGCACATCGGCGTCGGTCAGCCCCAGTCGCGCGGTAATTTCTTCAAGGGCGGTGACCTTGGCTTCGCGGCCCAGGATCGGGCGGGCAACATCGCCGGTCAGTGTGCCGTTCTCGGCAAGCAGGGTGTTGGCGCGGTTTTCGTCGAATCCAAGCGTGGCCGCGACGCGGGCGGTGAAGGCGGTGAACCCGCCCGACACCAGCGCGGCATGCGCCCCGTTTGCCTTCATGGTGGCCAGAAGCGCAGGCCCGCCGGGCATCAGGGTGATGCGGGTGGTCAGAACCTCGTCGATCACCGACTCGGGCAATCCCTTGAGCAGAGCGACCCGTTCGATCAAAGCGCCTTCGAAATCCAGCTCGCCGTTCATCGCGCGGGCGGTGATCTCTTTGACATGGGCACCGACACCCGCCACGTCGGCCAGTTCGTCGATACATTCCTGCTGGATCATGGTGCTGTCCATGTCCGCCAGCAGCATTTTCTTGCGCCGGGTCGCGCTGGGCTGGATCGCCAGATCGACGCCCTGATCCTGTAAGGTGGTCCAACTGGATTCGGCTGTTTCAAGCACCGAAGGCATGTCGAATTCCGCCGCCTCGTCCGGCGAGAGCCAGACCAGATCACCGCCGCCCCAGGCATTGCGCAGCGCTTCGGCAAGCGCGGGATCGAGCGTTCCGGGACGGGCGATCAGGGTGGCGGTGTACATGGCATGCCTCCAGACAGGATTTGCGGCGATGTATCGGCGGTCCGACGAAAAGGCCAGATGGAAGAAGGGCGCAGGCATCTTCTTCTCTTTCCAAATACGCCCTCAATGCGTCGCTGGCCGCCGCGACATATGCCGAAAAGACCCAAGTTTCCGATCCGCAACGCGCGACGCCTGCGAAACTTCAAATGCGTCACATTGGTCGCATTTTCCGACTTGCGCGGCGCACGCGGCCCGCTTAAACGCGGCGGTGGGACACCCCTCCCCAACGAGGGTAAGCGGTCATGCGCGTTTTTTCCTTTTGTTTGAGTTAGTTACGTCACCAGTGTTTTGACCTTGTGTCACTGGTGTGTCAAAAACCGCGTCTGTCACGGTCTTATCGTCAAGGGCGTGAGCGTAGGTGCGCAGCACTGTTGCGGCGTCCTTCCACCCACCAGCCTTGGCAATAGTTTTCACGTCGATGCCCTTGCGCATCATCGTCGTCGCAAAGCCGTGACGGCAACAATGCGGTGTCAACGGCTCGATCCCGGCGCGCGCTGCCACGTTGTTCCAAACCTTCGTCACACTGCCCCGACCGGCGTAGCCAAACACCAGATCGTCAGGGGCACGATTCGACGGGATGTTGCGTAGAGCGGTAAGCACCTGTTGCGGCAAGTGAGCCTTGCGCGTGTCGTCAATCTTGGTCTGGTGGATTGTCGCCTTGGCATTGTCCAAATCAACGTCAGACCATATGAGTGCGGTTGCTTCACCTACGCGCGCGCCCGTGCCGAACATGAACACTGCCATCGCCGCCAAATGAACAAGACCATCTTGGCAAGCCTGAGAAGCGAAGGCATTAACCCACGCCAGATCAGCCGGGACTTTCGTCTTTGCATTGACTTTGTAACGCTTGGCCTTAATCGGACTACACCAGCCCCGTTCGGCGCAGAGATTGATTGCTGCAATAGTCGGGGCAATCACTTGGCGGTTCCATGTCGCGCCAGTACAGCCGGGATAGATTTTCGGCGCTGCCCGGTGGATCATGTCCGGCGTGATCTCGGACACCAGCTTGTTGCCCCAATGAGCGTTCAGCTTGGCAACAAAGCGGTCTTCGCCGCCGCCGTCCAGGTATGCAATGAATGCTTTGGCCATGGTCAACCGTGCCCCCGGCCCATCGAAACGACATTGCCACGCTTCGGCCTCTTTTTCCGCGCGGATGCGTTCGGCGATTTTCTTGTCAGCCGTGCCTGTAGAGCCTCGGAGTCGCCTACCGGCAACCGTTCCTCGGTAGTGCCAGATTTGGCCCCGGCGGTAGAGTGTGAGCGACATTCCATTGCCTCCATGAAGGCGTCAACGTGATGTTCCCGCATTATGACCCGCGCGCCGATCTTCGCAAAACACCCAAGCGCCCGAACCTCATCACGCACGAAACGCTCGGACGCGCCGAGATGCGCGGCGAGTTCCTCAGGCGTGGTGTAGAGGGGCAGGGCCGGACGGGACATTATGCACCCTTCGGCGTTTGCTGTGGACGGTTCTCGGAAAGCGCTTTCGCAACTTCTTTTCCGCGCGTGACTTTCTCGCCCCTTTCTGGGTAATGCTCGAGGTTGCTTGAGGATGCAGTGAACACAGCTTCCTTCAAATCAACAGGCATTGACGAGAACATCTCAGAGATATTGAAAACCTCGGCTCTTATGAAGCCTTTCGGTGCGCTGGCGAAGGATCTCAGCTTTAGTACGCTTTGGTGTCCTCCGGGATAATGACCGATGAAAATGCATTCATCACCCAGATCAATTTCGCTTAAGGCGTAATCGTAGTGTTTGATACCAAGCTTAAATTTCGCCAGTGAAACGCTGGAAAGAACGAAGTACGCAACACCCCTTGCGCGGGAAAACTCGGCCAGATCGTTCAGGTTTTTAACAACCCAAAGCGCAGTCAGATCAAGAACGGAGTATCGCCAGACTTTGTTTTCGCCCTGCTCTCCGTAGTTGATTAGCAAACCACGTCGCCTCCAATCTCTCAGATTGTGAGCCGAAATGCCCACGACAGAGCTCACCTCTGAAGCCGAATATTCGGCCAGATATTTCGGCAACTGCCGTGGCATATCATCATCGCGTGTGAACATCTCACGACATTGGTACTGTGAGATGTTCACACGGTCAACACTTTTCATTCACCCCAATGCCCGCGCCACTCGACATTGGCCGCGCTGCACAACGCTTGCAGATCAGCTTTGCTTACAATCTGATAATCTTGGTGATGGTGCGGAACGACAGAAGACAAAAGACGCTCCACATGTTCGGCGACTGA
The DNA here is from genome assembly GCF_022763305.1 of Marivita sp. Lineage (GTDB taxonomy): Bacteria > Pseudomonadota > Alphaproteobacteria > Rhodobacterales > Rhodobacteraceae > Marivita. The sequence continues at coordinate 71,655 of NZ_JALEGT010000041.1, read as the reverse complement.
GGGTGTGGTACTGGTCATTGCCGCTGCACTCATTGGCGCAAGTACAGCAGGTGCCAGTCCTGCAACAAAGGCTCGACGGGACAAAGCGGGGTTGTTCGCGCAGGCGCGGTCTTTGGACATTGTCATGTTCTCCGATTGTGTTACTGTGATAGCAGGGCTACCATTGGAGCCTATTAACAGTCAAACAAAAAAAGTAGCGAGGCTACCAAATGAACGCCACACAATGCAAAATGGCCCGCGCGGCAACAGGACTAGGCTTGCGCGAGTTGGCAGACATGGCGGGCATTTCGCCCAATACCATATCCCGTCTTGAACGTGGCGAAGAATTGAAGCCCGCCACGGTCCAGATCATCCGCACGGCCCTTGAACAAGCCGGGGTAGAATTCATCGCAGAGAATGGCGGCGGCGCTGGCGTGAGGCTTAAAAAATAGCCCGCGAGCCTCGTGGATTTCGTCGCGGCGAAGGCCAAGGTCTGCATTTTCGGCGTCGCGCAAGCGGCGATAATCTTTCAAGGCATCTTTTCCGCCTATGTCGTCCGGTGAAATCAAAGGGGCATCGCTTCCCCTTTGATCTGACTTTCGGTCTCCACCACGCACAGGTGCTTCGCCGCGTTCCTGCGCAGCGTCGTATTCCTCCGCCAGTGGCGGTCGGATCAAAAATAGCCCGTGGCGAAACACCAGACGCCACGGGCCAGCACCGCGCCCAAAGGAGGATGGACCGTGCAATGTCGGGGTTTATCCACTCACCGACTAACGAGGTTGCTTTGGCGTCTGACCACAGGGCGCAACCTGCCCAAGCGCGCAGAAGGCTACACGCTATCCCAGTCCACCAGCTTCATGGCAGTGTCAGGATCAACACCCGCCTCTTTCGCCAGTGCCAGTGTTTGAACGATTGCCGACAGGGCACGAGCACGGCCACCAGCGTCGAAGGCTTGCAGCGGCCGCATCACGTCCAGGGCGACAGGCGCTCCCAGCTTGTCGGACGCCTCTTGCGCAATCATGGCCGCCACCGGCATAAGCGCCCACTGCGCGAGATGCCGTTGCGCCTCGCGCACCATGGGCCCGGTTGTGGAAGGATTGCTCAGGCCGGGCAGGACGCCATACACCATCTCGATTGATGCCCGCGCCGATGCCAGAGACTCCTTGGTCATAGACCGCGACAAGTCCGGGCTAATGTCGTTCGGCTTTAAATCCGTCTGAGGCGCAGGACCGCCCGCCGCCGCCACGTGCACCGACTCGCGCACGAGCACCTTGCCGCGAAACTGGCGGAACCCACGGGCCAGATCGTTCATATCGGTTTCCGGTTGCTCAGGCATGGGAATGACCGACGATCCCAGCGGCGCATTGGCGTACACCTCCTGCAATGCCATCTCGATCACTTGCAGCAAGCCCGCCGTCAGCCGTGCCCGTCTAAGTGGCGATTGACCGACATACGGCATGTTCACATCTGCGCCGATCCTGAAATGCAGCACCTCAGCCGCCAGCGCCGTGACCGACTTGCCGCCGCCGGTATCTGGCAGGCCCAAACGGTAGGCCACAGGCCGGGTAAAGCGCGTCGTCAAATCCCAGTCACTCGCAGGAATGAGCCGATCACCAGCCATGTAGAAGACACACTCACCTCGGAGCGCCAGAGCACGCGCTGCAAGCGCAAGGTGGAACGGGGTCAGCATGTCGGTGCCGTCCACATCGGCAAGGCTTAGACCGCCCTCCCACAGGCTCACACAGCCTTGAACGGTGCCCGTGAGTTCGGCAACACCGTCAACGCCCGTGATGTAATCGGCGCGCGCCTGCATCACTTGCGTTGTGTATCCGGTGCCGCTTGAACGGGTTTCGATCTTCTCTTTTCGTTTGAATGGCCACATCCTCAGGCCCTCCGATATGGGCGCAACAGATCAGCCGCGCCGCTATTCTGCATTGCGCGCGCCATCCATGCGGGGTTGCGTGTGACACTTGTTTCCAGATCGCCCAGACGTTCGGAAACCGAATTCGCCCCGGCCCGGTCGTCACAGTCGGCGTAGTACGATGCCAACCGCTTGAACGCCTCAAAGACAGCCGCAGGCACGTCGCCAGCGTTTGCACCGACAGTGCCAGTGAAGCGGAAAAGCCCCGCCTGAGTCAGGCGATAGCCGCCATATGGCGAGGCGTAGACGGTCGCTGACACCCATGCAGTGCCGTTCCACATTTCCTCTGCTGTCACTTCAAGCGGGGCCAAGTTCGGGCACCAATCGCCGTCACCTTCAACAATCCAAATCACTTGGCGCGGGGTCCATCGGTGCGCAATATAAGCCTCGATCCGCGCCCAGATCATGTCAGGATCAAGCGCCGCCGCCTCAGCCGATAGGCCAGACGGTGCCGCCGGATATGCCGTCGGGACCGCCTCGAATTGTTTGATCAGATCAATCGTCATGGTCACGCCCTCCACCGGGCAGACGGATGAACGCGCACGGGCAGGATCACCCGGCCAGGTTGCCAGTTGCGTTCTTCAATTTGGGTTTCATCATAGGCGGGTCGCGTCACAACGCTGATCTCGTACAGCAGCGCCGCGAGGATCGTTCGGATCAGCGCCATGCCCTCCGAAGGGTCCTCCTCTTCCACCCTCTCAGCCTCAGCTACTGCGCGTTCTGGCGGTATCCGAAAGCCGGGACTGATACCGACGATCAGACCCGCGCGGAAAGCCGCGAGAAAGTCGCGCACAAAACTGACCTCTTGCATTTCCTCAGTGATTGACGCGGTGAATGTCAGAGCATCGTCACTGTCTTTCAGGTCCAGTGTGCCAGCCCCGCGCGATGCAAGGGGCCGGTCATAGCTATGCCCGATCAACAGGTGGATGTCCTCGTTCGGACGCTCCACCCGATAGGCGAATGCGCGTGAGGCGATAACCTCTTTGCGGGGTCGCCCGGTCCTGCCACCATCGGACAGGACCGCGCGTTTGTTGTAAGGGAACCGGCCTTGCAGCGTCAGAGCGCCGGATGCCCGTTTGCGTAGTTCCAGACCGCCATCTGCAAAGCCGGTCAGCATCACTGCACCCCGGTCAGGATTTCAAGTTGCACACCACGCGCCACAGTCACGTCCATTGTGGTAAGCGCGGTCAGGCGAAGTTGACCGGATTTCGCATCGCTGAACGGATCGCGGATCATGTCCACCGCTCCCCACATGCCGCAGAAGACAGGCGCCACACCGTTGGTTGCCGTCGTCAACAGCGCCGTGCTCTCCACCGGGGGACCGCCAGCGGGGGCAAGGATGCCGTTGGTTGTCAACACTACGTTGCCGATCTTGGCGGTAAGCCGATCCCATTCGGAAACAGCCGTGCCCGTCAACAAGTCGTCATCCATGCCGTCAAAGACTTCAGGACGCAGCAACAGATTGATAGCACCCAAGCTATTCGCCGCGTTCGCCGTCATGAAACGCACAGCCGCCGCACGAAACGCCGCATAGGACGCCGCCGCGTCAATCGCCGTCTCAGTGATGCCGTAGGTGGACGCGCCCGGAAAGATGCCCAAAGGCTCACCACCAGACCCGGAACCTTGGAAGATAACGCGGTCAACCTCTTGCTGGATTGCCGCTGACATATCCCGACGAACGGCTTGTTCCAAACCTGCGCCCGCCTGCTTCAAAGCCTTGCGCGTGATTTTCATCTGGACGCCAAGCGTGTAGTCAGGACGCATGGGACGATCAACAGTTGTATAGGCTTGCGGCCCCGGAACGTCGCCAGTCTCAGACCCAGCCCAGCCCGGTTGTGCGCCACCAGTGCCGACGGGATATTCAATCTCACCCGTGCCAACTTGGATCATACGCGCGCCCATGCGAGTCGCCGACGATGCCGCAAACAGACGATCAATCGTCGGCATTGTGCGGATAGGGTCAGGCACACCGCCCGCCAGTGTTTCACCAGCGCGTGTTTCCAGAGCCTCAAGCGGAACCGGGATGCCTTGGAAACCGCCGGCGCTCCGAAGTTCCTCCACCACTTCAGCCGTTTGACCCGACAGGGCGCGGCCTTCGTCCAGGGCAAGCGCCACTTGACGGACTTCAAAGCGAGATGCCAGTTCGGACCACTCACGATCAGAACGTGTCTCAAGTTCTGCTCCAGCCTCGCGGCGTTCGTCGTCTTCTGCCACCAGCGCCGCCCGATAGCGGGTTTCGTTGGACCGATATTCGGCGTCCAGTGTTTCCATGGAACGGGTTTCGTCTTCAGTCGGTTTATCCTTGCCCACCAGTTCCGCCAATTGCTGGCGAATTTCACTCTGGCGACGTTGGATTTTCACAGAATCAAGCATGATGTTCTCCTATTGCTCGATAGGGTTTCGCTGCATATCGCGCAGCAGATCGCGCCATTGCTGGCGTTTTGGGGTCAGGGCTTTGTGGCCCACCTCAATTCGGGTTTTCCTCGCGTGGCAGGCTCCACATAGGATCTGCAAATTGCTCAGGACGTAGGCCAGTTGCGGATGCGTCTTGACCGGCTCGATATGATCGCACTCAAGGCCCTTGCGCGTTCCACACTGGACGCAACGCCAGTCGTCACGCTCAAGCGCCTGCATTCTGAGCGCCTTCCACCGGGGGCCGCGAATGATCTTGGCGCTATGCCGCGCGAATTCACTTCTCTTGCTCATCGGCGCACCTGCAATTCGTGGTAGAGCACAATGTTCGCCTTGAACGCGGTCTTCACTGAAATAATCGAATACTCATTTTCTCCGATCAGAAGTGTATCGGCGTTCGTCGGTACGATCTCAGAAGGGGCCATGTAGACGCGCATCATCTCCTCGGAGATAGCCATGTTCGCCCTTTCTTCATGCGTGTAATCCGTCAAAGCGACAGCTACGGTGTGCTCCGTAGGTTCGCCTGGAATAGGCGCAAAGACCGGCCCCGTTGGCTCACCCGGTTTGACGATTTTTCCAACTTGCCCGAATTGATATATCAACCGATGGGCGGCGTATTTCAGCCCCATGCTACTCTCCCCGAATGTGGTTTTGGCGCGCGCTTCATGCGCTGCCCTTGAGCGACGGCAACAACGGTTGCGGCCACCGGGTCCACCCGGCCCGTACTGCGCCCCGCCGCCAGCTTGTGATTGCCAGCCGGGTCAACAAGTGTGATTGCGTCAGCAAAGGCAGATCGCAGTAGCAGGGACGGCACCGTGCGCACCTGCCCCTCAAAAACTGCGCGCCGCGTCCGTTCGATGTCCTCGGAGCCGTCTTTCCATCCGAACCCGCGCCAAATGAACGGCACACGCTCTAGACCCGCGTCTCGCAGCGCCTCAAGAAACTCAGCATGGCGGAACCGATCACCCGCGATTGCCGCCGGGGCTTGCCCGTTCAACCGCTCGACAACGCTGGCAAGGAACCGACCCACGGGCACGGTCGTGTCACCCATGGTCACGAGTTCTCCTCGGTCGCGCATCTCGACATAGCGGCCAGACACGCCGTCAGCTTGCCCACGATCCGCAAGACCGGGATTGCAGGGGAAGGCCCCGACACATTCCAAGCGGCCCGTCTCTGGCCAGTAGAGCGCCGCCGCCGACATGCTGCGCGACCCGCCAAGGTCCACACCCATGACAACTGGACCCTCACGCACGGGCAGATCGTCAGGCGCGACCTCGCACCCAAGCCATTCGTCAACCGTCAGAAGGACAGAGCGATTGTCGGACGCGACACGCTCGTTCCGGTTCAGGTTGCGGAAACTGGACAGGGCAGAGCCGCCACGTGCAATCGCCCGCCGTGCCTGCGCCGTAAGCCATTCCGCAGAAGGTCCGATGCCCTCAGCCGCGCCGGGGTTCGCCACCAGCAGGCTTTCCAGATCGTCAGGGGGCAAGCCGGGGTCCGGGCGGTGTTCCTGCACATAGGTGCCGGGTGGCGGTTCATCCAACCACCTGCTGAAGGTGTTTGCGTCATCCGGTGCCGACGTTGAAATAATCAACGCCCGCCCGTCACGCTTGCCAAGACCCGACAAGATCGCGTTCTCCAGAGCATCGCCCTTTTCGCGTTCCCATGCCGCCCGTTCGTCCAGAATGGCCAGCGTCGGAGCGCCGCCAAGAATTGACTTGCCATCCGCCGCGATAACCCGCGCCAGACCGCCGCCGTTTTCCGCCGTCTCGACTTCCAACTTGCTGCCCCGCCGGATCGTGAATTGTGCCTGCTCATCCTCTGGCAGACCTTCGATGAAACCCAGCAGAAACCCGAAAGCAGTCTTGGCTTGGTCGCGGTTACGAGCCGCGAAAATGATCTCGCGTTTCGGCTGAGGCGCAATCTCGCCCATGAGATGCCCAAGCGCGATGCCAGCCGAAAGCGCCGTCTTTGCGTTGCCGCGACCGATCGACAACACCCCGGCCTCGATGCCATCGGCGAAAGCGCCGCGTACAAATTCTTTCTGATACGTGGCCAGCTTGACCCGCTTGCCAGCAAGACGGCCCTCAGGGACCACCAGCTTGGGAAGGAACCGCAGTGCCGCCGCCGCCTCTTTCGATGCCCTGGCCATCAGCTATCCTCCCCAGATTTTTTTGGGAGAGAGAAAGGAAGACCCCGCCCCGCGGCCCCCCCAGCACCTCCAATCTGGGGCATTGGGACCAGATCAGCGTCCATCGTCGCCAGCGTCACAATCGTCACACCTTCTAGAGGTGTGTGACGTTCGTGACGGTAAATCTGGCCTGCACTTGTGACGCACTGTGACGGCTTGTGACGTTCGTGACGGTCAATCATCATCCTGAACCCTCCAAACATGGTCGCCCCACTCGCGCACCTCATCCATGTCCATCAGCTTGACCTTGGCGCGCATGAATGCAGTTCGAGCCGCGCTATCGCTGACACCCTTCGTCAATCCGTGGGCGTCACAGGCCGCGCGCCAATGATCCACGTGCACAACCTTCCGATTGGACGGATACATTTTGCCCGTTCTCGTCTCGCCATGGTCGCGCAAGGCGTCTTGCAGCGCCTGCATTGCCACCTCGTTCTTGCCAGTCAGGGGCTTGCGTTCTTTCTTGGGCGGTTCGGCTTCATCCACCACGGCGCTTGTCACGGGGTCGCCGTCTTCATCGACACCCAGCACCACAGACCGCAGAGTGAAATGTAGCGGTAAAGGCGGTTCTTGATCGCGTTGCTTGCGAGATATGATCTCGCCATCGGCGGTAACTTGTATCTCGTTATCCACCGCCGCCCGCAGGGCAGACGAACCACGTGCGCCCCGGTCCTCATCCTTGCCGGTGTGGTGGATCACCATGACATGAGCGCCTGTTGCCTCGCGGATCAGGTCGCAGTTGCGCACGAACATGGCCGCGTCTTTCGCGGTGTTCTCGTCGCCGGTGCCCATAGACCGCGCGAGAGTATCAATCACGACAAGGGCAGGATCTGCATCAGGCATGATCTCGCAAACTGCAAGCGCATCGCCCTGCCCATGCAGGTCCAGCCCGACAGGCAAGAGCGTAAACGGCGCATTGCGCATATCCGGCTTGTCACGCTTGATCGCTGCAAGGCGGTTGCGGATGCCCGCCCCGCCCTCAGCCGCGATGTATAGAACCGGTCCGCCGTTCACCCGCAAGCCGCGCCACGTCTGGCCCGCCGCGATGTGCATGGCAATGTCTAAAGCCACGAACGTCTTGCCCGCGTTGGACGGCCCGTAGAGCATCGAAAGGCAATTTCGGTCCAACCAGCCCTTGACCATGTAGTTACTGGTCAACACCGCCTCGATTGCCCCAAGGCTCACGAGGCGGTTTTCAATCTCGGACGCGCGGGACCGGCGCATATCGCCCATGTTAATCACAGTCATGCCGCCCACCTCCGCGCAATGTCAGAGAGGTCAGCCCCGTTCTGGCGGGCCAGCGCCGGGATGGTCGCCCAGGACACGCCGCAGCGCTTGAAGCTGCGCCACTTGGCGGCAACCTCGCCCTTGCGATACTTGGACCCGCCCGCGCTCCACCGATCCGCAAGCGCCAGCCCTTCCTCAGAGCCGCCGTAGCGGTCGTGCAGCGCCATGAGGACGGACACCCAATCCTGATAGGACAGGTCCGGTGAAATGTGCCCCAGCAGTTCCTCAACCTCGCCCGTGGGGGTCAGGCGGTCAAAGGTCCGCTGGGGCGCGGTCGGCGTGTGCAGCAGCATCGCCCGCAAGCCCATCGGGACAGGGGGCAGGACTTCGGGAACGCTGCCGACATAGAAGCCGCCCGCAACCTGAGAGCCGGGGGCGACCACGTAGCCGCCTTCCCCGCGAGTGTCGATCTTGGGACCGATCTTGGACGTGCTGTTGCGCGCCCCGTCGAAGTGCTGGCAGTAGATGTGCCGCCCACCTGAGGGCGTGGCGACAAAGGCATGGTCATACAGGTCCGCATAGCGCGGCAGTGCCAGCAAGCTATCGCGCCCTATCCGCTCGCCCGTGTCCTTGTCCACGTCCAGGTCGATCACAAACAGACCGTTGCGCGCGCCGGTCGGGATGCCCCATGCCCGGACGCCTTGCGCCTGCCATTCGGCGATGGTCTCAGGGTCGCGGGTCGCGGCCTCTTGCCAGCCCTTGATTAGCGGGGCCTTGTCAGGCCCCACCGGGAAGATGTTGAACGGGATCGTCATACCGCCACCCCGCAGAAATGCCGCAGGATTATGGCTGGCGCACCGGCCCAAACCGGGCTATCGTGTCCGGGAAGTTGGGTAGCTTCACATGCGCTTTTAACCCCGGTTGCGATTGCCGTCGCGCCGGGGTTTTCTTTTGTGAGCGCGGGAACATTGGCAGAACCTGCTGTGTCAGTTTTGTGCCAATCGGAAACATTTGTTCCTGCATCGTTCTGCAAAAGACTGCATTGGTCTGCATGATAGGGCGTTTTATTACTTGCATATTTTCTTGGGATTCGGGTATCCGATTCGTGGGACACCCCTCCCCAACGAGGGGCGCTTATCTGGAAGGGTAGCTAAAATGGCTATTGCACAACCGGCATCGCGGCCGGTCAATCCGCGGTTCTCCTCTGGCCCCTGTGCCAAACCCCCCGTTTACAAACTGGAAAATCTCGCCGACGCGCCGCTGGGTCGTTCGCACCGCGCTGGTGTCGGCAAGGCCAAGCTGAAAGCCGCGATCGAAGAGACACGCGCGCTGCTTGGCGTGCCCGCCGACTATAAGATCGGCATCGTTCCCGCGTCCGATACCGGCGCGGTTGAAATGGCAATGTGGTCGCTTCTGGGCGCACGCAAGGCCACGATGGTCGCCTGGGAATCCTTTGGTGCTGGCTGGGTCACCGATGTGGTGAAACAGCTCAAGATCGACGCTGAGGTGAAAACCGCAGACTACGGTCAAATCGTCGACATGGCGACGGTCGATTACGACACCGATGTCGTGTTCACCTGGAACGGCACCACCTCCGGCGTGCGGATGCCCAATGGCGACGCGATCCCGGCGGACCGCGCCGGTCTGACGATCTGTGACGCCACATCGGCAGCGTTTGCGCAGGACTTGCCGTGGGACAAGCTCGATGTGACGACTTTCTCGTGGCAGAAAGTGCTGGGCGGCGAAGCGGCGCATGGCATGCTGATCCTGAGCCCCCGTGCCGTTGAACGGCTCGAATCCTACACACCGGCATGGCCGATGCCCAAGATCTTCCGCATGACCAAGGGCGGCAAGCTGATCGAAGGCATCTTTGTTGGTGAGACCATCAACACGCCGTCCATGCTCGCGGTCGAAGACTACCTTCTCGCGCTGGACTGGGCGCGGTCGGTTGGCGGTCTCAAGGGCCTGATGGCGCGGGCGGATGCGAACGCCAAGGCTGTCTGGGATTTCTGCGAGGCGAATGACTGGATCGCCAACCTTGCCGAAGATCCGGCCACACGGTCGAACACCTCGGTCTGTCTGAAGTTTACCGATGATCGCATCACCGATGGCGCGGCATTCGCCAAAGCGGTCGCCAAGCGGCTCGAGGCCGAAGGCGTGGCGCTGGACATCGGCGCGTATCGCGATGCGCCGGCAGGTCTGCGAATCTGGTGCGGTGGCACGGTCGAAACGGCGGACATCAAAGCGATGTTGCCGTGGCTCGACTGGGCGTTCCACGCCGAGATCGAGGCGCTCGCCCAGGCTGCGTGACGCGCGCCGGGCTGAAGCCCGGCCTCCCCAAAATGCGTAGGGCGGGCATGTGCCCGCCACCCCTCCCATATTTTCAAAGGACCACTGACATGGCCCCCCGTGTACTCATCTCTGACAAACTTTCCGATGCCGCCGTCCAGATCTTCAAGGACCGTGGGATCGAGGTCGATTTCCGCCCCGAACTGGGCAAGGACAAGGACAAGCTGGCCGAAGTGATCGGCGAATATGATGGCCTTGCGATCCGCTCGGCCACCAAGGTCACGCCGACGATCCTCGAGAACGCGACCAACCTCAAGGTGATCGGCCGCGCCGGGATCGGCACCGACAACATCGACAAGGACGCCGCCTCTAAGAAAGGCGTGATCGTCATGAACACGCCCTTCGGCAACATGATCACCACCGCCGAACACGCGATTGCCATGATGTTCGCCTGTGCGCGTCAAATCCCGGAAGCGTCTGCTTCGACCCATGCGGGCAAGTGGGAAAAGTCGAAATTCATGGGTGTGGAACTCACCGGCAAGACGCTGGGCGTGATCGGCGCGGGCAATATCGGCGGTATCGTCTGTGATCGTGCCCGTGGCCTGAAGATGAAGGTCATCGCCTACGATCCCTTCCTCGGTGAAGACAAGGCCAAGCAGATGCAGGTCGAGAAGGTCGAATTCGACGACCTGCTCAAGCGTGCCGATTTCATCACCCTGCATGTGCCGCTGACGGATCAGACCCGTAACATCCTGAGCCGCGAGAACCTCGAGAAGACCAAGAAAGGCGTGCGGATCATCAACTGTGCCCGTGGTGGTCTGGTCGATGAAGAGGCGTTGGCCGATCTGCTCAAATCCGGCCATGTGGCAGGTGCCGCGTTCGACGTGTTCAGCGAAGAACCCGCCACCGAGAATCCGCTCTTCAACCTGCCCAACGTGGTCTGCACCCCGCACCTTGGCGCGGCAACCACCGAAGCGCAGGAAAACGTGGCGCTTCAGGTGGCCGAGCAGATGGCCAACTACCTGCTGACCGGTGCTGTTGAAAACGCGCTCAACATGCCGTCGGTGACCGCCGAGGAAGCCAAGATCATGGGCCCGTGGATCAAACTAGCCGATCACCTGGGCAGCTTTATCGGCCAGATGACCGACGAGCCGATCAAGGCGATCAACATTCTTTACGACGGGTCCGTCGCGCAGATGAATCTAGATGCCCTGAACTGTTCCGCGATTTCGGGCATCATGAAGCGGGTCAATCCGGACGTGAACATGGTCAGCGCGCCGCTTATCGCCAAGGAGCGCGGCATCAAGATCAGCACCACCAATCAGGCGAAATCCGGTGCCTTTGACGGCTACATCAAGGTGACCGTGGTGACGGCGGAACGCGAACGCTCCATCGCAGGCACGGTGTTCAGCGACGGCAAGCCGCGCTTCATCCAGATCAAGGGCATCAATATCGACGCCGAGATCGGGGCGCATATGGTCTACACCACGAACGAAGACGTGCCGGGCATCATCGGGACGCTGGGCATGACCATGGGCCAGAACAACGTGAACATCGCGAACTTCACCCTGGGCCGCTCGGCTGCAAAGGGTGAGGCGATTGCGCTGCTGTACGTGGACGAGCCGGTGCCCGCCAATGTGGTGGACAAGCTCAAGGCGACGGGCCTGTTCCGGCAGGTCAAACCGCTGCAGTTTGACGTCGCCTGATCCGTCAGGCACCACCGATCCGGTAGACTTTGAGGGGGCCCCGCGGCCCCCTCTTTTGTGCCCGTATAGCAGCGGTGCGCGCCGCTACTCGTAGCTGAGCGCCGTCGCCTTGCCCCGGAACACCGTGTAGGCCAATGCTGTGTATCCCAGGATCATCGGCAGCACGAAAAGTGTGCCGATCAGGATGATGAACAGGCTTTCGGGCGCGCTGGCCGCTTCGTAGATCGTCAGTTGTTCCGGCACGATGAACGGGTAGAACGAATAGGCCATCCCGAAAAAGCCCAGCACGAAAAGCACGATGGTTGCGGCGAAGGGGAACCACGCAAAGCTGTCATCGCTGGTGGGCAGGCGGTGGAGTGCCAGCCACAGGAGCACGATCAGAGCGCCGGACATGAGAGGCAAAGGCAGCAGCAGGAAGAACTCGGGCATCGTGAACCACTTGTCGAAAATGCGCTCGCTGACCAAGGGTGACGCCAGCGAGACCGCGCCCATGCCCAGCACGACACCCCAGATCCCGCCTTTGGACCATTCGACCGCTTTCAGTTGCAACGCGCCTTCGGTCTTCAGGATCAGCCAGGTTGCGCCGATGAAGCTGTAGGCCACGGTCAGGAACACAGCCGTCACTGCCGAGAAGGCCAGCGTAAAGGCCGTCACCTCCAGCCCCATAATGTACATGCCCAGCATGTAGCCCTGGCTGAGCGACGTCATCATCGAGCCGATGTAGAACGCGGCATCCCACGCGCCCTTGTGCCGGATCGGCGCCTTGACGCGGAACTCGAACGAGACACCACGCAGGATCAGGCCAACCAGCATAACGGCAACGGGCAGATAAAGTGCGGTCAGGATCGTACCATGAGCCGATGGGAAGGCCACCAGCAGGATGCCGATGGCCAGCACCAGCCAAGTTTCGTTCGCGTCCCAGAACGGGCCGATGGAGGCGACCATGCGGTCTTTTTCATCGGGCGCGGCGAAGGGGAACAGAACCCCCACGCCAAGGTCGAACCCGTCAAGGACGACGTAGATCAGGATCGACAGCCCAAGCAGCGCGGCGAAGGCGAGGGGCAGCCAGGTGGCCGGGTCTCCGAACAGGTCCATGGCTTACTCCGCCGCAACAGTGACTTGGGCTTCGCCTGACACCGGTACCCGAGGGCCAAGCGGTTCGCCCTTGGCTGCCTTGCGGGCAAGGTAGAACAGCACGCCGATATAAGCGGCAAGCAGCGCAGCATAGATCGCCAGGTATACGATCAGGGTCGAGGCGACCATCGGGGCAGGCACATCGGCCACGGCGGCTTCGGTCGTCAGCACGCCTTGCACCAGCCATGGTTGGCGGCCAATCTCGGTCGTGTACCACCCGGCCAGGGTGGCGACCCAGCCCGAGAAGGCCATCGGCACCATCGCCCAGAGCAGCGGTGTCGGCAGGCCTTCGACACCGCGCTTCTTGCGGGCCATGAAGAACACGGCGGACCAGCTGAGCAGCAGCATCGCCATGCCTGTCGCCACCATGATGCGGAAGCTGTAGAAGACAGGGGCCACCGGCGGGTGCATCACGGTGCCGTCTTCCGCCACAAAGTCGTTGAGCCCCGGAACAATCCCGTCCAGCGAGTGCTTGAGGATCAGCGACGCCCCATTCGGGATGCCGATCTCGAAATCGTTGGAACGTGTTTCCTCGTTCGGGATGGCGAACAGCACCAGCGGCACGTTCGGCCCGGTTTCCCAATTGCCCTCCATCGCCGCGACCTTCTGCGGCTGATGTTCCAGCGTGTTCAGGCCGTGGAAGTCGCCTGCAAGAATTTGCAGCGGGATCAGCACCGCACCGATGGTCATCCCGGTCTTCAGCGTGGCGCGCACGCCATTCGACCGGTCGCCGATCAGCCAGCGGAACGCGCTCAGACCGGCCAGCAGGAACGCGACGGTCAGGCCAGAGGCGAGCAACATGTGAACAAGGCGGTAGGGCATCGACGGGTTGAAGATGATCGCCCACCAATCGGTCGCGAACGCCACGCCATCGCGCATCTCGAACCCGGCGGGGGTGTGCATCCACGAGTTCAGGACAAGAATCCAGAAGGCGGACATGGTGGTCCCGAACGCCACAAGGAAGGTGGACAGCGTGTGCAGCCAGCTTGGCACTTTTGACATGCCGAACAGCATGATCCCAAGGAACACGGCTTCGAGGAAGAAGGCGGTCATCACTTCATAGGCCAGAAGCGGGCCTGCGATATTTCCGACGCTTTCCATGAAACCCGGCCAGTTGGTGCCGAACTGGAACGACATGGTGATGCCCGACACCACGCCCATCGCAAAGCTGAGCGCAAAGACCTTGACCCAGAAGCGGTAGGCTTCGACCCATTTCTGGTCGCCGGTGCGGGCAAAGCGCAGCTTGAAGAAGAGCAGCACCCATCCGAGGGCAATCGTGATGGTCGGGAACAGGATGTGGAACGAGATATTCGCACCGAACTGGATGCGCGAGAGGATGAGTGTGTCCATGAGAGGCCATCCTTTGAAACACGTTTTTCTGTTGTGGCATAAGATAGGTCACGGATGCAGGTTTCCTGTCGCCTGCGACAGCATTGCGCACCAGCCTCCCGATGGCGGCTGATGGTGTGCTCGCTCTGCGGTTGTGCATTGCTCAAAATATCTGCACGGCAGGACATTTTTGCGCAATTGGCTTGTTTGGTAAAAGATATTTGCGGCGTTTGCGTCTTGATCGGCAGGAAAAGAGGCAAATAGACTTTCTGCAACATGGTATTTTGTGAAGACCGGCAGCGAGACCGGGAACAGTTCACAAGGGGGACATCATGTCTGAGAAATTCGTCGTGGGATACGACGGGAGCGAAGTTGCAAAACGCGCTCTTGATTTCGCCGTCGCGCGGGCCGAGGCCCAGGGCGGCAGTATCCTGATCGTTCACGTGCTGGAATGGTCGCCATATTCTTTTCTGACACCTCAAGAAATCGAAGAACGCCACGCGCGCCGTACCGAGGAACTGGAACGCGCTGAAAAAGCACTGATGGCACCGCTGAAGGCCACCATCGCCGCAGCGGGTGTGCCGGTGGAAACCCAGATCAAATACGGCCACGTCGCCAAGACGCTCTGCGAGGTCGCCAAGAAGGAAGGCGCCACGCAGATGGTCATCGGCCGCGATGGCGATGGCGGACTGTCGAGCCGCGTGTTCGGGTCGGTCGCCGGGTCTCTGGTTCAGGTCGCCCCGGTGCCCTGCACCATCGTTCCATAACCGCAGAGGAAACCCATAAGATGACACGTCTTTTTCCAACGGCGGTTCTGGCCGTCCTTTTCACCTTGTCCGCAGCCGTCTCGGCCTCGGCCCAATCCATCGACGAAACGATCAACAGCATCTTCGCCAGTTCGACCGGCTGGTTCGTCAACCTGATCTTCAGCAACTTTCCCGGCACAAGCTTTCCATGGATCGTCGGCTGGCTGGTCATCGCCGCAACCGTCTTCACCGTCTATTTCGGCGTGATCCAGTTTCGCGCCTTCGGCCATGCCATCGCGCTGGTCAAAGGCGATTACTCGGACCCCAATGATGCCGGCGAGGTCAGCCACTTTCAGGCGCTGGCCACAGCCCTTTCGGGCACCGTGGGTCTGGGCAACATCGCGGGTGTCGCTGTGGCCATCGGCATTGGCGGGCCGGGGGCGACGTTCTGGATGATCCTTGCCGGTCTTCTGGGCATGGCGTCCAAATTCACCGAATGTACGCTGGGCGTGAAATACCGCAACGAATACCCGAACGGCACTGTGTCCGGTGGTCCGATGTACTACCTGACCAAGGGCTTTGCCGAACGCGGCATGCGGGGGGGCAAATTCCTTGCGGTGATGTTCTCGATCTTCTGCATCCTTGGCGCGCTGGGCGGGGGCAACATGTTCCAGGCCAATCAAGCACACGCGCAGTTGACCAACGTGTTCGGCGATTATCCCGGTTTCATCACCGGTGTGATCTTTGCGGCGATCGTGTTCGCAGTGATCGTGGGTGGCCTGAAATCCATCGCGCGGGTGACCGAAAAGGTCGTGCCCTTCATGGGGATCATTTATGTCGGCACCGCACTCATCATCATCGCGATGAACTATGACAAGATCGGCTGGGCCATCGGCCAGATCTTCGCCGGGGCCTTCACCGGGCTTGGCGTGGCGGGCGGGCTTGTCGGCGCGCTGATCCAGGGCTTCCGGCGCGCCGCGTTCTCGAACGAGGCAGGTGTTGGGTCTGCGGCGATTGCCCACTCGGCGGTGCGCACGAAAGAGCCGATCACCGAAGGCTTCGTGTCCCTGCTGGAACCGCTGATCGACACGGTCATCGTCTGCACCATGACGGCTCTGGTGATCATCATCACCGGTCAGTTGATCTCGGATCCGAACACCGGGCTTTACGTGCTCAACGAAACGGGCACCGCGATCCAGACCGTGGGGGACAATTCCGGTGTGGCCCTGACCTCGGCGGCGTTCTCGTCGTCCATCGGGGGCTTCAAGTATATCCTCGCGCTGGCGGTGATCCTCTTTGCCTTCTCCACCATGATCTCGTGGTCCTACTACGGGCTGAAGGCATGGACCTATCTCTTTGGCGAGGGCAAGGCGCAGGAGCTGACCTTCAAGTCCATCTTCTGTGTCTTCGTGGTGATCGGCGCATCTGCCAGCCTTGGCCCCGTCATCGACTTTTCGGATGCGGCGATCTTTGCGATGGCGGTGGTCAACATCATCGGTCTCTACGTCCTGATGCCCATCGTGAAGCGAGAGTTGAACAGCTACTGGTCGCGTCTGAAGTCCGGCGAGATCAAGAAGTTCACCTGATCCGTTTGTGAACCTGAACTGCACAAGGGCGGGCCATCTGGTCCGCCCTTTTCCGTGATCGCCGCGCAAAAGCGGTTTCAAAAGTCACGTGACATCTTATATCTACCCCTCTCGCGGGCAAAGGAGACCGCAGCGATGGCCAAGCCGAAGGACAATCCGAACTACAAGGTGATCGCCGACAACCGTCGGGCGCGGTTCGACTATGCCATCGAGGACGATCTCGAAGCGGGGATCGTGCTGCAGGGCTCTGAAGTGAAGTCCCTGCGCGAGAACAGCGCGAACATCACCGAATGTTACGCGGCCGTCGAAGAAGGCGAGCTGTGGCTGGTGAACTCGTATATCGCGCCCTACAATCGCGCGATGTTCCCGCATGAGGAACGCCGCCGCCGCAAGCTCTTGGTGTCACGCAAGGAATTGTCGCGTCTTTGGAACGAGACCCAGCGCAAGGGCATGACCATCGTGCCGCTGGTGCTCTATTTCAACGACAAGGGCATGGTGAAAATGAAGCTTGGCATCGCCAAGGGCAAGAAGAACCACGACAAGCGCGAATCCGAAGCCAAGCGCGACTGGAGCCGCCAAAAGCAGCGTCTTTTGAAAACCGCAGGCTAGGGCCGGGTGGCTTTCCGTCGACGGAAAGCCACGATGCGTTGACGCATCGTGGTGCCGTGAATGGTCAATCGCTTGCGAGTCGGGCGTCTGGGTTCTATGCAGAACCGATCCCAATCAGATGTGGCGACAGATATGGCACAGGACGATCCGAGAACGCTTGTTTCGACAGACTGGCTTGCCTCGCATATGCGCGATCCCGATCTGCGTATCCTCGATGCGTCGATGTACTTGCCGGGCAGCGACCGCGATGCCAAGGCGGAATACGCCGCAGGTCATATCCCTGGCGCCCGGTTCTTTGACATCGACGAGATTTCTGACAGCCGGTCCGACCTGCCGCATATGGCGCCGCCCATCGAAAAGTTCATGTCGCGGATGCGCGCCATGGGTGTGGGTGATGGCCATCAGGTTGTGGTCTATGACGGCGCGGGTCTGTTCTCCGCGGCGCGGGTCTGGTGGCTGTTCAAGCTGATGGGCCAGAACGACATCGCGGTCCTCGATGGCGGCTTGCCGAAATGGGTCGCCGAAGGCCGCGAGCTTGAAGACATGCCTCCGATCATCCGCGACCGGCACATGACGGTGCGGCGTCAGGCGCACCTGGTCAAGGACGTGACGCAGGTCTCTGCCGCGTCCAAGCTGCGGGATCAGGAGATCATCGACGCCCGCTCGCCCGGCCGGTTCCGCGGGGAAGAGCCCGAACCCCGCCCCGGCATGCGCGGCGGGCATATCCCCGGATCGAAGAACGTGCATTACGCCAGCCTGCTCAATGCCGATCAGACGATGAAGACGCCCGAAGAGACCCGTGCGATCTTCGAGGCCGCTGGCGTCGACCTTTCGAAACCGGCCATCACCACATGCGGCTCTGGCGTGACGGCGGCGATCCTGTCGCTGGCGATGGCGCGCATGGGCAAAGATGACCATTCCCTTTACGACGGCTCGTGGTCCGAATGGGGGATGTTCCCCACGGTACCCGTGGCCACTGGAGACAACTGATGTTCGAGACCCTCAAGGAACAACCGGCAGACAAGATCCTTGCCTTGATGCAGACCTATCGCGAGGACCCGCGCGATGGGAAAATCGACCTTGGCGTCGGTGTCTACAAGGACGCGTCCGGCAACACGCCGATCATGCGCGCGATCAAGAACGCCGAGCAGCAGCTTTGGGAGGCAGAGACCACCAAGGCCTATACCGGTCTTGCGGGTGATCCGGCCTTTGCCGATGCGATGATCGCGATGGTGCTTGGCGATGCCGTGCCGCGTGCGAACGTGGCCGCAGTGGCGACACCCGGTGGTACCGGTGCCGTGCGTCAGGGTTTTGACCTCGTGCGTCTGGCCAACCCGAATGCCAAGGTGTTCGTCAGCGATCCGACCTGGCCGAACCACCTGTCGATCCTCAAGCATATGGGCATGACGATGGTGCCCTACCGCTATTTCGACGAGGACAGCCGGGGTGTCGATTTCAACGGCATGATGGAAGACCTGGCGCAGGCCGCGCCGGGGGATGTCGTGCTGGTGCATGGCTGCTGTCACAACCCGACCGGTGCGAACCTCAACATGTCTGAATGGAAGGCGCTGGTTGATCTCCTGATCAAGACGGGCGCGACGCCGATGGTCGACATCGCCTATCAGGGGTTCGGCGACGGGCTCGAGGAAGACGCGGCGGCGACCCGCCTGATTGCCTCGTCTGTGCCCGAGACCATCATCGCGGCAAGCTGTTCCAAGAACTTCGGCATCTACCGCGAACGGACGGGTTTGCTGATGGCGGTGTCTCAGGATGCGGGGGCACACAAGGTGAATCAGGGCAACCTCGCCTATCTGAACCGTCAGAACTATTCTTTCCCGCCGGATCACGGCGCGCGGTTGGTGACGATGGTGCTGACCGACGACGCGCTGCGCGCGGAATGGGCGGCAGAACTGGAAGAGATGCGGAACGGCATGCTGGGGCTGCGCGAACAACTGGCAGCGGAACTGCAGCGTCTGTCCGGGTCTGACCGGTTCGGTTTTATCGCCCAGCACCGCGGCATGTTCTCGCGGCTTGGCGCGACACCCGAACAGGTGGAGCGTCTGCGCGAGGAGCACGCGATTTATCTGGTCGGGGATTCCCGTCTGAACATCGCCGGTCTCAACAAGGAGTCGGTGCCGATCCTTGCAAAAGCGATGATCGACGTCGGGATCTGAGTTTACCGGTTATTCGAATTGCATGGGCGCCTTCGGGCGCCCATTCTTTTTGTCTCGGCCTGCGGCCTCGGGCCTTTGGGGGTGTGACGCGTTTTTTGGGTGCGGTGCGGTTTGCAAAGTTGCATTTGCATATTTGCAAAAAGAAGACGCCGTCAGCCATGTGCCTTGACGCTGTCCTCGGGGGCTTGATCCCTGTCGAACATGCCGTAGTCGCGCATCACGTGGCAGACGCGCAGGCGGTAGTCCGAAAAGACGCCATTGCGCCCTTTGGATTGCGCGTTCCGGTGCGCGGCCAGTTGACGCCAGCGGTGGACGGCGTCTTCGTCCTCGAAAAAGCTGATCGACAGAAGCTTGTCGGGGTTGGTCAGGCTCTGGAAGCGTTCGACCGAGATGAAGCCCTCGACCTGTTCGACTATGGGGCGCATGGTGGCGGCGATGTCGAGATAGGCGTCTTTCTGGCCCTCTGCGGGTATGACTTCGAAAATGATGGCGATCATTCTGGGTTCCCTTTTTGGAGCGGAGAATGGCGGGGTTGATGCGGCTTGGCAATCAATCCGGGTTCGCGCGGGTGAAAGGCAGGGGCATGGGCGGTTTGTACGGTTTGGTCGTTGAAACGTAAGGTTCAACCGTACGGGACGGATCGGGCGTCAGGATGTGCCGCAGCAGCGCCACCGGGTGGCGGCGCAGGGTCAGGCGCAGGGCGACGTAATCTTCGACCACCTGTTCGCCTTCGGTCATCTGCGGCAGGTGGGCGGCGGGTTCCATGATCGCCTCCCCGTCAAGATCGCCATCGAACAGCGGCAGGGTCTTGCGGGTGGTCAGCGCCTTGGCCTCCCACAGGGCTTGCCTGCGGGTGAGGCCGATCTCGCGGAAGGTGTCGGCCTCGGCCAGACGGGCGATGGTGGCGGGGTCCAGCCCGGCGCGACGCCAGAGGTCATTCACGCTTTGGTAACCATTGCCGCGCCCGGCGGCGATCCAGGCGGCGTCTTCCTCGTTCAGGCCCTTGATCTGTCGGAAGCCCAGCCGCAGGGCGAGGCCGCCTTTGGCGTCGGGTTCCATCACGTTGTCCCAGAAGCTGGCGTTGATGCAGACGGGCAGAACGGTCACACCGTGTTCGCGGGCGTCGCGGACGATCTGGGCGGGGGCGTAGAAGCCCATCGGTTGCGAGTTCAAGAGCGCACAGGCGAAGATGCCGGGGTGGTGGTGTTTGATCCAGGCGGAGGCATAGACCAGCAGGGCAAAGCTCGCCGCGTGGCTTTCGGGGAAGCCGTAGGAGCCGAAGCCTTCGATCTGCGAGAAACAGCGTTCGGCGAAATCGTCGTCATAGCCCTTGTTGCGCATGCCGCGCATGAAGAGGGTGCGGAATTCGGAAACATTGCCGTGCTTCTTGAACGTGGCAAGCGACCGGCGCAGGCGGTCGGCCTGTTCGGGGGTGAAGCCCGCGCCGACGATGGCGATCTGCATCGCCTGTTCCTGAAAGAGCGGCACGCCAAGGGTTTTGCCCAGCACCGCGCCCAACTCGTCGGAGGGAAAGCTGACCTCTTCTTCGCCGTTGCGGCGACGGATGTAGGGGTGGACCATGTCGCCCTGAATGGGGCCGGGGCGGATGATGGCGACCTCGATCACCAGATCGTAGAAGGTGCGCGGTTTCATGCGCGGCAGAAAGTTCATCTGCGCGCGGGATTCGACCTGAAAGACACCGACGCTGTCGGCCTTGCAGAGCATGTCATAGACCGCCGGGTCTTCGGGAGGGAGCGTGGCGAGGTTGTAGTTTTGGCCGTGATGCAGGGTCATGAGATCGAACGCCTTGCGGATGCAGGAGAGCATCCCGAGCGCCAGAACATCGACCTTGAGGATGCCGAGCGCGTCGATGTCGTCCTTGTCCCAGCAGATGACGGTGCGGTCCTCCATCGTGGCGTTTTCGATGGGCACGAGTTCGTCAAGCCGTCCTTCGGTAATGATGAAGCCGCCGACATGCTGGGAGAGGTGGCGGGGGAAGCCGATGATTTCGAAGATCAGCTCCATCGTCAGGCGCAGGCGGTGATCGGTCGGGTCGAGGCCGATTTCGCGCATGCGGTGCTCTTCAAGCCCGTTGGTCGAGAAGAAGCCCCAGAGCTGCGAGGAGAGCGCGCCGATGGTGTCTTGGCTGAGGCCCATGGCTGCCCCCACCTCGCGGATGGCGCGTTTGCCGCGGTAGTGGATCACGGTGGCGCAGAGGCCGGCGCGGTGGCGACCGTAGCGGTCGTAGATGTGCTGGATCACCTCTTCGCGGCGTTCATGTTCGAAATCGACGTCGATGTCGGGCGGTTCATCGCGGGCCTCGGAGACGAAGCGTTCAAACACCATCGTGCCGATTTCGGGAGAGACCGAGGTCACGCCGAGGCAGTAGCAGACCACCGAGTTGGCGGCGGACCCACGCCCCTGACAGAGGATGCCACGTTCGCGGGCGAAGGCGACGATGTCGCGCACGGTGAGGAAATAGGGCTCGTATTTCAGCTTGCCGATCAGGGTCAGTTCATGCGCAAGCAGCTTTTTCACCTTGTCGGGCGCGCCATGCGGGTAGCGCCATTTCAGCCCCTCATGGGCGAGGCGGGACAGGCGCTGGGCGGCGGTCTCTGACCCGGTGATTTCGCTGGGGTATTCGTAGCGCAATTGGCCGAGGTCGAATGTGCAGGCGTTGGCCAGTTCTGCGGCGCGGTCCACCGCATCGGCATGGGGGCCGAGGATGCGGCGCATTTCTGCCTCGGAGCGCAGGCGTTGTTCGCCATTGGCGAGCGCCTTGGTGCCCAGCTCGTCCACGCGGCAGCCCTGGCGGATGGCGGTGACCACATCGGCGAGCTTGCGACGGCGGCCGTGATGCATGATCGGAGTGGCGGATGCGATGGTTGGCAGGTTCAGGCGGTGTGCCAGTGCTGCGATGCGGTCGAAGCGGGGGCTGTCCTGCCCGTCATAGAGCGGGCTGAGCAGGAGATGGGTCTGTCCGGGAAAGCGGCGCGACAGCCGTTCCGCCTGTGAGTACCAGTCGCCCGCGCCGCCCGTGGCCGTCAGCGCCTGTGTTGGCGGGTGCAGGAGCCAGATGAGGCCGTCGGTGCAGCGCACCAGATCGTCGAGTGTCAGGTGACATTCGCCCTTGGGCGCGCGGCGGCGGCCGGTGGTGATGAGGCGGCAAAGCTGCGCCCAGCCTTGCCGTGTGCTGGCGAGCGTCGTGGCGGTGAAGCCGGTGTCGGTGACGATCTTTGCGCCTGGGATAAGCCGGGGGACATGGGTCAGGATGTGTGAGCGCCGGTGGTCGATGTGATCCGGCACGGGCGGACCGATGGGGCCATTGCGGGCCTCAAGCTCGGTGCGTTCGCGGATCAGGCGCTGGAGGGTTTTCCCTTCCGTCCAGGCGCGGACGATGCCCGCGACCGAATTGGTGTCGGTGATGGCGATGGCGGAAAGACCCAGCGTGGCGGCACGCTCCATGTATTCCTCGGGGTGGGAGGCCCCGGTGAGGAAGGTGAAGTTGGAGGTGATCGACAGCTCTGCGAACATACCTCTCCTTTATGTTCTTATTTTGTTCTTTTTCCAGTGATTCGAGTCAGTGAGGCGCCCCGCGCTGTGGGGGCCGGTGGATTTTGCGTATTTGGGAAAAGGAGAAGGTCAGGGGGTGGGCACGGCGAGCCATGTCAGGACATGGGTGCCGGAGAGCCTGTGGTGAATGTCGAAGCATCGACCCTTGGTCAGCTCGGTCGTGAGGTCGGTTGTCAGCGACAGGATAAGGTGATCCCGTTCCGGTGCCGCGATCAGCTCGGCGGCATCGAAGCCGAAATGGCGGCCGACCTGGGGGTAGAGCGCCTTGAACAGCGCCTCTTTCGCGGAAAAGGCGAGGGTGGCGTTGGTCGCCGGCGCGAACGTGCCGTGGGCGATCCTGTCACGCTCGGTGGAATTGAGGGTCTCGGCAAGGATCGCATTAAGCGACCGGCCAGAGGCGACGGCCTCGGTGTCGACGCCGAACCCCTGGTCCGTATCGCGCGAGAGCAGACAGGCCGTCCGCCCCCGGGCATGGCTGATCGATCCCGACAACCCGTCGGGCCAATGGGGGGCACGGCCAGGCTGCGTGGTGACACTTGTGGGTGGATGGTCGAGCAGCCGCATCGCCACACGCGCCATCGTCCGGCCTGCCAGATATTCCGCGCGCCGCTTGTCCACGGCCCCAAGAAGGCGTTCGGGGCAGGGGATGTTCAGCGCATCGAAGAGCGGCTGGCGGAAGGCGGCGGGGTGATAGGTCGCGCTCACCAGAACGGCGTCCGGGATGCGGCTGTCCTCAATGCGGAGGTCTGACAGGAAACCCTCGGAACGGGACTGCATGTCGGTGAGGGCGGTGTGAGTCATGATTGTGTGGAATCCCTGCAAGTTCGGGCGTGGTCAAGCGAAAAACCACCGCGATGGATTTACTTGGGCCGGATGCCGATCTAGTCCTGTCGGACGTGACGGGAGATCGGATGATGCAGGCGGAGCGCGCGGGGCGCGGGGTCATGTACGTGGCCTGGGGCAAGGCGCATGTGGATGTAGCGCGGCGGTCTGCGGCGTCGGTCAAGCGGTTCAACCCTGGTCTGCAGACGGCGATCTGGTGTGCGGCGGACGATGACACCAGCGGGTTCGACCAGAGCTTCGTCATTCCGGCAGACATGACCCGGCCCAAGGTGGGGGCGCTGAAGTTCAGCCCGTTTGACGAGACTTTGTACCTCGACAATGACACGATGATCCGGGCGGATCTGTCGTCGCTTTTCGATCTGTTGCAGAAGTTCGATCTGTGCGGGGCACATGTGATGCTGTGGCACCGGCCCCGGCACAAGCGGAAGTGGCAGGCCGAGGTGCCGGAGACCTTTCCCGAGATCAATTGCGGGGTGCTCTTGTATCGCAGGAACGCGGCGACGGATGCGTTCTTCGATGACTGGCAGGCGGCCTATGATGCGGCGGGGTTCAAGATCGACCAGCCGACCTTCCGCGAGACGTTGTGGACCTCGGACCTGCGGTTCTACGTGTTCCCGCCGCAATACAACAAGCGGATCTTCGAAGCGTCGGAGTTGATCTGGTCGGATCAGCCGAAACCGCGCATCCTGCACCTGCCGATCCTTCGTCCGCAGAAGAATGCGCTGAAGAGGTGGTTCTCGAACCTGATCCGGTAGGGGTGCGCTACGCGGCGTCGTGTCTTGTGTGCGCCGTGTGGCCGTGTCAGCATCATTGCTCAAGGAGTGAGTGATCCATGCAGACGACGACACGTGAGACGGTGCACCTGCCGCAGACGCTTGAGCCGCGCAATCCGGGGATGGCGTTGGATCTGGACTGGGTGATGCGCGCGACTGCGAACCGATCGGCGATCGAGCGGCGGGCGGCGACGCTGCCGGGGCGGCGGTCGGTGAAGAAGGACTATCAGGCGGCGTGGCTCTGCCGGGCGATCACCTGTATCGACCTCACGACATTGGCCGGGGATGATACCGTCGGGCGCGTGGCGCGGCTCTGTGCCAAGGCGCGGCAGCCGGTGCGGGCGGATCTGCTGGCGGCGCTGGGCATAGACGGGCTGAAGGTCGGTGCGGTCTGCGTCTATCATGACATGGTCGAGGCGGCAGTGGACTCGCTGGCAGGTACGGGGATTCCAGTGGCGGCGGTCAGTACAGGGTTTCCCGCCGGTTTGTCGCCGTTTAACCTGCGGGTGGCGGAGATCGAGGAAAGTGTCAAAGCGGGCGCTGCCGAGATCGACATCGTGATCTCGCGTCGGCATGTGCTGACGGGCAATTGGCAGGCGCTTTATGACGAGATGCGGGCCTTCCGCGCCGCCTGTGGTGAGGCGCATGTGAAGGCCATTCTGGCCACGGGCGAGTTGGGTACGTTGCAGAACGTCGCGCGCGCCTCGCTGGTCTGCATGATGGCCGGGGCGGATTTCATCAAGACCTCGACCGGCAAGGAAAGCGTGAACGCCACGCTGCCGGTGTCGCTGGTGATGATCCGGGCGATCCGGGATTATTTCGAGGAAACCGGCTATCGCGTCGGCTACAAGCCCGCGGGCGGGATCTCCAAGGCCAAGGATGCGCTGGTGTACCTTGCGCTGATGAAGGAAGAGCTGGGCGACCGCTGGGTGCAGAACGATCTGTTCCGCTTTGGCGCGTCGTCTCTTCTGGGCGATATCGAGCGGCAGTTGGAGCATCACGTCACCGGGGCCTATTCGGCATCGTGGCGCCATGCGGCGGGGTAAAGGTCATGCGGGGCAATCCGATGATCATGCTGCTCAGCCTGTCCGCGCTCATGTGGATCGGCGCGCAGAACTGGCGGCGTCGCAAGCTGAAACGGGCGGCGCGTGACCTGCCGACGTTGATGCAGCGGATGCTCGGGCCGGAACCGGCCTTTGAACCACCGGCCGATCCGCCCGAAGGATTGCAAGGCTTTGCGCGATTGCACGACCGGACCCGCCGGGTGGAATGGATCATCCGTGCAGTTGCGCTCCTTTGGCTGGGCTATGTTGTTTTCCTGCTTTTGAAAGGCACCTTCCAATGACCGTACAAGAAATTTTCGAGAGTATGGACTACGGAACCGCACCGGAATCGGCGGGGGATGCGCTGGCCTGGCTGGTCGATCAGGGGGATCGGTTCGGGCATTTCATCAATGGCGCGATGACAGACCCCGGTCAGGTGTTCGAGAGCCGCAACCCGGCAAATGGCGAGGTGCTGGCGCATCTGACGCAGGGCACGCAGGCGGATGTGGATGCGGCTGTGGCAGCGGCCCGCAAGGCGCAGAAGGCTTGGGCCAGGCTGGGCGGCGCGGGGCGGGCGCGGTATCTTTATGCGCTGGCGCGGCTGATGCAGAAACATGCGCGGCTGTTTGCGGTGCTGGAGACATTGGACAACGGCAAGCCGATCCGCGAGAGCCGGGACATCGACGTGCCTTTGGCGCAGCGGCATTTCTACTATCACGCCGGTCAGGCGCAGCTCTTCGACAGCGAATTTGCCGGGCGCGAGGCGCATGGCGTCTGTGGTCAGGTGATCCCGTGGAACTTTCCGCTGCTGATGTTGGCGTGGAAGGTCGCGCCTGCGCTGGCGGCGGGGAACACGGTTGTTCTCAAGCCTGCGGAATATACGTCGCTGACCGCGCTATTGTTCGCGGATATCTGCCGTCAGGCCGGTTTGCCGAAAGGTGTTGTGAACATCGTCACTGGTGACGGGGCGGTTGGCGAGATGATCGTCACGCATCCGGATGTGGACAAGGTGGCGTTTACCGGATCGACCGCCGTCGGGCGGCGTATCCGCGAGGTGACGGCCGGATCGGGCAAGGCGCTGACCTTGGAGTTGGGCGGCAAGTCGCCGTACATCGTGTTCGAGGACGCGGATCTGGATTCTGCGGTTGAGGGCCTCGTCGATGCGATCTGGTTCAATCAGGGGCAGGTCTGCTGTGCAGGATCGCGCCTTCTGGTACAGGAAGGTGTCGCGGATCGTTTCTATGCCAAGCTGAAGGCGCGGATGGACAAGCTGCGGGTCGGCTCACCCCTGGACAAGTCGATTGACGTGGGGGCGATTGTCGATCCCAAGCAGTTGGAGACGATCACACGTTTGGTGGACAGCAACACAGCCGGTGAGACCCATCGCGCGAATTGCGAGATGCCGGAGAGCGGATGTTTCTATCCGCCGACGCTTATCACCGGGCTGAGCACCGCCGATCCGCTGATGCAGGAAGAGATCTTCGGGCCGGTGCTGGTGGGCACCACGTTCCGCACGCCGTCCGAAGCGGTCGATCTGGCGAACAACACGCGCTACGGGCTGGCGGCGACGCTGTGGAGCGAGAACATCAATGTCGCTTTGGACATTGCGCCCAAGCTGGCGGCGGGAGTGGTCTGGATCAATGGGACGAACATGTTCGACGCTGCGGCACCGTTCGGAGGCATCCGTGAAAGCGGGTTCGGGCGCGAGGGCGGGCCGGAAGGGATGATCGCCTACACCAAGCCGGCGGGCACCGGGAAGGCACTGGGCAAGATCGCAGGCTTCAGCAGCGGGCCGGATGCGGAGCCGCAGGCGGTGGACCGGACGGCCAAGCTCTATGTCGGGGGCAAGCAGGCGCGGCCCGATGGGGGCTACGCCTATGAGGTCTACACCAAGGCGGGCAAGCTGATTGGGCAGGCACCTCTGGCGAACCGCAAGGATGTGCGCAACGCGGTCGAGGCGGCGCGCGGGGCGGCTGGCTGGGCCGGGACCACGACGCATCTGCGGGCGCAGATCCTCTATTACATCGCGGAAAACCTCGCGGCGCGGAAAGACGAGTTCGCCACACGGGTCAACCAGATGACGGGTGCCAAGACCGGCGCGAAAGAGGTGGATGTCGCGGTGAACCGGCTTTTCACCTACGCCGCCTGGGCCGACAAGTTCGACGGGCGCGTGGCGCAGGTGCCGTTGCGGGGAGTGGCGCTTGCCATGCGCGAACCCTGTGGCGTGATCGGGGCATTCTGCCCGGACGATCACCCGCTTCTGGGACTCGTGACGGTGATGGCCCCGGCGATTGCCATGGGCAACCGCGTGGTGCTGGTGGCGTCGGAGCCGTTCCCATTGGCGGCGACGGATTTCTACCAGGTGCTGGACACGTCGGACGTGCCGGGCGGGGTGGTCAATATCCTCACCGGGCGGCACGCAGAACTGGCGCCGACACTGGCGCAGCACATGGATGTGGAGGCGGTCTGGTCCTTCTCTTCGACGGACCTGTCGGCCGAGATTGAACGCGGTGCGGCGGGCAATCTCAAGCGGACATGGGTCAACAACGGGCGCGGCCTCGACTGGATGGGGGCCGAGGGTGAAGGGCGTGCGTTCCTTGATGCCGCGACCGAAACCAAGACCGTCTGGGTGCCTTATGGCGCATGATTGCCAATTTTCGTTGGGGTCATTGAGAATTCGGCGTGGCAATGCTATTTTTGTGCTACCCAGCGCCGGGGCGGAACGGCGTTTACACTTAGGAGGACGATGTCCTGTCTTTTCAAACGGATGTGGCACGTGCCACTGACGGGGGTCTGCCGATGACCGGCACACCCGGAACCGGATCAGCCAGCGACGCGACGCTCGCGGCGATTCTTGCGGAACTTGACGAAAACAAAGCCGAGGACATCGTGCAGATCGACCTGCGCGGAAAATCGTCCATTGGCGATTACATGGTCGTGTGCTCGGGGCGGTCGACGCGCCAGGTGTCGGCTCTGGCCGAAAAGGTGGTCGAGAAGCTCAAGTCGGATCACGGTATCCTGTCCAAGGTCGAGGGCAAGGAAACCGGCGATTGGGTGTTGATCGACACGGGCGACGTGATCGTGCACATTTTCCGGCCCGAAGTCCGGGAATTTTACCAGTTGGAAAAAATGTGGCTCCCGGCAGGGACAGCCCTGACCAACTAGGATGCGGGTGCATCTGCGCGCCGTGGGGCGGCTTGCGGGCCGCTCGGAAGAACGCGCGCTGACCGATGACTACCTGTCGCGCTTTGGCCAGACCGGGCGCGGTCTTGGCTGGCGCTTCGAGGGCGAGGTTGAGGTCGAGGACAAGAAGAACGGCGGGATGGCGGCGGAGGCGGCATTGCTGCGGGCCGCAATCCCTGCCGGGTCTCTTCTGGTCTGTCTGGATGAGCGGGGCGTGCTGATGTCCTCGCCTGACTTTGCAAAAAAGCTGCAGGGCTGGGCCGATCAGGGGCGGTCGGATGTCTGTTTCGTCATTGGCGGGGCGGACGGGATCGACCCTTCGCTCAGGGCCGAGGCGGATATGCTGCTGTCCTTCGGAAAGATGGTCTGGCCGCACAAGCTGGTGCGGGTGATGATTGCAGAGCAGCTTTATCGGGCGGCGTCGATCATCGCGGGGACGCCCTATCATCGGGAGTGAGGAACGATGCGACGACGCATCGTGGCTTTCGGTCGACCGAAAGCGGGCGCCTGTGGTCAGGTGTAGGCGATGACCAGAAGGATCACGCCGAGGATCACGCGGTAGATCACATACGGCGTGAAACTGACCGATTGCAGCAGCTTGAACATCAGTTTCAGTGCGGCAAGTGCGGCGAGGAAGGCAAAGACCGCCGCGATCCCGGCGTCGCGGACAATACTCATATCCGCCTCTTGCGCCACTTCGATGCTGAGCAAGGCGCCCGAGGCGAGGATCGTCGGGATCGACATCAGCATGGACAGGCGTGCCGCGCTTTCGCGGTCATAGCCCAGTTGCCGCCCGGCGGTGATGGTGATGCCGGATCGCGACGTGCCGGGGATCAGGGCCAGCGCCTGCCAGAGACCCATGATGGTGGCGTCTTTCAGGCTCCAGTTCTCTGCGCGTTTGGTTGTCGGTCCGGTCTGGTCGGCCCAGTAGAGCACGAGGCCGAAGAGCAGCATGGTCCAGCCGATCACGGCGGTGGAGCGGAGCAGATCGTTCAGCCCTGACAGTTTGAGCGCAAGTCCCACAAGCACCACGGGGATCGTGGCGATGATTAGGCAGAGCGCCCAGAATGCGCCCTGGGTGTCGATGCGGCCCCGCGCCAGCCGCCCGATGCCGGCGGTTACACCTTTCACGTCGGACCAGAAATAGAGGATCACGGCGAGCAGCGTGCCCACATGCACGGCCACATCCAGCGCCTGTCCCTGATCCGCCATGCCGGTCAGATTCGGCAGGAGAATCAGGTGCCCGGACGAGGAAATCGGCAGAAACTCGGTAACGCCCTGAATCAAGGCGAGGATCAGCAGATGAGTCAGGGCCATGGTGCGCCGTCCGAATGTCAAAGGTGCCTTGGGTATAAACCCTTAAAAACCATGGGGAAGGGTTAATTTGGGTCCGGATCGGACCTAAAATAGCTGCGTTGCAGCACGTTTTTTGGGGCCGCTTCCAGAATTTCCGGAAAATAGGTCAGTATAAGTGACTTTTCTTTCTCGTCGGTCTTCTATAATCAGGCGCGACCACATGAAGGGAAGGACATGCGCCATGGCAAAGCAGCCGATGTTGAAGTTCGTCAAAGTTGAACGCGACATGCCGACAAAGCGTGCGGCCGAAGAGCGGCGTGCGGACTTCCACGAGATCTATGCCGAATATGCCGATGCGAAGGCCAAGGAGCAGGCCAGCCGCTGTTCGCAGTGCGGTGTGCCGTATTGCCAGTCGCATTGCCCGCTGCACAACAATATCCCCGATTGGCTGCGCCTGACCGCAGAAGGTCGGTTGCAGGAGGCCTATGAGGTCAGCCAGGCGACCAACACCTTCCCGGAAATCTGTGGCCGCATCTGCCCGCAGGACCGTTTGTGCGAAGGCAATTGCGTGATCGAACAGTCCGGCCACGGCACCGTGACCATCGGGTCTGTCGAGAAATACATCACCGACACGGCGTGGGAAGAAGGTTGGGTTCTGCCGATCAAACCCGCGCAGGAGCGCAAGGAAAGTGTTGCGATCATTGGCGCTGGTCCCGGTGGCTTGGCTGCGGCGGATGTGCTGCGCCGACAGGGTGTGCAGGTCACTGTCTATGACCGCTACGACCGTGCGGGTGGTCTGCTGACATATGGTATTCCCGGTTTCAAGCTTGAGAAGCCGGTTGTCATGCGCCGGAACGAGCAGTTGGAAAAGGGTGGTGTGCGCTTTGTCCTGAACTGCAACATCGGCGAGGACATGTCGTTCGAAGAGATCCGCGCGCAGCATGACGCGGTGATCATCGCGACCGGCGTTTACAAGTCGCGCGATCTGGGTGGCCCGGGGTCGGGTGCCGATGGCATCGTCAAGGCGCTGGATTACCTGACCGCGTCGAACCGCAAGAGCTTTGGCGACGAGGTTGCAGAGTTTGACAGCGGCAAGCTGAACGCGGCGGGCAAGAAGGTTGTCGTGATCGGCGGTGGCGACACGGCGATGGACTGTGTGCGCACCGCGATCCGTCAGGGTGCCGAGTCGGTCAAATGTCTCTATCGGCGTGACCGCGCCAACATGCCGGGTTCGCAGCGCGAGGTGCAGAACGCCGAGGAAGAAGGCGTGCAGTTCGAATGGCTGACCGCGCCCAAGGGCTTTACCGGCGATCCCGTGGATGGCGTGATCGTCGAACGGATGCGTCTGGGCCTGCCCGATGCGACCGGTCGTCAGATGCCCGAGGTGATCGAAGGCTCGGATTATGTCGAACCGGCGGACATTGTCATTAAGGCGCTGGGCTTCGAGCCTGAAGAGCTGCCGACGCTCTGGGGTGTACCGGAACTGGAAGTGACTCGCTGGGGCACGATCAAGGCCGAATTCACTACGGGTGCGACCGCGCTTCCGGGTGTCTATGCCGTGGGCGACATCGTGCGTGGTGCGTCGCTGGTCGTCTGGGCGATCCGTGATGGGCGCGACTGCGCCGAGGCGGTGCTGCGCCAGTTGAACGGTGCAAGCGCCGTCGCGGCCGAATGAGCGATCTTGCCGCTCCTTACCGGCGGACCGGAACGCTTGAGGGGCGGTGCCTCTGCGGGGATGTGCTCATCCGCGTGGAGGGTGACTATGTCGCCGCGGTAGGCATATGCCATTGCCGGAAGTGCCGCGTCTGGTCGGGAACGCTCACAGGGTATTTCCTTGCCAAGCCCGAGGCGGTGCAAGTCGAGGGTCCGACCAAGACCTACGCCTCGACGCCCTTCGCCTCGCGCAGCTTTTGCGAGGTCTGCGGGACGAACCTCTGGCTGCGAAACAACGAAGACGATGCCGAGTACGAATTGATGCCTGCGCTGTTCCCTGCGGCGGATTCGTTCCCGGTGATTTCAGAAATCTACTGCGACCGCGCCCCGGCCTATGGCCAGCTCAAAGGCGATCATAAGCGCGCGACGCAGGCGCAATACGAAGCGAACAACCCTTTTGTCGAAGGAGACACGCCATGACCAAGTATGATGCAGAATGGGTCCGTGCCGAGGAAGCCAAGCGCAAATGGATGGCGGAGAACGGTCTCTATTCAGAAGAAGACGAGCATTCGTCCTGTGGTGTGGGCCTTGTGGTCAGCCTTGACGGCAAGCCGTCGCGCAAGGTGGTCGAGGCGGGGATCGACGCGCTGAAGGCGATCTGGCACCGAGGCGCTGTGGATGCCGATGGCAAGACCGGCGATGGCGCGGGCATTCACGTGCAGATCCCGGCCCCCTTCTTTTACGACCAGATCAAGCGCACCGGCCACGAGCCGCGCAAGGACGAGCTGATGGCGATTGGCCAGGTTTTCCTGCCGCGCACCGATTTCGGTGCACAGGAAACCTGCCGGACCATCGTGGAAACCGAAGTTCTGCGCATGGGCTATTACATCTACGGCTGGCGGCACGTTCCGGTGAGCGTGGATTGCCTTGGCGAGAAGGCCAACGCGACCCGCCCGGAGATCGAGCAGATCATCATTTCGAACGCCAAAGGCGTGGACGAAGAGACATTCGAGCGCGAGCTTTACGTGATCCGTCGCCGGATCGAAAAGGCGGCTGCGGCGGCTGGCATCGGTCAGCTTTACATCGCGTCGCTGTCCTGCCGGTCGATCATCTACAAGGGCATGATGCTGGCTGAACAGGTGGCGGAGTTCTATCCCGACCTGCAGGACGAGCGGTTCGAGAGTGCGTTTGCGATCTACCACCAGCGCTATTCGACCAACACTTTCCCGCAATGGTGGCTGGCGCAGCCGTTCCGCATGCTGGCGCATAACGGCGAGATCAACACGCTCAAGGGCAACGTCAACTGGATGAAGAGCCACGAGATCCGCATGGCCTCGTCTGCGTTTGGCGACATGGCGGACGATATCAAGCCGATCATCGCCAATGGCGCGTCGGATTCGGCGGCTCTGGATGCGGTGTTCGAAGTGCTTGTCCGCGCGGGCCGGAATGCGCCGATGGCAAAGACGATGCTGGTGCCCGAGTCGTGGTCGAAGCAGGCCATCGAACTGCCCGAGGCATGGCGCGACATGTATTCCTACTGCAACTCGGTGATGGAGCCGTGGGACGGCCCCGCAGCCCTTGCCATGACCGATGGTCGTTGGGTCTGTGCCGGTTTGGACCGGAACGGCCTGCGCCCGATGCGCTATGTTGTGACGGGTGACGGTCTGCTGATCGCAGGGTCCGAGGCGGGCATGGTTCCGGTTGACGAAGGAACAGTGCGCGAAAAGGGCGCGTTGGGGCCGGGGCAGTTGCTGGCCGTCGATATGCAGGAAGGCAAGCTTTACCACGACGTCGAGATCAAGAACAAACTCGCGGCCAGCCAGCCCTTTGGTGAATGGGTCGGTAAGATCAACGAGTTGGACGAGGAACTGGCCAAGGTCACCGAGACTCCGATGTTCGAGGGCGCAGAACTGCGCCGCCGTCAGATCGCGGCTGGCTACACCATCGAAGAGCTTGAGCAGGTGCTTGCGCCGATGGCCGAGGACGGCAAAGAAGTTGTGGCCTCGATGGGCGACGACACGCCGTCGGCGGTTCTGTCCAAGAAGTACCGGCCGCTGTCGCATTACTTCCGCCAGAACTTCAGCCAGGTGACCAACCCGCCGATTGACTCGCTTCGCGAATACCGCGTGATGAGCCTCAAGACACGGTTCGGCAACCTGAAGAACGTGCTCGACGAGTCGAGCGCGCAGACCGAGATCCTTGTTCTGGACAGCCCGTTTGTCGGCAATGCGCAGTTCAAGGAACTGGCCAACCACTTCAACGCGGGTCTCTGCGAGATCGACTGTACCTTCCCCACGACGGGCGAACAGGGTGCTTTGCAGGTTGCGCTGGAGCGTATCCGTTCAGAGGCGGAAGACGCCGTGCGCTCGGGTGCCGGTCACATCACTCTGACGGATGAGCATTGCGGCGAAGGCAAGGTCGCGATGCCGATGATCCTTGCCACCAGTGCTGTGCACAGCCACCTGACCCGCAAGGGTCTGCGGACCTTCTGTTCGATCAATGTGCGGTCGGCGGAATGCATCGACCCGCATTACTTTGCCGTTCTGATCGGCGCCGGTGCGACCGTGGTGAACGCCTATCTGGCCGAGGATTCGCTCAATGACCGGATCAAGCGTGGTCTTCTGGACCTGACACTGACCGAGGCCGTCGCCAAGTACCGCGAGGCCGTGGATCAGGGCTTGCTCAAGATCATGTCGAAGATGGGCATCTCGGTCATCTCGTCCTATCGCGGCGGTCTGAACTTCGAGGCCGTGGGCCTGAGCCGTGCCATGTGCGCGGAATACTTCCCCGGCATGCTGAGCCGCATTTCGGGCATCGGCCTCAACGGTCTTCAGCGCAAGGCCGAGGAAATCCACGCGCTGGGCTTCCGGGGTGGTCAGGATGTTCTGCCGATTGGTGGCTTCTACAAGGCGCGCAAGTCAGGCGAGACCCATGCCTGGGGTGCGCAGACGATGCACCTGATGCAGATGGCGTGTAACAAGGCGTCCTACGAGATCTGGAAGACCTATTCCAAGGCAATGCAGGCCAACCCGCCGATCCATCTGCGCGACCTCTTGGCGATCAAGCCGCTGGGCGAGCCGATCCCGCTGGAGCAGGTGGAGAGCATCACGTCGATCCGCAAACGGTTCGTGACGCCGGGCATGTCGCTGGGCGCGCTGTCGCCCGAGGCGCACAAGACGCTGAACGTCGCGATGAACCGGATCGGTGCGAAGTCCGACTCGGGTGAAGGCGGCGAAGACCCGGCGCATTTTGTGCCGGAGCCGAACGGCGACAACCCGTCTGCGAAGATCAAGCAGGTGGCGTCGGGTCGCTTTGGTGTGACCGCCGAATACCTGAACCAGTGCGAAGAGCTTGAGATCAAGGTCGCGCAGGGTGCCAAGCCCGGTGAGGGTGGTCAGCTTCCGGGGATGAAGGTCACCGACCTGATCGCCCGTCTGCGCCATTCGACCAAAGGTGTGACGCTGATTTCACCGCCGCCGCACCATGACATCTATTCGATCGAAGACCTCGCGCAGCTGATCTACGACCTCAAGCAGATCAACCCGCGCTGCAAGGTGACGGTCAAGCTGGTGGCGTCTTCGGGCGTCGGCACGATTGCGGCTGGAGTGGCCAAGGCCAAGGCCGACGTGATCCTGATCTCGGGCCACAACGGCGGCACCGGTGCGTCGCCTGCGACGTCGATCAAATACGCGGGTTTGCCGTGGGAAATGGGCCTGACCGAGGCGCATCAGGTTCTGTCGATGAACAAGCTGCGGGATCGCGTGACCCTGCGGACCGATGGTGGCCTGCGCACGGGTCGTGACATCGTCATGGCCGCGATGCTGGGCGCCGAGGAGTACGGCATCGGCACCGCTGCGTTGATCGCGATGGGCTGTATCATGGTGCGACAGTGCCAGTCGAACACCTGCCCGGTCGGTGTCTGCACGCAGGACGAATCCCTGCGCGCCAAGTTCACCGGCAACGCGGACAAGGTGGTGAACCTGATCACCTTCTATGCGCAGGAAGTGCGGGACGTGCTGGCCTCTATCGGTGCGCGGTCTCTGGACGACGTGATCGGCCGTGCCGATTTGCTGAGCCAGGTCAGCCGTGGGTCGGATCATCTTGATGATCTGGACCTCAACCCGCTGCTGATCCGCGTCGATGGGTCGGATGACATCGTCTATGACCGCAACAAACCGCGCAACCCGGTGCCGGATACGCTCGATGCGGAAATCGTGCGCGATGCGGCGCGGTTCCTTGAGGATGGCGAGAAGATGCAACTGTCCTACGCGGTGCAGAACACGCACCGGACCGTCGGCACACGCACCTCGTCGCATATCGTGCGCAAGTTCGGCATGCGCAACGCGCTGCAACCGAACCATCTGACGGTCAAGCTGACCGGCTCTGCGGGCCAGTCGCTGGGTGCGTTCGCCGCGCCGGGCCTCAAGCTCGAAGTGTCGGGCGATGCAAACGACTATGTGGGCAAGGGTCTGTCGGGCGGCACGATCGTGGTGCGTCCGCCGATGATGTCACCGCTGGTGGCGGCAGAGAACACGATCATCGGCAACACCGTGCTTTACGGCGCGACCGACGGTTACCTCTTTGCGGCGGGTCGTGCGGGTGAGCGGTTCGCGGTACGGAACTCGGGCGCCAAGGTTGTGGTCGAGGGCTGCGGATCGAACGGCTGCGAATACATGACCGGCGGGGTTGCAGTGATCCTTGGCGATATCGGTGCCAACTTCGGTGCGGGTATGACCGGTGGCATGGCGTATCTCTATGATCCCGAGGGCAAGGCGCAGGCGCTGATGAACCACGAAAGCATCGTGACCTGCGCCGTGACCGTGGATCACTGGATCGACCAGTTGAAAGGTCTGATCGAGCGCCATGTGGAGGAAACCATGAGCCGCAAGGCGCAGGACATCCTCCAGCATTGGGACCTCGAACTGGGCAACTTTGTTCAGGTCTGCCCGAAAGAGATGCTGGACAAGATCAGCCATCCGCTCGGCATCGAAAAGAAAGCGGTTCCCGCCGAATAGGCGTGGCCGCACCCCGTGACAGCGACCCGGCCCTGTGGCCGGGTCGTTTGCGTTTCGGGGGATTGACCCGCGTATTGGCGACAAAAACGGGCCTCAATACCGCCAAATTGCCGGATTAGGCCAATCCCGACCCAATCGGAGTTCGGGATATGGAAACACTGCAGGCCTTCATCGCAGCGACGCTTGATGCGCCCTTCGATTTCAATGTGCGGTACTCCATCTTCTACCTGCTCTGCACGGTGCTGATCGCGTTCGGGATCTGGAAATTCCGGGGCAGCCCCGGCACGTTCACCTCGTGGCTGTTGCCCAAGGATGTATACCGGCACCGTTCCAACCTTTTGGATATCAAGCTTTTCTTCGCATCGCGCTTGTTTGCGGTTCTGGGTGTCTTCGGCGCGGTGTTCTTCCCGACGACCGTGGCCTATGGGCTCTTGGCGCAATTCGGCGGGGCCGATTATGCGCCGCCCGAGACCACATGGATGCGCGTCGCTGTTGTGACGATGATCGTCGTGGTGGTCAGCGATTTCTGCAAATACTGGGCGCACCGGGCCCATCACGAATGGCGCGCGCTTTGGCCGTTCCATGCTGTGCACCACTCGGCGGATGTGCTGACGCCCTTGACGGTGCAGCGGGTGCATCCGCTCGAGCCGATGATCAATTCGCTGCTGATGACGCTTCTTGTTGGGATCGCGCAGGGTCTCGCGCTCTATTTCCTTGTTGGTGAGTTGAGCATGGTGACCATCGGCGGCGCCAATGCGGTCTATTTCCTCTTCAACTCTCTGGGGTCGAACTTCCGTCACAGCCATATCTGGATCAGCTATGGCCGGGTGATGGAACATATCCTGATTTCCCCGGCCCAGCATCAGATCCACCATTCGGTCGCGGTCAAGCATCATGACAAGAACTACGGGTCGATCTTCGCGATCTGGGACTGGATGTTCGGCACGCTTTACGTTCCCGAAAGCTACGAAGATCTGACCTTTGGTGTTTCGGATGCCAAGGGTGAACGGCAGCCGCAGCCCTACGAAACGCTGGGCGCCGCTCTGTTCAAACCGTTTGTCGAAAGCGCCGAAAACGTAATGGGCCTGCTGCGCAAGGGGCGGGGCCGTCGTTCTGGTGATGTGGCCGACGCCCATATGACGCAGGGGTTTTCCCTCTGGCTGGATGCGCTGCGGGCCGGGGCCGCGTTGACGGTGCTGTTCGGGCATATGGCGCATGCGCGGTTTACCGGGGGAGACTACCAGGTTCTGCGCGACTGGAACGTGGCGAGCGATGCTGTGGCGGTGTTCTTTGTGCTCTCCGGCGTTGTCATCGCCTATGCCGCCGAGCGGGACGGTACGCTGGGGCGCTACGCGTTCAACCGGATCACCCGGGTCATGTCGGTTCTGATCCCGGCACTGATGCTGACGCTGGTCTTCGATGCCGTGGGCACCGCAACCGACATGTCGGCCTATCAGGCCCCCTATTATCAGGAGCTGTCGCTGGCTGAATTCCTGTGGCGGGGCCTGACGGTGACACCGCTTTGGACCGGCGCAGGCGACTGGGTGCGTCTGGGCACGAATGGCCCGATCTGGTCGCTGAGTTACGAGGTCGCCTTTTACCTGATCTTTGGTGCGGCGATGTTCCTGAAAGGCGTGCAGAGGCTTGCTGTACTGCTGCTGCTGGTTTTTCTGGTGGGTGTCCCGGCACTGGCGCTGCTGCCGGCTTGGTGGGTTGGTGTCTGGGTCTGGCGGCATTCCACCAGTCTGACAGACGGCCATGGCCGCAGCCGCGCGTGGTTCCTTGCCATCGGCAGCATTGCGGCGCTTGTGATGATGAAGATGTCGTCCATCCCCGCCGATCTGGAAGGCGTGACTGCCCGTGTTCTGGCGCCTCATGACCACCATGCCGTGCTGGTCTATTCGAACGAGGTTTTGTGGAACTGCGTGATCGCGCTGTGCCTTGCGCTGCATCTGGTTGGTGTGCGCCATCTGGCGGGCACCTGGCCGAAACGGACCGAGGGTGGCTTGGCCAAGACGGTGCGTTGGATCGCGGGGGGCAGTTTCTCGCTGTATCTCGTGCATTATCCGACCTTGCACCTGCTGGATGCAACGCTTCCGGAAACGCTTCCCGCGTATAACCTCGTGCTTCTGATGCTGACCCTGTCGATCTGCTTCGGTTTTGCAGCTCTTTTCGAACGGCCGATCCGTCATTACCGCGCTGTCCTCTTGAACATCTGGAGTCGAATCGCGCCGCACATACCTGTGCCGGCTCGGAGGTCGGTGTCATGAGTGGATCACAGTGCAAAGGCTGCAAGAATGCCCAATCCGGCGGGTGCAGCCGCGCCAAGGCAGGCCAGATAATGTTTCCACCCGCCGTGACGAAGGGTGGTCCGCACGAATCCGCCCAGAGCAAGCCCAAGACCGATCAGCCCACCCGGCAGCGCGACCACGCCAATCATCGCGATTGAAAGCCAGGCTTCGATCAGGTTGGACTTTGTCAGCAGCCACAGGGTCAGTGCCGCGAGACAGGCAACCCCAAACAGGCCGATCCCCTGCACCATCGCCTGACGTGGCAGTGTAAAGGCAAAGGCCATCGCAAGGCTGCCGAGATAGAACCCAAGAAGCGCAAGAACCAGAAGCATGGGTGTGATGTCCCGGGATCGGGGCGGAAAGTAAACCGATTTCATCTTGTCGCCATGCTCTGGCCCAGCTTGTACCGAATTCGGCGCGCAGGTTTCGGGACTGACAGGACCAGAGGGGATGTTTTCTTGCATGGCAGTTGCGCCTAATGTGCCTGCGATGGCAGGCGGAAAACCCAAACCTACTCCTCAGCAGGGGCCTCGGCTGGACAAGCCGAAGGCCGAACGCAGCCGTGCCCGCAAGGAGCCCGGTGTGGTCGACAAGATCCTCGCGCCCTATCGCTGGGTGGTGAAATGGGGGTTTCGGACGGGGCTGGCGCTGATTGTTTTCGGTCTGGTTGTGGTCGGCCTCTTCGGCGTGGTGAACCCGCCGACAACTCACACGATGTGGTCCGAGGGGCGTCGTCTGGGCGCGCCTGTCGATCAGGTCTGGGTCGATGCCGATCAGATCGCGCCGGTGATGTTCCGCTCTGCGGTGGCGGCGGAAGACGCGAATTTCTGCCTGCATTGGGGCTTTGACGTCGAAGCGATTCAGGCCGCCATCGAAGCGGGCGGCGCGCGGGGCGCATCGACGATTTCGCAGCAGGTCGTGAAGAACGTGTTTCTCTGGCAGGACCGGTCCTGGGTGCGCAAGGGCATGGAGGCGGTGCTCACGCCGGTGACCGAGGCCATGTGGTCAAAGCGGCGCATTCTGGAACTCTATCTCAACGTGGCCGAATTCGATGAAGGCGTGTTCGGCGTGCAGGCCGCCGCCCGGCATTATTTCGGTGTTGATGCACGCGATCTGAGCGCGCTTCAGGCATCGCGGCTGGCGGCGGTTTTGCCTGCGCCCAAGTCGCGATCCGCCTCGAACCCGAGCAATTTTGTCGAGCGCCGCGCCCGGTCGATCCGGGCCGGGGCTGAAACGATCAACCAGGATGGGCGTGCCGCCTGTTTCCAGAACTGATGCCCTTTGGGTGAGACGAAAACCGCGCGCCGGGGATTAAACCGGCAGCGGGCCATTGTATTGCCGGGCGCTTCGCGGCAATTAGAGGGCGACTGATCCAC
Source organism: Marivita sp. (assembly GCF_022763305.1). Taxonomy (GTDB): domain Bacteria; phylum Pseudomonadota; class Alphaproteobacteria; order Rhodobacterales; family Rhodobacteraceae; genus Marivita. The sequence goes on along the minus strand of NZ_JALEGT010000041.1, from coordinate 31,309 downwards.
CAACCCTCGAGACCTGTGTCACATGGCCAAACTCTATCATGTTCCGTTGTCGCCGTTCTGCCGGAAGGTCCGGCTGAGCCTTGCGGAAAAGAAGATCGAGTGTGAGTTGGTGGAAGAGAAATACTGGGAAAAAGACCCGGATTTCTTGCGCCGCAACCCCGCTGCCAAGGTGCCCGTTCTCAAGATCGACGGTCGCACCATGGCGGAAAGTGCGGCGATCTGCGAATATCTCGAAGAGAAATATCCCGAGCCCCCGTTGATGCCCCGATCCTTGGATGCGCGCTACGAGGTGCGGCGTCTTGTGGGCTGGTTTGATGACAAGTTCCACAACGAGGTGACCTCGAAATTGCTCTATGAGCGGGTGAACAAGAAGGTCACCAAGCAGGGCTTTCCGGACAGTGCGAACGTCAAGGCGGGGGCCAAGGCGATCAAGTATCACCTCGATTACATGGCATGGCTGCTGGATCATCGCCGCTGGCTGGCGGGGGATACCATGACGCTTGCCGATTTCGCGGCGGCCGCGCATCTGTCGTCGCTGGATTACATCCGCGATGTCGACTGGAACCGCAGCGCCGTGGTCAAGGACTGGTACGCCAAGATCAAGTCGCGCCCGGCGTTTCGGTCGATCCTCGCCGATCAGGTTCCGGGTTTCCCGCAGCCGCCGCATTATGCCGATCTGGATTTCTGATCCCGCAGCGAGGAGTGGGGGCCAGCCCCCACACCCCCGGGATATTTGTGGCAAGAAGAAAAGCAGGCCGTCATGGATTTGACGGAGCAGGTCAAGGCGCAGGCTTTGGCCGAAGGGTTTTCGGCCTGTCGGATCTGCCGGCCCTGGGATGTGCCCGAGGTTCCAGACCGTCTGCAGGCGTTTCTGGATGCAGGCTATCACGGTCAGATGGGCTGGCTGGCTGAGCGGGCGCATTGGCGCGGTGCGCCGCAGGTGCTTTGGCCAGAGGCGCGGTCGGTCATTGTTCTGGCGGAGAATTACGGGCCAGAGCATGATCCTTTGGAGGTACTGGAGCAGACCGAGCAGGCGGCGATTTCCGTCTATGCGCAGAACCGCGATTACCATGATGTGGTCAAGAAGCGCCTCAAGCGGCTGGCGCGGTGGCTGATTTCTGAAGCCGGGGGTGAGGTGAAGGTGTTCGTCGACACCGCCCCCGTTCCGGAAAAGCCTTTGGGGCAGGCGGCGGGACTGGGCTGGCAAGGCAAGCACACGAACCTTGTGTCGCGGGAGCTGGGGTCTTGGTTCTTTATCGGGTCGGTGTTCACGACGCTCGATCTGACACCCGACGCGGCAGAGGTCGATCATTGCGGATCGTGTCGGGCCTGTCTGGATGTCTGCCCAACAGATGCGTTCCCCGCGCCCTATCAGCTCGATGCACGGCGGTGCATTTCCTACCTGACGATCGAGCATCACGGGCCAGTGGATGAAGACCTGCGCGGGTTGATGGGCAATCGCATTTATGGCTGCGACGATTGTCTGGCCGTCTGTCCGTGGAACAAGTTTGCCAGCCGTGCGGCAGAAGTGAAGTACCACGCGCGGGAGGAATTGGTTGCGCCCGATCTGGCGGAGCTTGCGCAGTTGGACGATGCAGGGTTTCGGGAGCGGTTTTCGGGGTCCCCGATCAAGCGGATCGGGCGCAACCGGTTTGTGCGCAACGTGCTTTATGCCATTGGCAATTCCCGGTCGCCGCGCTTGCGGGGGGTGGCGCAGGCGTTGGTCGATGATCCCGACGAAACCGTGGCCGAAACGGCGCGTTGGGCCGCGATGCGACTTGCCGATGTCGCAAACACGCGGGCCGGGGCGCGCGACTAGTCTAGGTCAGGCGCAGGAGGCCCGTTTATGGCAATATTACTGGGTGTGGACACCGGCGGCACCTATACCGACGCCGTCTTGATGCGCGACGAGGAGGCGGTGATCGCCAGTGCCAAGGCACTGACGACGCGGCACGATTTGGCCATTGGTGTCAGCGAAGCGGTCAAGGCGGTGCTGGCGCAATCCTTTGTGTCTCCGGCGGACATCGCGCTGGCGTCGTTGTCGACCACCTTGGCCACCAATGCGCTGGTCGAAGGGCAGGGCGCGCGGGTGGCGCTGATCTATATCGGCTTTTCCGAACGCGATCTAGCGGCGCAGGGGCTGGCCGAGGCTCTGGCGGGTGACCCTGTGCTGGTGACCGCAGGTGGGCACAGCCACAGCGGGGCCGAGGTGGCCCCCTTGGATGCCGCCGTGATCGCCGATTGGGCGGCGGCACAGGACGTATCGGCCTTTGCCATCGCGGCGCAGTTCGGCACGCGCAATCCGGCGCATGAGGTGACCGCGCGCGACGCGGTGCGGGCGGCGACTGGGCGGCCTGTGACCTGTTCGCATGAATTGTCGGCCAAGCTTGGGGGGCCGAAGCGGGCGTTGACGGCTGTGCTAAATGCGCGGCTCATCGGGTTGACCCATCGGCTCATCGGGCGGGCCGAGGGCGCGTTGCGTGAGCTGGGAATCGAGGCGCCGCTGATGGTGGTGCGCGGTGATGGCGCGCTGATGTCGGCGGCACAGGCGCAGGAACGGCCCATTGAGACCATTCTGAGCGGGCCTGCCGCCTCGATCGTCGGTGCGCGTTGGCTGACCGGGGCGGATCAGGCGCTGGTGTCGGACATAGGTGGCACGACAACCGACATCGCTGTGCTGCGCAATGGTCAGCCGGTGATCGACCCGGATGGCGCGCGGGTCGGTCCGCATCGCACCATGGTCGAGGCGGTGGCGATGCGCACGCACGGGCTGGGCGGGGACAGCGAGGTGCATCTGGCCAGCCAGGGCCTGACCGGTGGTGTGGCGCTTGGGCCAAGGCGCGTGCTGCCGGTGGCGCTTGTGGCGCAGGATGCGCCCGAGGTGGTGCACAAGGCGCTGGACGAGCAGATGAACCGGCCCGTTCCCGGCGAATACGATGCGCGTTTCGTGCGGCGGGTTGAAGGGCAGGATGCGGTTGGTCTGCCGGAGCGGGCGCAGGTCGTGCTGGACCGGATCACCGTTGCGCCGCAGCCTTTGGGCGGCGTGGTGCAGTCGCGGCTAGAGGCGCAGGCGCTGCGGCTTCTCGTGTTGCGCGGGTTGGTGCAGGTCGCGGGGCCAACGCCGACGGATGCGCTGCATGTGCTGGGGCGGTTCGCGCATTGGGACGCCACCGCGTCGGAAAAGGCTTTGGCCTTGCTGGCACGCAATCGCGCGGGATCGGGGGAGCGGTACGCCCAGACTCCACAGGAGATGGCTGAACAGATCGTCGATACGTTGACCCTAGCCACCGGAACCGCTTTGCTTGAGGCGGCATTTGCCGAAGACGGGATGGAAGATCCGACCGCGCTTGCCCAACATCCGCTGATGGCGCGGGGATTGCGGCAGACGCCGGGGCTGGTGCATCTGACGGCGGGCCTATCGGTTCCCGTCGTGGGGTTGGGTGCGTCGGCGCAGACGACCTATCCGGCGGTCGGACAGTACCTCAATGCCGAGATGCTGCTGCCGGATCATGGCGATGTGGCCAATGCCATCGGCGCTGTCACGGGCCGGATCCGGATGTTGCGCGAAGGTTTGGTGAGCTGCCCGTCGGAAGGGCTGTTCCGGGCGCACCTGCCGGACGCCCCGCAGGATTTCCGCGATGCGGATGCCGCCATAGCAATGCTTGAGGCGAGCCTCAGCGCGGCCGCAACCCAAGACGCCGAAGCGGCGGGCGCGGCCTCGGTCCATGTGCAGGTCTGGCGCGACGTCAAACGGGCCGAAATCGAAGCGCGCGAGATGTTCGTCGAGGCACGCATCGTGGTCGAGGCGACGGGGCGACCAAGGATCGCGGCTCACGACCCGGAGACCGTGCTGTAACAAGGGTTGGACTTGGCATTCTGCGCGCCATCTATAGGCTCTGGACGACCAATGGAGGTGCCCGCATGGCGAAATACGAAAAGAACCCGGACGTGATTGCAACGCTGTCGCCGGAACAGTTCTACGTCACGCAGGAAAGCGGAACGGAACGGCCCGGCACCGGGGAATACCTGCACAACAAGGAACCCGGCATCTATGTGGACATCGTCAGCGGCGAGCCGCTGTTTGCGAGTGCCGACAAGTACGAGTCCGGTTGCGGCTGGCCGAGCTTTACCAAGCCGATCGAGCCCGCGCATATCAACGAGCTGCGCGACCTGAGCCATGGGATGATCCGCACCGAGGTGCGCTCGACCCATGGGGACAGCCATCTGGGGCATGTGTTCCCGGACGGTCCGAAAGACCGCGGTGGTCTGCGCTATTGCATCAATTCCGCCAGCCTGCGATTCATCCATCGCGACGACATGGAGGCCGAAGGCTATGGCGCCTATCTGGATCAAGTGGAGGATGTGGCATGACTGAACGTGCTGTTCTGGCCGGTGGCTGTTTCTGGGGAATGCAGGATCTGATCCGCAAGTTGCCCGGCGTTCTGGACACCCGCGTGGGCTATACCGGTGGGGATGTGCCGAACGCCACCTATCGCAATCACGGCACCCATGCCGAGGGGATCGAGATCATTTTTGATCCGTCGATGATCTCGTATCGCAAACTCTTGGAGTTCTTCTTCCAGATCCACGATCCGACCACACTGAACCGTCAGGGCAATGACCGTGGTCTGAGCTACCGCTCGGCGATTTACTATGTGGACGATGCGCAGAAGGACTGCGCGCTGGACACCATCGCCGATGTGAACGCTAGCGGCATCTGGCCGGGCAAGGTTGTGACCGAAGTCGAACCCGTAGGTGATTTCTGGGAAGCCGAGCCCGAGCATCAGGATTATCTGGAGCGGTTCCCCAATGGATATACCTGCCATTTCCCGCGCGCCAATTGGGTGCTGCCCAAGCGCGACGCGGCGGAATAAGGCAAGGCCTCATCACGCTTTATGGGGAACGACCATAGCGGGCCGAGTGGGAACACTCGGCCCATTTTTCGTTCATCGGGAAAGAACGCAAAGGCGGCCAATCAGGCTTTTTTGACGACGACCAACTGAGGATTGCCGTCGGACGTCTTGCGGTGGCTCTCCCCGTTCTCCCCCAGCGTGCCTCGGATGCGATGGCGCCAGTTTGAAAAGCTGTCGAACGTGACGGTGTCGATCGGCTTGTCCAGTTTGATCTCGATTTGGCGGAGATGTGAAGGTCCGGACAGGGCGATGATCTGCCCCGAGAACGCCTGACCGAGATATTTGCCGGACACCAAGTCGCCCAAGGCAAGCTCGGGTGGTGCATTTCTCTGGGACAACCGCGCATGCAGAGTGTTCCAATCGCGTGCGCCATGCTGCTTGGCGACAAGTTCAAGCGCCTGCGCGTGGCTGACCGAAGTTCTGGCCGTCTGCAAGGCTTGGCGAAGTGCTTTGGCCTGCGCCTTGGCGTCGTCAACCGAAAGGTTCATCACGGCACCTCCCGCTTGATTTGTGTTGTGCCCATAGCGGAGTTCCCTTGAACGGGTCTCACGCAGGTGGGGCGTAGGAAAGAGTTTACCGACATGGCTCACATCTCCAGAATGGCATTTCGGAACGGGAGGGAGCCTGCGTTACCCACCTGCGAAATGCTTCGAGGGTGAGATGTCTTTGAATTCCGAACTTCACCGTGACGTGTGTCTGCAGGCGGCAGGTTTTCGGCACCTGCGTGGCTGATACACATAAGGTTGCAATGACGCAACTGCATCCATGAGCCGAGAAGCCAACATGTGATGTTATGCTTTTTTCCGGCCGATGCGTGGCTCGGTCCCGGCTTTGAGCCGGGCAAGATTTTCGCGGTGTCGCCAGATGATCAGCAGCGCGAGGATCAAGGTCAGGACAAAGACCTGTCCCTGTCCGACAAGCAGGCACCACAGCGTCGACCACGATGCAGCGACCAAGGCGGACAGGCTGGAGATCCGGCTGATGACCGCCGTCGCCAGCCACGTGGCGCAGGCCAAGAGGCCCACGGGCCATGCCAGCGCCAGCATCAGGCCCAGGAATGTCGCAACGCCCTTTCCGCCCTTGAAGCCCAGCCAAACGGGGAAGCAATGGCCCAGGAACGCGGCCAGAGCGGCGACCTGTGCGGCACCTTCTCCGGCGAACTCGCGCGCCAACAGGACCGCAACCGCACCCTTGGCCCCGTCGAGCAGAAGTGTCGCCGCAGCCGCGCCCTTGTTGCCGGTGCGCAGGACATTGGTTGCCCCGATATTGCCGGATCCGATCTCGCGCAGATTGCCTAGCCCCATGGCCTTGGTCAGCAAGAGACCAAAAGGGATGGAGCCGAGAAGATAGCCGATCAACGCCCAGAGGGCGAAAAGTGTCAGGCCTGTCTCGAATTCTGGCATCAGTTGCTCCGGTAGACCGAGGTTCCGCTGACGAAGGTCTCCAGAACCTTACCCTGCAAGCGCGCGCCGTCAAAGGGGGTGTTCTTGGACTTCGACTTGAGCTGGAACCGGTCGAGCACGATGGGTTTGTCCGGGTCGAAGAGAACCAGATCAGCGGGCGCGCCTTTGGTCAGGCGTCCGCAGTCAAGACCAAGCCGCTTTGCCGGGTTCAGGGACAGTGCACGGAAGAGCGTCGGCAGATCCAGATCGCCGGAATGATAGAGGCGCATCAGCACCGGCAGCATGGTTTCCAAACCGACAGCCCCGCTTGCTGCTTCCTCGAAGGGCAGGCGTTTGCTTTCCTCGTCCTGCGGCGTGTGGAACGATCCGATCACGTCGATCAGGCCGGATTTCACCGCCTCGACCACCGCCTGTCTGTCGTCTTCGGCGCGCAATGGCGGCTTGACCTTGAAGAAGGTGCGGTAGTCGGCAACGTCATATTCGTTGAGCGTCAGGTGGTGCATCGACACACCCGCCGTCACGTCGAACCCGTTGCGCTTGGCCCGTTCCAGCGCGGGCAGGGCGCGGGTCGTGGTGATCTGGTCGGCGTGGTAGCGCACGCCGGTCATTTCGACCAAGGCGATGTCACGGTCGAGGCCCATACGTTCGGCCATCGGTGTGACGCTGGGCAGACCGCGCAGCGATGCGAATTTGCCGGATGTTGTGGCGGCACCCGCTGACAGGTTCGGTTCCTGCGGGTGGCCGACGACCAACGCTCCCAAGGCGCGGGCATAGGTCATCGCGCGGCTGAGCACCTTGGTGTCCCGCACCACGCGGTCGCAATCGGTGAAGGCGACGGCCCCGGCATCCATGAGAAAACCGATCTCGGTCATCTCGCGCCCTTCGCGGCCCTTGGTGAGCGCCGCCATCGGCAGGACGTGTACGGGCGCGGCTTCGTTGGCCCGGCGGCGGACGAATTCCAGCGTTTCGGGCGTGTCGATGGCCGGGTTGGTGTCGGGGCGTGTCACGATGGTGGTCACGCCGCCCGCAGCCGCGGCTTGCCCGGCAGAGCCATAGCTTTCCTTGTGCCGTTCGCCAGGTTCACAGATCTTCACGCCGATATCGACAATGCCGGGCGCAAGACATTTCCCCCCTGCATCACGACGGTACTCGGAGGGCACGTGATCCGCGCTGATCTCCGGTGTCGGCGTATCGAACACTTCCGCGATCACGCCATTGCGGACAAGGACAGCCCCCAATGTGACCTCGGTCGCTTCGGGGTCGATCAGGCGGGCATTGGTGATGAGAAAGGTCATGTCAGGCCGCCTGGTTTTGACGCGCGGCGTTGATCTGGTCGATCACGGCCTGCGGGTCGGGCTGATACTTGATAAGGTGCTTGTCACCGGAACGGGTGATGATCTGCACCGATCCGGCAATCGTCCGGACCTTTGTGATCTCGTCAAGCCGCGCCTTGCGTTCGTAAGGTCCCGTCAGGCTGGCGCTTGTCATCGTCCAGACCTCATCCATCACCTCGTCCGCCATGTACCAGCCGCGCAGGGCGACAGCGGCAAAGCCACCCACCGCGCCGGTCCAGATATGCGGGTTGTCGATGGCCCAGAGGATCAGCATGCCCGCAGCCATGGCAATTGCCGTCATCACGGCATGGGCGCGGATGTAGGTGGGCATGTCTGGTCTGAATTCGGTCATGGGCATATTCGGCGTCGGTCAGTTCATCAGGAACCGGGCAATGATGATGGTCAGCGGGATCAGGACGAAAAGGCCGATCACCACCCACAGCCCGGTGTTGGAAGACGGAGCAGGCGCAGATTTGGTGCCCACCGTTCCCTTGGCGGACTTGGTTCGGATTTTTGCTGCACCCATGGCGGCCTTGGGCTCGTTGAAGGTGCCGATCCAGCGCAGTGGCGTGGCGATGCTCAGGTCCTGTTCGGTCTGGTTGAACGCCTGCGACGGAAGGACCAGGACAAACCCCGTCAGTGCATCGAGGCGCGGGCGCATTGCGTCGAAATCCGCCCCGCTGACGTCATGCGCGTTGATCAGATACTGCGACAGCGGCATCTCGCCCAGATCGCGCAGGTCGATCACCTCGACAAAGGCCGACCGCAGCGATTTTGCCCCAAGCGCATATTGCAGCGGCCATTCGCCGGTGCCCGCCTGCGTCGTGAAGCGCTCAATGGCCTCGCGCGGCAGGTCAATGTGAAACACCCGGATCACACCGCGCTCGCTGCTCTTGATGTGCATGGTGGTGCTCATACCATGACGCCTTCGGACTGTGCCGCCCGACGATCCCGCAGCGACCGCGCCAGAAGGTCCATCGCCGCCATCCGCACAGCGACGCCCATCTCGACTTGTTCCTGAATGACCGACCGGTTGATGTCGTCAGCGAGGGTGCCGTCGATCTCGACCCCGCGGTTCATCGGGCCGGGATGCATGACGATGGCATCTTCCTTGGCAAAGCTCAGCTTTTCGGCATCCAGCCCGTAGCGGTGGTAGTATTCCCGTTCCGACGGAATGAACCCGCCATCCATGCGTTCCTTCTGAAGACGCAGCATCATGACGACATCGACGTCCTTGAGCCCTTCGCGCATGTCCTCGAACACCTCGACGCCAAATTCGCCGATCCCCGTGGGCATCAGCGTTGGCGGGCCGACAAGGCGCACGCGGTTTTCCATCTTGCCCAGCAGCAGGATATTCGACCGGGCGACGCGGCTGTGGGCGATGTCACCGCAGATCGCGATCGACAGACGGTGCAACCGCCCCTTGGCGCGACGGATGGTCAGCGCGTCAAGCAGCGCCTGCGTCGGGTGTTCGTGCTTGCCGTCGCCCGCGTTGAGAACCGCGCAATTCACCTTTTGCGACAGCAGATCCACCGCGCCCGAATGCGGGTGCCGCACGACCAACAGATCGGGATGCATCGCGTTCAGCGTCAGCGCCGTGTCGATCAGGGTCTCGCCTTTCTTCACCGACGAGGCCTGCATCGCCATGTTCATCACATCCGCGCCAAGTCGCTTGCCCGCCAATTCGAAGCTGGCCTGCGTCCGGGTCGAGTTTTCGAAGAACATGTTGATCTGCGTCATCCCCGCCAGCACATCGGTGCTTGGCGTCCGCGTGCGGTTGCGGTCGGCATACTGGTCCGACAGGTCAAGCAGTGTGGTGATTTCGTCAGGGCGGAGGGGTTCGATCCCAAGCAGGTGTCGTTGATCGAAACGCATCAGGTTGCCTTTGCGGAGTGGTCGCGTGCTTATAGAAACTGCACCGCCGCGCGGCAAGTCCGGGATCCCTTTTGCGCGACACAATGCCGGGCTAGGGTGCGGCATGGATTCGTATATCGACTGGCATGCGGCGCGGGCGGCTCTTGAGTGGCAGCTCGAGATGGGTGTGACCGAGACAATCTCGGAGACGCCGATCAATCGCTTTGAACAGGTGACGCCGCCCCCGAAAGCGGGTGTTGCGCCGGGCGTTCCTGCGCCGACGGTGCCAGTTCAGGCGACCCCCGAGGTCGATCCCGTGGCCGACGCGGAAGCCGCGGCGCGGTCGGCTGGCGATCTGGTCGGGCTGCAAGCCGCGATGGCCGCCTACCCGCATTGCGAGCTTCAGAAAGGCGCGCGGAACCTCGTGTTCTGCGACGGCGTGCCCGGTGCCCGCGTGATGATCGTGGGCGAAGCGCCGGGGCGCGACGAAGACCGGATCGGCAAGCCCTTTGTCGGACGCGCGGGGCAACTGCTCGACAGGATGCTTGCGGCCATTGATCTGGGGCGCGACCGCGACGGTGCGCAGGCGGTCTATATCACCAACGTTCTGCCATGGCGTCCGCCACAGAACCGCGATCCGAAACCCGATGAAATCGCGATGATGCTGCCCTTCCTCAAGCGCCATATCGCACTGGCCAAACCCGAAGTGTTGGTGGTCATGGGCAATATCTCGTGCCAGGCCCTGCTTGGTAAACGCGGCATCACCCGTCTGCGCGGCCAGTGGGCCGAGGCCGAGGGCCTACCGGTGATCCCGATGTTCCATCCCGCCTACCTTTTGCGCAACCCATCCGCCAAGCGCGAGGCTTGGGCCGATCTTCTCGACCTGCGCGCGCGTCTGACCAAGAAAGCCTGACCCATGAGCCGCATCGACGAAAGCAAAGATTTCCTGCCCATCCGCATCGCCGTTCTGACGGTCAGCGACACGCGTTCCATGGCCGAAGATCGGTCCGGCGATACACTGGTGGGCCGGATCGAAGGTGCGGGGCATATCGTGGCGGATCGCAAGATCGTTCAGGACGAGCGCGACCAGATCGCAGCGCAGCTACGCGCGTGGTGCGATCAGCCCGACATCGACGTTGTGATTTCCACAGGTGGCACAGGTTTGACCGGGCGTGATGTGACGGTCGAGGCGCATCGCGATGTCTATGAAAAAGAGATCGACGCCTTCGGCACCGTCTTCACCATGGTGTCGTTCCAGAAGATCGGCACCAGCGCGATTCAAAGCCGCGCCACGGGAGGTGTGCGCAATGGAACATACCTCTTTGCGCTGCCCGGCAGCCCCGGTGCCTGCAAGGATGCGTGGGACGAAATTCTCAGCCTGCAACTCGACTACCGGCACCGGCCTTGTAACTTTGTCGAGATTTTACCGCGATTGGACGAGCATCTGCGACGGAAATAGCATCACTCTTCGTGTAACGAAGTGTTGTGTTATTGGAAAACATTCAGTTCTGGCTATCTGATAGGCAGACTGGCCCTTGAGGATTGTCGCCGATGCGATTTCTACGCCGTAGCCTGACCGGGCTGTTCCTGTTGTCGTTGACGCTTGGACTGTTGGCTTATGCTGGCGTGCAGGTGCGCGATGCGGTGCAGGACCGTATGGCACAGGAGCCGCGCAGTTTCCCGCAGCGCGAACGGGTGTTCGCGGTCAACGTCGTGCCCGCCCAGTTCGACACGGTGACTCCGGTCCTGACGGCCTTCGGCCAGATCGAAAGCGTCCGCACGCTGGAATTGCGCTCGGCGGCGGGGGGTCGTGTGATCGACATCGCGCCGGAGTTTGTCGAAGGCGGCAACGTCACCGAGGGTCAGGTTCTTGTGCGGATCGACCCGACCGATGCCGAGGCGGTGCTGCAACGCGTGCAAAGCGATATTCTCGATGCCGAGGCCGAGCAGCGCGAGGCGGAACGCGCGCTTGTGCTGGCTCAGGATGAACTTGTTGCCGCCGAAGAGCAGGCGACCCTGCGGGAACGCGCGTTCCAGCGCCAGCGCGATCTGGAAGAACGCGGCGTCGGCACCGCCGCAGCGGTCGAGGTGGCGGAACTGGCCGCAGCGCAGGCGCGGCAGGCGGTTCTGTCGCGCAGGCAGGCCGTGGCACAGGCCGAGGCGCGCATTGATCAGGCCACCACTCGCCTGTCTCGCGCGGTGATCGCCGAGGCCGAAGCCCAGCGGCGGCTGGATGACACGATCATTACTGCCGACTTCTCCGGCACGCTTGCCGATGTCTCTGTGGTGCAGGGGCGGTTGGTGTCGTCCAACGAACAACTGGCCCGCCTGATCGACGCGGATGCGCTTGAAGTGGCGTTCCGGGTCTCGACGCAGCAATTCGCACGCCTGCTGGATGAGAACGGTCAGCTTTCCAAATCCGACGTCACCGTAGTTCTGGATGTCTTCGGCACCAATCTGACAGCCTCCGGCACGATCAGCCGCGCCGGGGCCGCGGTTGGCGATGGCCAGACCGGGCGGCTGTTGTTCGCAACGCTGGACAGCGCGCCTGGCTTCCGCCCTGGTGACTTCGTCACCGTGCAGATCGAAGAGCCGCCGCTCGACAACGTCGCGCGCCTTCCGGCATCTGCCCTGAACGCGGCGAACGAGGTGCTTGTGATCGCCGAAGAAGACCGGCTTGACGTCGTTCAAGTCAATCTGCTGCGCCGTCAGGGCGACGATGTTCTGGTCCGGGCACGTGACCTGCAAGGGCGCGAGGTTGTGGCGGAACGCACACCGCTCTTGGGCGCGGGCATCAAGGTGCGCCCGCTGCGCGATGCCGGGCAGGCCGTACCCGAAGCGCCCGAAATGGTCGAACTCACCGAGGAACGCCGCGCCCGCCTTGTGGCCTTTGTGCAGTCCAACACCCGCATGCCCGAAGAGGCCCGACAGCGCGTGCTGCAACAGCTTTCACAGGGCACCGTGCCCGCGCAGGTCGTTGAACGCATCGAATCCCGGATGGGGGGCTAAGTCATGGTGCGCACTCTGTCGGGCAAGGCCGGGGGCATCCTCAGCTATTTCGTGCGTCACCGGACCGTGGCGAACCTGCTGCTGATCCTTCTGCTCGCGGCAGGTGCGTTCTCGATCCCCAACATGCGGGCGCAGTTCTTTCCCGACGTGGTTGTCGATGATGTCGACGTGACCGTCGTCTGGGATGGCGCCGGGGCCGAAGACGTGGACCGGGGCATCGTGCAGGTGCTGGAGCCTGCCGTGCTGTCCGTCGAAGGCGTCGAAAGCTCCGAGGCGACATCGCGCGAAGGGCGTGCCAGCATCCGGCTCGAATTCGAACCCGGCTGGGACATGTCCCGCGCCGCTGACGACGTGCAAAAAGCGGTGGATGCGGTCTCGACCCTGCCCGCCGATGCCGAAGACCCGGTGGTTCAGCGCGGCACATGGCGTGACCGGGTGACCGACATCGTCATCACAGGCCCTGTCGGTGTGGATCAACTCGCGCGGTTTTCCGATGAACTCAGCGCCCGGCTTTTCGCCGAAGGGGTCACGCGCACCACAATCCGGGGGCTTTCGGCCCCCCGTACCGTGATCGAGGTACCCTCGGCCAACCTGATCGCTTTCGACATCTCCATACGCGAGATCGCGGATGCCATCGCACAGGAGGTCGACGCAGATCCGGCCGGTGACATCGGCAACGCCAACACCCGTGTCCGCACAGGCGTCGAAAAGCGCAGCGCAGACCAGATTGCCGACATCGTTCTGCGGTCGAACCCCGATGGATCGAACCTGACTGTGGGCGATGTCGGCACGATCATCATCGAAGGGATCGACCGCGAACGCAGTTATTTCGTGGGCGAGAACCCCGCCATTTCCATCCGTGTTGACCGCAGCGATCAGGGCGATGCCATCGCGATCCAGCGCACGGTCGAAGAGGTGGCCGCCGAATTCGAAGCCTCGCTGCCCGAAGGTGTCACCGTCGATCTGATCCGCACACGCGCCGAGGCGATCACGGGGCGTCTGGACATCCTGCTCGACAACGGCTTGACGGGCCTCGTGCTGGTGGTCTTGCTTCTCTTTCTGTTCCTGAACGCGCGCACGGCGTTCTGGGTGGCTGCTGGCATTCCCGCATCGATGATGGCGGCGATTGCGCTGATGTACGCCGCCGGGATCACGATCAACATGATCTCGCTCTTTGCGCTGATCATCACGCTGGGGATCGTCGTGGATGATGCCATCGTGGTGGGCGAACATGCCGACCATCTCGCTCGCACCGGCCTTCCCCCCGTCGATGCGGCGGAACGTGCGGCGCATCGCATGGCGCTGCCGGTCTTTGCCGCAACGCTGACCACGATCATCGCGTTCTTCGGCCTTGTCGCTATCGGGGGCCGGTTCGGGGATCTGATCGCCGACATTCCCTTCACCGTGATCGCGGTTCTGGCCGCGTCCCTGGTCGAATGCTTTCTCATTCTGCCGAACCACATGGCCCATGCCATCGCTCACAGCGCCAAGGAACATTGGTACGACATCCCGTCCCGCGTGGTGAACCGAGGCTTCCGCTGGATGCGCGAAACCCTGTTCCGTCCGTTCATGGCGCTGGTCATCAAGGCGCGCTACGCCGTGCTGGCGGGGGCTGTGGTGCTTCTGGCGTCACAGGCCGCGCTGTTCATCCGGGGCGATGTGCAATGGCGCTTCTTCAATTCGCCCGAGCAAAGCTCTGTCACCGGCAACTTTGCTATGGCCCCCGGTGCCACCCGGGAAGACACGTTCGAAATGATGCGCATCTTCCAGCAATCGGTCGAGGATGTCGCGAAGAGCTTTGAAGAACGCCACGGCGTTAACCCCATCGACTACGTGATCGCCGAAGTGGGTGGTAATGCCGGGCGCGGGATCGCCGGGTCCGACACCAAGGATGCCGACCAGCTTGGCGGAATCTCCATCGAACTGATCGACCCTGATCTGCGCCCGTTCTCGAGTCAGGCTTTTGTCACCGAATTGCAGGACAGTGTCCCCCGTCACCCGATGGTGGAAACGATCAGCTTCCGCAGTTGGGGCAGCGGTCCGGCAAGCGATGCGCTGGATGTGCAATTCTACGGTGCCACCGCAGAAACGCTGAAAGCGGCGTCCGAAGACCTGAAGACTGCGCTGCTGCAATATCCCGAGGTCTCGGCGGTTGAGGACAATCTCGCCTATGACAAGGAAGAGCTGATCCTCGAACTGACCCCACAGGGGCAGGCGCTGGGCTTTACCATCGACGGTCTGGGCAGCGTGCTGCGCGCGCGTCTGGGCGGGATCGAAGCCGCCACCTACCCTGATGGCCCCCGCAGCGCCGAGATCCGCGTTGAACTGCCGACCGGCGAATTGACGGCGGATTTCCTCGAACGCACTCAGATGCGCACGCCAGACGGCGCTTATGTACAGCTTGCCGACATCGTCAGCGTTGAACGCCGCACCGGGTTTTCCACCGTGCGCCGCGAGAACGGCGTCCGTCTGATTTCCGTGACCGGCGACATCTCTGAAGACGATCCGGCCCGCGCCAATGACATCATGCTGGCTCTGGAGACCGAGATCCTGCCCACAATCGCCAGCGAACGTCAGGTGGAATACCGCCTGTCCGGCCTCAGCGAACAGGAGGGAGAGTTCCTGAACGACGCCCGCACCGGTCTGATCCTGTCTCTGCTCGCCATCTACCTTGTCCTGTCCTGGGTGTTCGCAAGCTGGACGCGGCCGCTTGTGGTGATGTCAGTGATCCCCTTCGGACTGGTCGGCACGATCTATGGGCATGCGGTCTGGGATGTGCCGCTCAGCATGTTCACGGTTGTGGGGCTCTTGGGCATGACCGGGATCATCATCAACGACTCGATCGTACTGGTCACCACCATCGACGAAAAGGCACAGGACCGGGGGCTGTTCCCGTCGATCATCGACGGCGCGGCAGACCGTTTGCGCCCGGTGTTCCTGACCACGGCGACCACGGTTCTGGGCCTTGTGCCACTGCTTTACGAACAATCCAGCCAGGCGCAATTCCTGAAGCCTACGGTGATCACGCTGGTCTATGGCCTTGGCTTCGGCATGTTCCTCGTGCTGCTGATCGTGCCATCCCTGATGGCGATCCAAAGCGATCTGGGCCGCCTGACCCAGACCGCGCGGCGTGGGTTGCGGTTCCGTCGCCATGGCGTCCGGGTCCTGCTTGGTGCGGGTGCCGCCCTGATTGTCGCATGGCTGGCCGCAACCATGGGCGCCTTTGCCGTGACCGGGGCCCTGCCTCAGGTGCTGAGCAGCGTGCTGTCGGAGACTCCTTTAGGGGGCGATGCCACTCTGGGGGGCAGTCTGGGTCTGTTTGCGCTGGGGTCTGCCGTGATCTGCCTTGGGCTCTATCTGATCGCCGCACTTGTCGCTGTGGGCAGCCGACGTCGCAGACCTGCCTGATTGTCAGGGCGTACAGCCGAGGATGTCGACGGCGCGTGAGTCCCCGATGACCGTAAAGCGCAGGTCCGACCGGTTCACCGCAAAGCTGCGCCCCTCGATATGCACCATCCGTGTGCTGGCATGGAGCGTTCCGGCATCGCGATGGCTGTCGGGTTCGGCCACCCAGACATGCGGATTTCCGGCTTCGACCACCACATATTCGGTGCCACCTGCCGGCGGCATGTCGATGCTGGCATGGAGGATCACGCCTCCGTTCGGGTCAGCTTGGAAGATGCAGGCCACCTGCGTCACGCCCGCTTCGGCTGCGGTATAGGGACGATCGGTGAGAGCTGCTGCGATCACGGGGTCGGGACGTGTCTGATCGGGGGGTAGCGTCGCGGAAAAGGACAGGTTCGCGGGGATGCAGATGTCCTTGCAGATGCCGATCTGCATCGCGCCGTTCAGACGCATGTCTGCTCCCTTGGTTTCCGCAGTCATGTGCAACGGGATCACGACTTCGCGGGTGTACCCGACAGACCGCATCCCCTGTTCGAAAAAGACGATCGGCGTCGGCCAGTTCGTCGAAAGCGCACCGATGTTGCTTGACCCGCTCCAATCGAATTGCGGCGGGATACCGACATCGCCCGGAGCGCGCCAATACGTCTTCCAGCCGGGTTCCAACACGACATGCAGCGCCGCCATATGGGTGCCATCCGGCATGCGCCAACCGGGGCGCAATTCAACCCGGTCAAGGCCGGTGGTGTCCGATGCCGCTGCTGCGGTCGGAAGGGCCACCGTCAGCGCCAGGGCAAGACTCGAAATAAGGGAGCGTATCTGCATCATCCCATAGCAGATGGCGCTTTTCCTCCGCGATGAAAAGTCACAAAGGGGCGATCCGGCGTGTGCAACTCGGTGCTGTGCTCTTGCAACCCCACGCGCTGCTGTCCATGTTTCGGAGGTGAGCCAGACAACACACATCACCGACCTGACCGGACAGATGCTGATCGCAATGCCGGGGATGCCAGATCCCCGCTTTGCCCACAGCCTGATCTACCTGTGCGCCCATTCCGCCGATGGCGCCATGGGCCTGATCGTGAACAAGCCATCGGCCGAGATGAGCTTTGAGACGTTGATTGATCAGTTGCCCATCGAGAATACGGGAAACCTGTCGGACATCCGCGTGCATTTCGGCGGTCCGGTCGAGGTTGGGCGCGGCTTTGTCCTGCATTCGCCCGACTTCCAATCCGACATGACCACGCTGCAGGTGGACGACTCCTTTGCCATGACAGCCACGCTAGATGTGCTGGAAAGCATCGCGCAGGGGGCTGGGCCAGAGAAACGTCTGATCGTGCTCGGCTATGCCGGGTGGGGTCCGGGGCAGCTCGAACAGGAAATCGCGGCGAATGGCTGGCTGGTCTGCGATGCCCGCAGCGAGCTTGTCTTCGACACCAGCGATGGCGACAAGTGGGAAGCAGCTTTGGGAAGCCTTGGAATTTCACCGCTGGCGCTTTCTTCGGAAGGCGGGCGTGCCTGAGTCGCGTCGCTGAGGTGAAACCTGCGAAAGGGTCCCGAGCCGTCCCGAGGGACGATCGGAGCCCCGCACAGGATCAGGACCGCGTCTTGAACTCCCAAGCGCCTGCGTCGTTCAAATGCCGGGTTGCGCGGCCCTCGTGCCAGAGATGCTGACAATGCGCCATCGACTCGACCAGAGCCAGTCCGTATTCGCCCTCTCCGATGGTCCGTTTGAACAGCGGAGCAAAACACTCCCCAGCGGATTTCGGGGTGTCCAGATGCGCCTCAAGCCGCCGCAGCGCACCGTGATGGTTCTCGATCAGCTGGTGAAGGCGCAGCGGCAGACCGGTGAAGGGCAGCTTGTGCCCCCCCAGAACCAGATGATCATCACGCGCTATTGTGGACAGCCGTTCACAGGATTCGAGCCAGTCCGCCACCGGATCTGCCTCGGGCTCGGTGGCATAGACCCCGATATTGGAACTGATCGACGGCAGAATCTGATCGCCCGCCAGCACGAGATCGTCATCGCGTGACCAGAAGGTGGCGTGTTCGGGCGCGTGGCCATTGCCGATATGGATGTCCCATGTCCGACCCCCGGCGAAGATCGTGTCGCCTTGTTGGATGCGGGTGTACCCCAGCGGCAAGGATGCCACGCAATCGGCAAAGTTGAATGGACGTTCGGACCGGCGTTTCTCGAGGATCGCCGGGTCCATGCCGCAGCGTTCCCAGAAGCGCAGTGTCTCGGCGCTTGGCAGCGGCTGTTCGTCCAGTTGCAGCATCCGCGCGGTCAGCCATGCGGTCCGTGTCGTGACCAGCTCGGCGCCATGTTCGGACTTGAGCCATCCGGCCATGCCCACATGATCGGGGTGATGATGGGTGACGATCACGCGGCAGATCGGCTTGCCCCGCAGTGGCCCGTCGATCAGCCTCTGCCACAGAGCCTTGCCCCGCTTCGAGGCGAAACCGGTATCGACCACGGTCCAGCCATCGTCATCGTCAAGCGCGTAGACGTTGACGTGGTCGAGCTTCATCGGCAACGGCAGACGAATCCACAGGACCCCGTCGGCCACCTCGGTTGCTTCGCCTTCAGCCGGAGGTGTCTCCCACGGGTATCGGATGCCTGTGCCGCTGCGATCCCTCATGCCGCGAGATCGTCCAGGTTCATGGCGTACAGACCAGACATCCCGGCCTGCGCATGGGTCAGCAGACCCACATGTTCGGGCAACAACCGTTCGATATAGAAGCGCGCCAGCACCGCGCGCGGACCGTCCGGATCGGCCATGGCGGCGCGCAGGTGGAAATGTGCGCCGAGCAGCCGGGCAAAGGCTCGAAGGAACGGCACAGACCCGGCTGTGCGTTGATCCATGTCGTCCTGCGCCACCAGCCACTCGACCGCTTCGCGCAGGCTTTCCGACGCCTGCCACACCGCCTCGGCCAGATCGCCATGGCTGGCGCGTGCGGCTTCGGCATCGGCCTCGACCTCGTCCAGCATGCGGAACGCCGCCTCGCCCCCATCGGCCAGCTTGCGCGATACGAGGTCTGCGGCCTGGATACCGTTGGTGCCTTCGTAGATCGTCGTCACCCGCACATCGCGCAAGTATTGTGCCGCACCAGTCTCTTCGACAAACCCCATGCCGCCATGCACCTGGATGCCCAGGTCTGCCACCGACACCCCGGTCTCGGTCCCGAACGCCTTGGCGATGGGCGTCAGAAGCGCGGCGCGCGCGGTCCATTCGGCCTCGCCGGTCGCGCGACCCATATCTATGGCCACAGCACAGGCCAGCGCGATGGCGCGTGCGGCGAAAAGATCGGCCCGCATCGTCATCAGCATCCGCCGCACATCGGCATGCGCGGCAATCGAATACCCGTGCAGCGACGTGCCCTGACGCCGCTCCATCGCGTGTGCCATCGCATGCTGGAACGCGCCATCCGCCACGCCGATGCCCTGCACGCCGACGCCGAGGCGGGCGTTGTTCATCATGGTGAACATCGCGCGCATCCCCTTGTGCGGCTCACCCACCAGCCAGCCGGTCGCGCTGTCATACTGCATCACCGCGGTCGGGCTGCCATGCAGGCCCATCTTGTGTTCGAGGCTGACGACCTTCAGATCGTTGGCCCTGCCGGGATTGCCCTCTGCGTCGGGAATGAATTTCGGCACGAGGAAAAGCGAGATGCCTTTGGTCCCGGGTGCGGCATCGGGCAGACGGGCAAGCACGAGATGACAGACATTTCCGGTGAAGTCGTTGTCGCCCCAGGAAATGTAGATCTTCTGCCCGCTGATCGCGTAGGTGCCGTCGCCCTTCGGTTCTGCCTTTGTGGTCAGTGCGCCCACGTCACTGCCCGCCTGCGGTTCGGTCAGGTTCATCGTGCCGGACCATTCGCCCGAGATCAGCTTGGGCAGGTAGAGCGCCTTCAACTCATCGCTGGCGTGATGCTCCAGCGCCTCGATCTGGCCCTGCGTCATCAGAGGGGCAAGCTGGAGCGACAGGCAGGCGGCGCTCATCATGTCGTTGATCGCGGTGGTCATCGTCATCGGAAGACCCATGCCGCCGAATTCCGGATCCGCCGCAATGGCGATCCAACCGCCCTCGGCAATCGCCCGGAAGCCCTCATCGAATCCCGGCGACGTCCGCACGATCCCGTTCTCGAGCCGCGCAGGATGAAGGTCGCCCGCGCGCTGCAACGGGGCCAGCACCTCTTCGCACAGCTTGCCCGCCTCGGTGAGCACGGCTTCGACCGTCTCGGGGGTGGCTTCGGCGAAACGATCCGTTGCGGCAACTTCATCAAAGCCGACCACATGATCAAACAGGAAACGGAATTCGGAAACAGGGGCACGATACGGCATGGACGGCTTTCCTTGGTCGACGGGACTAAACAGCAGCGGCTTGGCAATTGCACGTCAGAACGGTAAGCAACCGCCAGCTTTGAAGCGACCCTGACGAATGCGGCCCATCCCATCAACAAGAACGCGGCGTCATAACCGATGATCACCACAGCCCCCGAGCTCCTTTCGGATACAGACGCTGGCCATCACCGCGCCGCGGGCATTCTGCGTGACGGCGGGCTTGTCGCCTTTCCAACCGAAACGGTTTACGGATTAGGGGCGGATGCTGGCGATGACCGGGCTGTGGCCCGCATCTACGAAGCCAAGGGACGCCCGAGCTTCAATCCCCTGATCGTGCATTTTGCCGATCTCGATGCCTTGCAGCAGCATGTGATCTGGACACCCGAGGCTGATCTGCTGGCGCGCGCCTATTGGCCCGGTCCGCTGACGCTGGTGCTGCGCCGCCAGCCGGACACTCCGATCTCGGCGCTTGTCTCGGCCGGGCTCGATACGCTGGCCGTGCGGCTGCCAGCACATGACACCGCGCGCGCGATCCTGCGTGCCTTCGGTGGCGGGGTCGCAGCCCCTTCGGCCAACCGCTCGGGCCAGATCAGCCCGACCCTCGCCCGGCATGTTGTGGGCAGTCTTGGCGCGCGGGTTGACGCGGTGCTGGATGGCGGGCCGTGCAAGGTGGGTGTGGAATCGACAATTGTCGGCCTTGCCGAAAAACCGGTGCTGCTCCGTCCCGGCGGCATCACCGAACAGCAGCTTGCGCAGACGCTTGGCCGACCGTTGGCGGTACGCCACAAGGCCGAAGCCATTTCCGCACCGGGACAGCTTGCCTCGCATTACGCGCCCAATGCGCTGGTGCGTCTCAACGCCACCGACTGGGAGCAGGGAGAGTTGCGCCTTGGCTTCGGGAATGTGGACTGTGATCTGAACCTGTCTCCGACCGAGGATTTGGTCGAGGCAGCATCGCATCTCTTCGATTACCTGCACCGCCTCGATGCGCAGGGCGGTGGCACAATCGCCGTCTCTCCGATCCCGCATGAGGGTCTCGGCATCGCGATCAACGACAGGCTCAGCCGCGCCGCTGCCCCTCGGGATGAGTAAACCTGTGCCGCCCGATCCCGCGACGGACAGTTTGCCGATCGGCGTCATCGCGCTCTTGTCGGCCTGCAACTTTGTCATCGGCATGGGCGCGTTCGTGGTGATCGGCATGGTGCCGCTCCTCGCCACCGACCTCGAGGTCAGTACTGCCGCTGCCGGAGGTGCCATGACCGCCTATGCTTTGGCCTATGCGGTCCTGTCACCGATCCTCGTGTCACTGACGGGCCGGATCGGACGGCGCAGGGTGCTGGCGGCAGGCATGGCGCTCTTTGCGCTGGGGGCACTGGGCACGGCCCTCGCTGCGAATGTGACATTGCTCTACCTCGCCCGCGGGCTCTGCGCTGCAGGAGCGGGCATCGTCACACCCGTTGGCGCGGCGGTGGTTGCGGCGCTGGCCCCGCAGAAAATGCAGGGCAAAGCGATTTCCGCATTCTATTTCGGACTGACCCTGTCGCAGGCGCTGGGTGTCCCGATTGGTGGTTGGATCGCCTTTACCTTCGGCTGGCGCGCTGCATTCTGGATTGTGCTGGCCCTTGCGATTCTCTCCGCCGCCCTGATCTGGGTCCGGGTGCCTGCGGGATTGCGATTCACGCCTGTGTCGTTGGGTGATCTGGGCCGCGCGCTCAGGGATCGCGTGATCATGGGCGCGGTTCTTTTCACAGCCAGCTTCCTTGCTGCGATCTACGTTCTCTACACCTATCTCGCACCGCTCCTGGAACACACGATGGGCTTTGGGCGTGATGGAATCACGCTGGTCCTTCTGGCTTTCGGTGCAGGCGCGGTTGTGGGCAACCTGATCGGTGGAATCCTGACGGACCGCCTTGGCTCGGTCGCCTCACTGGTCCTGCTCTGTCTTGGTCAGATCGTGCTGATGCCGGTCTTCTCGGGCATGCCCATCGCACCGTCCTTGCTCTTGCTCCTGACCTTTGTCTGGTCCGTCTTCGGCTGGTCCTTCATGGCGCCGCAGCAGGTGCGTCTGATGCAGCTTGCTCCTTCGCTTGCCGGTGTCGTGCTCGCGCTCAATGCAGCGGCGATCTATATCGGCACAGCGACAGGTGCGGCTCTCGGAGGTCAGGTGCTGGCGCTTGGCGATGTGACCTGGCTTGGCGCCGCAGCGGGGGTTTGTGCGCTGGGCGCGCTGGGGCACCTTCTGTGGTCCCACCGCGCCGCCAATCTTCGTGCCGCGCGTCAGTCGAACTTCCAGAGCGCCGGAACAAAGCTGTAGGCATCCCCGTCGCGCATCACATGCCCGACACCAGGGAACGGGAAGTGATAGCCCAGAACCGCCATCCGATCCGTCGCCGCCATATCCAGAAGCCGTTTGCGAGTTGCCACGGTCTGATCGCCATCCGCGTCGAAATTGTTGTACCACTCGGGATGCGCAAAGTTGGTGTAGGCGTGGCTCATCGCATCACCCAGCGCGATCAACTGCTGCCCACCGCTTTCCACCACCACTGCCATATGGCCGGGCGTATGGCCGGGCGTGTCGATCACCCGCACACCGGGCACCACTTCGAACCCATCCGACATCAGCTCCCATTCCGCGCCATCGACATTGATCGAATTCTGCGCACCGACGACGAATTGCTGCATGTCCACAGGCACCTGTGACGCCAGCCCGTCCTGCATCCAATAGGCATGCTCGGCCTCGCCAAGGTAATAGGCGGCGTCTGGAATGATCGCTTCGTCGAAATCGTCGCGGATGCCCCAGATGTGATCGGGATGGGCATGGGTGATGACCACATGGGTGATCCCCGACGCATCAATGCCCGCCGCATCGAGATTGGCCCAAAGCCGCCCGGCAGTGTCCAGAAACCGGTTGCCCGACCCCACATCGACCAGAACCGTATTGCCCCCGATCTCCACGATCAGGTGGTTGGTGTGCGATGTGTTGGTCTCGGTCGACAGGTAATGCGCCGCCAGAAACGCCTGCACCTCGGCGGGATCGGCGTTCACACCCAACCCGTTGGTCGGCAGGCTCAGATACCCGTCCGAGACAATCGTGATCTTCGCCTCACCCAGGGTGAAGCGGAAATAGGCCGGGTTTCCGCCCTCGGGCCCCCCCAGTTCGGCCAGCGCCTGCGCGCCCGGAAGCGCGAAGGCGGGCATCGCTGCGGCGGTTTTCAGAAAGGACCGGCGTGTCGGGCGCAAAAGCATGGTGTCTCCTCCCAGAGATAAATTCAAATTTGTGAATAACATTACTGCCCGCCACGCTGCAATTCTGATTTTCAGCCATACCGCTATGGGGGAAGACTTGATCGCAATTCCCCCATATCGGGAATTTCTCCAGATACTCCATGGACTTCATGGCCAATCCAACGGCGAATCCCGTTGCGAGTGATTTGCAACTGCCGCAGGGGCAGCATAGATACCCCCTGCGCTGCAGTGCAGCAGCGTTTGGACATAGCTTCATACAGGAGGCGCGGAATGACCTTTCTCAAGACAGCCGCTCTCACCGCCATGCTTGGCATCACCGCAACCACCGGAATGGCGCAGGAAGTGACGCTTCGCTTCCAGCATTTCGTCTCGCCCAATTCGGCGAATCCCAAGTATTTCCTCGACCCCTGGGTCGAAAAGGTTGAGGATGAATCGAACGGCCGGATCAAGATCGAGATCTATCCGTTCATGCAGCTTGGCGGCAAAGCGACCGCGCAATATGACCTGATCCGCGACGGCGTGATCGACGGCGGCTGGGTGATCCCCGGTTACACACCGGGCCGTTTCCCCGAAGCCGAGGCATTGGAACTGCCCTTCATGGTGACGAAAAGCGCCGAAGAAGCCTCGCGCGCGGCGTGGGAATTCACGCAGAAACACCTGATGGACGATTTCGCCGATGTGCACCTGATCGCTGCCCACATGCACGGGCCGGGCATCGTGCACAAGAAAGGTGCAGCCATCGAAGACCTGAGCGATTTCGCGGGCCTCAAACTGCGCGGCCCGTCCCGCCCCGCGACCCTGCTGCTCGACAAGCTTGGAGCCGAACCCATCGGCCTGCCGGTGCCGCAATTCCCCGAGGCGCTGTCCAAAGGCGTGGTCGATGGTGGTGTGATCACATGGGAAATGTCGCCCTCGCTCAAGCTCGATGAGCTGACCGACAGCCACACCGACGTGGCGGGCGACAAGTCGCTCTACAACCTCTACTTCATCTGGGCGATGAACAAGGACAGCTACAACGCGCTGCCCGATGACCTGAAGGCGGTGATCGACGCCAATTCGGGTCTGGAAACCTCGGCCATGGCAGGTCGGGCCCATGACACCGGCGACCGTGACGGGTTTGTCGTGATGGAAGACGCCGGCAACGAGATCGCAACGCTGAGTGAAGAGGTCACCGCACAGATCGTGGCGCTAGGCGACGAGGTCACGCAGGACTGGATCGCCGAGATGGCCGAGCGTGGCCTTGATGGCGCTCAACTGGTCGAGGATGCCCGCGCAGCCGTCGAGGCGACCCGCGGCACGGCGACCGGGACGGACGGGTAGGGCTTTCGCAAAAGCCCATTCGTTAACAAAGGGTTAATAGGTCCGGTCCGGTCTCAATGTTTCGCGCGCGAAACAAATGGACCGAAGTGGACCTATTCCGCCAGGTCCCGCTGAGGTCAGTCCTCGTCCTGATCCCAGCGCTTCCAAAGCAGCGACAGCAGCGTCTCTCCGGCCAAAGGCGTGGTGCAATCGGCCATCAAGACCGGCCCACCGCGCCGGGGTGAGGATGTATCGGCCTGCGCGCGCATCTCCAGCACACGCAACTCTTCAAGGGTCGGGCTGTAGAAATCCATGACTTAACCCTATCACAGGTCCGCCATTTCCCCAAATCGCATCACCGTCACATGCGTGTCGCCATAGCGCCGTGCGTCCAGTCGGGTGAACCCCTCGGGCGCCATCTGCGGCGCGCTTTCCTCCCAGACGACCAGCGCCCCCTCGGCCAGCCACCCGCCTTTCACGGCCGCCATCAGCGCCTTCTCTCCCAATCCTTTGCCATAGGGCGGATCGAGAAACACCAGCGTCGCGGGCTTCGTGTCACACGGCGGCAGACGCGTCGCATCCCGCGCAATCAAACGCCCCGTTTCGCAGCGCAACAGCTTGAGGTTCTCCTTGATCAGCGACTGCGCCTTGCGCCCGTCATCGACAAACACTGCCGACACGGCACCGCGCGACAGCGCCTCCAACCCCAGCGCCCCGGTCCCTGCAAAAAGGTCGAGCACATGCGCCCCCTCGAACGGGTCCCCGAACCGCCCGCCCGCCAGCATGTTGAACAGGCTTTCGCGCACCCGGTCCGTCGTTGGTCGCAGATGCGCGCCGGGATCGCCTTTGCCCACATTGGCAAGCGCCCGCCCGCGCCATGTGCCCGCGATGATTCTCACGCCTTGAGCAGCGCCTTGAGGTCGGTTGCGGGATCTTCCACCGCCTCCGGCGCAGGCGACTTGCCGCTCTCGATCAGCCGCTTGCCCACCATATAAGCGCGCGGATCGTTCATCGCGTCGATGGCCAGAAGGCGGTCGCCCGCATAGTACCAGAACGACACCACACCCTCGTCGCCCTGCCGCGTGACGATCCGGTCATACCCGGTGCTCAGCCCTGCGATCTGAAGCTTCACGTCATACTGGTCCGACCAGAACCAGGGTTTCGCCTCGTAAGCCCGACCCTCGCCCAGAATGTTGTCCGCCACACATTCCGCCTGATCGATGGCATTGCCGACGCTCTCCAGCCGCATCTGCTGACCGTTCATCGGGAAGGACGCGCAATCCCCCGCCGCCCAGATATGCGGGTCAGATGTGCGCCCATGGGCGTCAGTGGCAATGCCGTTCTCGATCCGAACGCCCGCCATTTCGGCAAGCTGCGTGTTCGGAACAATCCCCACACCCACCAGCACGAAATCGACCTCCAGCGTGCTGCCATCGCTCAGCACCGCACCTGTCACGTGGCCCTCGGACCCGGTCAGGTGATCCAGCCCGACGCCTTCGCGGATGTCGACGCCGTGCCCACGATGCACGGCCCGGAAATAGGCCGAGGTCTCGGGCGCTGCGACCCGTTGCAGGATGCGGTCGGCCATCTCGACCAGTGTCACGCTCAGCCCCAGCTTGGCCGCCACCGCAGCCGCCTCCAGCCCGATATAGCCCCCGCCCACGATCAGCACCCGCGCACCTTTGGCAAAGCGCGGGGCCATCGCATCGACGTCGTGCAGGCCGCGCACGACCATCACACCGTCCAGATCGCCGCCAATGCTGGCAGGCAGGCGGCGCGGGGTCGATCCTGTGGTCAGCACCAGATCGTCATAGCTCAGCACCTCATCGCCCAGGGTCAGCGTTTTCGCAGCGGGATCAATCGCCGTCACCGGCGCGCCCAACCGCAGGGTGATGTCCTGTTCCGCATAGAAACTCTCGGGCCGCAGGTAGAGCCGGTCGCGCTCCATCTCGCCCAGCAGATAGGCCTTCGACAGAGGCGGGCGTTGGTACGGGGGAAACGGCTCTTCCCCGATCAGGGTGATCTGTCCGTCGAACCCCTTGGCGCGCAGACGTGCCACGCAGGACGACCCGGCCTGTCCCGCCCCCACAACAATTACATGACCCATCTGTGAACTTTTCCCGTACTGCCATTGGTCTGGATGCGCGTGACCCTATATGGCACAGCATCCAGAATGCAATTCATCAACGAGGGACTGACGATGACAATCGCACCGGGTGATACCCTGCCAGAATCGACACTTGTGAAAATGGGGGCCGAGGGCCCAGAACAGGTGTCACTGACCGACCATGCCAAGGGCAAGACAGTCGTGATCTTCGCCGTGCCGGGCGCCTTCACGCCGACCTGCCATTCCGCGCATGTGCCCAGCTTCATCCGCACCAAGGACCAGTTCACCGCCAAAGGCGTGGACGAGATCATCTGCGTGTCGGTCAACGACCCCTTCGTGATGAAAGCCTGGGGCGAAGCCACCGGTGCCACAGACGCCGGGATCACCATGCTGGGCGATGCGGAAAGCGCGTTCACCAAGGCCATCGGCATGGACTTCACCGCACCGCCCGTGGGTCTGATCGCCCGCTCCAAGCGCTATGCGATGGTTGTCGAGGACGGCAAGGTCACCAAGCTGCATGTCGAGGAAAACCCCGGCGTCTGCGAAGTCTCGGGCGGTGAGGCCCTGCTCTCCGAACTTTGATCGGTGCGGGCAATCCTTCGAAGGATTGCCCGAAACTCTTTGAAGAGTTTCGGCCCGGTGTCGGATTACAGTCCGTGCCGGGCCTTGTTGTAGGCGGACCAGTCGTCGATCTCGGGGTAGTACCTTTCGCGCCAGGCTTTGACACGGGGGTTCATCATCGCCCGCCATTTCCGAGGGAACAGCGCGAAGAACGTCATCACCGGATAGCCGTAGGGCAGTTGCGGGGCCTCGTCCTCGTCATAGGTCTGCAGCAGCGGAAAGCGGCGGTCGGGTTTGTAGTGGTGATCGGAATGCCGTTGCAGGTTGATCAGGAACCAGTTTGACGCCTTGTGTGACGCGTTCCAGCTGTGGCGCGGTTTGACGTGTTCATATTTGCCGCTGCCCAGATATTTCCGCGTCAGCCCGTAATGTTCGACATAGTTGACCAGCTCGAGCTGGAAGATCGCGGACAGGGCTTGCAGCACGAAAATCAGAACGCCCAGCCATCCGCCAAGGGCAAGCGCGAGCAGCAGGAATCCGAGTTGAAGCGCGCCGTAGCGCCAGAACGGGTTGCTGGCGTGCCACCATGGCTGCCCTTTGCGTGCCAGCATGTCGCGTTCGGCGCGAAACGAGGACAGCAGGCTTTGCCGCAGAACACGCGGGTAGAAGCGCCAGAAGCTTTCGTTGAAGCGGGCCGTGACCGGATCGCGCGGGGTGCCGACATGGCGGTGATGCACCAGCAGGTGCTCGGACCGGAAATGGCCATAAAGCGCCATGCACATGAGCAGATCGCCCATCCAGCGCTCACCCCGGTTTTTCTGATGCATGAGTTCGTGGGCATAGACGATGCCAATGCTACCAGACAGAATGCCCATCCCGACGGTCACGAAGTAGACCTCGAACGCTCCAAGGTGATCGGCGCGCGGAATGTACCAGACCAGCCCGAACAGCATCAGAGCCTGCAACGGGGCCCAGATCACCGTGATCAGACGGTGCCAGAACAAGGCGCTGTCCTGCGTCTGTGGGTCTAGGCTGGTCGTGTCGATGCCAAGGGCCGCATCAAGCGTGGCGAACACACCCCATGTCGCGAAGATGGGGACAAGCACCCAGACGCCACCGGCCCATGCGCCCAGGAGCACGGTCGGAATCATGAGCAGGGAAAGCCAGAACGGCAAGGCCGCCCGGAAAGGAAGTCTGCTCAGCGATCTGTGCAATGTGGCGTCCGACATCGGTCTGCTCGGGTGCAATCCATATGCCATGTTTAACGACAGACGCCGGTTTGCGAAATACACCGATGACGCAGCGTCATTTGGTTTTTGTCAGGGCATGCGCCTTGCGCATCACCGTGGGCAGATTGTCCGGGTCGAACGCGTCCGCCTCGACAAACATGCCGCGCTCGGGGGCGCGGTCCATCGGGACCAGCGCGGTCTTGACCGTCAGATGCAGGTGGAAATGGGTGAAGGTGTGCCGCGCCTCGGCGGGCAGGGTGCGCCATTCGGCGCGGATCGGTGGGTTTTCTTCGGGGGCGTCGTTCCAGTCGCTGCCGGGCCAACCCAGCATGCCGCCCAGAAGGCCGCTGTCGGGGCGTTGTTCCAGAAGCCACGCGCCGTCGACACGGCGGGCCAGATAGGCGATGCCGAACCGTGTGGGCTTGCGTTTCTTCGGGGCCTTTTTCGGCAGTTCCTTCGCAGTCCCCGCTGCCCAGGCCGCGCAGGACTTGCGCCAGGGACAAAGGCCGCAGGCCGGGTTGCGCGGGGTGCAGATCGTGGCCCCCAGATCCATCACCGCCTGCGCATAGCAGCCGGGGCGTTCCTGCGGGGTGAGGGCGGCGGCGTAGTCCATGAACACGGGTTTCGCAGCTGGCAGGGGTGTGTGATCGTCGTAGAGCCGCGCCATGACCCGTTCGACGTTGCCATCAAGCACCGTTTCCGGAAGATCAAACGCGATGGAGGCGATGGCGGCGGCGGTGTAGGGGCCGATGCCGGGCAGGGCGATCAGGCCGTCATAGGTGTCGGGGAACACGCCATCATGATCGGCATGCACCACGCGGGCGCATTTGAGCAGATTGCGGGCGCGGGCGTAGTAGCCAAGGCCAGCCCATGCGGCCATCACATCGGCATCTTCGGCCTGTGCCAGATCGCTTACGGTGGGCCAGCGGGTGGTGAAGGCTTCGAAATAGCTTTTGACGGCGGCAACGGTGGTCTGTTGCAGCATGATCTCGGACATCCAGACGCGATACGGGTCGGGGCGCACGCCCTGCGCACGCGCCGCCGGTCCGACGCGCCATGGCATCTGGCGGGCGTGCCTGTCGTACCAGTCGAGCAACGCGGCGGGATCGGGCCGTTCACGCAGGTCTGACATTCCTTTGAACTCGGGTCTCATTTGTGGGGTGGTTGCAGAAGCGTCGCGCCACTAGAATAGTGTTCGACAGAGGGAGTCAAACATGCCGCCGCGGACCGGACAGACACATGGCTTCAAACGCACCTCGAGTCTCTTGCAGACGCAAATCCGCAAGACCTCCGAGACGCGTGGCTTTGCGCAGTCGCGGCTTCTGACCCATTGGGCCGAGATCGCGGGCGAGGACCTTGCCGCGATCAGCCGACCTGTCGAGGTGCGCTATGGGCGCTCGGGTTTCGGGGCAACGCTGACGCTTCTGACCACGGGGGCCAACGCTCCGATGCTGGAGATGCAAAAGGAAAAGCTGCGCGAAAAGGTGAACGCGGTGTATGGCTACAACGCCATTTCAAAGATCCGGATCACGCAGACAGCTGCGACCGGGTTTTCCGACGGTCAGGTGAGCTTTGATCACCGCCCCAAAGCCGCGCACAGTGACACGCCCCCGGCGATCCTGCCCGAGGCGCAACAGGTGGCAAGCGGTGTTCAGGACGCTGGTCTGCGCATGGCGCTGGAACGTCTGGCCTCGAACGTCTATTCAAAAACGCAAGATCGGACCTAGGTCTACGGTCAAACAGAACAAAGGGTTTCTCGATGAAACAACGCTTGATGACGATTGCACTCGCCGCTGCCCTCGTGGCCGGCGCGGGGTGGTGGATGACCGGGTCAGGCCCTGCGCCCACGATCAATGGCCAACCCATCGCGCTTCCGGGCGCCGCCAATGCACAAGGCAGTTCTGCGGAGGTGGTCATCGAAGAGATGGTGCTGGGGGCAGAGGATGCGCCCGTCGAGATCATCGAATATGCCTCGTACACCTGCCCGCATTGCGCCAATTTTCACAAGGGCGTCTTCAAGGATCTGAAAGCGGACTACATCGACACCGGCAAGGTCAAGTTCACCTACCGTGAGGTCTATTTTGACCGCTACGGGCTTTGGGGATCGCTTGTTGCCCGCTGTGGAGGCCAGGATCGGTTCTTTGGCATCACCGAAATGATCTACGACACGCAAAGCGCCTGGACCCGCGCCGGATCGGAAGCGGCGATTGCGGACGAGTTGCGCAAGATCGGGCGGATTGCCGGTCTTGAGAATGACCAGCTTGAAGCGTGCCTGAGCAACGGTGACAAGGCGCGCGGTTTGATTGAGTGGTATCAGGCCAATGCCGAAGAACATGGGATCAACTCGACGCCGTCTTTCGTGATCGACGGCACGACCTATTCAAACATGAGTTACGGAGAGTTTCAGGAAATCATTGACGAGAAGCTGGGAAGCTGACCTTCGTCTGTTCGTGACTTTGTAACCCTGCCCGATGGGGCAGGGTTTATTGTGCGTGGTCCTCTTGAAAACAAACGGGAAAAACCACTTTTTTGGTTTGTCATTGATCGTGCTCTGACTATCTTCGGTCCCGTATTCGGTTTACTTCTCGGGACCTTCGGACAATGTCATAC
>NZ_JALEGT010000001.1 GCF_022763305.1 Marivita sp. | reverse complement strand
CTCAAAAGCTGCATATTTGGCGGTAGCACCCAAAACATACAGCATTTCAGACGGTTACGCTACCTCCGCCGCCTTCTCGTGAATTATCCGGGTTAGGAAAGTCCCGCCGCCAGCCACGGCATTCAGGAAGCCTGCCGAGAAACCGGCGAGACAAAGCAAAAGGAAGTCGATCATCATGGCGTGCATCCGGTTCATTGGTTGATGCGCGCCCTTGCGCCAATCGTGATTGGTCTGCAAATTGGTCCGTGAAAGGAAATCGCGATGCCAAGAAAGTCGGTGACAGACATCCAGCTTGCGATACGAACGGTTTTGAATGACCTGTCACCGGGAGAACGGCTGCCGGCCGAACGCGATCTGGCGAGGCAGCTGGGATGTTCCCGTCAAACCCTGAGGAGTTGCCTCACGCTGTTCGAAAAAGACGGTGAGATCTGGCGCCATGTCGGTCAGGGAACGTTTCGCGGATCACGCCCCCGCCATCTTCCGGTTCGCGACACACTTCTGATCGAAGGGGCGACATCGCCGGATGTCATGCAAGCGCGTATACTTCTCGAACCGATGGTCGCGGCTGAGGCTGCGCGCCTCGCAAGCCCCGAGGACGTGGCCTTGTTGCTTGAGAAGGTCGAGGCAGGTCGGAAGGCCCGGGATCGCGCAGCCTGCGAACAAGCGGACGATGCTTTCCACCGGGCGCTCGCACAAATCTCAGGCAATCCGATCCTGTCCGGCTTCCTGAATTATCTCTCCAACGTCCGGCGCCGCGTCGCCTGGCAGCGCGAATGGGACAGAACCTACCGCCGCATCGGAACAAACGCGTTTCAGACGCTGCACAGCGACCAGCACCAGACGATCGTCGATGCGATCATCCGGCATGACACGGCAGCGGCAGCGTCGTCCATGACCGAGCATCTGAACACCGTTCGCATCGACATGTCGCTGACTGATCACTGAAGACCTGAACTGTCCGAATGGCGGCACCCATCGCAGTCTCCGGTGTTTCCACACCAATCTCACACCGCGAAAATTCCAGCTGTCCAACCTCAGCTTAAACGGGTCAGTCGAGGGTGATTTGATAAGGGAGGGTTTCTGGCACATCGTGACCACCAAGGAGTGGACATGAGACAGAAACCCGGAGCCGGGCAGAGCCACGGCGGTCACGAGATGCCGTCAGGTTGCAGGCTCGTCAATCACAGCGTTGACAAGCGTCCCGACGCCGGTGATTTCGACCTCGACAGACATGCCGGGCTCAAGGAACAATTGCGGTTTGCGGTAGCGGCCAACACCGCCCGGCGTCCCTGTCACGATCACGTCACCCGGCTTCAGAGTGAGGACGGTTGAGGCATAGGCAATGATGTCGGGAATGCCGATGGCCAGGTCCGAAATCGGCGCATGCTGTTCGACATGACCGTTGACCCGCGTCGTCAGAGTTTGTGCACGGATGTCGCCCACCTCATCGGGGGTCACCAACGCTGGTCCCATCGAGCCGGATCGCTCAAAACTCTTGCCCGGCCAGAACTGCGTGGTGTGGTTCTGGTAGTCACGGATCGAGCCTTCGTTCACGCAGGTGTAACCGGCGATGTGATCCCATGCGTCCTCTGATGCGATATGGCGCCCGGCTTTTCCGATCACAAAAGCCAGTTCGCCTTCATAATCGAATTCCCGGCTGGCCCGCGGGCGTTCGATTGGGGTGCCGTGGCCGACAAGGCTCTCTGGGTAGCGGGTGAAAAGCGAAGGGTACTCCGGGTGCGGACGGCCGGATTCTATGATGTGCGGAAGGTAGTTCAAGCCGACGCAGATGATCTTGTCCGGATTATGCACAGGCGGAAGCAGCATCACGTCCGACAGCGCAATTTCGTCCCCCAGACCTTCGAGTTTTGACACGGCACCAGCGGCTAGAACCGATTTCAGGTCCGGAAACTCAGGCAGTACGCGCCCGGCATCACGGATTTTGTCGCCGTTGAGGGTTCCGTAGGAGATTGTCCCATCGTTGCGGGAAAAAGTGACCAGTTGCATACGTCAGTGCCTTGTCTTTCTGTAAGCGCCTCAGGCGAGGCTTTCGATAAAGGGGGTAAATTCCGTGTCGATGAAGCCCAGCACAGCTTCGTCCGTCAACACGCCTTCTGTCAGCTTGTCATTGGCCTGAGTAACCAACACCTCTTTGCAGGGATGCGTCCGCGCAAGCATGCCGTTCAACACGTATTTGAGATGAGCCTGCGCCCGGACGCCGCCAGTGACACCACCAGAGACAGTCACGATAAAGCATGGCTTGTCCTTGAAGACGGACGCATAGGCCGGACGCGAGGCCCAGTCGATGGCGTTCTTCAAAACGCCGGGGATAGAATAGTTGTATTCCGGTGTTACGAACAGCACCCCGTCTGCCGCGCCAACCTGCTCCACGAAACGCGCCACGGCCGGATCATTGAGGACGTCCGCATTGTAATGCGGCAACGCGCCGATGTCAGCGACGTCAAAATCGGCTTTGTCGACGAATCGCGCCTCGATGGCACGTGCCGTCGCACGCGCTGACGACGCTGCACGCAGACTTCCGGGGATGATCAGGATTTTGGGCATGAGGTGCTTTCACAAACGGGCCAGCCAGGTGGCGATTGAGGGAAAGGCGATGATGACGACAAGCGAAGCCAACATCGCCAAGATAAAAGGAACCGCGCCGCGGAATATCTCGCCCACCTTGAGGTCAGGATCGTCCATCGCAGCCTTGATCGTATAGACCGACAGACCGAAGGGTGGCGTCAGCAGACCGATCTCGACCGAGATCACTGTGATCACGCCGAACCAGATCAGATCGAGCCCGGCGGCTTGCGCAATCGGCAGGGAAATCGGGAGAACGATCAGCATGATCGAGATGGAGTCGATAAGACAGCCTAGCGCCACGATCAGCACGACATAGGCCAGCAGAAATCCGTAAGGACCGATGTTCCCGGTCAGAACCCATTCGGAAAGTTCGCGTGGCACCCCTGACAGCGCCAGCATCCGGCTGAAGAATGTTGCTGCAAGGATCAGAAAGAGTACGGATACGGTGATCTGCCCGGTTTCGACCAAGAGACTCCACAAGGTCTTGCGGTCCAGCGACCTGCGCAAAAGGGCGATGACCAACGCACCAAAGGCTCCGGCTGCGCCCGCCTCGGTCGGGTTGAGGAACCCGCCGTAAAGTCCCCCAAGCACAAGGATCATCAGCGACAGGATAGGGATGGATTTGGCGAAAATCTGCAGGGTGGTAATGTCGTCATAACTGGCGTGGTCGCTCGACTCGAAAACAAAGTCGCGCCGTGTCCACGCGAGCAGCAGGATCGTCAGGGTAAAGGCCACAGCCAGCAACAATCCCGGCCCGACACCTGCAAGAAACATCCGCCCCACGGATTGTTCTGCCAGCACGGCATAGACGATCATCAGCAGCGAGGGCGGGATCATCATGCCCAGCACAGATGACCCGGCGACAACTCCCGTGGAAAACCGATTGGTGTAGCCATGACGGCGCATCTCGGGCACCGCAATCCGGCTGAAGACGGTGGCAGATGCGATCGAAATTCCGGTGATCGCAGCAAAGACCGCATTGGCAAAAACGGTTGCCACACCCAGCCCTGCTGTCACCCGGCGCAGCAGTCTTTGAAATACGTCGAATGTGTCTTTGCCAACGCCCGAGACAGTGACAAGCAGTCCCATGAGAACAAACAGCGGAACGACCGCAAAGAGGTATTCCTCGAGGCTGTCATTGGCGACTTGCGTCATCATCCGCACGGCAACCGTATCGCTGCGGATAAAAGCAACACCGCCGAAAGACACGGCCAGCATACCGATGCCAATAGGCATGCCGATCAGGATCAGCACAACCAGAAGCAGGATTGCGATCAGCCCGATGTCGAACGGAGTCATGAGGAAGCCCTTACGGCCCGGACGGCGCGCATGACACGGAACGCGAATTCGATTGCGGCAACCGCAAAGCCAGCAAGCACCAACACCCGAAACGGCCAAGTCGGAAGTGTTGCGATACCCGGCACGCCGATAAATTCGGCGGCGTCAAAATCCTTTCCCACGACCCGCAAGGACGACCACGCAATAAGACCCAGAACAACCGCGCCCACAAGGTCGTACATCCCGTTCAGGACCGCTCCGGCTTTGGGGTTGCGTTCTGCGAAGGGGACGATGAACACCTCGGTACGGGCCAGACGACCTGCGCGCACAGTGGCCCCCAATTGCAGAGCGACAAGCGTCACAACAAGCAAGGCGCCACCCTCCGAGACCAGTGGAAGCGAGGCGCCCGCCATGTTCCGCGCAACGATATCGGCGCAGATGATCAACATCAAAACGCCGATCAGAAGCGTGCCAAGAGCCGCGAAACCTTCGACCAGTCGGCTCCAGGCACGTTCGAAACCCGTCTCCTGCACCTCCCCACCGGGGGAGGTGCCATTGTTCGTGAGCGTCTCCACAGCCGCGCCTTACTTGTCCCAATCGCGGGCGGGTGTTTCACCCCGCGCGCGCAGACCGTCCATGTAAGCAGCAAGGAATTCCTTTGCAGGAATGCCGCGTTCTTCCAGCGGAGCAGCCCAGTCATTTGCGACATCAGGCATCTTGTTGACCCACTTCACCAACTCACCATCCGGCATGTCGACAATGGTAGCACCCAGCTCGACCATCTTGTTCAGGGCAGCTTCGTGCCGCTCAACAAGGTCTTTGCCGTGCTCTTCGGTGTAGTAGCGGCCGGCTTCGATCATGGCATTCTGCACTTTTTCAGGCAGACCATCCCAGCTGTCGCGATTGATCGCCACGGCACCGGAAAACGCACCACCTGCGTCAAAGCGATTGATGTAGGGGGCAACCTCGTAAACCTTGATCGGCAGCGCACCCAGCGCAAGTGTCAGAACGCCGTCGGACACGCCTGTCTGGATGTCGGTATAATAGGTGGTCAGCGCGCCATCGACAGCGTTTGCACCGGTGCCGCGCAGCCAGGTGCCCAGCACCCCTGGTGCCGAGATCTTCATCCCGTCAATATCGTCGATGCCAGTCAGCGGCTCCTTCAGATAGAGATCGTAGAGGTCCGTGCCCGTCAACCCGAGCACTTTGAGGTTGTGCTGTTCCCATTCATTCAGGAAGGCCTCGTTGGTCTCAAGAAGCTCCTGATGGACCTGCAATTGGATCGCCGGGTTCGAAGTCGCAAAAGGTGCGTTGGACGAGGCCTGGCTCAGTGGCAGCTTGGCCTGTTCAAGAAACGAAAAGACCCAACCGATGTCGGTGATCCCTTCCTCGACCGAGGTGAGTGTGGCATTGGCCTTGTAAAGCTGGCCGCCAAAAGCCTCGTTCCATTCAATCTTGTAGTTGCCGCTTTCCGCGAGGATTTCGTCCGTCTTGGCCATGAAATGGCTTTTGATCATGCCGACCCAAGGCACAACGGTCGGGTGACTGGACGCAACGGTCAGGTTGATCGTCTCTTGGGCCGAAACCGGCACCGCCAACAGGGCGCCTAGAACGGCACCGCGCAGATAAGTCATGGTCTTCCTCCCCTTGGATGCGGCCTTTGCTCCGCCTTGCTGTTGAACGACTAGCTTGCCTTCCTCCGAGCAAGCTCGTCGCGAATTTCGTCACCATGTTCGTCAAGAACCGGCGGCGCTGAAACATCTGTCTCTGGTGCGCCGTCGAAATTGTACGGTGGGCGCACGGTGGTGAAGGTGCCCAGCTCCGATGATGGTGCCTCGACCTTGATACCCAAATGGCGGGCCTGCGGATCCTCCAACGCTTCGTCGCTGTCATACGCGGGCGAGTGCGGGACTTCATGTTCGAGCAAAAGATCGGACCAGGCATCGCGGGTCTTGGTTCTGAAAACCGGAGTGAAATGCGCAATCAGATCGTCCTGATACTTGATCCGTTCAAGCCGCTCGGCAAACCGCGGGTCTTCCTTCAACTGTTCCTGACCGGTCGCCGCCAGCAATCCTTCCCAGAACTTCGTGGGCGACGATAGATGGATCGCGATCCATTTTCCGTCACGGCATTCGAACGTGTAGGATTGCGACACCACCGGGCGCGACAATGGCCCCATGACCTCGTTCACCGAGTAATAATGCGTGAAACTGTCGAGGTTGAAATGGCACATCGCCTCCAGCATCGAAATGTCGATGCGCCGGCCTTTTCCGGTCTGCGACCGTTCCAACAGCGCAGCCAGACAGGCCATCGCTGCGTATTGTCCAGTCACCGCATCGGCGATCGCCGGACCGATCACGCGTGGGTTGCTTGGCGGTGTCAGCAGCCGCAGATAGCCCGAAGCCGCCTGCGCGACGGTATCATAAGCTGGGCGGTCCCGCGATGGACCGGATGTTCCGAAACCTGAAATGGCACAATAAATGAGGTCAGGCCTG
The DNA here is from genome assembly GCF_022763305.1 of Marivita sp. Taxonomy (GTDB): domain Bacteria; phylum Pseudomonadota; class Alphaproteobacteria; order Rhodobacterales; family Rhodobacteraceae; genus Marivita. The sequence continues at coordinate 35,763 of NZ_JALEGT010000001.1, read as the reverse complement.
ATCTTGCGCAAATCGTCCTCACCCGCACCCAGCTTTTCCGCCACACCGGGCCGGAAGTTCTGGATGAACACATCGGCTGTTGCGACCAGATCATGCAAGACAGCCAGATCGTCCGGGTCTTTCGTATCCAAAGCGATGGACCGTTTGTTGCGATTGTAGGTCTGGTAGTGCGGGCTGTAGAGACCACCCTTGAACGCGCGGAACGGGTCACCCGTGCCCGGACGTTCAACCTTGATCACGTCAGCGCCCAGATCGGCCAGATGCATGCCGGCAGCAGGCCCGGTGATGTAGGTGCCCAATTCGATGACGCGGATGTTCTTGAGCGGTTTGACCATTTGATTACTCCGCTGCTTTTGTGTTGCGGGACGAAGTCTTGCCGTCATAGGCAATGGCCTCATCGGCCTTGTGGGACATGATGAACCCGATGGAACGCTGAGCCTCTTCGAAGAGATGCGCCGACAGACCAGCCGCGCGGGCCAATAGCGGCACCGCCTTGATGGCTTCCAACGGCCAACCCGCATCAAGGATGCAAGCCGGAATCGCGCCCGATACGTTGATCGGCAAGGGTCGTTCGATGATGCCTGGGGCATGTTTGCCGAGGATGCGCAGCGTTTCGATATACCTACCGGAAACCCCCAACTCATCAGCTATGGCGAGCAGACGATCCGCGCGGGGATCCCCTCCCGAGTGCTGCGGATGACCAAGGCCCGCGACCTTGCGCTTGTTGATCTTATGGTCCTGAAGGCTGGCAATCGCGGCCGTCTCAATGTCGGTTCCATCAGCCTCAGCCTTGGCGATGACCTCGGCAAGATACCGTCCGGCGGCTTCGGATGACCCGGCAACCACGCTGCCCATACCCAACAGCCCCGCCGACATGGCCCCCTGCCACGCGTCCGGTCCCGCTGCCAATGTCATCCGCGCGGCTTGCACCGAGGGCACCAATCCATGTTCGGCAATCGCAACCAGACAAGCATCCATCATGTCGCGCTGCGCTTCGGTCGGCTTGTCACCAAGCACCAGAAGCCAGAAATAATCGGTGAAATTGATCTTACCGATCAGGTCGTCACACAGATCCAGACCACGCACGGTAATCGTTTCCGAGTCCGATGTGGCAATTGCGGTGAAGGCTTGGTTCTGCTTGCCGATGCGCATGTGTATATGCTCCTTTTCGCATTGCGAAAATTTTTTCTCTTGTCGAAAAATATGAGCGGCCCTAGGTTCGGGTCAAGCAATTATGTCGCTGGCGCGCTGCGTCAGCCACACGGGGAGGAGAAATCATGCGCGATATCAACGAGTTCACGATCACCGAAGCTGTGAAAAAAACTTTCAAGACCGAAGAAGGCAGCCGCTTCGAGCAGCTCTTGCACAGTTTCATCGAGCACGTGCATGACTACACCCGCGAAAACCAGGTCACGCATGAGGAATGGATGGAAGTCCTCATGTTTCTCTATGATTGCGGGCAGATTTCCACGCCGGAACGTCATGAATTCATTTTGCTTTCGGATGTGATCGGCTGGTCTGCGCTGGTCGATATGATCAACACGCGCGGCGGAGCAACCGAAGGCTCGAACCTTGGCCCCTTCTACCTCGACAATGCACCGCGCAAGGCGCTTGGCGCGGACCTGTCCGATGGTCGCGACGGGGTGTGCGTGCTCGTTCATGGCAAGGTCACCGACTCGCTCCACAACCCTCTGCCCGGTGCCATCGTCGACACGTGGCAGGCCGATGCCGCAGGCACTTATCCCATCCAGGAGCAGGAACAGGGGCAGGACAAGATGGACCTGCGCGGCGTTTTCGAGGCTGATGAAAACGGGCGCTACTACTACACCACGGTCCTGCCCAAGCCCTATACCGTCCCCTATGATGGCCCGGTTGGGCGACTTCTGCGCGCCGGCAATCGCCATGCGTGGCGCCCCGCCCACCTGCACTACATGGTGCGGTCTCCGGGCATGAGTTCGATCACCACCGAAGTGTTCTTCGAGAACATGGAATATCTCGACAACGACGCGGTGTTCGGAGTGCGCAAGTCGCTCATCGCCAAAATGAAGCCCGCAAAGAATATCGATGATCTGGGTTACACGCTCACCAAGACACCTGATGCCGTCTGCGAATTCGACTTCGTTCTGGCTCCGGAAGGCTGAAACAAGTGAGCGTCGCTGACGACAAACCGGCAGAGTTCGTAGAGGCATTGGCCAAAGGCATCGCGATTCTCGAATCCTTCGATGCCTCCAATCCTGAAATGACGTTGTCCGAGGTGGCACGCCGCGTCTCGCTGTCGCCGGCCGCAGCGCGACGCTCTTTGATGACGCTCGAATCGCTGGGATATGTCGGGCGCCGGGACAAGCGCTTTCACCTGCGGCCAAAGCTGATGGCCCTGGGATCGGCGTTCTACGTGACAGCGCAGATTGACGAAATCCTGCGCGAAGACCTGCGAGCAATCGTAGACCAGTTTGGCGATGCCTCCTCGGTCGGTGCGCTTGATGGAGAGGACGTGATCTACGTTGCGCATGTGTCCGTACAGCGCGCGCGCCGAGCGGCCGCTGTGGCAGGTGCGCGCTATCCGGCCTATGCCACGTCGATGGGGCGCGTGCTTCTTGCCGGGCAGACCGACGATGCGCTGGATCGCTATCTGGCGCAGGTCGAGATGGTCAAACTCACCTCCAAGACCTGCACCAACACAAAAGCCCTGCGCGCGGAAATCATGGTCGCCCGGCGCGAGGGCTATGCCACCACCGTCGATCAACTCGACTATGGCATCACCGCTCTGGCTGTCCCCGTGCGCGATGCGGACGGTCAGACCGTCGCAGCCTTGAACACGTCCGGCTACACCGGGCTCGTCACCCCGGATCAACTTGTTGCCGAAAGGTTGCCCGCGCTGCGCGAGGCAGCCGCTCATATCGGCCACCAACTGACCCGCTACCCGATGCTGCGCGCCGCGCTGGCGGGATAAAGAACTTTCAGGGAGGAGACCCAACCATGTGCAGACTTTGCAGTCCAACCACGCCCCGCGCGCTGTGCCCCGCCAGGCCACCGCTCTTTTCGCCACCGACCGAGACAAGCTCCGGCGCGGCGGCAGCGCAGGCCGCGCGCACCAACATCACCGCCGCCCCGCTTCCCGAACTTTCGGGTGAAAAAGGCACGCGCATCCTGATCAAGGGTGGCGTTGTGATGTCGGTCGATGACGCGGTCGGGAATTTTGCCAAAGGTGACGTGCTGATCGAAGGGTCCAAGATCGTTGAGGTCGCAGCCCATATCGACGCCGCGGATGCACACGTCATCGACGCATCGGGCAAAATCGTGATGCCGGGCTTTATAGACACGCACCACCACCAGTTCGAAACCGGGCTTCGGTCGTCTCTGTCGGATGCCATCGTGGTCAATGACGGCAAGCCCGAAAACGCCCGCAACTACTACGAGGCAATGCTGCTCGGGTTTTCGCAGCACTATCGCCCGGAAGATGTCTATATCAACGAACTCTACGGCGGTCTGGCCCAGCTTGACGCCGGAGTGACCACGGTCATGGATGTCAGTCAGATCCATCACTCCGCTCAGCATTCAGACGCTGCCATCGAAGGTCTGCGCGATGCCGGGCGCCGGGGCGTATTCGGCTATTTCGAAGGCTGGTGGGACGGCAAGGAACATCCCGGTGGCGCACGGCGCATCCGCGAGCAGTATTTCAGTTCGGATGACCAGCTTCTGAGCATGGTCATGGGTGGCGAGATCTACATCGAAGGCTACGAAGAAATGTGGCAGATCGGCCGCGAGCTTGATCTGCAGATTGCGCTGCATGTGGTGACCACATTCGGCATGACCCCGACCTTTGACGCGCTGGCAAAGAAAGGCGTGTTCGGTCCGGACAACATCTTCATCCACATGACAGGCATGACCGATGATGCATGGAAAGCGGCAGCCGATGCCGGTGCGCATGTCTCGCTCTCTGTACCTATCGAAATGCACATGCGCCACGGTCAGCCGCCGATTCAAAAGGCGCTTGACCTTGGTATGTCCGTATCACTGTCGTCAGACGTCGAATGCACCATGTCGGCGGATTTCTTCACCCAGATGCGGGGCATGATCACGTTGCAGCGCATGCACGCCAACGAACTGGCTCTGGGCGGCGGCGACCACCCAAGCCTGATGCGTTGTTCGGATGCCATTCGTCACGCCACAATCGAGGGCGCGAAAGGTCTGCGGCTGGACGGCAAAACAGGCTCGTTGACGCCCGGCAAGGAGGCCGACATCATCCTGCTCGACGCAGAGGCACTCAATGTTGCACCGCTCAACAATGCGCCCGGCGCGGTTGTGACGCTGATGGACCGCACCAATGTCGACACCGTCATGGTCGCAGGCAAGATCCGCAAGTGGCAGGGACAGCTTCTGGGCCATGACCTTGATAAACTGCGCTCCGAACTGGAGCAAAGCCGCGACTACATTTTTGAAAAGGCCGGCGTGCAGCAGGATCTTTTCGCCTGAATGGCAACCCGACCGGGCGTACTCCAACGCCCGGTTATCAGGAGGCAGACCATGCTTTTCCCAACGACCCTCGTCGGCAGCTATTGCCAACCCGACTGGCTGATCGACCGCGACAAGCTTAAAGGCCAGTTCCCCCCACGCACCCGAGCCGCCGAACTGTGGCGCATCCCGGAGCCTTTTCTGTCTCAGGCACAGGATGACGCAACGCTCGTGGCCATCCGTGAACAGGAAAAGGCAGGTCTCGACATCATCACCGATGGCGAGATTCGTCGCGAAAGCTATTCCAACCGCTTTGCCACGGCGCTTGAGGGTCTCGACCTTGACAACTATGGCACCGTGATGACGCGCTCTGGCAGTCCGGTTCCGGTGCCGCGGATCAGCGGACCTATTCGCCGCGCGCGACCGGTCGAGGTCGAAGACCTGAAATTCCTGCGCGCCCATACCGATCGCAAGATCAAGATCACCCTGCCCGGCCCGTTCACAATGAGCCTTCAGGCGCAGAACGATCATTACGGTTCGACCGCTGACGCTGCGATGGATTATGCGCAGGCGGTCAAAGAGGAAATCGCGGATCTCTTTGCTGCCGGAGCAGATATTGTTCAGCTTGATGAACCCTGGCTGCAGGCCAAGCCTGACATCGCTTCCGACTATGGCATCGAGGCCATCAACAAGGCGCTGGAAGGTGCGGCAGGCACCACGGCCGTGCATATCTGTTTCGGGTACGCCGCGATGACAAAGAAACGACCTGAAGGCTATTCCTTCCTTCCACAGATGAAGGACTGCCTCTGCGATCAGATCAGCATCGAAACGGCTCAGGCCAATCTTGATACGTCCGTTCTGGAAGAGCTGCGTGGCAAGACGATCATGGTCGGTGTGCTCGACCTGTCGGATATGAACGTGGAAACACCTGAAGTCATTGCACAGCGTATTCGTCGCGCCCTGCCGCATGTCGACGCTGAAAAGGTCGTGGTCGCCCCGGATTGCGGCCTGAAGTACCTGCCTCGCGATGTGGCCTTCGGCAAGATGAAGGCCATGGCAGACGGCGCCGCGCTCGTCCGTGCCGAATACGCTGGCTAAGATATCGGAAAGGAAATCCCATGGTTGACACGTCCTTGCGCAAGATCCAGACCCAAGGCGTACACCACATTACGATTATTGGAGCTGACCGTCAGACATCGATCGATTTCTGGGAAGGAACGCTGGGCATGCCGTTCATTTTTGATCAGCCCAATCTGGACGATCCGTCTCAGGGCCATCTTTACTTCGATCCCGGAGATGGCCGCCTGATCACGATTTTCACGTCCGAAGATCGCCAGCCTGACCCCACTCCGGTGCCAGAGGATACCGGTTCGCTGCATCACCTGGCTCTGAACGTGAGCCAGGCGACGTTCTGGCAGGTTCCAGCCCGCCTTGACGCACGGGGCGTCCCCCATTCGGGACCGGTCGACCGTGGGTTCATGGACTCGATCTATTTCCGCGATCCTTTGGGCCTGCGGATCGAATTGGCGTCTTACAGGTTTGAACCGCCTGAAGGCTGCCGTCATGCAGATGTGATGATCGAAGCCCATCGCATCCGCGTCGCGCGCGGCGACCACAACATCGACAAGGAACATCTTGCGGACGCCATCGAACTGCTGGTGCGGCGCGACCAGCAATCTCTTTCAGAAGATCGGGGCGCGCGAAACCCCTACTGACAGTCGGCCTGTCATTCAGGAAACCGATCCGGGTTCCGGCGCCTCGGTCAGCTTTTGGCGTCGTCGTCCCGCTTTACCTTCTTCACGGCATCCCCCATCGACAGGCCAAGCTCGTCTCCGATGGTCTTGAGAGCTGGAATTTGCACTGCCATTCCGAGGATTGAATCGAGCGCCTGATTGACCGGCTGGACTAGCATCTTCAACCAAAAACTTGGGGTGAGCATCGGTTAATTGACAGTCTTGGCGCAACGCACTCAGACATCTCTTAGCCCGACTTGGCCGTCGCGTCGCCACGCGCATGCCCCAGCTGACGGTCGATTGCTTAGACTCCCCGAAAATACTCGGTTAAACACCTCTTCACTCTTCCCCGACCCAGACCTCAAAACGAGTCTGGGACGAATGCAAAGAGATGCACGCAATGGCGGCCACGATGGTGGCAAGGAAGGCTGCAAGAGACCAAATGCCGCCCGCAAAACACAATAATATCAAATATTTGATGCGATTCAATGGCGGAGGCTCAGGGATTCGAACCCTGGGGACGCTCTCACGCCCAACGGTGTAGGGTAGGCTGCCGGGTCCTGTTGAGACAGGATAACCAACAACCCCCCTCCGAACCGTGCTTGCGGCTTTCACAGCACACGGCTCTCCAGTTCTCCATACGCGCTAATGGAGGAGCAGGTGGGATTCGAACCCACGGAACGCGCGAACGTTCATTCGATTTCAAGTCGAACGCAATCGACCACTCTGCCACTGCTCCTCAATCCGCTACTACTTACGTGCAACAGCCGGGTTTGCCAAGTCCTTGATGGAGATTCCATCGTAGGAGCCGATGTGAATACCCACATGGCATTTATGACAGACCGGGACTTGTTTACGGTTGATAGCCTGCAAGATCCGCGTGAAGCCTTTTGCCTTATCTTTTCGGAGATGTTTGACGTGGTGCATCTGGATGCCTTCGGTCTCTCCGCAGATTACACAGTCTTCGTCCAGCTTTGTTCGTGTAAGGTATTTAATCCCAAGTGTGACTTGATCCGAGGGACCTTTGCCACATTTGAAATCCATCCGATTTTTCTTGAAGCTGCGTTGTAGCGCAAGTTCAGAAAACTTGATGACCTTTCCGTCTTTATCCCATTTCTTGGGGACTTTGCATCCAACCCCGTGCTTCCGGAAGAGTTTCCGTAAGGAAATTCTCTTTTGGTTGCAGAGGGTTTTTGCACACGAATATTGAAGAAGATACTGGAGGTAGTGAAGGCTACGCGGATTATCCACGAATGAATAGTAGTTCCGGTAGCCTCGTATAATGCCATTGTAGGCTTCTACGATTTCCCAGTCTTCTTTGTTGATCCAAGCGCGTCGTGCTTGGGGCTGGTTGGTGCCGTCGATAAAGCCATTTTCCCGAAGCCTTTTAAGAATTTTCTCAGTAGGCATCCTCATGTAAGTGAGGTGGGCAGTATTTGTCCGACGTTTGATCAGCGTTTTGCCACGAGGTGGTAAGCTGCGTTGAACAATATTGTCTCCAGAACCGATAGTTATACTGGTTCCGAGAAAAACAGCTTCTTCTTTCCTGGCGTTCCTGATGGCCGTCTTCTCATCGCTGAGTTCCAGTTTGAGTTTTCCAAGGAAAAACTCGGTGGCTTCGGCTTTGAATTTCTCCGCCAAGTGGCGGGGTCCGTCGATAGCTGTTAGCCAGTCGTCAGCGTAGCGCACGTATACTACCCGGATATGTTCGGGGTCGTTGTGCATTAGAGATGGGGTGTGGAGTTTCCCCTTGACGAGTTCGGCGTATCTCTCTGGAGAGACACGTTTCTTGCCATTCTTGATCCTGTTCAGCTCTTTGACGTAATACGTGTATTCCGGGTTGGTCCGTTTACGTTGGGACTTCTCGTGATTGGCGATCCAGTCCTCTACCCACATATCAAACTCATGTAAGTAGATATTAGCCAAAATAGGACTAACGATACTCCCTTGGGGAGTCCCGATGATGGAGTTATGGTGGATGTTACCCTCCATATACCCCGCCCTAAGAGTTTTCCAGATTAGGTCCAAAAATCGTTGATCCTTGATCCGCCTCTTCAGGATATCCATGAGAACGTGGTGGTCCACATTATCGAAGCATCCTTTGATGTCTCCTTCGATGAACCATGAAACAGCGTTCCATGAACGAACGACCTGTAGGCAACTGTGTGTCCCTCTTCCATCGCGGAAGCCATGAGATCGTTCAGAGAATGTTGGCGTGGAGCCATCATAGATGCATTCGAGAATCATTCGAATGACCTCTTGAACGATTTTGTCTTTGGGGGAGGGAATTCCCAAGGGCCTCGTCTTACCGTTCGCTTTGGGGATATGCATCCTTCTTGCTCTGGTAAAATCGAAACTCTGGTCCTTCATCTTGCGGATAGTGTTATTGATGGTCGACATAGAGAAGCCATCAATGGTTTTGTTATCCGCCCCCGCAGTCATGTTACCGGGTTCACTTTTGATCTTTTCGTAGGCGATGATATAGAGTTCTTCCATATACATCAGACGGTATAGATCTTTGTTTTCCCAGTTAGGGTCAGCATTCAGCGTCTTCAGTTTCTGAAGTCTTAATAGGCCTTTGTTATCCATCCGGATAAACCTCCTCATCCTTCAGCTGAGAACCTGTCGCCCTTCGTCTTCTACGATCATTACAACCGTCATTATACCGCACAGCGGAACGACTACTACGGCGACTCCGATACCATAGGGATTACTCCCCTTAGGCATTCCCGAATTTTGCGAGAAACTGGTTATAGGTTGCACTTAGGTTCCCGTTTCGTCCGTTGGCATGCTTCGCGCATGCTTCCCTTTGCTGTGTGGCAGAGGAAACTTGAAAACCTTTTCCTCTGAGCAAAGTCGACGGTATCGCGAGTTTTTCCGTCAAGGGTCGCAGTGGTCCCGGATAGACTGGGGTTCAATCAGTGTAGATTTAACCATATGCAACTTAACTGCGGCGTTCTCCTTGGCTACAACTCGTTCGCCTCAACGCCGCTTTTCCACGGATGCTATGTTCAGCCTTCTCTTTCGATCCGACCTAACCGCGGTGTTTTACACACATTCACACAGTGTGGAATAGACTCCTATTCTACCAATTTCACGCCGAAATCGGCGCACTTTCAAGACCGCCGCATTCGACCACTCTGCCAAACCTCCGGTGGCGAGTGACATAGCCCCACGTCTGCGATTCTGAAAGCGGCGTCGGGGGAAAATCTGCGCATTGCCACCGTCAGACTTTTCTTGACGCATCGAAGCCTGTAAGCTTTGCGCAAAAGAAAGAGCGGCGCGGGGTGTCATGCCCGGACATGCGCCCGAATGGGCATAGCAGAAGGCGAGCAGGCAATGGACAGCACGATCACCAACTCTCCGCTCTGGCGCAGGGCGCGCGCGACCGCGATGTGCGGGGTGGCGCTGATTGCGCTGGTCGCCTGCGACGGGGCCAATCTGCCGGCATTCCTGCAGGGGGGCCAGGGGGCGTCTGCCACCGATGGCACCGCAGCTCCGGGCACCCGGTCGACGCGGCTGGTGGAACGCGATGTCGAAGCGCCCGAAGTGTTCTCGGTCAGCGAGAATGGTCTCTGGGACGGGCGCCCGTCGCTGGGCGGTGTCTGGGCCGCGCATCCCGACGTGTCCGAACCCGAGCGGGTGATCATCCGCAACGAAACAAACGGCAATTTCGTGATCGGCGCGCTGTTCCGCAAGGAACGCGAAACCCCCGGTCCGCGCCTGCAGATCTCCTCCGATGCCGCAGCAGCCCTTGGGGTTCTGGCAGGCGCGCCGACGCAACTCAACGTGGTGGCCCTGCGCCGCGAGGAAGTGCCGGACGACGCCACATCTGCCCCGCCGCAGGATGCCCCCATCGGAGACGGCGGCTTTGACGCGCCCACCGACGTGGCCGAAACGACGCTCGACCCGATTGCCGAATCCGCGGCCGCAGCCCTTGATGCGGCACCGCCCCCTGCCCCCGCAGCAGCCCCGGCCCCTGCGACATCGACGCTCGACAAGCCCTTCATCCAGATCGGCATCTTCAGCATCGAACAGAACGCCAACAATACCGCCACCGCGATGCGCCAGGCTGGCATGGTGCCCACTGTTCTTGAACAATCCTCGAGCGGCAAAACCTTCTGGCGCGTGCTTGTCGGACCGGCACAGACCCGCGCAGAGCGCAGCGCTCTGCTTGCCAAGATCAAGGATACCGGCTTTACCGACGCCTATGCCGTCACCAACTGATCCGACCCCGCAGGTATGACAGGAGAGCTGCCATGATCCGCAAATACCGCGCCTTCGTCTCCGCCGGCCTTGCCGCGCTGCTGTTGTCGACAAGCTCAGCCAGCGCCTTCGACACCCGCGCCTCGGCCGCCTTCGTGCTGGACGAAAAGACCGGGACCGTCCTTCTGGCCAAGAATGCGGATGTCCCGATGCCACCCGCATCCATGTCCAAGCTGATGACGCTCTACATCACCTTTGAGGCGGTGCGCGACGGGCGGTTGCGGCTTGACGAGGAACTGCCCGTCTCGGCCCATGCCAATTCCTTTGGCGGCTCGACGCTGTTTCTGCGCCAGGGTGAACGCGTCACTGTCGAGGACCTGATCCGCGGGATCATCGTTCTGTCGGGCAATGACGCCTGCGTCGTGCTGGCCGAAGCGCTGTCGCCCGACGGCACCGAGGCCGGCTTCGCCCGCATGATGACCCAGCGCGCGCAGCAGATGGGCATGACCAATTCGATCTTCAAGAATTCGAGCGGCTGGCCTGCCGAAGGCCATGTGATGTCGATGCGCGATCTCACGCTTCTGGCCCAACGCATCATCGAAGACTTCCCGGATTTCTATCCGATGTTCGCCGAGAAGGAGTTTCTGTTCGACGAGGCTGAATCCTCCAACCGGTTCAATCGCAACCCGCTTCTGGCGCTGGATATCGGTGCGGACGGTCTCAAGACAGGCCATACCCAGGAAGCGGGCTATGGGCTGGTCGGATCGGCCAAGCAGGGCGACCGGCGGGTGATCTTCACCATCACGGGGCTCGACACGGCACAGGCTCGTGCGCAGGAATCCGAGTCCATCGTCAACTGGGCCTTCCGCCAGTTCGCTGAAAAGACCGTGACCCGCGCCGGTGCCGTGGTGGCCGAGGCCGATGTCTGGATGGGGGCCAGCGACACAGTCGGGCTGATGGCGAAAGAGGATGTCACCCTGCTCTTGCCGAACACGCCCGGCCAAGGTGTCACCGCCGAAGTGGTCTATACAGGGCCGATCGAGGCGCCGATCGCGGAAGGGCGGCAACTGGCCGAGCTGATCATCAGCCCGGAGGGCCTGCCTGAGCATCGCATTCCGCTCTTTGCGGCCAGCGCCGTGCCGGCGAGCGGCTTTGTCGCCCGCATGATGAGCGTGTCGCAGGTGCTGCTGAGCCGCCTGCAAGCCCCGGCCGAGGGCACGATGTGAGCCGATCCGGGCTGTTCATCAGCTTTGAAGGGATTGATGGCTCGGGCAAATCCACACAGGCGCGGATGCTGGCAGACCGGCTCCGCGCGCAGGGCGTCGATGTAATCCATACCCGCGAACCGGGTGGATCACCGGGGGCCGAGGAAATCCGCGCGCTCGTCCTGCAAGGCGATCCCGACCGCTGGTCTGCCGAGACTGAGATCCTGCTTTTCACCGCCGCCCGCCGCGACCATCTGGAACGCACGATCCAGCCCGCGCTTGAGGCGGGCAAGGTCGTGATCTGCGACCGCTTTGCTGACAGCACCCGCATGTATCAGGGCCTTTCGCGCGGCAACCTGCGGGCCAAGGTCGACGCGCTGCATGACCTGATGATCGGGGTGGAGCCGGACCTGACCCTTCTGATCGACATGGACCCCGAGGTGGGGCTCAGCCGCGCCAAAGCCCGCAAGACGCTGGAAGAACGGTTCGAGGATTTCGGTGCCTCGCTGCAGATGGCGATGCGCGCCGGCTTTCTTGATCTCGCCCAGGAATACGCCGACCGCTTCCGCGTGATCGACGGCGCGCGGGATGCGGACAGCGTTGCAGAGGATGTCTGGGCTGCGGTAAGCCCGCATCTGACATGAGTGACGCAACACAGCCAGAACCAGACCGCATCGACGGCGCGCCGCATCCGCGCGAGACCGTCAAACTCTATGGTCAGGACGCCGCGCAGGCGGATTTCCTGCAGGCCTTCAGCTCTGACCGATTGCATCACGGCTGGCTGATCACAGGCCCACGCGGGGTGGGCAAGGCCACGCTCGCCTGGCAGATCGCGCGGTTTCTGCTGGCCACGCCCATCGCACAGGACGATGGCCTCTTCGGTGCCCCGCCCCCCCCGACCGATCTCCATATCGCATCAGACCACCCGGTTGCACGGCGAATCCTCGCAGGCTCGGAACCCGGTCTTTTTGCCTTGCGCCGTCCATATGACGACAAGGCGAAACGCCTGAAGGCCCAGATCACCGTGGATGAAGTGCGCAAGCTCAAGGGGTTCTTTGCGCTGTCCTCTGCCGATGGCGGGCGCCGCGTCGTGATTGTCGACGCTGCCGACGACATGAACGTCAGCGCGGCCAACGCGATCCTCAAACTGCTGGAGGAACCGCCGGACCGCACGACGCTGCTTTTGGTCAGCCACCAGCCCTCGCGGCTTTTGCCGACCATCCGGTCCCGCTGCCGCGAATTGCGGCTGGCACCACTCAACGCCGCCGACATGGCGCAGGCGCTTGCGGCAACCGAGATCGACCAGACCGTGTCCGACCCCGCCGCTTTGGCCGCGCTGTCCGGCGGGTCGGTCGGCGAAGCCGTGCGCCTGATGCAGCAGGACGGGCTGAAACTTTACGCGGATCTCGTCAAACTGCTTTCCACCCTGCCCAATCTCAGCCGTCCGCACGCCATCGCGCTGGCTGAAAGCGCCGCCGGGCGCGGCAAGGAAGAGCGGCTCGACCTGCTTCTGGGCCTCTTCGACCGCGCCCTGACCCGTCTTGCCCGAACGGGCGCGACAGGCCAACCGCCCTCACCCGAAGCCGCACCAGACGAGGCAGAGACCTTCCAGCGTCTCTGCCCGTCCCCCACGGCTGCCCGGCAATGGGCGCAACTGGCACAGGATCAGGGTGAACGCCTGCGCCATGGGCGCGCGGTGAATGTCGAGGCGGGATCGCTCCTGCTCGCCAGCTTCCTTGCCCTGCAAGAGGGCTGCCCCAGGTCGTAAGCCACGTCTTGACGCCCCTGCCTGCATCCCTGATACCAGCCTCATGTCTATACCACAGATCACCGACAGCCATTGCCATCTGGACTTCCCGGATTTCAACGACGAACGCCCCGAGGTGATCGCCCGGGCGCTCGACGCGGGCGTGCGCCGCATGGTCACGATCTGCACCCGCCTGCGCCTTGAGCCGCAGGTCCGCGCGATTGCCGAAGCGTTCGACCCGGTGTTCTACGCCGCAGGCACCCATCCGATGAGTGCGGCGGATGAACCGCTGACAACCGTCGATGAACTGGTCAAGCTGGCACAGCATCCGAAATTCGTCGGCATCGGGGAAACCGGGCTCGATTACCACTACACCGCCGAAAGCGCCGACATTCAGAAAACCTCGCTGAAGGTGCATATCGAGGCGGCGCAGGAAACCGGCCTGCCGCTCATCATCCACGCCCGCGCGGCAGATGACGACATGGCGTACATCCTCACAGATGGGTTCAAGACCAAGCCCTATACCTGCGTGATGCATTGCTTTTCCTCATCCGCCGAACTGGCCCGCGCGGCATTGGACCTTGGCTTCTACCTCTCCATGTCCGGCATCGCCGCCTTCCCCAAAAGCCAAGAGCTGCGCGACATCTTCGCGGCCGCCCCGGTGGACCGCGTGCTGGTGGAAACCGACAGCCCCTACCTCGCGCCCCCGCCCCATCGCGGCAAGCGCAATGAACCGGCCTACACCGCACACACCGCCCGCGTCGGAGCCGAGATCTACGGCATGGACTATGCCGATTTCGCCGCCCGGACCGAGGCCAATTTCGACCGCCTGTTCTGGAAAGCCGCGCAATATGAGGCCGCCGCATAATGGGCGAGATGCGCTTTACCATCCTCGGCTGCGGATCCTCAGGCGGAGTGCCCCGCCTTGGTGGCCTCTGGGGCGCATGTGATCCCGACAACCCCAAGAACACCCGCCGCCGCTGTTCCATGCTGGTCGAACGTGTGACCGACGCAGGCACCACCCGCGTCCTGATCGACACCAGCCCCGACATGCGCGCGCAACTGCTCAGCGCCGGGGTCGGAGAGCTGGACGCGGTGGTCTACACCCACAGCCATGCCGACCATGTGCACGGGTTGGATGACCTGCGGATGATCGTCTTCAACATGCGCAAGCGGCTGCAGGTCTGGGCCGATGGCGACACGCAGAACGATCTCTTCTCGCGTTTCGGCTATGCCTTTGTGCAACCCTCGGACAGCCCGTATCCGCCGATCCTCGACATGAACACCATCGACGGTCCTGTGAGCATTGACGGCGCAGGCGGCACGGTCACCCTGACCCCGTTCAAGGTCAACCACGGCAGCATCGACGCCTTGGGGTTCCGCATCGGCGATCTGGCCTACCTGCCGGATGTCGCCAAAATCCCCGATGATGTCTGGACCGATCATCTGCAGGACCTCGATGTCTGGATCCTCGACGCCCTGCGCCGCGATCCGCACCCGACCCATGCGCATCTGGCGCAGTCGCTGGAATGGATGGACCGGGCCAAACCGCGCAAAGGCGTGCTGACCAACATGCATATCGACCTCGACTACGCGACCGTCGAGGCCGAGACCCCCGACCACATCACACCGGCCTATGACGGCATGGTGATCACGCAGCCGCTGGCGTGACCCCAACCGTGCGATACGGCGGTCGTACCGTACGGGCGCGCGGCTGATGCAGGCGCTGCTCGACATCATTCTGCCAGTCTTTCTGGTCGTCGGCTTCGGCTACCTGGTGGCGTGGCGCGGGCTGCTGTCGGCGGCCTCCATCGACGGGCTGATGTCCTTTACCCAGAACGTCGCTATCCCCTGTCTGTTGTTCCGAGCGATCTGGACACTGGACCTTGGGGACAGCTTTTCGCTGCCGCTTCTGGTCAGCTTCTATTCCGGGTCCCTGACCTGCTTCTTCGTCGGTCTTCTGGGCGCGCATTACCTGTTCAAGCGCGACTGGGAAGATGCGGTGGCGATCGGCTTTACCTGCCTTTTCGCGAATTCCGTCCTTCTGGGCCTCGCGATCACGGAACGCGCCTTCGGGCCGGACGCGCTGGCCGCCAACTACGCGATCATCGCGCTGCATTCGCCCATCTGCTATGGCTTGGGCATCACCACCATGGAATTCGTCCGCGCCCGCGCCACCGGCAAACCGAACCGCGATTTGCCCGTGACCGTGGTCAAGGCCATGTTCCGGAACGCTCTGGTTGTCGGCATCGCTCTGGGCGCGGTGTTCAACGTTCTGAACGTCACGCTACCGGCGACCTTCACCGATGCGCTCGACATGATGGTGCGCACCGCCCTGCCCGCCGCGCTCTTCGCGATGGGGGGCGTGCTCTATCGCTACCGGCCCGAAGGGGATTTGCGGATCATCCTGTTCATCTGCGCGATCAGCCTGCTCTTGCACCCGTCGATCACATGGACCCTCGGCACCGCCTTCAATCTCGACGACAGCGCCTTCAGAAGCGCGGTCTTGACCGCCGCGATGGCACCGGGCGTCAATTGCTATGTCTTCGCCAATATCTATGGTCGTGCCCGCAGGGTGGTGGCGTCCTCGGTGCTGGCCGCCAGTGCACTTTCCGTGATCACGGCCTGGTTCTGGTTAGGCACCCTGCCCTGAACATCCTCTAGATTTAGCGGCGTTGCACAGCCTTGCCCCGAAACCCGGTGGCCCGGTTGCGGAACCTTGTGCCGAAGGTTCGCGTTTCCTTGGTGAACCGCTGCCAAACGGAACCCGAACCATGACCCGCATGATTGCAACATTTCTGCTGACGCTGATGCCGCTGACTCTGTCGGCCGAGACCCTGCCCGAGGTGATCGGCACCTATGTCACGGATTTCGATCTGAGCCAGCTGGACACCAATGCGGAAAACCGGATCCGTGCCATTCACGACCGGAGCGATCTGGCCCACGGGATGAAGCTCTTGCTGGTGCATGAGGAACTGCAGAAGGCGGGGGCTTTGGAACATGCAAACGTACACGGCATTACGCCTCAGCCGTTCCAGCTGTCCCAGGCAGACTGATCCTCACATTGCAACACAGGACAAACGCGCCGCCGTGTCGGCGCGTTTTGCATGTCGCACAGTGTATTTGACATGCACCCGCGCTTCGCGCATAAGAATTGTATCCAAACGGATACAAAATGACCGATCCAAAGAAATCCCCTTTCTCCAGCGGCGAGGCAGCCTATGCCAGCCTGATCGACGCCCTGCGCGGCGGTGAGTTCGCCCCCGGTGACCGGCTGCGCGAAGAGGACGTGGCACAGCGGCTCGGCCTGTCCCGGACACCGGTGCGCGAAGCGCTGCGGCGGCTTGAACTCAGCGGGATTGTCGAACACCGCCCCCGCATCGGAGCGGTGATCCGGAAACTTTCGCGGACCGAAGTGGTCGAGCTTTACGAGATGCGCATCGTTCTGGAACGCACCGCCGCCCGCATGGCGGCACAGCATGGCTCCGCGGCTGAATTCGACGCGCTGGACGATATGAACGCCCGAATCCTCGATGCGCAGGACACTCCGACGCTGGGTGCCGCCATCAATCAGGACTTTCACGAAGCGCTCTACCGTGCCGCCCGCAACCGCTTCCTGCTGGCCTCGGCTGAGGCAATCAACAACGCGCTGATCCTGCTGGGGCCGACCACCTATCTTGACCCCGACCGCATCCGCGTCGTCGTCTCGCAGCACGGCGATGTGATCACCGCCCTGCGCCAGCGCGATGGCGACCGTGCTGCCGATGCGGCCGAAGCACATCTGCAGACCTCGCTTCGCTACAGGCTCAAGGGGATCGCCACGTGATCGTGATCCTGCGGACCTTTGCCATTGCCGGCACAGGCGTTGCCCTGTTCAAGCTGCTGCACCTGCCCCTGCCATGGTTGATGGGGCCGATCTTTGCCTGCCTCGCCGCCGCGTTGGCCGGGGTCCCGATGCGCGGGTTCAAACCGCTCAACGACACGATGCGAACGATCCTCGGCGTCGCCGTTGGCGCCACCTTGACCCCTGCCGTATTGGCGACCTTCCCGGCCATGTGGCCCACCCTGCTCTTGGTGCCGATCATGGTTGCCGTGATCGGTGTCATCGGTGTGCCCTATTTCCAGCGGTTCTGCGGATACGATTTCGCCACCGCCTACTACGCCACCATGCCGGGCGGACTTCAGGACATGATCATCTTCGGCGAAGAGGCCGGGGCCAATGTCCGCGCGCTCAGCCTTATTCATGCGACACGGGTGATGGTGATCGTCGTCGCCCTGCCTTTCCTGCTCATCGGTATCTGGGAGGCGGACCTGTCCAACCCACCGGGCGCACCCGCAACCAGCATCCCGCCGCTTGAACTGCTGCTGATGGCTGTCTGCGCCATCACCGGCTGGCGGTTGGCGAAACGGGTGGGCCTGTTCGGTGCGTCGATCCTCGGGCCACTGATCGTGACGGCGGCGCTGACACTCGCAGGTGGCCTGCACAACCGCCCCCCTGCCGAGGCGATCTGGGCGGCACAGTTCTTTATCGGCATGACCATCGGCACCAAATACGCCGGGATCACAATGGGTGAGATCCGCAAGGATCTGGCGGCAGGCCTGGGCTTTTGCCTGATCCTGATCGTGCTGACCCTGATCTTCGTCGAGGCGATCTATGGTCTTGGCCTTGCCCCCGGAATGGAAACCCTGCTCGCCTTTGCTCCGGGAGGTCAGGCGGAACTGACCGTTCTCGCGCTGATCGTGGGCGCAGACGTGGCCTTTGTCGTGGCGCACCATGTGTTACGGATTTTCGTCGTCATCATGGGTGCCCCCTTGGCGGCGCGGGTGTTCCGGACGCGGTTTACAAAGTAGCAAACTGTATTTTGCAAACTTGCGCATTCTGACAAGGTTCTGGAATCCGATATGGTCAAGACAGCCTGTCGCGAGAGACTCGCATCCGGTCCGAACCATTCGTTGCATCAAGACGGCAGAGAATAACTCAGCCTGTTTCCTTGGCGCGAAGGTTTGCGATTTCGTCCTCGGACAATTGTTCAAGGCGGGGCATCAGGTTCAGAAGCTCTTTCGTGTAGTCGGATCGGGGGCTTTCAAACAATGCCCCGGTTTCCTGAACTTCGACCAGTTTGCCCTGTCGCATGACACCGACGCGGTCGCACATCTGACGAACCACCGGAAGGTCGTGAGAAATGAACAGCATCGTAAGGCCAAGATACTCCTGCAGGTCTTTCAGGATGTTGAGGATCTGCGCCTGAATCGACACGTCAAGCGCCGAGGTCGGCTCGTCGCAGATCAGAAAGCGGGGCTGCGTCGCCAAGGCGCGGGCAATGGAAATACGCTGACGCTGTCCGCCCGAGAACTCATGCGGATACTTGCGATGCGCGTCCGATGCCAAACCAACCCGATCCAGCAATTCCCGCACACGGCCCGCAATCTCGCCGCGGGGGAGCAGTTTGTGATGGATGAGCGGTTCGGCGACGATATCGCCGACGGACATGCGCGGATTAAGCGAGGAGAACGGATCCTGGAAAATCATCTGGATCTGACGCCGGTACCGTGCCAGCCCGGCTGCATCCATCGCCGTCATCTCATCGCCATCAAAGGTGATCGTGCCCGCGTCGACCGGGTACAGCGTGGCGATCATCCGCGCCA
Organism: Marivita sp.; assembly: GCF_022763305.1. Taxonomy (GTDB): domain Bacteria; phylum Pseudomonadota; class Alphaproteobacteria; order Rhodobacterales; family Rhodobacteraceae; genus Marivita. The sequence goes on along the minus strand of NZ_JALEGT010000001.1, from coordinate 16,774 downwards.
CGGTGGACTTGCCCGACCCGGATTCGCCCACCAGACCGAACACTTCGCCATCCTTGATGCCGAAGCTCACGTCATCGACGGCGGTGAAGTATTCCCGCCGCGACGGCAGCACCGAACCTTTCGACAAGAAGCGCTTGGTCAGCCCGCTGACCTCGAGCAATGTCCCGGTCTTCGACGCACCGGACCGATCCCAGTTCCGGGCAAGATCTTCGATCTTGAAAGTCGTATCCCGCCCGCCATAGCTCACCTGAGGGAAGCGGTGCAGCTTGACCTGTGGGCGCGGGACGGCGGCGATCAGGCTCTTGGTGTATTCGTGTTGCGGCGCACCCAGGATCTGGTCGGTGGGCCCCTGCTCGACGACTTGCCCGGCATACATCACCGTCACCTGATCGGTCGTATCGGCAATCACCCCCATGTCGTGGGTCACAAGGATGACACCCACCTGACGTTCTTGCGCGAGTTCCTTGATCAGGTCGAGCACCTGGGCCTGAATGCTGACATCAAGCGCAGTTGTCGGCTCGTCGGCGACGATCACCGAAGGCTCGGAACAGAGGGCAAGTGCGATCACCACACGTTGGCGCATGCCGCCCGAGAACTGGTGCGGATACTGGTTGAACCGCTCTTCGGGGTTGGGAATGCGCACCCGGTCCAACAGCGCAATGGCCCGTTTCCTGGCCTCGCTCTGGCTTACTCCAAGATGCAGCTGGATCGTTTCGACGAGTTGCTCGCCGACAGTGAACAGCGGGTTGAGCGAGGTCAGAGGGTCCTGGAAGATCATGCCGATCTCCTTGCCCCGGATGCGACGCTTCTCCTCGGCCCCCATCTGGTCGATGCGGCGACCGTTGAGCCACACTTCCCCGTCCGCAATCCGCGCCGGTGGATCGAGAAGCCCGATGATCGCGTTGCCGGTCATGGACTTGCCGGCACCGGACTCTCCGACGACGCCCCGAATTTCGCCTGGACGGATGTCGTAAGAGACGCCCTCGACCGGTTTGAAAAGGCCGTGCCGCGTCGGGATGTCGACGGTGAGATTGCGGATCGAAAGAACAGGTTCGGCCATTACCGGAGCCTCGGGTTCAGGGCGTCACGCAGCCAATCACCCAGCAGGTTGACCGCAAGGGCAAGGGCCAGAAGGGTGCAGGCCGGAAAGAAGAGGATCCACCACTCCCCCGAAAAGAGGAATCCTTGGCCGATCCGGATGAGCGTTCCCAGCGACGGCTGTGTCGGTGGCGCGCCAACGCCCAGAAAGCTGAGCGTCGCTTCGGCGATGATTGCCAGCGCCAGCGAGATCGTTGCAATTACCAGAACCGGCGACAGGACGTTCGGCAGGATGTGCCGTATCATGATCGTCAGAGGGGACCGTCCGATCAGACGCGCCGCGGCGACGTAATCCTTGGATTTTTCCACCAGAGTCGCGCCGCGGACCACACGCGCGAACTGCACCCAATCCGACAGACCGATGGCGAGGATCAGCACCCAGATCGCCATTTGATCCCGGTATTCGACCGGGGTGATCCCTTTCGCGATGCCGAAGATCAGCATGGCAACAAGGATCGACGGAAAGGTCAGCTGAACATCTGCGGCGCGCATGATGATCGTTTCGGTCCACCCGCCGACATAGCCGCTGAGCAGGCCGAGCAGAATGCCGAGGATCATCGCAAAAAGCACCGCCGCGAAGCCCACGAAGAGCGAAATCCGCAACCCGTAGAGAATGGTCGAGAACACGTCCCGCCCCTGGTCGTCCGTGCCGAGGAAAAAGCTGTCTCCGGTAAAGGCGTTGGGCTCCATCGGCGGCGTGAACCCGTTCATCAGGTTGAGGCTTGCCGGATCGAACGGGTTGGTGGGTGCGATCAAAGGCGCAAGAACGGCAGACAGCACCAGAAGCGCCGTGACAATGGCCGACACGATGGCCACCGGGCTGGACCGGAAGGCGTAGAAGATGTCGCTCTCGAAGAACCGGGTCATGCTGCCACCCTCAGGCGCGGGTCGATGAACGCATAAAGGATGTCCACCAGCAGGTTGATCCCCACGAACATTACGGAAATCAGCATCAGGTAGGCCGCCATGACCGGGATATCGACGAATTGGATCGCATTGATGAACAGAAGCCCGACCCCCGGCCATTGGAAAACGGTCTCAGTGATGATGGCAAAGGCGATGATCGAGCCAAGCTGCAGACCGATCACGGTGATCACGGGCACCATCGTGTTCTTGAGCGCATGACGGAAGTTGATGACCCGGTCGCTCAATCCGCGCGCCTTGGCAAAGCGGATATAGTCCTGCCGCAGGACTTCGAGCATTTCCGAACGCACGAGGCGCATGATCAGCGTCATCTGGTACAGGCCCAGTGTGATGGACGGCAGGATCAGCGCCTTCAGGCCGGACTCGGTGAGAAAGCCGGTTGACCATCCCCCGATCTTCACGGTCTCGCCCCGTCCGAAACTGGGCAGCCATCCCAGTTCGACGCTGAAGAGGTAGATCAGCAGGATGCCGATCAGGAAGGTCGGAAGCGAGACACCGATGAGCGACGCGGACATGATCAGGTTCGCCGCCACCCCATCGCGTCGGATCGCCGTAAACACCCCGAGAGCGATGCCCAGCACGATGGCGAAAATGCCGGATACCGCTGCCAGTTCGAGCGTGGCCGGAGCGCGTTCGAGCAGGATTTCTGCCACCGGACGGCCTTGCCGATAGGAGACGCCGAAATTGCCTTGCACGGCCTGTTCGAGGAAGCGGTAGTACTGAACGATGAAAGGCTGATCGAGACCGAGCTGCTGGCGCAGCCGCTCGACGTCTTCCATCGTGCGCTCCTGACCGAGCATGTTGTCGATCGGATCACCCACGAAGGTGAACATGGAAAACGCGACCAGCCCCGTGATCAAGAGCACGAGGATGGATTGTCCGACACGTTTGATGATGAACGAAAGCACTGGATCATCCCGTTGGAACCCGCCCCGTACTCTTCTGAGCTCCGGGGCGGTTCGTTGTTTCAGCCCTGATTGACAGTCACCCAGCGCAGGATGAAGAAATTGTCCGACCGCTGCGTCAGCTCGACACCGGAGCGGACACCCCAGACCAGTGGCTCAACATAAAGCGGTACGTACGCCACATCATCCTGCAGGATCGCAGCCACTTCATCGAGCATGGCCTGACGTGCGCTGTCGTCGATTTCAGACTGGATCTGCGGCAAGAGTTCGTCGACACGCGCATTGGAATAGCTGCCGAAATTCCAGCTTCCGAGACGGGCTTCTTCATTGGGTGTCGCTGCGAGGAACCGGATCGGATGTTCGGCATCCAGCGTTCCCGGCGACCATCCCAGCAGATACATGTCGAAATTGTCGGCCCGGAGTTCGGGCCAATAGTTCGAAACGGGCATCGTATCCAGCGACACATCCATGCCGGCCTGCGCCAGCATTGCGGTAATGGCCTGGCAAACGGCTTCGTCGTTCAGGTAGCGGTCATTCGGGCATTTGAAGGCAATCGTCTGCCCTGTCAGTCCCGCCTCTTCCGCAAGCCGCCGCGCCTCCTCAGCATCGAAGGCGTAAGGTGCTGCGTTCGCGGTCGAGTATCCCCGCATCGAGGGATCGACCAACTGGCTCGCGACTTCGGCATTGCCCCGCATGATCGTCTGCAGGATGGCGGGCACGTTGATCGCCTTGGCCACGGCTTCTCGGGCGCGCGGGTCAAGGAACATGTCCGCCGCCCCCTGACCGCTTTCGGCGGCGCCTTCCTGCTGATCGAAGCCCAACATGATCACCCGTGCTTCGACCCCCTGGACCACGGAGACATCCGGATTGCCCTTCAGGCGTTCGACGTCCTGAATGGGCACCGGATTGACGAAATCCACATCACCGGACAGCAAGGCCGCCAGCGCCGTGGCCGGGTTCTGGATCGGTGTCATCTCGACCCGGGTGAGGTTGTGTTCGACCTCACCCCACCAGCCGGCATGAGGTTCAAGCACTGTCCTCAGATCGGGCTCGCGAGAGACCAGCTGGAAGGGACCGGTGCCATTCGCATTCAGCGTCGCGTAATTTCCCTGATCCTTGTCGGGACGAACCGCGTTGTTGGCTTCCGCCCAGCCGCTGTCCATCATCATCCAGTTCGCGATCGAATCCGGAAAGATCGGGTTCGGCGCCGTTGTCAGGATGTCGACGGTGAACTCATCGACCTTCACAACCTCGCTCACCGGCGCAAACCAACTGGACGTGTCAGCCTGTTCCGAGGATGCGCGTTCATAAGAGAAGATGACATCATCCGCATTGAACGCAGAGCCGTCCTGAAAGGTCACGCCTTCCCGAAGATTGAAGCGCCAGCCCGCGCCGTCGCCGATCGGCTCCCAGCTTGTGGCGAGCGATGGCTCGATGCTCATGTCCTTGCCCCGACGCACAAGTCCCTCGTAGACGTTGTTCAGAAAACCCAGAACCGGCGCGGAATTGACCGCGTGCGGGTCCATCGTCTGCGGGTCGGTCGTCACGGCGAATTTGAAGTCTTCGGCTGTGGCAGGCAGGGCCAGAACCATCACAAGTGCAGTCGAAAGGCGGAGCATCGTCACATCCTCGCTTGTTGTTTGGCTGTTGCTGCGGGCCGCCCGGAACACTGAGCGGCCCGCGGTTCCAAAACTTACTTCATCGTGAAGTACTTGACCTTGGGCTGATCCTCCGGATCGACCTCGATGCCGACACCATCGGCCATGCCCCAGTTCAGCACCTGGTGGTGGATCGGGATGTAGAGGGTCTCATCCTGCACGACCCGCCAGATTTCAGCGATGTCCGCATTCCGCGCGTCGAGATCCGTGTTGGACGCAAGCGACTTGATCTTCGCATCCAGCTCGTCGTTGTCATATCCGGTCCCGTTCCACGTTCCGATATCGCTTTCGCGGCCATGCACGAGGAAGTTGAAGATGTATTCGGAATCGTAGGTCGGAACGCCCCAGCCCAGCATGTAAAAATCGGTCTTGCCGTCGGTGATCAACGGGAAGTGCTGCGCCTTGGGCTTGGCGTCAAGATTCACGGTCACACCGATCTGGCCCAGCATGCCGACCGCTGCCTGGCAGATCGCCTCGTCGTTGATGTAGCGATCGTTCGGGCAGTCGAGCCGGATCGAGAACCCGTCACCATAGCCCGCCTCCTGCATCAGGGCCTTCGCGCCTTCGATATCGGTTGTGGATTCCGCGTCCATCTCGGCGGTCCAGCCGTTGACGAAGGGCGGCGCGATCATACCGGCTGGTTCCGACTGGCCGCGCATCACGACCTGCTGGATGGCGTCCCGGTTGATTGCCATCGACATCGCCTTGCGCACCCGCGCATCTGCCAGCGGGTTGGCTCCGTCCACATTGTCGGCCTCGATATCGTCGGCCCCCATGTTCATGCCGAAGAAGATCACCCGGTTCTGCGGTGCTTTCTTGACGACCAGACCATCGGCATTGTTCACGCGTTCCAGATCCTGAACCGGCATGTCCTGAAGGAAGTTGACCTCACCCGACAGCAGTGCCGCAACGCGCGTCGCCGCGTTCTGGATCGGGGTGTAGACGATTTCCGAGACTTCCATGGGGAACTGATCGCGGCCCCAATAGCCCTCGTTGCGGGTCATGACGGTGCGCACGTCCGGTTCGCGCGATTGCAGCACGTAGGGTCCGGTGCCGTTTGCGTTGGTCGTGGCGTAAGTGATCTCGCCACCTTCGAAATCCTGCACGTTCACCGTGTTGTTCGCCTCGGCCCAGCCCTTGTCGAGAATGAAGAGGTTGGTGAGGTTGGAGGGCAGGATCGGGTTCGGACCGTCAGTGACCATCTCGACCGTGTAGTCGTCGACAGCCCGGACCTCGACGATCGAGTTGATGAGTTCCTTCATGTCCGAGTTGGGCTGTTTTGCGCGTTCGAACGAGAAAACCACGTCTTCCGCCGTGAACGCCTCTCCATTGTGGAAGGTCACGCCCTCGCGCAGCTTGAACACCCAGACATTCGGGTCGTCGGCGCTCGGGCCCCATTCGGTGGCCAGCGCCGGCTCGAACGCGCCGCTTGTGTCACGAATGATCAGAGGCTCGTAAATCTGATGCCGAATCGTGTGGGTCGGGCCTTCGTTTTGCGCGTGCGGATCAAGCGTGAGCGCATCTCCTGCCCGCGCCCAGCGCAGTGTCTCTGCCGAAACAAGCGTCGTTGTGGACATCAGCGCGGCAAGCGCCATCAAGCCAGTAAACTTGGTCATAAGGGTCTCCCTGGTTTATTCATGTCCCTCTTTGCGGTGGGGACGATACCGCCAGCACAGCACGAGGCCGTCCAAGTGCCAAGGCTTTTGGAAAAGTTTTTGACCGTTGCGGACACCTGACCTTGCGGAATTCCGGTCTTTTTCAGGGCGGTCCAGAGCGTAAAGTGGGACCTTACCCGAGCGTGCACGCGGTTGCGGCAACGATCGCTTCGCGCGGGCAAAGCCCGCCCGCGACATCCGGATGTCATCGTTGGGCTGTCGCCCCGCACGTCGCTTGCCGCATGGGTCTCAGCCATGTTGGGACCGCCGGATCAGTTCCTGTCCATAGTCGCTTTCCAGTCTTGCGGCCCGCAGCGCCGCGACATCGGCCATCTCTTCGATCCGACCGGCCCGCAGGATCGCGAGGCGGTCGCACATGAAGCTGACCACCGGAAGATCATGGGTCACCAGAAGGAAGGTCAGACCTTTCTCTTCCTGCAGCGACTTCAAGAGGTTCAGGATTTCAGCCTGTACGCTGACGTCCAGCGCGCTCGTGGGTTCGTCGAGCAGCAGCACCGGAGGATCAAGCATGAGGGCGCGCGCGATGGCAACCCGCTGGCGCTGGCCACCCGAAAGCTGGTGCGGCAGACGAAACCTGAAACGGCGTGGCAGGCCCACGGCGTCGAGCATGGCAAGCACCCGTTTGTCGCGGTCGGGTTGCCCGTGAATGGCGAGCGGCTCGGACAGCGTGTCGTCGAGGGTTCTGCGTGGATGCAAGCTGCCGAACGGGTCCTGGAACACCATCTGAACAGTCCGCGCCAACCGTGCGCGATGGCCCGGCCGTAGCACCGTGTCCGCGATCTGAAGTGCTCCCGTCCAATCCGTCACCTGCCCCGACAGCGCCTTCAGGATCGTCGATTTGCCGGAACCCGATTCCCCAAGGAGCGCAAAGCTTTCGCCCTTCGCCACGTCGAATGACACGCTGTGCAGGACGGTCGTTTCCCCGAACCGTACGGAAAGATCGCGGACGGAGATCACAAGAGGCTCCGGTCCAGCACCGGCAGTCGGTCACGGGTTTCGTCAAGCCGCGGCAGCGACGCGATCAGCCCACGGGTGTAGGGATGCTGCGCCTGATGCAACGCGCCCGCGCCCAGCTCTTCGACCACCTCTCCGCGATACATCACGAGGATGCGGTCACACCAGCGCGCGACCATGTTGAGGTCATGCGAAATGAGCATGAGCCCCATGCCCCGCCGTTTTACCAGATCATCGAGGATATCGAGCACCTGACCGCGCACGGACACATCCAGTGCGCTGGTCGGCTCGTCTGCGATCATCAGTGCGGGCTCCAGCACCACCATCATCGCAATCATCACCCGTTGGCCCATCCCCCCTGACACTTCGTGCGGATACAGCCGCGCGACGCGTTCAGGGTCGTCGATCCGCACGGCGTTCAGCGCGTCAAGCATCCGCGTCCGTCGATCCTTTGCGGTCAGGTTGCCATGTACGGCCAGAGCCTCTTCGATCTGCGCGCCGATGCGGATCACGGGATTGAGGCTGTAGCGCGGGTCCTGCAGCACCATCGACATGCGGGGCCCCCGAAGTGCCCGGAACTCCCGTTCCGGCAGGCTGCGCAGATCACGCCCTTCGAATTCGAGCCGGTCCGCCGTCACCCGCCCCGGCGGAGCGACCAACCCCATCACGGCGCGCCCGGTCATGCTCTTTCCTGACCCGCTCTCGCCCACGATCCCGAGACGTTCGCGGCCCAGCGTGAAGGACAGTCCGCGCACCACTTCGACCGGACCGTGATCGGACGGAAAGGTCACGCGCAGGTTTTCGACCGAGAGCAACGTCATCCGCGCCCCCGTTGTTTCGGGTCGAGCACATCGCGCAGACCGTCGCCGAAGAGGCAGAAACCCAGACTGACCACGACAATCGCGAATCCCGGCATGGTGGCGACCCACCATTGGTCGAGGATGAAATCGCGCCCGCGCGAGATCATGGCACCCCATTCCGGCAGCGGCGGCTGCGCACCGAGACCGAGGAACCCAAGACCGGCCGCGGTCAGGATGATGCCTGCCATGTCGAGCGTCACCCGCACGATGGTCGAGGAGAGGCAGAGCGGCATGACATGCAGCGCGATGATCCGCACGGATGACGCGTCCTGCATGCGCACGGCATCCAGAAACTCGGCGTTGCGGAAGGTCAGCACCTCGGCCCGGGCGATGCGTGCATAGACAGGCCAGGCCGTGATGGCGATGGCGATCACCGCATTCTCGATCCCCGGCCCAAGGGCAGCCACGAACGCCAAGGCAAGGATCAGCCGGGGCAGCGACAGGAAGATGTCGGTCAGACCCATCAGGACGCGGTCGATCCACCCACCGAAATAGCCCGCGACAGTCCCGATCAGCAGACCCAGCGGGGCGGCAATGACCGCGACCAGAAGCACGATTCCCAGCGTGATGCGTGCGCCATAGATGACACGCGACAGGATATCCCGACCAAGCTCATCCGTGCCCATCCAGTGCACGGCGGACGGCGGCTGCAGCCGGTCCGCCAGATCGCCCTCGACGGCCGAAAACGGGGCCAGCCATGGCGCGAAGGCGGCGACGAGCAGAAGCGCGATGATGATGGACAGTCCGACAACCGACAGTGGGTTGCGCAGCAATGCGCGAGACAGCCGGTAGCCCTGACCAAGCCGGGCCTGCCAGCGCGTTTCGGGATCATCGGACAAAAGCCAGGCGGTCGGGATCATGTGCGCGCCCTCGGGTCGAGCACGCGGTAGAGCGCGTCCGACCCCTTGTTGATGCCGACAAAGACGGCCCCGATCACCAGCGTCGCACCGAGCACCGCATTCATGTCGGCATTCAAGAGCGCGGTGGTGAGGTAGTTGCCGATGCCGGGCCAGCTGAAGACGGTCTCGATCATGACCGACCCTTCGAGCAGACCCGCATAACTGAGCCCGATCACAGTGATGAGCTGCACGCGGATCGGCCGGAAGGCGTGACGCCAGAGGATCAGCCGCTCGGGCACACCTTTGACGCGGGCGGTCACGATGTACTCTTGGCTCAGCTGTTCGAGCATGAAGCTTCGCGTCATGCGCGCGATGTAGGCCAGCGCAAAAAAGCCGAGGATCGTTGCAGGCAGGACGATATGCGAAAATGCGCTGACGAAGGACTCCCAGTCGCCCGCGATTGCACTGTCGACCAGCAGAAGCCCGGTGCGGACGGGCACCATGCCGTCCAGAAACAGGTCGATCCGCCCCGGGCCTCCGACCCAGCGCAGGTTGGCATAGAAGATCACGAGCCCGACCAACCCAAGCCAGAAGGCGGGAATCGCATAGCCTGCAAGTCCGATCACGCGGATCACCTGATCCACCCACGATCCCTGACGCGCCGCTGCAAAGACCCCCATCGGCACACCAAGCGCCACGCCGATGATGATGCCGAGCGTTGCCATCTCGAGCGTGGCCGGAAACACCCGGGCAAGGTCTTCGGCCACGGCACGACCGGTTGACACCGATTGGCCAAGATCGCCCTGCAGGACGCTCAGGACATAGCGCGCGAACTGGAGGGGAAGCGGATCGTTCAGACCCATTTCCGCGCGCACCTGTTCATAGGTCTCGGCACTGGCGCGATCCCCGACCACGGCCAGAACCGGATCGATGGGCACGACCCGACCGATCACGAAGGTGATCGCGAGCAGGCCGAGAAAGGTCACGGCAAGCGTCAGCAGGAATCGCAGGGCGGGCATGAGGCAGGCTTCTGGCAGCTCCGTTTGGACCAGCCTAGCAAAGATTTTTTGACTGATCAAAATTTTTTTACTACGCTTTTCGGCAAGCCGAGGAGGAATCATGTCTCAACCGATGCGCCAAGCCGAGCCGTCTCAATCACCGGCCTTCGGAGGTCGCATTCGGGACCTGCGGCGCAAGGCAGAGCTTACGCTGCAGGCACTGGCCGATCAGGCAGGCATCTCGGTCGGCTTCCTGAGCCAGGTCGAGCGCGGCAAGGCGACACCGAGTCTTGGCACGCTGGCGAGTCTTGCCGCCGCTCTGGGGGTGGATGTCGATGTCTTCATCGCCACGCCCAAACCCGCTGACAGCGTGACGCGGCAGGGGGAGCGACCTCAGTTCGCGCTGGCGGACAGTTCGCTCCGGTATGAACGGCTGTCGACGGTGCTGCCGGGCGGCACGCTGTCATCGCTCGTCGTGCACATACCCGAAGGTTATGCGTCCGAAGTGACGGCGCATGTCGGAGAAGAACTGATCGTGGTGCTCGACGGGACCGTGCGCCAGACCCTTGGTGCGGCGACCTTCATCCTTCACCCCGGCGACAGCCTGCATTTCATGGGGGACACCCCCCATTCCTTCGCCAATGTCGGTGACGGCCCTGCCCGGCTTCTCTGGACCGGGACGTCACCGCGCCTGATCGGGCCGCCAAACCCGGCACAGCCCGAACCTCAAGACGCCCAAGAAGACCCATAAAGACACCAACAGGAGAGACCCATGAAACATGCCACGACCTTCACCAAGGCCCTCGCGGTCAGCCTGATCGCACTGTCCACCGCGCCCGCCCTGGCAGAAACACCCGCAAACGCGCTGGTGATCGCCCAGAACATCGACGACATCGTCACCATCGACCCGGCCACCGCCTATGAATTCTCGTCCGGCGAATACGTGACCAACACCTATGACCAGCTTGTGCAGTACGGGGCCGAGGACACCACCACCCTCGCGCCGGGCCTTGCCACCGACTGGGAGATCGACGCCGACGCGAAATCGGTCACGTTCACGCTGCGCGAGGGGGTGACGTTCCATTCCGGCAACCCGCTGCGTGCCGAAGACGTGGTCGGCAGCTGGAAGCGCGTTCTGGTGCTGAACAAGGCTCCGGCGTTCATTCTCGGCAACCTTGGCTGGACCGCCGACAATCTCGAAGAGATGGTGACCACCGACGGCAACACCGTCACTGCGCGCTGGTCGGGCGACTTCGCGCCGTCCTTCGTGTTGAACGTTCTGGCCTCGCGTCCGGCCTCCATTGTCGATGTCGAAACGGCGATGGCCAACGAGGTCGATGGCGACATGGGCCACGGCTGGATGAACCAGAACAGTGCCGGCACCGGGCCGTTCAAACTCGCGCGCTATGCACCGGGCGAGGTGCTGATGCTCGATGCCAACCCCGATTACTGGGATGGTGCCCCCGGCATGCAGCGCGTGCTGATCCGGCATGTCGCCGAAGCCGCCACCCAGCGCCTGCTTCTGGAATCCGGCGATGTCGACATGGCCAAGAACCTGACTCCGGATCAGGTTGCCGGTCTCGAGGGCAACGCGGACATTCGCATCGAGACCTACCCGCAGACCGCCGTCCATTGGTTCAGCTTCAACCAGAAATACGAGCCGCTGACCAACCCCGCGCTGTGGGAGGCGTCCCGCTACCTCGTGGATTACGAGGGCATGGCCAACAGCTTCCTCAAGGGGCAGATGGAGGTGCATCAGGCGTTCTGGCCCGAAGGCTTCCCCGGAGCCCTGACCGACACGCCGTTCACCTACGATCCCGAGAAGGCCAAGGCGATCCTCGAAGAGGGCGGCGTCGAGCTGCCGCTCGACATCGAACTCGACGTGATCAATGCGGCCCCCTTCACGGATATCGCGGCAAGCCTGCAGCAGACCTTTGCGCCGGCCGGGATCAACTTCGACATCCTGCCCGGCACCGGGGCGCAGGTGATCACCAAGTACCGCGCGCGGACCCATCAAGGGATGCTGCTGTACTGGGGGCCAGATTTCATGGACCCGCATTCCAACGCCAAGGCCTTTGCCTATAACGCGGACAATTCCGACGACGCCTATGTGTCGACCACGACTTGGCGCAATGCGTGGATGCCGCCCGAGGACATCAACAAGAAGACGATGGCGGCTCTGGCCGAACGCGATGCCGAGACACGCAACCAGATGTATGTCGAGCTGCAGGAGGCCATGCAGCAGGAGGCGCCCTTTGTGATCATGTTCCAGGCGACCAAGCAGGTTGCAATGGACGACGACGTGCAGGGCTACGTGAACGGCGCAAGCTCGGATTACGTGTACTACCGTCTCGTCGAAAAGAACTGAGATCAGAGCCGGGGGCGGGTTGCGCCCCCGGCCCACGATAGGGACAGATCATGACACCTGACGACACCTTCGCCGCGCTGCACCGCGCGGCCCAAGACGCCTGTGGCGCACGGCTTTTTACCGTAACGGTTCTTGACCGGGGGGCCGGTGTGGCGCGCCGGGCCTATTCTTCGCATCCCGCGGATTACCCGGTCACCGGCACGAAACCGATGGGAGACAGCCCCTGGACCGCGCAGGTCATCACGCGCGGCGAGACATTCGTCGCCAATGAAACGGCGGGATTCTCACCGTATTTCTCGGACCATGCGTTGATCAACGAACTGGGCTGCGAAGCGGCAATGAACATTCCTGTCTCCGAAGACGGACAGGTGGTCGGCACGGTGAACATCCTGGACCGGGAAGGCCACTTCACGCCCGACTGCGTCGCGAGGCTCGAGGCACTGGTGCATGCCCATAGCGACGCCCTGCGCGCCGCGTTCAAACATGTTCCTATGGAGGACCCGTCGTGACCCGTCTCGAACGCCTGCGCGGCAAGATGAGCGACACCAACACCGATCTGATCGTGCTGGCCCCCGGCGCGCATATGCGGTGGCTCATGGGATTCATGCCGCATCCGGACGAGCGCGCCTGCCTGCTGCTGATCGGCCGCGACGCGGCGGGGTTTGTCATGCCGGCCCTCAACGCGGGCGATGCCCGCCAGCACACCGATCTGCCGTTCTGGGAATGGCGCGACGACGACGGCCCCGACAGCGCGCTGGACGAGGCTTTGAAAAAGATATGCCCGCAACCGCGCAGCGTCTCGGTGGATGAAACCATGCGCGCGGATCATGCGCTGCTCCTGCTCGACGCCGTTCCCAACGTGGCCCGCAGCTTTGCGGGCGATACGCTGGGGGCGTTGCGCATGATCAAGGACGCATCCGAGCTTGAAGCCCTCGAGAAGAACGCCCGCATTGCCGATGCGGCTCAGACCGCGCTGCGCGCGGCGATCCGCGCGGGCATAACCGAGAGCGATCTGGCCGAAGTGGCCAAGACCTGCTTTGCAGAACACGGATCGCGGGTCGCCTTTTCCATTGTCGGGACGGGCGCACATTCCTCGTATCCGCATCATCACACCGGGGATACAGCCGTGCGCGCCGGAGATGCCATCGTCGTCGATATCGGCGGCACGGTCGACGGATATTTCTCGGACATCACGCGCATGGCCTGCCTTGGCGAGCCCCCTGAAGGCTATGACGAGGTGCACGCGGTTGTGGATGCCGCGGTGCAGGCAGCGCTTGCGGTCATTCGACCGGGTGTCGAGGCACGGGCTGTGGACAAGGCGGCGCGTGATGTGATCACGGATGCCGGCTATGGTCCTTATTTCACGCATCGGACCGGCCATGGGCTTGGGTCGGAAGTGCATGAACCGCCCTATATCACCGCAACCAACGCGCAAATTCTGGAAGAAGGCATGGTCTTCACGGTCGAGCCCGGGATCTACCTTCCCGGACGGTTCGGCGTGCGGCTGGAAGAAGTGGCTGTTGTGACATCTGACGGATGCCGCATCCTTTCGGGTCTGTCGCGCGATCCCTTCATCGCACCCGCGTGAAAGACCGTCGCGCGGCGCACCACTGCGATTTGGCCGAAGGGCAGTCGGTCATGGCCGGCTCGATGCGGCGCGCTGGTGGCACTTTGCCTGAATTGAGACCGCTGCCCTGAAAGACGAAAGGACTTTCTGCCCCTTGACGTGGCGCGCGCCAGCAGAAATGCTTTGAACAAAGGCGCAGAGTATATTCCGCCACAGACTGGAACAAATTCAGCGTATTGCGCCACCCGTCACTCACATCACGCGCTAGGTTGCCTCCATGAAGTTCCGCTTCCCAATCGTCATCATCGACGAAGACTTTCGTTCAGAGAACTCATCGGGCCTTGGGATCAGGGCCATGGCGCAAGCCATCGAAGAGGAAGGCTTCGAGGTTCTGGGCGTCACCAGCTATGGCGATCTCTCCAAATTCGCTCAACAGCAGTCCCGCGCCAGCGCGTTCGTCTTGTCGATCGACGACGAGGAATTCAGCCCGGGCCCGGATCTCGATCCGGCGGTCGTGAACCTGCGCAACTTCATCGAAGAGGTGCGGTGGAAGAACGAGGATGTTCCGATCTACGTGTACGGCGAGACCAAGACCAGCCGGCACTTGCCGAATGACATCCTGCGCGAACTGCACGGGTTCATCCACATGTTCGAGGATACGCCGGAGTTCGTTGCCCGCCACATCATCCGCGAGGCCAAAGCCTATCTGGAGGGCATTCAGCCGCCGTTCTTCAAAGCCCTTTTGGATTATGCCGAGGACGGGTCCTATTCCTGGCACTGTCCCGGCCATTCAGGCGGGGTTGCCTTTCTGAAATCGCCTGTCGGCCAGATGTACCACCAGTTTTACGGCGAGAACATGCTGCGCGCAGACGTGTGCAACTCTGTCGAAGAACTTGGACAACTGCTGGATCACAACGGGGCCATCGGGGCGTCCGAGCGAAACGCGGCTCGTATCTTCAATGCCGACCAGTGTTTCTTCGTCACGAACGGGACATCGACCTCGAACAAGATGGTCTGGCACCACACGGTTGCGCCCGACGATGTGGTCGTGGTCGACCGCAACTGCCACAAGTCCATTCTGCACAGCATTATCATGACAGGCGCGGTGCCGGTATTCCTCAAACCGACGCGCAATCACTGGGGCATCATCGGACCGATCCAGCAAAGCGCTTTCGAGGTCGACGCGATCAAAGCCAAGATCGGCGCAAACCCCCTGCTGGCAGATGTCGATCCCGACACCGTCAAACCGCGGATCATGACGCTGACGCAATCCACCTATGACGGTGTTCTGTACAACACGGAAACGATCAAGACCTTGCTGGATGGGTATGTCGACAACCTGCATTTCGACGAAGCGTGGTTGCCGCATGCCGCATTCCATCCCTTCTACGGGAATTTTCATTCCATGGGCCGCAAGCGCGAGCGGCCGCAGCATTCCGTGACCTATGCGACGCAGTCGATCCACAAACTGCTGGCCGGCATCAGTCAGGCCAGCCATGTCCTTGTCCAGAACAGCCAGAACGCGAGTCTCGATCGCCATCTGTTCAACGAGGCGTATCTGATGCACACGTCCACCAGCCCGCAATACAGCATCATCGCCAGTTGCGACGTCGCGGCGGCGATGATGGAACCCCCGGGCGGTACTGCGCTGGTGGAAGAGAGTATCGAGGAGTCGCTGAATTTCCGCCGCGCCATGCGCAAGGTCGACGAGGAATACGGCGACGACGACTGGTGGTTCAAGGTCTGGGGTCCGGAAGGCCTGTCCGACGAGGGAATCGGCAGTACCAAGGACTGGATCCTCAAACGGACCGATGCCGACGGCGTTCAGTCCTCGGATGGCGAGGACAGCTGGCATGGCTTTGGCGACATGGCGCCGGGCTTCAACATGCTGGACCCCATCAAGGCGACGATCATCACCCCCGGCCTGAGCCTCGAGGGCAAGTTCGACGACTCCGGCATCCCGGCCTCCATCGTGACGAAATACCTTGCCGAGCATGGCGTCGTGGTTGAAAAGACGGGCCTTTACAGCTTTTTCATCATGTTCACCATCGGCATCACCAAGGGTCGCTGGAACACGCTGTTGACCGCGTTGCAGCAATTCAAGGATGACCACGCAAAGAACCAGCCGATGTGGCGGGCCATGCCCGAATTCTGCATGAAGCATCCCCGCTATGAGAATATGGGACTGCGCGATTTGTGCGAGCATGTTCACAGGCAATATGCCCGTCACGATGTTGCGGTTCTTTCGACCGAAATCTACCTCGGCGATCTGGTGCCCGCGATGAAGCCGAGCGAGGCCTATTCGCATATCGCGCGTCGCACAACAGAGCGCGTGCCCATCGACGAGCTCGAAGGGCGGATCACGACCAGCCTTGTCACACCCTATCCTCCCGGCATTCCGCTGCTGATCCCGGGCGAGGTCTTCAACAGAAAGATCGTGGATTTCCTCAAGTTCAATCGCGAATTCGCATTGGAATGCCCGGGCTTCGAAACCGATATTCATGGACTGGTCCAAGAGACCGGGGAAGATGGCAACGTGCAGTACTTCGCCGATTGCGTGGCGTGAATGGAAGGCACCCAGACGGTGCCTTATACGGCAAACGTGACGAATCCCCGCGCAAATCGAGCGTGGGGAGCGTTACCCTTCGAAGCGGATACCGTCTCCGCCACCTGCGAAGTGCCCTGCCTTGCCGGGCGGCGGATACCTTACCCGTATCCTTGTGTCCTTGCGTGACCTGATCGTCCCGTTCGGCACGGGGCGACGAGACCCGGGCAGGCAGGGCAACCGCGGTCCTGCCTTACGCAACGCATGACAACGCACCAAAGACTGCTAGCCCGGATAATTCATGAAGCTGCGAACTTTTGCTCAGGGGGGCAGTTTCGTGGGGTTTGGTTTTGTCTCGCGCACGCGACGTCGGCGTCCGGGT
>NZ_JALEGT010000040.1 GCF_022763305.1 Marivita sp. | reverse complement strand
GTGTCGGACGGGCGAAGCCCGTTCGAAACTCAGTTCTTCACGACGTCATCGAGCAGCAGAAAGAAGGACGGCTGCAACGAGAAATTCTCGACCCGCTCGTTCGTCACCGCGTTCTGTTTCCAGTTCGCGACGAAGACCCAGGGCGCATCCTCCTGCACGATGGCCTGCATCTCCTTGTAAAGCCGCGCGCGCTCGTCCTGATCGGTCGCAACCCGCGCCGCCTCGAGCAGTTCGTCCACCTCGGGGTTCGAATAGTAGCCCGAGTTGAAGCCCCCCTGATCCGGCCATGCGGCGGTGCGCAAGGCAAGGAAAGGCAGCGTGTCGGGATCATTGGTCATCCACGCCATCTCGGCCATGTCCGCCTTGCCCTCCAACCCCGGGTTCACTTCGCCCAGGAACGTGTTCCATTCATAGGTCTCGATGCTCACGTCAAAGCCGACCGCTTCCAGATCCGCCTGGATCGCCGTGCCCATCGCGACGGGGTCCAGCATGCCCGACCCGCCTTCGGTCACGAAGAAGGTCAGCTCGGCACCGTCCGCCCCGGCCTCGGCAATCAGCTCGCGGGCGCGGTCAGGATCGTAGGGATAAGGCTCCAGATCCTCGTTATAGGCCCAGGCAAAGGCGGGCGGCGTCGGGCCTGCGGCAACCTCGGCCGTGCCCTCCAGCACCTCTTGCACAAGGGCCGTCTTGTTGACTGCGTAATTCGCCGCCTGACGCACGCGCTTGTCGGCAAACGGCCCCTCCTTGGCGTTCAGGATCAGGAACCAGACATGCGGTCCGGCCTGCTCGTGGACCGTGTAGGCATCGCCCTGGAATTCCGACAGGGCCACCGGCGGCACCTCGACCATCAGGTCAATCCCGCCCGCCAGCATTTCCGCCGTGCGGGTGTTGGCGTCGGTGATCGGACGGAACACCACAGCCTGCAATTCGGGCGCGCCGTCCCAGTAGTCGGGGTTGGACTCGACCACGACCGCTTCGTTCGACCGCCATTCGACAAAGGTGAAGGGTCCGGTGCCCGACGGGTTGCGGCCGAACTCCGCACCGTGCTCTTCGACGGCAGCGGGCGAGACGATCAGACCCGTCGGATAGGCGAGGTTCGACAGGAACGGCGCGTAAGGCCCGTTCAGCGTGAACCGCACTGTCAGATCATCAACGGCCTCGACAGTCTCGACCGCCGAGAAGAAGAAGGCGAGCGGGAACGGGCCGGTGTCGTGATACGGGTGGTTTTCGTCCAGCATCCGGTCGAAATTGAACTTCACCGCCTCGGCGTTGAACGGGCTGCCATCATGGAAGGTCACGCCCTCGCGCAGGGTGAAAGTATAGACCGTGCCGTCCTCGCTGATCTCCCAATCGGTCGCCAGCGCGGGTTCGACCTCCAGAGTGCCGTCCTTGTAGCGCACCAGCCCGTCATAGACGTTCATCAGGATGCGGAAATCGTTGACCGCCGTCACCGCGGCCGGATCAAGCGCCTTCGGCTCTGCGATCTGCCCGACGATCAGCACGCCCGGGGGTGTCTGGGCCATGGCCGGCGCGACCCCGCCCAGGGTCAACGCCAGTGCGGTGCCCGCGGCCAGAAGGCTGCGGCGAGTGACATTGAAAAGCGACATGGGTGAGTTCCTCTCCTGAAGATCCATTTTTATTTATCATGATAAATTGCATCAGGCCAAATTTTCATGATAAATTCAAGTCCACTGACAACGGAGCCGCTCATGACCCTGTCCATTCTGGCTTTCGATGAAAAAACGGGCGCTTATGGCGGCGCGGCCACCACCGGCAGCCTGTGTGTGGGCGGATGGGTGCTGCGCGGGGATGCCGAATCGGGGATGTCGGCCTCCCAGGGGTCGCTGCCCAGCACCATGTGGGGCACAGACGTTCTGACCCTGATGCGGGATGGCAGCAGCGCCGCCGATGCGGTCGCCACCGTCACCTCTGCCGATCCGGGTCGCGCTGAACGGCAGCTGGCCGCGCTCGATCCGACGGGCGGCACAGGACACTTTACCGGCGACAACAGCATCCCCGTGGCCGAGGCCCGCATCGCACCCAACGTGGTCGTCACCGGCAATCTTCTCGCGGCGCCGGACGTTCTGGATGCGTGTCTGTCGGGGTTCGAAACCGCCGATGGTCCGCTGGACCTGCGCCTTCTGGCCGCGCTCGATGCCGCGTCAGAGGCCGGCGGCGACAGCCGTGGCCTGCTCTCGGCCGCGCTTCTGGTGGTCAGCCGGTCCCGGCCCCCGCTGACCCTGCGCGTCGATTATTCGGAAACGCCGCTCCGGGATCTTCGCGCGCTTCACACCCGCGCCCGGACCGGACTCTATGGCGATTGGGTGCGCCATGTTCCCACGCTGGAGGATCCGCATCGCGCCGTGCCCTTCGAGGCAACGCAGGACCCGATCACTCCGCAATGAAGCGCTTAAGCACTTCGGCCTGCTGATCCTCCATCAGCGCTGCCGCCATTTCCATATGGCTCGCCATGATCCGGCGCGCACTGTCGGCATCGCCCGAGCGCAGCGCCGCGATCAGATCGAGTTGGTGATCCCGACCCCGCTTCCACAGATCATGGTTTGGAGCGGCGTAGAGCCGCTTGTAGACCGTCAGATCGGTCAGAATCTGCGCCATGAACCCGATGAAGAAGCTCAGAAGCGCGTTCTCCCCGAAATCCGACAGCCGCGCATGAAACCGAAGCGAGGCGACGTGCTGCAACCGCTCCTCGCGCGCATCCTTGGCGGGGGCGGCGTAGTGTTCCATGATCGCTTCGAGTTCAGCCAATTGCGCGTCGGTCAGCCTGCCCGCAAGCGATGCGGCCATGGCAGGTTCCAACGCCTGACGGACCGCGTAGATGTCCGCAATCGTGATGTTTTGGAAATAGAAGTAATTCGCCAGCAACGCATGCGCCCGATCCCGCGACACCTTTCCGACGAAACTGCCGCCACCGGGGCCGGTCTTGGTCTCCACCAGCCCCTGCGCCTGCAGAATGCGCATCGCCTCGCGGATCGTGCCCTTGGACATCTGGAAACGGTCGATCAGTTCGGCCTCGCCGGGCAGCCTGTCGCCCGGGGTGAGACCCTGCTCCACCACCCAGTCCTTGATCGCCTCGGCGACGCGCACCGGGCGTGACCTGCGGGGCGGTTTCGGGGCGGGATCGGTGATCTTTTCCGGAGTCATGATGGTCTCGCATGGCGCGGGCGGGGCCAGTCCCGCCAGCCGTGCCATGCAATCAATTTATCATGATCGATACAAGCCCCGCCCTAACCTAAGCCGCCGCCGTCGCCTTTCCGTCACTCCGCTTGAAGAACGCATAGTAGAACACCGGTGCCGCCACGAGCGTCAGGACCGACGCAAAGGCCAACCCGCCCATGATCGTCACCGCCATCGACCGGAAGAAGGCATCCCAGATCAGCGGCAGCATGCCGAGGATGGTCGTCGCCGCAGCCAGCACCACGGGCCGCAGACGCGAGGTCGACGCCTCGACGATGGAAGCCTTCAAGTCCTGATCCGGCTTTTCCGCGCGCACGATGTCGATCTCTTCCACCAGAACGATCCCGTTCTTGATCAGCATCCCCGACAGCGACAGCAGGCCCAACAGCGCGGTGAAGGTGAACGGGAACCCGGTGCCCAGCAGTGCCAGACTGACCCCGTTGACCGACATCGGCACGAGAAGCCAGATGATCAGCGGCTGACGCAGCGCATTGAACAGCAGGACCGAGATCACCACCATGATGATCAGGCTCATCGGCAGCTGCCGCCCAAGGCTCGCCTGCGCATCAGACGAGCTTTCCAGCTCGCCACCCCATTCCATCTTGTAGCCGGGCGGCAGCTCCATTGCTTCGATGGTGTCCGTCACTTCGGTCTGCACCTGCGCTGCCGTCAACCCTTTGACGATATCCGCACCCACGGTGATGGTCAGCAACCGGTCCCGCCGCATCAGCAGCGTGTTCTGCGCTTCGAAGGTCAGCCCGTCCGTCACCTGCTCGAGCGGCAGGAAGGCCCGCGCGTTCTCCGAATAGACCACGTGATCGGTCAGGGCGAGGTCCGCCTCGGGATCGGCGCGCAACACGATGGGAATCTGACGGTCGCCTTCGCGATAGACCGCGGACTCGAGCCCCGTCGTGGCGAACCGCAGGATCGCGGTGATGTCGTCGCGGGTGATCCCCGCCTCCTGCGCTCGGTCGGTGGCGTAGACCGGCTTGAGCACGAGTTCCTGCTCGCGCCAGTCGATGCGTGGGGCGACGATGTTGTCAGACGCTGCAACAAAACGCGCCATCGCCTCGTCCGCCAGATCGCGCAGCACCGTGGCATCCGGCCCCGAGAACCGCACCTGAATCGGATCACCGCCACCAGGACCGAAGGCCAGCCGCTTGGCGCGGAACTCGCCCTGCGGCAGGGTCTGGGCTGCAAAGGTCTCGAGTTCGGCAATCAGCGGCGCGATCTGGTCGATGGTTTCCGTCCGAACAATGATATGGCCATAGCTCGGGTTCGGGTCCTCAGCCTGATAGGTCAGCATGAAGCGGTCCGCCCCCCGTCCGACAAAGGCGGTGGCCGCGACCACGTCGTCCTGCCCGGCCAGCCAGTCTTCGAACACCGTCAGATCGCGCGAGGTCTCGTGGATCGACGCGCCCTGCTCCAGCTTGTAGTGCACGAAGAACAGAGGTGTGTTGCTGTCGGGAAAAAACTGCTGCTTGATCTGACCGAACAGCATGAAGCACACGACCGTGATGCCAACCAGCCCGATGATCACCAGCCACCATGCCTTCAGCGCACCACGCAGCGTGGCCCCGTACATCCGGAAAAGCACCCCGCCATAGGCGTCGTCTTCGGCCCCTTCGGCACCGCGCTTGAAAAAGTAGTGCCCGAGCAAGGGCGTCGCCGTCAGTGCCAGCACCCAGGACAACAGCAGCGAAATGCCGATCACGGCAAACAAAGAGAACAGGAATTCCCCGGTTGCGTCGGGGCTGAGGCCAATTCCGGCAAAGGCCATGATCCCGATCACCGTCGCGCCCAACAGGGGAATCTGCGTCTTGCTCGCCGCCTCGTCCGCCGCCGCGCGCGAGTCCTTGCCGCGCCGCATGGCGATCTGCATGCCCTCGGCCACCACGATGGCATTGTCCACCAGCATGCCCATGGCAATGATTAGCGCGCCCAGGGAAATGCGTTCCATCTCGATGGAAAAGATCGCCATGAAAAACAGCGTCCCGACCACCGTGAGCAGCAGCGTCACCCCGACAACCACCGCCGCACGCCATCCCATGAACAGCGCCAGCACGATCACCACGATGCTCACCGACATGGCAAGGTTGATCAGAAACGCGTTCGAGGCGTCTTCGACGACGACATGCTGCTGGTAGATCGGGTGCAACTCGACCCCCAACGGGATCTGCGGTGCAAGTTCTGCCAGCTTTGCATCGGCGCGATGCCCCACATCGACGATGTTTTCGGAGCCGATCCCGGCAATGCCCAGCGTGAACGCCTCGACCCCGTTGTGCCGGATGATCAGCTCCGGCGTGTCCTCGCGCGCACGGCGCACCTCGGCAAAGTCAAAGAGGTTGAGCACCTCTCCCCCGACGCCAACGGTCAGACCGGCGATTTCCTGGACCGTGTCATACCCATCCGGCCCCTGGATCAGGGTGCGCCCGTCCACAGTCTGGATCGACCCACCATCCACCACCGAGTTGGCCGTGGCCAGCGCCCCCTGTATGGCGGCTGGCGGAATGTTGAGATTGGTGCTCAGAACGAGGTTCGGCTCAACATAGACCACCTCGTTCGGAACGCCAGACAGGGTGACATCGGCCACACCATCCACCGTAAGCAATTCACGGCGCAGGAAGGTGGACAGCTCGTAAATCTCGGCATCGGTAAAGCCGGGAGCAGTGACGGCATAATACATGCCGAAGACATCCCCGAACCCATCATTCACAAAGGGCCGGCCCGTTCCCGACGGCAGGCGCGCCGCATTCACCCGATTGCGCAGCTTGGTCCAGATCTCGGGCAGTTCCTCGCCGTCATAGGTGTCCTTCATGTCCACGCTGATGCGCGACAGGCCCGGCTGGTTGACCGATCGCACTTCCTTGACCTCTGACATCTTCTGGATCTCGGATTCCAGAGGCTCCGTCACCTCGCGCGCGACCTGCGCTGCGCTGGCTCCGGGATATTCCGTGATCACCACGGCGGTCTTGATGGTAAAGGCCGGGTCCTCCAGCCGCCCCAGCGTGAAGAATCCCCAGATCCCTCCGATCAGGGCCGCAAGCATGATCAGCCATGTGACGATGGGACGGTCGATGGACGCTTTTGCGATATTCATGGCGCGCCACTCAGTTCGAGAAGCCGGCAAAACGCTTGACGCGATCACCATCCGCCAGCTGGCTTGCCCCGCTCGCCACGATCTCTTCGCCCGGCTCCAGCCCGTCGGTCACACGCACATCGCCCCGGATCGTCGGCTCCACCGACACGGTACGGCGGGCAACCGTGCCCTCGTCCGCGCCCGTTGGAGTAAAGACCATCACGGTCGGGCTGCCATCATTGGTCGTGCTCACCGCAGAGGCCGGGATCACGATGTCCTGCGCCCCGCCGTTCAGCGTCGCATAGACCGTGACCGAAGAGCCCGGCAGGATCGTCTGATCCTCGGGCGGCGCCATGCCCAGGGTGATCTGGTATGTTTGCCCCACCTGCGAGGTTTCCGCGTTGAATTCGCGCGGCGTGACCGGGTATCGTGTGTCGTTTGTCGGAAACTGCGCCCACAACTCGATATCGGGGTCGGTCCCGGCGCGCTGGAACAGCACTTCGGGTACGTCGATTTCGATCCGCAGGTCCGACATGTCGTGCAGTCGCGCAATCGGCGTGCCCGGCGAGATGGTCGCGAAATTCGCCACGTTGCGCGAGGCCACCAGCGCGTCAAAGGGCGCGTGCAGCGTGGCATTGTCCAATTCGCGCCGGGCATTGCGCACCGCGATCTCGGCCAACTGCAAAGAGGTTTGCGCATCGTCCACCGACACCTGGCTGACCGTGCTGCCTTCCAGCTTCTGCAGCCGTTCCAAGGTCCGCTCCGCCTGATCCCTCTGCACCCGGGCCTGATCCAGCGCCAGTTCGAACGGCTCCAGATCAAGCTGCGCCACCTGCGTGCCCTTGGCGATGCGTGCGCCTTCGATCACCGGCAGATTGACGATCTGCCCGCCAACCTGAAACGCGAGATCCACCGTTTCCTTGGCCACGACATGACCAAAAAACTGACGCGTCACGGCACTGTCGCCCGATTGGACCTCGATGATCTTGGCCAGTCTCATGTCTTGGGCCAGCGCCGCGACCGGGCTGAGAACGAGGAAAAGAACGGTAATCAGGCGGCCCATGACAGAACTCCGAATGTTGCGCGAGGCTAACACGGGAACGATCTATGTCCTGTGACGTTCCCGCAAATCTTCCGCACTAACTAAACTGATTAGTTCAGTTTTCCAGAGCCAATTTCCATCTGTGAAGAAAACGCCCTGTGCACATGCGCACAGAAACCGGGTCAATAGAGCCAGAACAGCGTAATCGCTGGGAACAACACCAGCAGGATCACCCTCACCAGATCGGACGCAACGAACCAGATCACCGCCTTGTAGGTCTCCATCATCGGCGTGTTCCGATCCATCGAATTGATGATGAACAGGTTCATCCCCACCGGCGGCGTGATCAGCCCCACCTCGACCACGATCAGCACGAGGATGCCGAACCAGATCGCCACCCATTCGGCCTCGATCCGGTTCGCCATGCCTTGGGTCACACGAATGTCCAGCGCCTGCATCTGCTCGCGCGTCAGTTCCATCCCAGCCGCCATCGCCGACTGGATCGAGGCCAGCATTTCCTGCGTCATCCCTTCCGGGATACCCGCCGCGAGCACCTCGCGCGCCGCATCGGCCTGCATCACCGCCAGATCGACAAAGCCGAAATCCATGACGGAAATGACCGGGAAAAAGATCGGGATGGTCAGCAGGATCATCGACAGGCTGTCCATCAGGCAGCCGAACACAAGGTAGAAGAGCAGGATCAGCGACAGCACCATGAACGGGCTGAGGCCCATCTCGACCACCCAGTTCGACAATTCCTGCGGCACTTGCGTCAGCGCCAGAAACCCGTTGTAGAACGCCGCCCCCAGCACGATGAAAAAGATCATCGCGGTGCTGACCGCCGTCTGGATGATGCTCTGCTTGAACACCTCCCATGTCAGATTGCCCGACACGAGCGCGATCAACCCGGTGCCCGCCGCGCCCACAGCCGCGCCTTCCGTTGGTGTGAACCACCCCAGGTAAATGCCGCCGACCACCAGCCCGAAGACAAGCAGCACTGGCCAGACATCGATCAGCGCCCGCACCCGTTCGCCATAGGGGACCGGGTCGCGATGCCCCGCCGCTTCGGGGTACCGCCGCACATAGATTGAAATGGTGATCATGTAGCCGATGGCGGCCAGAACGCCGGGAATGAACGCCGCCAGAAACAGCTTGGCGATGTTCTGTTCCGTCAGGATCGCATAGATCACAAGGATCACCGAGGGCGGGATCAGGATGCCCAGCGTGCCCCCTGCCGCCAGCGTTGCCGTGGAAAACCCGCCCGAATAGCCGTTGCGCCGCAACTCCGGCAAGGCCACCCGGCTCATCGTCGCCGCGGTGGCCAGCGACGATCCACAGATCGCGCCAAAGCCCGCACAGGCTCCGACCGACGCCATCGCCACCCCGCCCTTGCGATGCCCCAGCCACGATTCCGCCGCCTTGAACAAAGCCTGCGACATGCCCGAAAGGGTCGCAAACTGGCCCATCAGCAGGAAGATCGGAATGATCGACAGCGAATAGCTGGAAAAGGTCGAATAGGTCTCGGACTTGAGCCGTGCCAGCACCACGTCCGGACTGCCAAGCGCCAGCCACAACCCGCCGATCCCGCAGAGCATCATCGCAAGCCCAATGGGCGCGCGCAGGAAAATCAGCGCAAGCAGGACCGGAAAGGACCAGATGCCAAGCTCCAGCATGCTCATGCCGCATCCGCTCCTGATGCCGGAAGAACCGACCGGCCCGTTGCGGCATAGGTCACGCGGCCGACCGAACAGTAAAGCGCCGTCACCGAGGCCACCAAAGCGGCCACGAAACTGGCCGCATAGGCCCACCAGACCGGGAATTGCAGCAGAAACGAGGTCTCGCCATTGCCGAGCTTGTCGAGAAGCCCGGCGAACAGACGCCATGTGATCAGCCAGATCACCAGCGTCAGAACCACGTCCCAGAACGCGATCAGCCACGCATTGGCCTTGCCCGACAGCCGTGACGTGAACACATCCACCGTCGCATGGCCTGCATACAGCTGGCAGATCGGCAGGAACGCAAAGATCGAGAATGCGATCCCCGCCTCGACCAGTTCGAAATCGCCCGTCACCGGCCCGACCCCGCTGGCGATCAGCCCATCGGCAAAGCCCTGCGACAGCGCCGTGAGCCATCCCGAATGTCCCATGGAATTCAGCCCGCGGCCCAGCACCGACACGCAGGTCAGCAGCACCAGCGCCACAAGGACCACACCGCCAAGGATCGCCATGCCCCGAGCGAGGCGCTCAATCGCCGTCTTCATGCCGCACCGCCCCTCGCCGTTCTGCGCGCCGCCCAAGTCCCTGCCCGGGCGACGCCGCACGCTTTACTGCGTGTTGTGCTTGTCCAAAAGCTCTTTCGCCCGCGCGATCAGAGCATTTCCGTCAATGCCCTTCTCATCCATCTCGGAAATCCACTCGGCTGTCGTGGAAGCGGCAGCTTCGCGCCACGGACCGGCATCCGCTTCGGAAATCGTGATCAGATTGTTGCCCATATCGAGCGCCGCCTCCCGCGACGGCGTGTCATCCGCCTGCATCTGCGCTCCGGCCATGCGGCTGAACTCGGCCCCCGATTGGGAATCGATGGCCGCCTTGAGATCATCTGGCAGGCTCTCGTACTTGGCCTTGTTCATCGCAAAGATGAAGGTGGTGGTATAGATCGCCGGCCCCTCGAACTCGGTGTGGTTCTCGACCAGTTCCGCCACCTTCAAGGCGCCCGTCACTTCCCACGGGATCACGGTCGCATCCACAACCCCCTTGGACAGCGCCTCGGGGATGGCTGGCACCGGCATGCCCACGGTGGTTGCCCCCAGATTGGTGAACAGCTTGTTCGTCACCCGGGTCGGCGCACGCAGCTTTACGCCATTCAGATCACCGGGCGTGGTGATCGGATCGGCGGAATGGATCACGCCGGGGCCATGCACCCAGACCCCCAGCACTTTGAAATCGGCAAAGTCCTGATCCATCATCTGCTCTTCGGCCAATTCCCAATAGGCGGCCGACATGTCGCCCGCATCGGTCATGGTGAAGGGCAGTTCGAACACCTCGGCGCGCGGGAAGCGGCCCGGCGTATACCCCGCCACCGTCCAGATGATGTCGGCCACGCCATCAATCGCCTGATCGATCAGCTGCGGCGGCGTGCCCCCCAGCTGCATCGACGGGAAATGCTGGATCTCGATCCGGCCACCGGACGCGTCCATCACCCGCTCCGCCCAGGGCACCAGCACGTTCTTCGGCACATTGGCCTGCGCCGGCAGGAACTGGTGCATCCGCAGCGTCACCTCCTGCGCAAAGGCGCCTGTGCCCAGCGTCAGCGCCAGGGCCGTGGTTCCAGCGAGCCTGAGAAATGCGCGCTTGATCATGGTAATCTCCTCCCAATTGTCTGACGGCATAAACGCACGAAGCTCTGCCCGAATCCAAGGGAAATCTAGCCGCGCCCGATATAGGGCATGGTCGTCGCCATCACCGTCATGAACTGCACATTGGCATCGAGCGGCAGGCTGGCCATGTGCAGAACCGACGACGCCACATGTGACACATCCATCACCGGCTCCACCGGTTTGCCCGCGTCGATCGCCTGTGCCCGCAACCCGTGCACGATCTCGGTCTCCGCATTGCCGATGTCGATCTGCCCGCAGGCGATGTTGAACGCCCGCCCATCCAGAGACAGCGTCCGCGTAAGTCCTGTGATCGCATGTTTTGACGCCGTGTAGGGCACCGATCCCCAGCGCGGCACATGGGCCGAGATCGACCCGTTGTTGATGATCCGCCCGCCCTGCGGGTCCTGCCGCCGCATCTGCGCAAAAGCCGCCCGCGCACAAAGGAAGCTGCCCGTCAGGTTCACATCGATGCAGCGCTGCCAATCCTTCAGCGGAATCTCGTCAATGGTCGCCCCGAACACGCCGGTGCCTGCATTGTTGAACAGCGCATCAAGCCGCCCCCAACGCTCCACAACCTGCGCAAAGGCCGCCTCCACCGCCGCCGCGTCGGTCACATCGCAGGGCAGCGCCAGCGCCGCCTCCGACCCCGCCGCAATCTCTTCGAGCGGTGCCGCCCGTCGCCCGATCAGCCCGACGCGCCAACCCGCGCCCAGAAACGCCTCGGCACAGGCGCGGCCAATCCCGCTGCCAGCCCCCGTGATGATGATCGTCTGTCCCATGCCCCCTCCCATGCTTCATCTTGCCAAATAAACTCCGGGGGGAGTCCGCCAAAGGCGGACGGGGGCAGCGCCCCCTACCCGATCAGTGATTGTCCCGCGGCAAATCCTTGGCAATCCGCTGATACGCCGTCGCCAACTCAAGGCATCCACCATCCGCCAATTGCCCGACATGGCGACGATAGATCTCCTGCCACGGCGTCTGGCTGACGATCTCCGGTGCCTGCCACGCCGCCTTGCGCGCCGCCCATTCGGCGTCATCCACCAAGGCGTTCAGGGTCGACGCGTTCAGATCCAGCCGCACCCGGTCCCCGGTCTGCAAATAGGCCAATCCGCCCCCCACAACCGCCTCGGGCGAGGCGTTCAGGATCGACGGGCTTTCCGACGTCCCCGACTGGCGCCCATCCCCCACCGTCGGCAGGTGATTGATCCCCGCCTTCACCAGCGCATCCGGCGGCTGCATGTTCACCACCTCAGCCGATCCGGGATAGCCGACACAGCCCACGTTGCGGATGAAGAGGATGCATTCCTCGTCAATCGCCAGCGCGGGATCATTGATCCGGTCGTGGTAATCCTCAGGCCCCTCGAACACGATCGCCCGCGCCTCGAACACACCTTCCGCGCCGGGTGTCGACAGGAACCGCTTGCGGAAATCGGCGGAAATCACGCTGGTCTTCATCAGGGCGCTGTCAAACAGGTTCCCCGAAAGCACCTTGAACCCCGCCTTGTCGCGTAGCGGCGCGTCATAGGTCGTGATCACGTCCCGGTCCAGACTTTCCCAAGACGCCAGCACATCGCCCACCCGCTGCCCCGAGGCGGTCATCACCCCCTCATGCAACCGCCCGGCTTTGCGCAATTCCCCCATCACCGCAGGCACCCCACCCGCGCGGTAGAAGCTCTCGCCCAGATATTCGCCCGCCGGCTGCATGTTCACCATCAAGGGAACGTCGAAGCCGATCTTCTCCCAATCGGTCACGTCCAGCTCAACCCCCGCATGGCGCGCGATCGCCTGCAGATGGGGCGGGGCGTTGGTCGACCCGCCAATGGCGGCATTGACCACAATCGCATTTTCGAACGCCTCGCGCGTCAGGATGTCCGAAGGTTTCAGATCGTCGAGCACCATCTGCACACAGCGCTTGCCCGTCTCATAGGCCATCGCCATCCGCTCGCGGAACGGCGCCGGGATCGCCGAATTGCCGGGCAAGGACATGCCCAGCGCCTCGGCCATCGCGTTCATCGTCGAGGCCGTCCCCATCGTGTTGCAATGCCCCAAGGATGGCGACGAGGCACAGGCCAGTTCCATGAACTCCTCATAGCCGATCTCGCCCCGCGCCATCAGACGCCGCCCTTCCCAGATCGTCGTGCCCGACCCTGCGCGCTTGCCCTTGTACCAGCCATCCAGCATCGGCCCGCCATTGAGCGCAATCGCCGGAATGTCCACCGTCGCCGCCCCCATGAGCTGCGCCGGCGTGGTCTTGTCACAGCCCGTGGTCAGCACCACCCCGTCGATGGGATAGCCATGCAGCACCTCAACAAGGCTCAGATACGCCAGGTTCCGGTCCAGCGCCGCCGTCGGGCGCTTGCCGGTCTCCTGAATTGGATGCACAGGAAACTCCATCGGAATACCCCCGCCATCGCGAATCCCCGCCTTGATCCGGTCCATCAGGAACACATGGATCTTGTTGCAGGGCGCGAGATCCGACCCGGTATTGGCGATGCCGATGATCGGCTTTTCCGCCTGCAATTCCCCTTGGGTGAAGGACTGGTTCTGATAGCGCTCCAGATAGAGCGCGGTCATGCCCGGATTGTTGGGATTGTCGAACCATTCCTGCGACCGGAACCGTTTGCGCGCGCGCGTGTCGGACATCTGATCTCTCCCCTCATCTGTCCCAGTCGTTCTGGACAATCCGCGCGCCAACAGCAAGTGTCAGCGCAAACATTGAACAGGAGATACCCCATGATCGAACGCCAGGAGATCGGCACGCGGATGAGCAAGATCGTCAAACACAACGGCACCGTCTACCTCTGCGGTCAGGTGGGCGCAGGCGACACCGTGACCGAACAGACGCAGGACTGCCTCGCCCGCGTCGATGCGCTGCTGAAACAGGCCGGATCCTCGCGCGAACAGATGCTGCAGGCGATCATCTGGCTGTCCGACATGGCCGATTTCGCCGAAATGAACGCCGTCTGGGATGCCTGGGTGCCCGAAGGCCACGCCCCCGCACGCGCCTGCGGGGAGGCCAAGCTGGCCCGCCCCGAGCTCAAGGTCGAAGTGATCGTGACCGCCGCTTACGAATAAAGCCCGGCGGTCCGCGCCCGAAGCTGCACCAGCGCCAGCACCGTGTCGATTGTCGGTGTTGGCACACCCACCACGCGGCCCAGCTCCTGCACCGATCCGACCAGCGCGTCGATCTCCATCGGACGGCCCTGATCCAGATCCTGCAGCATCGACGTCCGGTGCGCGCCGACAGCCGCCCCGCCATCAATGCGCCGTTCCACATCAATCGGGAACTTCACCCCCAGCGCCTCAGCAATCTCCTGCGCCTCGAGCATCATGCCCTTGGCCACCGCCCGCGTACCCGGATCGGTGCAAAGTACGTCGAGCGTCGCATGGGTCAAAGCCGAGATCGGGTTGAAAGACAGGTTGCCCCAAAGCTTCACCCAGATCTCATCCCGCAACCGGGGCCGCACCGGCGCCTTGAGCCCCGCCGAAGACAGCGCCTGCGACAGCGCCGTGGCGCGCTCCGACTTCGACCCGTCCGGCTCACCCAAAGAGAACCGGTTCCCCTCGATATGCTTGACCACGCCGGGCTCGATCACCTCCGCCGCCGGATAGACGACACAGCCCAGCACCCGGTCCGGCCCGAACCCGTCCCATTGCGCATTGCCCGGGTCCACGCTCTCCAAACGTGTGCCTTCATGTTCTCCGCCGATCTTGTGGAAATACCACCACGGCACCCCGTTCACACCCGACACGATCGTCGTGTTCGGCCCGATGAGCGGCTGCATCTTCTCGACGATCGGAGGCACCGAATGCGCCTTCAGGGTCACGATGATGTAATCCTGAACCCCCAGATCCGCCGGATTGTCCGAGGCGGTCACGGACACAACGGTCTCTTCCCCGCCCTCTTCGATCAGCTTCAGCCCGTTGGCCTGCATCGCCGCCAGATGCGGCCCGCGCGCCACAAGGCTCACATCCGCCCCGGCCTGCGCCAGCTTCACACCCATATAGCCGCCGATGGCGCCCGCTCCGAATACGCAAATCTTCATCGCTCACCCCAAAACGATCCGCCGATGGTCTGCGAAC
This sequence comes from Marivita sp., assembly GCF_022763305.1. Lineage (GTDB taxonomy): Bacteria > Pseudomonadota > Alphaproteobacteria > Rhodobacterales > Rhodobacteraceae > Marivita. The sequence goes on along the minus strand of NZ_JALEGT010000040.1, from coordinate 35,068 downwards.
CGCTCCTCCTTCATCTTGCCAAATAAACTCCCGCCGGAGGCTCCCTCACGATCCATCCGACACGACCGCCGATCAAAGGCGCAGGCCGGGCATCTGCCCGGCCGCCTCTCACGCAGGCTCGACCAGCCCCAGCTTTTCCGCCAGACCGATCCGCTGCATCTTGCCGGTGGCCCCTTTCGGGATCTCGTCCAGAATGATCACCTTGCGCGGCACCTTGAAATCCGCCATGCGGCTGGCCGCGAAATCCCGGATCTCGCGCTCGGTCGTCTCGGTGCCATCCTTCAGCACAACAGCCGCTGCCACTTCCTCACCCAGCTTGGGGTGCGGCAGGGCAAAGGTCACCACCTGCGCAATCGCCGGGTGGTCCAGAAGCACGCCATCCACCTCGAGCGGCGAGACCTTCTCGCCGCCGCGATTGATGATTTCCTTCAATCGCCCGGTGAGATGCAGGAACCCATCCGCATCGAACGCCCCCTGATCGCCGGTGCGGAACCAGCGCTTGCCATCCGCTTCGAAGAAGTTCTTGGCGTTGGCGTCGGGGTTGCTCTCGTAGCCGGGTGTCACGTTCGGACCAGAGATCACCACCTCGCCTGTCCCGTCGATCAACCGGTTCTCGGTCTCATGCGCCACGCGCACTTCGGGACCAGCGGCCACACCCACCGCACCGGGCTTCTGCCGGTCGAACGGGTTGCAGCACATCTGATGCGCGGCTTCGGTCATGCCATATGCCTCGATCACCGGCGCGTTGAAGGTCTCGCGGAGTTGCTCCATCACCTGAGCGGGCAAGGACGCCGAAGACGAGCGCAGGAAGCGCAACGGCACCTCTGCGATCACATCCGCATTGCGTCCCGCGCGGGTCAGGATGGCCTGATGCATGGTCGGCACGGCGGTGTACCATGTGGGCGTCGCATCGCGCATCCAGCCAAAGAAGCGCAGCGCGTCAAAGCCCGGCGCGCACCAGATCGACGCCCCCACCGACAAAGATGCCGACACCGCCGCAATCAACCCATGAATGTGGAACAGAGGCATCACGTTCAGGCATCGGTCGTCAGACGTCAGGTTCAAGGACGCCGCGATGTTATGCGCCGACGCCGCCACGTTCGACTGCAACAGCGGCACGATCTTCGGTCGCGACGTGGTGCCGGATGTGTGCAGGATCAAAGCCACATCGCCGTCCGCCGGATCACTCGCAGGCACCGCCGCCCCGGTTGCGCCATCCGCGGACAGGGTGAACTGCCCGGCAGGCGCGCCCTCGGCCACAACGGTCCGCAGCACCATCAGACCCAGCGTCTTCGCCGCAGCAAGGGCCGGTCCGTCATAGCCATCGGCCAGCACAATCGCCTTGGCACCCAGGTCTTCGAGGTAGAACGCGTATTCATCCTCGCGGTAGGCCGGGTTCAAAGGCGCGGTTGTCGCCGCCTGCGCGATGGTCACGAAGGCCGCCGCCATTTCCGGCCCGTTGGGCAGCACGATCGCCACCCGGTCGCTTGGCCCGATCCCGAAGCCGCGCAAGGATGCGCTCACGTCTGCCGACAAATCCCGCAGCCCGCCATAGCTGAGCCAGTCCCGTCCCGGTGCGCCCAATGCCTTTGCATTCGACGCGTGTCCCTCCAGCAGTGCCTTGACGTTTGTTGCCATTGCCCTGTCCCTTCTTCAGTCAGTTGTAGTCAGTTCATTCCGCCGGAGCGATGCTCCGGGCGCCACCCTTGCGCAGATACTTAACAAGTGGGAGCACAAAGAAAAGCACGGCGATGGCAATAAATGTCCCCGACAGCGGTCTTTCGACAAATGCCAGGATGTTGCCCTGCTCGGAAATCAGCGTCTGACGGAAGCTTTTCTCCATCAACGGGCCCAGCACAAGCGCCAGAACCAGCGGCGCCAGCGGGTAATCCGCCTTGCGCAGCAGATAGCCCGCCACACCGAAGCCCGCGATCAGCCAGACATCGTGCATCTTCTGGCTCGGAGCGAACCCGCCCACGATGCAGAGCACGATCACCAGCGCACAGAGCACGGTAAACGGCATCCGCAGCGCCCAGACAAACAGCGGGATCAGCGCGATATTGATCGCCACGGCGGCAAAGTTCGCCGTGTAGAGCGACGAGATCAGGCCCCAGACGAAATCCGGCTGCTCGATGAACAGCATCGGCCCCGGCATCAGACCCCACATCACCATCCCACCCAGCAACAGCGCGGTGGTCGGCGATCCGGGAATGCCCAGCGTCAGCATCGGCAGCAGCGACCCGGTCGAGGCGGCATTGTTCGCCGTCTCCGGTGCGGCCACACCTTCGATATTGCCCTTGCCAAAGCTCTTGGGATTCTTCGACGTGGACCGCGCAATGCCATACGCCATCAGGGCAGCCGGCGTGGCCCCTGCCGCGGGCAGCATGCCCACAAAAAACCCAAGGAACGACCCAAGGCTCATGGTGCGCCACATCCGGTTCATGGTCCGGATGCCATCGCCCAAATCACGCAGCGAAATCTTTGCCGGGGTCACCTGCGGCGCGGTGCGCGAGGTTTCGATGGTATAGAGAATCTCGCCGATCCCGTAGACCCCGATCGCCAGCACGAGAAAGCTGATCCCGGCATAAAAGCCCGGCAAATCGCCGAAGATCAGGCGCGGCTGACCCGAGATCAGATCGAGACCAACCGTGCTCAGCACCAGCCCGAGACAGATCATGATGATCGTCTTCAACTTGTCGTCTCCGCCCAGCCCCACGAATGTGGTGAACGCCAGAAGCACCAGCGCGAACTCCTCAGCCGGACCGAAGGCCAGCGCCAGATCCGCCAGAGGCACCGCGAACAGCGTGAAGAGCAGAACCGAGATCGTGCCCCCGACGAAAGACGCCACCGCAGCGGCGATCAGCGCCAGACCCGCCTTGCCCTGTTGCGCCATGGGCCGCCCGTCGAATGTCGTGGCCACCGCCGTTGACGCGCCGGGTATCCCCAACAGGATCGACGAAATCGCCCCGCCATACATCGCGCCATAATAGATGGCACAGAGAAGAATGATCGCCGAACTCGGCGGCACGATAAAGGTCAGCGGCAGCACGATGGCCACCCCGTTCACCGAACCCAGCCCCGGCATCGCGCCGATGAAAAGCCCCGCTGTCACGCCCAGGAGGACGATCATGATATTGAGCGGCGACAGGGACGTGGCAAAGCCGTCCGCGAGAAGTGCAAGCGTATCCATGGTTCCGGCCCCCGATCAGAAGAACATTGCGTAAAGCGGGAAGAAAAGCGGCTCAGTCACCCCTTTGGGCAACAGGATCTTCAGCGTCACCTCGAAAAAGAAGAACACGAAGACCGGCGTCGCGAAGGTCAGGATGCCGGTGAGCACCCATCCGTGTCCGCCATAGATCCGCAGGTACCAGAAGAGGAACAACGGCAGCGCCACATAGGCGCCCACCACAGGGATCAGCGCAATGGTCACGAAGAGAGACAGCACCACCATGATCACGTTGCGCAGCATGTGGCTGTCGAAGAAATGCTGCGAGGACGGCGCCTGCGTCAGGCTGCGCACAAGAACGCCCGCAGCAGACAGAAGCATGAGCAGCGAAAGCCAGAACGGGAAAGCCCCACCCCCTGGCCCGCCGGTCATTCCGTTCCACCCGATAGGCAAGGCGGTGGCGTGCCACATGAAATAGGCGGATAGTGCCATGATGGCGATGGCGATGACTCTGTCTGCGACAAGCATCCTGTTCTCCCCGGTCGTCTGGTTGGTCTGGTCCGGGCACCCCTGCCCGGTCGTCAAAACAGGCCGGGGTGGAGATCACCCCGGCCCGACGCCAGAAATCTGGCGATCGATCGTCTTGGCTCAGGACGAGCTGTCAGCTTCCATGTCGGCCAGAATGGCCGCATGCTTCTCGCGCTCCTCGAGGAAGTAAGCCTGCAGCGCATCGCCGGACAGGAAGTCGGGATCCAGCGCCTCATCGGCTGTGTATTTCTTCCATTCCTCGGTTTCGCTCAGCTGGCGGAACATCTCGGTGTAGTAGGCCACCGCCTCAGCCGGCATGCCTTTGGGTGCCACGAACGAGCGCTGCATCGTGTAGACGATGTCGTGCCCAAGTTCGCGTGCGGTCGGCACATCCGGGAAGGCTTCGATGCGCTCGGTGGTGAAGGCCGCGATCGGACGCGATTTGCCCGCCTTCCAGAAACCCATCTGTTCGGAGGGGTTGTTGACGGTGCTGTCGATATGGCCCCCGACCAGATTCTTGGCCACGTCGCCGCCGCCGTCGAAGGGAACATAAGTCACTTCAATGCCGAATTCCTTTTCCAGCATCGCTGTGAGCAGGCTGTCTTCCTGACCGGTTCCGGTGCCACCCATCTTCCATGATCCGCCAGCCGCTTTCACCGCCGCCACATAGTCGTCGAGGGTCTGAATGTCGCTGTCCGCGTTCACCCACAGCACGAAAGTGTCGACCGCCATGCGCGCAATCGGCGTAAACTCCTCGATATCGACCCCGATATCCGTGCGCAGAGGCGTGGTGAAATAGCTGTTCAGCGTCGCCATGATCTTGTGCGCGTCGCCCTCGTTGTCCTTGAGATACCGCAACGCTTCGGCGCCCGAGCCACCACCCTTGTTGACCGGCAGGATCGGCATGGACGCCAACCCTTCCTTCTGGATGATCGACTGGAACAGACGCGCCAGACGGTCTGCGCCACCACCCTGACCGGCCATGATCACCATTTCGATGGGTTTCTGCGGCTTCCAGCCTTCTGCCAGCGCCGACGTGGCTCCCGCTGCGATCATCGCGATGGACGCAACACCTGCCAGTGCCGCACGACGTGTCATTTTGTAGATCATGTAATATCCTCCCGATCAAAAAGTCCGCTCCCGTCAGCCGCGATTGCAACCTCTCCTCTATCGGACTTGAGAGGATAGATATCGTGACGAAATATAATTTCACCCTTAATGCGGTCGTGATGTTAATTCTTGCCACAACAAGTTTTGTTTTTGTAAGGTTGTAAACATGAGCAAGACCTTTGTTGGCCCACAATTGCGGCAGTTGCGCCGCCAGATGAAGCACACGCAGGCCGAAATGGCCCAGCGGCTGGGCATTTCCGCCGCCTATGTCAACCTGTTGGAAAACAACCAGCGCAGCCTGTCGGTGCAGGTTCTTGTCGCGCTGACCGAAGCCTATGGCGTGGACATGCGCAGCCTTGTCACCAATACCGAAGCAACCCGTCTTGCCGACCTGCGGGCTGCGGTGCGCGATCCGATCTTTGGCGATGACCCACCTGACCTGACGGAATTGCGCGCGGCGCTCGATCATGCCCCGACATTGGTCGAACGGTTTCTGCACCTGCATCAGGCACACCGGTCGATGGCCGACCAGTTCCGCAGGCTCGCCGGGCAGACTGGCGGCAGCGACCTGCGGTTCAAGACACCCGAGACCGCGATCCACGACGTGTTCCGCGCACACGAGAATCATTTCGACCCATTGGAACGACAGGCCGAAGACCTGCGCGCAAGGCTGGGTGGGTCGCATGACGACATGTATGCCTTGCTCAAGCGTCACCTGCGACTTGAACACACTGTCACCTGCACCGTGCAGAAACTCTCGGACATGCCCGGTGCACTGCGCCATTTCCGAGAAACGGACGGCATCGTGCACCTGTCCGAGGCGCTGGATCATCCCAATCGGGTGTTTCAGCTCGCCCATGTGATCGGCCTGCTCGAAGCCCGTGACACCGTGCAGAGCTATGTCGCAGCCTCTGGCATAACGTCCGATGCGGGCCGCGCGCGGCTGACCGTGGAACTGACGAATTATTTCGCCGCGTCGCTTCTCATGCCCTACACCGAATTCCTGACAATCGCCGAGGCCACGCGGTACGATATCGACCGGATTATCTCGGGCTTCGGTGTCAGTTTCGAAATGGTGTGTCAGCGGCTGACGACGCTGCAGCGCGATGGGCAGCGCGGCATCCCGTTCTTTTTCCTGCGTGTCGACCGGGCTGGCAACGTGTCGAAACGGTTCAATGCCACCACGATCACGCTGGCCGAAGAAGGCGGTGCCTGTCCGGTCTGGGACATCCACGGTGCCTTTCAGGTTCCCGGCCAACTGCTTCCGCAATTCGTCGAAATGCCCGATGGCGGGCGGTTCTTCACTGTCTCGCGGACATCGGACCGGCCGAATGTCGGCCAGCGCTATCAGGATCGCCGACTTGTGGTTGCCATCGGCTGTGACATCGACCAGGCGCATCGGATCGGGTACGCGCAGCGCTTCAACATGGAGGACCGGACCCTGTTTGCCCAGATCGGGACCAGCTGTCATGTCTGCCCGCGCACCGCCTGTCCGCAACGCGCGCATCAGCCCCTGCACGTAACCTTGCCGGTAGACGCCTATCGCCGCGGTCAGACCCGTTACGAAAGCTGATCGGACGAGCAGCATGATGGCGACCCATCGCCCAATCCGAAACCGGAGGGACTGGCGGTTGTGGCACTGACCACCCGCAAGAGATGACCGCTGTCTTGGCATAACTCCTCTCTGTCTGCGCCCACGTAACCATGGGCAAATTGCTACGGTTCTGCACGCCTGCCAAAGGACCAGCCCGACCGGAAGCAAGGCGGGACACATTGCAGCCGCGGACCTCGGACTAGGACGCAAACCGTAACGACTCACTTCTGCATTGAAGAAATTTCTGCCTGCTGCGCCCCAATCGCCCGATCCACGCGCCCTGCCGGTCCGGACCACCCGCCACCCGTGCCCGCACATCTGGAATGGACACGCAAGACTGACCGCCCGTCGCATGGGACTGCGGCGTGGCCCATGCTAAGCCGACCGAAAGGATCAAAGGACACGCCCATGCAGCAACCACCTCTGCCGCTCACACAGGACCTCGTTCTCGTCGGAGGTGGGCACACCCATGCATTGGTGCTGCGCAAATGGGCCATGAAACCGTTGCCCGGAGCACGCGTCACGCTGATCAATCCGGGCCCGACAGCGCCCTATTCCGGGATGCTGCCCGGTTTCGTCGCAGGGCATTACAGCCGCGAGCAGCTCGACATAGACCTCGTTCGCCTCGCCCAAGTCGCCAACGCCCGGCTCATCATGGGGTCCGTGACCGCGATCGACCCGGCCAGCGCCACGCTTCACATCGACAACCACCCGCCAGTGGGGTTCGATGTCGCCTCCGTGGATGTCGGCATCACCTCCGATATGCCGGACCTGCAGGGCTTTGCAGAGACTGCGATCCCCGCCAAACCGCTCGGGCCGTTCGCCGCCCGATGGGACGCGTTCCGCAATGAGACCGGCCCAGCGCGCGTCGCCATTATCGGGGGCGGCGTGGCTGGGGCCGAGCTCGCCATGGCGATGGCCCATGCTCTGGCACAGCGTAGCCGCGCCGCGACGATCCATCTGATCGATGCGTCCAAAGCGCTGTCCGCCCTGCCGGCCAAAAGCGCATCGGCTCTGCGCGGCGCCCTTCATGACCTGGGCGTCACTCTGCATGAAGAGGCGTCGATCACGCATCTGGCAGACAATGCCGTGCACCTGCAGGACGGCACCCTGATCGAGGCCGATTTCATCACAGGTGCTGCGGGCGCACGTCCCTACCCGTGGCTGGAAGCCAGCGGGCTCGCCACCAAAGACGGGTTTCTCAGCGTCAACGACCGCCTGCAAACGAGCGATCCCCGCATCTTTGCTGTCGGCGATTGCGCGCACATGTCCCACGCCCCCCGGCCCAAGGCAGGCGTCTACGCCGTGCGGCAAGCCCCCGTTCTATATCATAACCTGATCTCCTCCCTGTCTGGCGGGCCGCTGAAGTCGTATGTCCCACAAAAAGATTACCTGAAGCTTATTTCGCTGGGAAAAAAAGCCGCCTTGGGCGACAGGTTCGGACTGACCTTTACCGGCCCCTGGGTCTGGACCTGGAAGGACCGGATCGACCGCAGGTTCATGGAGCAGTTCGATGATCTGCCAAGAATGCCCGTACCGCCCCTGCCGTATCCTCGTGCCAAGGGCGTGCAAAAGGCGATGGGCCCGAAACCGCTCTGTGGCGGGTGCGGTGCGAAACTGGGCCGCGATGCGCTGTCCCGGTCGCTTGCCACCCTGAACCCCATGCAGCGCACAGACATCACGCCTCTGCCCGGCGACGATGCGGCGCTGTTGCACACGGGCGGGATGCGGCAGGTCTTCACAACAGATCACCTGCGCAGTTTCTGGCCCGACCCGGCCGTCATGGCGCGGATCGCCACGCATCACGCGCTGGGGGACATCTGGGCCATGGGAGCGAGCCCGCAGGCCGCGACCCTGTCGATCACCCTGCCGCGTCTGTCCGAAGAACTGGCCGAACGCACCCTGACCGAGGTCCTCGGCGCGGCGCAAACCATCCTGCAGGATGCGGGCGCAGACATTGTGGGTGGGCACAGCACTATGGGCGACGAGCTGACCATCGGTCTGGCCATCACGGGGCTCTCTGACCGCGATCCCATCACCCTGTCCGGCGCGAAGGACGGTGCTGCGCTGATCCTGACCAAACCGGTCGGCACCGGCGTGATCATGGCCGCGCTGATGTCCGGCAAGGTGCGCGGCGAAGATGTTGCTGCAGCGCTGGAGGCCATGCAGCAGGGCCAGAAAACCGCAGCGCAGGTCCTGGGCAGCAAGGCCCAGGCCATGACCGATCTTACCGGGTTCGGCCTTGCCGGGCATTGCCAGAACCTCTGCACAGCCTCCGGGCTTGCGGCGACCCTGGCGCTGGAGGCGATCCCGCTTCTGCCGGGGGCACTCGCACTGTCAGAGCGCGGCGAGCATTCCTCGCTCTACCCCGCCAATCGCGCGGGATTTCCGGACATCCCGGATACGCCGCAGACACGGCTGCTTTTTGATCCGCAAACCGGCGGCGGGCTGCTGGCGGCGGTCCCAGCACGGCAGGCCCAGGACTTGATCGACACGCTGCGCCGGAACGGGCATCCGGGCAGCGCGATCATCGGCCATCTTCATCGCGGACCGATTGGTCAGATCTCCATCGCCTGAAGCGCCGCTGCAACCTCTCCTGCGACCTGTTCCAAATCTGACGGCTTCAGCCCCTCTGCCGTGATCCGTGCCATCACCTGAGGGGCCATCGCCTTCATCGACTTCGCGTAGGCGAGGTCGTAATGGTCTTCCATCAACGACCGCGTAAGCGCCCGTTTGTCCCCCGCAGCGCTCAGCCGGGTCCACTCCGCCACAAGCGCCTCGCCCCGATGCGCCCTGAGCGGCGCCAAACGCGCCTGCAATGTTTCGCGGTCGGACAGAATGTCGTCATAGGCCCTCAGTAGATAGTCTGTCCGCGCCTCGAGCGGGGCCAGAAGCTCGATCCACGGCGCCACCTTCATCCCGTCCCAGAGCGAGGGCGGCACGAGAATCTGCCCGATCTTGCTGCTCTCCGCCTCGACCAGCACGGGCCGCGCCGGATCAAGGCGGCACAGCACTCCCGCAAGCGCGCTTTCGAACGCCTTTTGCGATGGCTGTTCACCCATCGACCCCAGAAGCGATCCCCGATGGTTGGCCAGACCTTCCAGATCGATCACCTGTATGCCACGTGCCGCCAGCAGCGGCAAAAGCTCTGTCTTGGCCGTGCCCGTATAGCCGCCCAACTGAACGAAGCGGAACGGCAACGGCTGATGGTGCAGCATGTCCGCGACAAGCCGACGATAGGTCTTGTACCCGCCCTGAACCACATCCGACCGCCAGCCGATTTCCTTCAACAGCCACGCGAACGACCCGGATCTTTGCCCACCGCGCCAGCAATAGACCAGGGGACGCCACGCTCCGTCATGATGCGACAAAGACCTTTCTATATGGTTAGCAGCATTGCGGAACACCAAGGCAGCACCGATCTTGCGCGCATCGAACGGGCTCACCTGCTTGTAGATCGTCCCCACCCGCGCGCGCTCCTCGTTGTCGAGAACCGGCAGGTTGATCGCGCCCGGAACATGGTCCTCGGCGAATTCGGCAGGGCTGCGCACGTCGATCACGGTGTCAAAACCGTGATCCAGCAGATCGGGCAGCGTCGCAGGGATCAGCGCCATGGCACCTAACGCAAAAGCCCGATCAATTCGTCCGACAGGGCCACGAGCGCCCGGCCCTGCGCGTCTGTCACCGCGGCGGCCGTGATCTCGGTGACCGGCACCGCGATGGCAAAGCGTTCAACGCGTTCGCGCGGGCGTCCGTCCACGGCGCTCACGGCCGCCTGTCCGGTGATCTCGAACACACCCGTGGCGCTGGCCAGCATCCTGTCGATACGTACATCGAGCCGGGCCGAGGGCCCATCCAGCAAGGGCCAGGGTTCGGCCGCAACCGTCGCGGTGCTGCGGTCATCCAGCAACTGCGCCAACGTGCCCGTCACCGCGCGCTGCGGATCGTCGGCCCACTCCGCATCCCCCAGCGGCCGCAGCGCGCCGTCTTCGCCCCGGACAAGAATCGACGTCCCGGAGGCATGGCTGGGCAGGGACACATCGCGCAGCTCGATGCTTTGCACGGACACGCGCGCACCGGCGGCCGTCGCCTGCGGCGCGTCGATCAGATAGCGCGCGCTGTCCGCCGATCCGCAGGCCGCCAAAGGCAGCGCGATCACGAATACCAGTTTGCGCATCATCAGTGGGGTCATCCTGTCCGTCCTTCCTCAGCGCCCGAAAATCAGCGAATTCGGGCTGCGTTCAATCTCGCGCGCGAGATCGGAAATCGCCCGCGCCGCGTTCTGCACCTCGCGCAGCGTCGACAGCGTCTGCGTGTTGAAATCCGACCGCGCGCCATAAGACTGCACCACCGCCTCGGTCTCGGCCACCAGCCGTTCCAGCCGGGCCGTCAGCTGCGGCAGGTCCTCCACCGACTCGGCCACCGATCCGGCCGCATCCGACGCCGATTGCAGCGTCGCGTTCAGGTTCTCGACCACGCCACCCTCGCGCAGTTCGGCCAGGGCGAGCCGCAGCTCGGTCAGAGCATCGTTCAACGTGCCCGGCAATTCGAGCGTGTCCTGCGACCCGACCAGCGCATCAACGCGGTTGAGCGTGCTGGTCGCGCTGTCCACCAGCCCCTGCAACTCGAGGTCCTTGGCCATCGTTGCCACGGATTCGATCTCGGTCAGCAGGTCGGGAATGTCGGTTTCCGTGATCTCGCGCAGGTTGGCGGTCAGCGCAGGTGCGTCCTGTGACGCCACACTAAGGTCCGCCATCGCCCGGTCGAGATTGCGCAGGCTCGATCCCAGCGCCTGCACCGCCCCTTCGGCCCGCACATCCGCCACCACGCCGCGCACATCGTCTATGGCCGCCGTCACAGCCGCGGGAATGCCCTGCACCGCCTCTTGCGCGATCAGCGCATCGACCCGGTTCAGCGTGGCCGTCGCGCTGGCCACCAGCTCGTCAAGCTTCAGCTCCTGCGCGGTCTGCGCCACGCCCTGCAATTCGGCCAGCACGGCGGGAATGTCCTTTTCGGTCAGTCGCGCCAGGTTTTCCGCAAGCGCCGGTGCCGATTGCGAAGCCGCGTTGATGCCGACCATCGCCTCGTCCAGGCTCGCCAGCGCACTGTTGAGCGACGCCACCGCGCCCCCCTCACGCACTTCGGCCACAAGCGCCGTCAGGTCGTTCACCGCCGCCTCGATCTGGGCCGGGATCGCCTGGATCGCTTCATTGCCCACAAGCGCCCGCGTATCGTCAAGCAGCGCCACCGCCGATCCCGGCACGCGCTGCAAATCCTCGTTCCGCGCCAGCTGCTCGAACGACTCCATCGTCCGGATGGCCTGCTGCATCACCTCCTCGATGGGCAGCGCGTTGATCCGCTCCAGCACGCCTTCGGCGGTTGCGGTGAAATCCGACAGGTTCGACTCGATGCTGGGAAGGCGTGGCGGCTCTCCGTCCACCTCGCGCAGACGCGCCGCCGGCGCGTCATCCAGCACCACTAGCTCGATCCGCAGATCACTCGACAGAAGGCTCTCCGTCGCAAGCCGTGCCCGCATGCCCGTCTCCACCGCAAAGCGGAAGAAATCGACGGTTTCCTCATCGCTGGTTCCCGCGGGCAAGCCCATACGCTGCGGGTCGATCGAGATGTTGACCAGCAGAGACAGCTCCGGCCCGAACGCCGTTTCGATCACCCGCGAACGCAGCTCCGTCACCACCCCGACCTCGAGCCCCTGGTAGGTGACATCGTCCCCCGCTTCGAGCCCGTTTACCGATTCCGCAAACTGGATCGCAAAGGGAACGCCACGCGCGGGGCCCCGCACCAGCGTGTTGCGCCGCGCGTCCTCTTCGGCCTCGTACAGCGTGAAAACATATCCCGGCGGCAGCGGCTCGCCATTTTCGTACACATCGTCGAAAGCCACACCGCCTGTCACAAGCGAAGCAAGACTGTCGAAATCCACCGAAAAGCCCGATGTGCCGAAGGACAGCTCAAACCCGGAAGTGTCCCAGAACCGTGTCGCCTGGGTCAGCCGCGCGTCATGGGGCGCGTCGATGAACGCATCCACCAGCACCGTGCGCCCGTCCGCCGACAGGCGCGGCGTTTCCAACCGTCCGACTTCGACCCCGCGATACAGCACGGGCGACCCGTTCGAGATCGTCGTGCCATCATCCGTCGCCAGTGTGATGCGCCGCCCCGGACGCCCCGGCTGGTTCAATGGCGGCGTATCCGATCCCCGGAACTGCTGCGTGACCGGACCCAGTGTCGTGTCCCACGCGCCCTCGATATAAACGCCCGACAGCACTGTCGACAGTCCGCTGATCCCCCGCGCCGACACCTCGGGCCGCACCACCCAGAACGCTGCCTCGTCGTCGATGAACGGCGCCACCTCGTTGTCCACGCGCACGTAGACAAGCACCTGACCCAGATCGGTGGTGAAACGGACGTCCTCGACCGTGCCCACGACCACATCGCGATAGCGCAGCGTGGTTTCGCCGGCCACAACGCCCGAGGCATTGCCGAATGCGATCTCGATCAGCGTGCCGCGATCGGCAAAGCTCTGCCACGCGATGCCCAGTGACACGCCCAGCGCCAGAAGCGGCACCAGCCAGACAAAAGACAGGTTCCGCCACAATGACTTGCGAGGCGGGGAGACGGTCATGTCTGCGGGGGTCGGATCGCTCAAACCTGTTTTCCTTCTGGCGCGTCCCAGATCAGTCTGGGGTCGAAGCTATTGGCCGAAATCATGGTGAATGCAACCGAAAGCGCAAAACTGACCGCGGCGATTCCGGGATGGATCGAAGCCACGAAATTCAGCTGCACCAGCGCCGACAGGATGGCCACGACAAACACGTCGATCATCGACCAGCGGCCGATGAATTCGACCACTTCGTAAAGGTGAAAATGGCTCGCCGTGCCCGGTTGTCCACGCTGCACCCGAAGCGCGAGATAGGCGATGGCGATGAATTTGCTCACCGGAATGATGACCGATGCAAAGAACACGATCATCGCCACGCCGTAGGACCCGTGGTCCATCAACTCGAAGACGCCGCCCACGATGGTGCTTTCCTGCGTGTTGCCAAAGGTGGTGGTGCGCAACATCGGGTACACATTGGCCGGGATATAGACGACCATTCCGGCAAACAGCCACGCCCAGACCCGCTGCAGGCTCGCCATGTCGCGGCTGACCAGCTGCGAGCCGCAGACATCGCAGGTTTCCGTGCCCAGCGGATGCACATGCCCGCATTCCGCACAGCCCACCAGCCCGGCGGCGCGCGCCGTCAGGACGGGCTGCGCGCGTTCAGCGTTTGCCATACCGTCACCCGACACATGAAGTTATCTTTAAGAACCGTGATGATCACGAGGCCCACGAAGGCCCAGAAGGCCGGACCCAGCGTCACTTGCGCCAGCCCTGCCACTTTCACCAGAGCCACGGCCACACCGATGATGAACACCTCCGCCATCGCCCAGGGACGGATATGCTCGGCAATCTTGAATACCGCCCGCGCATGGCGCGCCGGGGCCCAGCCCAGCGCCATGGGCGCGAAGACATAAATCAGCGCGAGGAACCGCGCGATCGGCAGCACCACGATCAGAGCGGCGACCGCAAAGGACAAGGGCAGCATGAGCCCGTCCGAAAAGGCCAGCACCGCGTCGAAAACCGAACTTTTTCTTCCCAACCCATGGGTACTGAGTTCCAGGAACGGAAAGAACACCGCAGCGATCATCAGGATCAGCGCGGTCAGCGACAGCATCACGATGCGCGTCATCGCCCCTTCGCGCGGCGCCATCAGAACCGTGCCACACCGCACGCATCGCGCCTGTGCACCCGTTTCCACCTGCGGCACGCGGTGCAGGGCATCGCATTTCGGGCAGGCGATCAGGTCTGAAAGCGAGTCGGTCATGCGGCTGTGATACGCCATCCCAAGGAAAGGTAACAGAAGGATGCCCCTTCAACGCCGCATCACGGCTTTGGTTCCCACCTCCGTGATCAGTTAATGAGCGTGCGATCAGTTTTAGCACGGGGCCGAGGTTGGGATGCTGCGGCGCGTCGAATGTCGGGAAAACGTTAAGACAGAGACTTGGATGCATACAGAAATCAGAACCAATCATCACAATCGATCTTATTTATCGAACGAAAGCCATCGTTCCAACCCTGTATGCAACCGGACGGTTCGACGCGGTGATCTGTACGGTTCAGCGCTGTTTCGTGCGCCACTCCGGATGGATCCACGGCTCCCTGTTGTCCGCAGGCAAAGGCGCCTTCCCGAGAATGTGGTCGGACGCCTTTTCGCCAACGAGAATCGACGGCGCATTGAGGTTCCCATTGGTGATGCGCGGAAAGATGGAACTGTCCGCAACCCTCAGATTTTGAACGCCAATTACCCGCGTTTCCGGGTCGACCACAGCCATTGGATCGTCACGCGACCCCATCTTGCAGGTGCCGCAGGGATGATATGCGCTTTCGGCGTGCTCTCTGATGAAATCATCAAGAGCCTCATCGCTCTGCGCGGCATCCCCCGGCTGGATCTCGTGTTTGAGATAGGGCTTGAACGCGTCCTGCCCAAAGATGTCACGAACCAGCCGGATCCCCTGACGGAAATCGACCCAATCCTCTACATGGCTCATATAATTGAAGAAAATCCTGGGATCCTCTTTCGGATCGGCGGACCGCAACGTAATCTCGCCGCGCGACGGAGAGCGCATCGGCCCCACATGCGCCTGGAAGCCGTGACCTTCGGCCGACGCCTGCCCGTCGTAGCGCACCGCAATGGGCAGGAAATGGATCTGCAAATCCGGATAGTCCACCCCGGCGCGCGACCGAATAAATCCTGCACTTTCAAACTGGTTGGACGCCCCGGGACCGGATTTCGTAAGAAGCCAACGCGCGCCCACATAGGCTTTGCCGAGAAGGTTCCAATATGTGTAAAGGCTGACCTTCTGCTTCGCCGCCGCCTGAACATAGACCTCAAGATGGTCCTGCAGGTTCTTCCCGACACCGGGCCTGTCCGCCACGATTTCGATACCCATGCTTTTAAGGTGATCAGCGGGGCCAATCCCGGAAAGCATCAATAATTTCGGGGAGTTGATGGCCGACGCTGCGACAATAACCTCGGCCTCGGCCTCGATCACGCGGACCCTGCCACCCTGTTCGATTTCCACGCCTCTGGCGCGCTCGTCGCGGATGACAACTTTCCGCGCGAACCCTCTGACAAGGTTGCAATTCTCGCGCTTCAAGGCAGGCCGAAGATAGGCCTTCGCAGCCGACCAGCGTTCGCCCTGCCAGACGGTCATGTCAAACGGGCCAACGCCCTCTTGCCGGTGACCATTGTAGTCGCCCGTCACCCCATACCCGGCCTGTGCACCGGCCTCGACAAAGGCCCGCGTCAGGGGATTGGTACGGGCGCCACGGGTGACATGCAAAGGACCATTCTTGCCGCGCCATTCGGGATCACCACCGTGTCCACCCGAATTCCAGCTCTCAAGCCGATGAAAATACGGCAAAACATCTGAGTATCCCCAACCGGCCGCACCCTGATCGCGCCAGTGATCATAGTCCCGTGCGTGCCCGCGCACATAGATCATTCCGTTGATCGAAGATGATCCGCCGATGACCTTGCCACGCGGGCAGGCCAATCGCCGCCCGCCAAGATGGGGTTCCGGCTCTGTCCGAAAGCCCCAGTCATAGCGCTTCATGTTCATCGGATAGCTGAGTGCGCCGGGCATCTGGATGAACGGCCCCGCATCCGTACCACCATGTTCGATGACGGTCACGGACTTCCCAGCTTCGGACAAGCGGTAAGCCAGGGCACAGCCTGCTGAGCCTGCGCCGACGATCACATATTCGGATTTCATTTCAGTGCCTTAGTAAGGAGCCTCGACATCACCCATGCGGACGAAAACGGACTTGAGCTCGCTATAGTGGTTGATCGCGGCCTTGGAGTTCTCGCGGCCAACGCCGGACATCTTCGTGCCGCCAAAGGGCGCTTCGACAGGCGCATCGTTATAGGAATTGATGAAACAACTGCCGGCTTCGAGCTGCGCGATCACTCGATGCCCGCGCGACAGGTCTTTGGTGAAGACACCTGCCGACAGGCCGAACTCCGTGGCATTCGCGCGGGTTATTGCCTCTTCTTCCGTCTCGAAATCAAGCACGGCCATCACCGGGCCAAAAATCTCCTCGCGCGCGATGGTCATCCCGTCGGTAACGTCCGCAAAAACAGTCGGTTGCAGGTAGAAACCCTCGCGATCGAGCCGCGCGCCGCCCGTGACAAGCCGAGCCCCTTCTTTCTGCCCCTTTTCAATGTAGTCGAGGACAATGTTCATTTGCTTTTCGGACACCATCGGCCCGAAGTTCGTCGCCTCGTCGAGCGGATCTCCGATCACGGCGGTCGACAGTCGTTCCGAAAGGCGAGTCAGAAACGCTTCCTTAATGCCTTTCTGCACAAATACCCGTGTCCCGTTCGAACAGACCTGACCGGAGGAATAGAAATTGCCCAGGATCGCCCCGCCGACCGCGTTTTCGACATCGGCATCGTCGAAGATCAGAAGCGGTGATTTGCCCCCCAGTTCCATGGTCACATGCTTCATCTGAGCGGCAGCAGCGGCGTAGACCTTCTTGCCCGTGGGCACCGACCCGGTGAGGGAAACCTTTGCGACACGCGGGTCAGTGACAAGGGATGCACCGACGTCACCAAGCCCTTGAATCACGTTGTAGGCGCCCGCCGGCAGCCCTACCTCGTGCAGGATCTCGGCCACTTTCAACGCACAAAGCGGTGTCGTTTCAGATGGTTTGAACACCATCGCGTTCCCGCAAGCCAATGCAGGCGCGCCTTTCCAGCATGCGATCTGCGTGGGGTAGTTCCACGCACCGATGCCGACGCAAACACCCAATGGTTCACGACGGGTATACACCCAGTTTTCGCCCAACTGGATGTGCTCACCTGTCAGGCTGCCCGCCAGGCCACCGAAATATTCCAGCGCGTCAGCACCGCTGGTGGCGTCCACCGCAATGGTTTCCTGATAGGGTTTCCCGGTATCGAAGGTCTCGAGAACAGAAAGATCGTGGTTGCGCGCGCGCATCAGATCGGCAGCCCGGCGCAGGATGCGTCCTCTCTCGGTTCCGGACAGCGCCGCCCAGGTCTTTTGCGCGCGGTGCGCGGCGGCAAGGGCGCGGTCGACAATCGCGGACGTGGCTGCATAGACGGTGGCAATCTGCGCGCCGGTCGCCGGGTAGATCACCGGAATTGGCGTGCCGCTCGTGTCTTCGACATATTCACCATCAATGAAATGGCTGGCTTTGGGCTGGGTGTCGTAACTCATGATGTCGGCGTTTCCTGCGCGTGTGAGATTTCGTGATCGAGCAACGTCAAAACCTGTCGTGTGGCGTCTTCACCAGATGGCACGCCCCTGCCCAGCGCTTCACGCAGGTACAAACCGTCGATCAGGCCTGCGAGCCGCAACGCGACGCCGTCCGATGTGGCGCCGATGAGGGGGCGCAGGTTGTAGACAAGGTTTGAATGGAGACGTTTCTGGTAAACGGCCAGAAGGCGGCGCGCCTGATCGTCAGACTGCGCCAGAACATAGAAATTGAGCCAGGCGGCAACAACTTCGCGCCGGAAGTTCGATCGGGTGAAGCCCGCGCGAATGATGGCCTCGGTCCGCGCGCGGGGACCATCGGCCATCGCCAACGCGCCGCGCACCTCTGCGGCGTAGAGACTGAGCGTATGGCGCATGGCAGCAAGAAAGATCTGGTCCTTGCCACCGAAATAATGATGCGCCAGGGCCGATGACATCCCGGCGCGCCGCGCAATCTGCGCAACCGTCACGTCAAGAGACCCCGCCTGCCCGATCTCGGCAATCGTCGCTTTTACCAGCGCCTCGCGGCGTATAGGCTCCATCCCGAGCTTCGGCACGTTCGACCTCGAAACAATTAGGGTTTGACGTCCGGGAGCGTATGGCGTTTTTAATTGACTCGTCAATCAACAAAAAACCAACCTCTGTCAGGGAGACTTTGATCATGATGAAATCTTCACTTTCCGTGCTGGCAATCTGTGCCGCCGGTGCCGTGTCTGCCGATTGCGACACCGTCACCTTTTCGGATGTGGGCTGGACCGACATCACCGCGACGACCGCTGCGACCACGGTTGTGCTGGACGCGCTGGGATACGAGACCGACATCAAGGTCCTGTCCGTCCCCGTGACCTATACGGCGCTGGCCGAAGGCGATGTAGATGTTTTCCTTGGCAACTGGATGCCCACGATGGAAGCGGACATCGCGCCCTACCGCGACGCAGGCACGGTCGACACCGTGCGCGCCAACCTTGAAGGCGCGAAATATACGCTGGCCACGAACAAGGCCGGTGCCGATCTGGGGATCACCAGTTTTGCGGCCATCGCCGCACAGCGCGATGCACTGGACGGGGAAATCTACGGGATCGAGCCGGGCAATGACGGCAACCGCCTGATCATGGACATGATCGCGGCCAATGCCTTTGACCTTGAAGGGTTCGAGGTTGTCGAAAGCTCGGAACAGGGGATGCTGGCACAGGTGGCCCGTGCCGATGACCGCGGTGAACCGGTTGTGTTCCTCGGCTGGGAACCGCACCCGATGAACGCGAATTTCGAGATGACATATCTCGAAGGCGGCGATGACTGGTTCGGCCCGAACCTTGGTGGTGCGACCGTGTATACAAACACGACCGCAGGCTATGTCGAGGCGTGCCCGAATGTCGGCAAGCTGCTGACCAATCTCGAGTTCACGCTGGCCATGGAAAACGAGATCATGGGCGCGATCCTGAATGACGGGGCCGAGGCGCGCGACGCGGCGACCGCCTGGCTGCAGGCAAATCCCGACGCCTATCTCGGGTGGCTCGATGGCGTGACGACCAAGGATGGTGGCGATGCCGTTGCTGCGGTGAAGGCCGCGCTTCAGTAAACACGGCGGGGCGGCTTCGGGCCGCCCTTCTTTCATGACCGATAGGGACCTGCGATGGACTGGTTGACCGAGAACAAGATCCCGGTGGGGCAAGTCGCCGGGACGGCCTTCGACTGGCTGGAACGCAATGGCGCATTCTTCTTCGACGCGCTGTCAGATGCGCTCGAAGCGATGATCGACGGCTTTCTGTGGTTGCTGCAGTCGCCGCATCCGCTGGTGATCGTCGCGCTCTTCGTGGCGCTCACATGGTATCTGCAGCGCAGCTGGAAGGTGGCGCTGTTCGTGGCGCTTGGGTTCCTGTTCATCATCAACCAGGGCTATTGGGAGGAAACGACCGAAAGCCTGACGCTTGTCCTTTCGGCGTGTGTTGTGTGCATGGGTGTGGGTGTGCCCATCGGCATCGCAGTGGCCCACCGCCCCCGGCTTTATGCCTGGATGCGCCCTGTTCTGGACCTCATGCAGACGCTTCCCACATTCGTCTATCTTATTCCGGCCATTGTGTTTTTCGGCATCGGCATGGTGCCTGGCCTGATCGCGACGGTGATATTCGTGCTGCCCGCACCGATCCGGCTGACCCATCTGGGGGTAAGCTCCACCCCCCTGCCCCTGATCGAGGCGGCCGAGGCATTTGGCGCGACGAAATCCCAGCTCTTGTGGAAGGTCGAACTGCCATCGGCCTTGCCACAGATCATGGCCGGCTTGAACCAGACCATCATGCTGTCGCTGTCGATGGTGGTGATCGCGGCACTGGTCGGTGCGGATGGTTTGGGGGTTCCGGTCGTGCGCGCCCTGAACCAGGTCAATACCGCGCGCGGGTTCGAAAGTGGCTTCGTGATTGTCGTGGTGGCAATCATCCTCGATCGGATGCTGCGGATGGAGCGCAGGAAATGAACAGATCGCGCGTAGAATTCGACAATGTGTCCATCGTGTTCGGGGACAAACCACAGGCTGCCCTTCCGCTGATGGATGCCGGGCAGGATCGCGGGCAGATCCAGCGCGAAACCGGCCAGGTTCTGGGCGTGCATGATTGTTCGCTCAGCGTGGCAGAGGGCGAGATCCTCGTACTGATGGGGCTCTCGGGATCGGGCAAATCCACCTTGTTGCGGGCGGTCAACGGGCTCAACCCGGTCGTGCGCGGATGCGTTCGGGTGCATGACGGCGAAAGGCTTGTCGATGTGACACATGCCAGTGCCGAGACGC
The DNA here is from genome assembly GCF_022763305.1 of Marivita sp. Lineage (GTDB taxonomy): Bacteria > Pseudomonadota > Alphaproteobacteria > Rhodobacterales > Rhodobacteraceae > Marivita. The sequence goes on along the minus strand of NZ_JALEGT010000040.1, from coordinate 14,557 downwards.
TGCGGACGATCCGGCTCCGACATGTGGCCATGGTGTTTCAGCAGTTCGGGCTTCTTCCCTGGCGCAGTGTGCGTGAAAACGTGGGGCTTGGACTCGAACTGGGCGGCCAAGCGAAGGCCGAACGCAATGCGCAGGTGGACAAGCAGCTGGCGCTGGTGGGTCTGACCGACTGGGCGGACCGCAAGGTGGCGGAACTGTCCGGCGGGATGCAGCAGCGCGTCGGTCTGGCCCGCGCCTTTGCAACGGACGCGCCGATCCTGCTGATGGACGAACCGTTCTCGGCACTTGATCCGCTGATCCGCACCAAGTTGCAGGACGAGTTGCTGGAGTTGCAGCAACGGCTGAAACGCACGATCATCTTTGTCAGCCACGATCTGGACGAAGCGTTCAAGATCGGAAACCGGATCGCCATCATGGAAGGTGGGCGCATTGTGCAATGCGGGACGCCTCAAGAGATCTTCCGAAACCCGTCGAATGAATATGTGGCCGATTTCGTCAAACATATGAACCCGTTGGGCGTGCTGCGCGCCTGCGATGTGATGCGCGTGGGCACGCCGGAACCACAGGCCCCGACGGTTGATGCCGATGCGCGGGTGCAAGAGGTGATGACGACGCTCGTCAGCTGCGAAACGGACCTGACGGTGACGGAAGGCATGACGCCGATCGGCGTAATCGGAAAGAATGATGTGCTTGCTTATCTGTCGGATCCGACCGGAGCGGGAGCCTCGAGCGCAAAATAGGCCGACACCGGCAAAAGCTGCGCGCGCCATGCACTTTTTTCGACAGCCCTCTTGCAACGTATTCAATTTTCTTTATATGTTGTTCACGCAAGGAGGGATCAGACATGACACCCAAAGTCACAGGTTTTTTCGACGACGCCACCAACACCATTTCCTACGTGGTGCAGGACCCGCAGGGCAGCGCCTGCGCGATTGTCGACAGTGTACTTGACTTCGATTATTCCTCGGGTCGCACGGACACCAAATCTGCCGATGCCGTCATCGCCTTCGTCAAGGAAAACGACCTTGACGTGCAATGGCTTCTGGAAACCCATGTGCATGCCGATCACCTGAGTGCCGCGCCCTATCTGCAGCAGGCGCTTGGCGGCAAGATCGGGATCGGGGACCGCATTCAGGTCGTGCAGGACACGTTCGGCAAGGTGTTCAACGAAGGCACCGAGTTCCAGCGCGACGGCAGCCAGTTCGACAAGTTGTTCGTCGAGGGTGACAGCTTTCACATCGGGCAGATGCGCGCCGACGTGCTGCATACGCCGGGCCATACACCCGCCTGCCTGACATATGTGGTCGGGGACGCGGCCTTTGTTGGTGATACGCTTTTCATGCCGGATTTCGGCACAGCGCGCTGCGACTTTCCGGGCGGCTCTTCCGAACAGCTTTACGACTCGGTGCAGAAAATCCTCGCCCTGCCGGACGAAACCCGCATTTTCGTGGGCCACGACTACAAGGCCCCGGGCCGCGACACCTACGCGTGGGAAACCACGGTGGGCGAACAGAGGGCCAAGAACGTGCATGTCGGTGGCGATGCCACCAAAGAACGCTTTGTCGAGATGCGCGATGCGCGGGACGCGACACTGGCCATGCCGAAACTGATCATCCCGTCGCTGCAGGTGAACATGCGCGCCGGGCAAATGCCGCCTGCGGACAAGGACGGCAAGGTCTTCCTCAAGGTTCCTGTGAACGGATTGTAAAGAAATGAACCCGGATTGGATTTACGGGCTGGTCGGCGGCATGCTGATCGGCACAGGCGGCGCGGTCTATCTGCTCGCCAATGGGCGCATCATGGGTGCGAGCGGCATCATCGGCGGGCTTGTCGATGGCAGCGGACGCAGCACCCTGTGGGAGCGTGTCAGCTTCCTCGCGGGGTTGGCACTTGTGCCCTTCCTGCTCTTGATGGCGATAGGGCCGAAGGACACCCACGCCACAAGCAACTTCGCCCTCTTGATCGCGGCAGGCCTTCTGGTGGGCGTCGGAACGCGTCTTGCCAATGGCTGCACCTCGGGACACGGGGTCTGTGGCATCTCCCGGCTGTCGCTGCGCGGGATCGTGGCCACCGTGTTCTACATTCTTGCCGGCGGTCTGACCGTCGTCCTTTTCCGCCATCTGTTGGGGGTCATCTGATGCGCAACCTCTTTGCCTTTCTCGCCGGAAGCCTGTTCGGTGCCGGCCTTTTCGTTTCGGGGATGACCGACACCCGCAAGGTGCAGGGCTGGCTCGATATCTTCGGCAATTGGGATCCGACGCTGGCCTTTGTCATGGGGGGCGCGATTATCCCGATGGCGATCGCATGGCGCGTGGCCGAAAAGCGGCGCTTTGCGTTGACCGGCGATGCCATGCCGCCGCGCCCCGACCCCAAGCTGGGCCGCAACCTTGTGATGGGATCGGTCCTGTTCGGCATGGGCTGGGGGCTGGTCGGTCTCTGCCCCGGTCCGGCAATCGCTTCGCTGAGCTATGGCGGGATCGAAGGGCTGGTGTTCCTGGGTGCCATGGTTGCCGGGATGAGCGCGATGCCCAGCCTGCGGTCTTGGCTGGACAGGCCCGCGACGGCGCAGTAAATCTCGGTCATGGATATTCGCCCCATCACGGACCGTTACAACGTGTCCCCGCAGATCGACCCAGAAGACGCCGCCGCCATCAAGGCGGCGGGCATCACGACCGTGATCTGCAACCGCCCGGATGCCGAAGTTCCGCCATCGCATCAATCAGATACGATGCGGATCGCGATGGAGGCAGCCGGTCTGCGCTTTGAAGTGTTGCCGATCACGCATCAGACGATGACCCCGGACCGCGTTGCGCAGCAGGCTGATCTGGTTGCATCCTCCGACGGTCCGGTTCTGGCCTATTGCGCCTCGGGCACGCGGTGTTCGATCCTTTGGGCGCTGAGCCAGGCTGGCGAACAGAGCGCCGATAAGATTCTTCATACGGTGGCGCGGGCGGGATATGACCTGTCGGGTCTTCGCCCCACCCTTGAGGCGATTGCAGAAGCACAGCGCTGATCACGTCACGGATCGCTGGCGGGCGGAGCATCGGTGGCCAGATCGGTCAGCGCGACCTCCCACTCTTCGGAAGTCATTGACACTGCAGCCGGTGCCGTAACAGGCACCAGCACCGTTGACGCCTCGGGCGCAGGACCTGGATCGGGTTTGTGCAAGGTGCTCTCGGCCGCGCCGATGCGGATTGCGCGAAATCCGTTCATCTGCCCCAATCTGCCGCGCGCCACCACATGCCCTCCGGACAGGACAAGCGTCGCTGAGGTGGCAGCGCGTGGCGCAATCGTGAGCACGTCACCGGGACGCAGCGCCCGAGCCCGATCCAGCGAAAGATGGATCCGAGTCAGGACCGCCTGCATGCGCACCGGCGCCAGCTTGAGCACGTGTTCGTGTTTGCCGGGTTGGCTTGGCCTGTCCTGACCCGTCGCGCGCAGCGGTTCGGGAAACAGGAACAGGATGTGACCCGCGCGCATGTCCTGTGCCAGACTGACTTCGAACTCGGTGAGGTGATAGGTTTCCGCGTCGAGCGCAAGGACTGCAGCGGCCTCATCCTCGACCAGCGCGCCGAAGCGATAGGTCTGCAAGTGTGCCATGTCAGGCTGTGCGGCCAGAATCGACGCAAAGCGCGGCAGGGCAGCGTCCAACAGCGGCGCGACCATCGCCGCATCTGTCGGCGTATAGGCGCGCGCGTCGGAGGGAAAACGCGTGACGCGGCCCAGCGTCTGCATGTCGATCAAGCCGGTCACGATTTCGCGGTCCAGCGCCACAAGCGCGCAGGGACCGCTGTCATGCTCCAGCACGACAAGCAGAGCGTCGGCGTCGAGGCGTGCACTAGCGCGATGGACGGACAGGGTTTCGTCGCCGGAGGTGCGTGCCACCAATGTCAGCCCCCAAAGCGCGTCGGCGGCGATGGAAAGCGCCCGTCCCAAAGCCCTGGGCAAGGACCACGCGCCATCGCCCTGCGCCCGGCGCTGCGCCTGGGCCTTGCGCAGCAATACCGTTTCAATGTTGTCCTCGGCCATGTTCACGCAGCGCCCCCGTGCTCTTGTGCACGGTTATCGCCTGAATTCGTTACCAAGGGTTTACCAGAACCGTGTCCCGGCGATCATTGCGCCGCCATCGCGGTGCGATAGGGCAGAACCACACGGAAATTCGCCCCGCGCAAGGCCGGGATGTAGTCGACCGAGCCTCCCAGGCGCGTCATCACCTGGCGACAGATGGCAAGGCCCAACCCGGCGCCACCTGCCTTCTGATCACTGACCCGCGCGAATTTCTCGAAGATCATGTCGACCGCGTCGGGCGCGATGCCAGACCCGTTGTCCTGAAAATCAATGACCACGCGGTCGGTTTCCTTCATGACGCGGATCACGAGACGCGGGGTCTTGGAATCGCAATACTTGCGTGCATTGGCGATCAGGTTGATGAACACTTGGCTCAGGCGGTCCAGATCGGTGTGCAGAACGATGTCTTCCCGCGACGTGTCCCGCTCGATCATGAGCTGTACCCCGTCATCCCCGATCGCGGCAGCTGAGACCGCACGGTCCAGCGCGTCCCGAAGAGTGCCGTCGCGCAGGTTGAGGTTGACCTGCCCGTTCTCGACAACGCTCAGATCCAGAAGGTCGTCCAGCAGCCGCGTCAGCCGCTGCGCCTCGTCATGGATGATGGACGCATAACGCGACTGTTCGTCCGGACTCATCTGGTCCGTGTCACGCAGGATTTCCGAAAAGGCGCGGATCGACGTCATCGGCGTGCGCAATTCGTGGCTGATCTGGCTGAGGAAGGCGTCTTTCTGGATCGACAGCCGTGTGAGCTTCTGGTTCGCGTTGCGCAATTCAAGCGCGGTGCGGCTGAGTTCCTCGGACTGTTCCTTGAGCCGCGCGGAATATTCAAGCATCTGCGCGGTTTCGTCCGCCACAGCCATCAGGTCCTCGACAGAGATCGCCATACCGCCGGTGATCTGGCCCACCATGGCATGCGCGGTTGCGGCACCCACCGAACTGCCCAGTTCGCGTTCAAGCGCTTCGAGGAAATCCGGCGTCGGTGCGGGCAGATTGCCGCGTGCCCCCTGCCGACGGGCATGGCGCAGGAACAGCGCCTGCGCTTCGCCCGCTCCCAGAATGCGTTGCGCCATGACCATCAGATCCTCGGTTTGCGCCGTACCGCCCGACCAGCTGCGTGCATTGGTGGAGTGTTCGAAGATGTTGACGAACTGCGCCGCCTGCAGCCGTTCGAGCGGGGACGGGAACGTCACAAGCGACACCCCCACAAAAGCGACAACGTTCAGAAGCATGCTCCAGAGCAGGGCATGCATGAGCTGGTCCATCCCGGAGATCCCGAAAAGCGCATCGGGTTTGAGCCACGCCATGCCGAAGAGGCCATTTTCGACGATAGACACCGGCAGGATCGTGCCCACGCCAAAGCTCGGCAGATACAGCGTGTAAAGCCAGATGGCGAATCCGGCGGTCAGCCCGGCAAAGGCCCCCATGCGCGTTGCGCCGCGCCAGAACATGCCCCCCAGCATCGCCGGCAAGACCTGCGCCAGACCGCAGAAGGCCACAAGGCCAATCGACGCCAGCGCTTCGCCACCGCTGGAGAGACGGAAATAGAGATAGCCCAGCATCACGACCCCGACGATCGAAATGCGCCGCGCCGTCAGAACAGCAGCCCGCACATCGCCCGAGACACTGGCGCCGCTGGGACGCAGTTGCAGCCAGATCGGCATGACGATGTGGTTGGACACCATCGTGGACAAGGCAATCGCAGCCACGATCACCATCGACGTGGCCGAGCTGAACCCGCCGAGAAAGGAGAGCATCGCCAATCCGTCTTCCCCCAGCGCCAGAGGGACTGTCAGAACAAAGAGATCCGGGTTCGATCCTTCCGGCATGATGTCGAGCCCGACAACAGCGATGGGAACGACAAAAAGGCTGATGAGACAGAGATACAGCGGGAAAGCCCAGCTTGCGGTGCGCAGATGGCTCTCGTCGTCATTTTCCACCACGAGCACCTGGAATGTGCGCGGCAGGCAGAGAAAGGCGGCCGCAGACAGGAAGATCAACCCGGCCCAGCGGCTTCGATCCGTGTGCCATTCGCCGAATTCGGATGCGTCGATCTGGTTCAGTGCATCCGTCAGGCCACCCGAGACACCCCAGACCACGAAGATGCCCACCGACAGAAGGGCGACCAGCTTGACCACTGCCTCGACGGCGATGGCCATCACGACCCCGTCATGCCGCTCTTTGGCGTCGAGATTGCGGGTGCCGAATAGGACGGTAAAAAGGGCCAGTCCCAGCGAAAGCCACAAGGCCACGCGGGCCTGATCCTGACCGGCCAGTCCGTCCGATTGCGCCGCGAAGACCGAGAAGGACAGGGTTACGGACTGAAGCTGCAGCGCGATATAGGGTGTTGTGCCGATCACCGCGAGGATCGTGACACCGGCGGCCAACAGGCTGGACTTGCCATAGCGCGACGAGATCAGGTCGGCGATTGAGGTGATCTTCTGGGTCCGCCCGATGCGGATCAGCTTGCGCAGAAGCCACCACCAGCTGACCATCACAATGGTCGGACCCAGATAGATGGTCAGGTATTCAAACCCGTTGCGAGCAGCCGAACCGACTGCCCCGTAGAATGTCCAAGCGGTGCAATAGATTGACAGGGACAATGTGTAGATAAGCGGCGATCTCAGCCAGGCTTTCTTGCCCTGCATGGCAAGGCGATCAGCGACGAAGGCCACAAGGAACAGAAAGCACACATAGGCCGTACAAACCGCGACCAGCAGATTGAGCGTGCTCATGGCTCCGGATCCGGCGGCTCGTCCACCTCGTCGGCCAGAAGATGGGACAGGGCCCCTGTCAGCAAGATGATCCCCGCCCAGACAAGAAAGATGTAGATGAGGGCGGTGGCGCTGCTGACGGTGCCTTCACCCGATTGCGGCCAGATCAGCGGGATCGTCCACAGGATCAGCGCAAGGATCGGGGCAACCCGCGCCGCGTCCATGACACGGCGGCGACGATAGGTACGCCGTTCATGAAAGACGGTTGGCGCACCGGGCCTGTCGGCACGGTCGCTCATTTTGCGGCAAGCGCTCTCACGGTTTCGAGCACGTCCGCATTCGAGAAAGGTTTGGTCATGAAGGCATCACAGCCCGCACGCTCTGCAATCTCGCGGTCCTTGCTTTGGCCGCGCGCGGTGAGCATCAGGACGGGCAGACCGTTGATCTCGGGGTCTTCGCGCAACTCGCGCAGGATGTCATACCCGCTTTTGCCCGGCAGCATCACGTCGAGGATCAGGACATCCGGCTTGCGGGCCTTGACCATCTCGACCGCATCGGCGCCGTTCGAGTGTGTTTTGACCGTCCATCCGTCCCGAGACAGGATGAAGCTGATCGCTTCGATGATATTGGGTTCGTCTTCAATCAACAGAACCTGTCCGGACATGCGTGCCCTCCCCCGTGCCGCATCTGGCCGATCGGCTTTTGCCGTTATTTTAGGCCAGCTTGGATAAACTATTACGAGTTGCGTGCAATGTGTCAAAGCTTCCGCGGGGCCGAGGCCACCATGATCGATGGTTCACGTCGCGCCTCGCAGGACGGGTGCGGGCAAATCCGGCAGGTGAGGCCCACCTCGCGGACCTTTTCGGACCCGTCCCGTTTGGGTTCGGGAACGATCAGCATGTGGCTTTCGAAGAGCACGTCTTCGCCCGGGCGGGCAGGCCCTGTGGGCTGAGAGATGGCATAGGCGCGATGACGCGCCGCAGCGCGTGCGGATTGTTCCATCACCTCGACATGCACCATCATCGGCCGCGCCAGCGCGCGGTAGAGCGGCCAGAACGCACATCCCGCCCCAAGACGCGGCAGCGGAAATTCGGGAAGCGGCTTGCGAAAGGTCGTCACACCGGACCCATCGCAGATGGCGAGGCCCACGGGATCGGGCAGGATCTCTTCGGGCAGATGCGCAAGCCGTCGCATCGCGCTCGCAAGGTCGGTGCCGAAGCGTGCGGACAGGGCAAACGGATCGCTGCCCGAGGCGGCAACAACATCTGCGCAGCCGGCCAGAGGCATCCGCTCGGCATCGGTGCGATAGCGCGCCAGAACACGAAGAAGAAGCCAGCGCGCCGCATGAGACAGTCCCTGCCCCAACTCGTCGGCAACGTCTTCGACACGGGCCGACGCGATCTCAAGGGCCGGGAGGTGAAAGCCCGACTTCTGAAACACGCCATCCAATTCGTCCTGCGGCGCATTGGTCTCGGAGGCTTCCGAGTCCGCCTCTTCAAGATATTGTGCAAGACTGCGGCTGGTGTCGGCGAGGCGTGCGCTGTCCTCATAGATGTTGCGATTGAAGCGCCGCTGCCATTCCGGTTCGATATCGCCCGGTTCGGCGAGGATCGACGCAGCCGAGCGGATTGCTGTCACGGTGGACAGCATCTCGTGCAGGGATGCCGCAAGATGCGGATCATGGGTCAGGCGGTCGGTCAGGGCCTCGACGCTGCGCTGGAGCGTTTCGACCTTGTTCTGGGTTTCGGCCAGAAGGGCAGCCCAGCCGGGAAAGCGGCCGGCAAATTCCTCGACTCGCACGAATTCCGCTTCCTGCATGTCGGCAGCGCTCGCCGCTTCGCGCAGGGTGGCAAGAAGCGTAGTCTCCGCCCCTTCGGTCAGCAACGCCGGTTCCACCCCGAGAGCATGGGCGATATCGACCAGCAACTTCCCGCCGATTCTTCGACGATTGTGCTCGATCAGATTGAGGTAGGAAGGCGAAATATCCGCACGTTTGGCCAGTTCGGACTGCTTGAGCCCCGCCATCACGCGGCGCTCCCGGATCCGGCTGCCTGTCAGAGTGTCGCGGGGCATGCAAATTTCCCGTGCTGAATCAATCCGTTTCCGCACCGCAGAAAAAAGAAATTTACATATTTCTGCAATGCACTGTTCATTTTTTGACAGAAAAAACGTTTAACGCAAAGCGCTTATTGCCATGTTTTCCACGCATAGCCGATAATCGTTTTGCACATATGTGCGGTCTTGGCGGATGGAGGAACCCCGCCGAACCCTTAAAGACATTGGGAGGATTATATGTCCAAAGGCAACCTGACACGTCGCGGCGTGCTCAAGACAGGTGCTGTCGCAGGCGCAGGTCTTGTTCTGCCCACCTATCTGCGCGCACAGGAAAGCGGCTTTACGAACGCACCGACGGGTTCAACCGTTACTCTGGGGTTCAACGTCCCCCAGTCCGGCCCTTACGCAGACGAAGGCGCCGATCAGCTGCGCGCCTACGAGCTTGCTGTCGAACACCTGAACGGTGAAGGCGATGGCGGCATGATGAACACCTTCTCGTCGAAGGCGCTTCAGGGCAACGGCATCCTCGGCAAGAAGGTCGAGTACGTCACCGGCGACACCCAGACGAAATCCGACGCCGCGCGCGCATCGGCCAAGTCGATGATCGAAAAAGACGGCGCCATCATGATCACAGGCGGCTCGTCCTCGGGCGTGGCCGTGGCCGTGCAGGCACTCTGCCAGGAAGCAGGCGTCATCTTCATGGCGGGTCTGACCCACTCCAACGACACCACGGGCAAGGACAAGCGGGCCAACGGCTTCCGTCACTTCTTCAACTCGTACATGTCCGGTGCAGCCCTCGCTCCGGTGCTGGCCGCCAACTACGGCACAGACCGCAAGGCCTATCACCTGACCGCAGACTACAACTGGGGTTACACCACCGAAGAAGCCGTCCGCACCTCGACCGAGGCGATGGGCTGGGAAACCGTCGGCACCGTTCTGACACCGCTGACGCAGACCGACTTCTCGTCCTACATCACGCCGGTTCTGCAGTCCGATGCAGACGTTCTGGTTCTGAACCACTACGGCGGCAACATGGTGAACTCGCTGACCAACGCGGTGCAGTTCGGCCTGCGTGACCGTGTCGTCAACGGCAAGAACTTCGAAATCGTCGTTCCGCTCTACTCGCGCCTGATGGCCAAGGGTGCCGGCGCAAACGTGAAGGGCATCTTCGGCTCCACGAACTGGCACTGGTCGCTGCAGGATGACGGCTCCAAGGCGTTCGTCCAGTCCTTCGGCACCAAGTACGGGTTCCCGCCGTCGCAGGCGGCGCACACCGTGTACTGCCAGATGATGCTCTACGCAGATGCCGTGGAACGGGCTGGCTCGTTCGCGCCCTGCGCCGTGGCAGAAGCGCTCGAAGGGTTCGAGTTCGATGGTTTGGGCAACGGTCCGACCCTCTACCGTGCCGAAGACCACCAGTGCTTCAAGGACGTTCTGGTTGTGCGCGGGAAAGAAAACCCGACCTCCGAGTTCGACCTTCTCGAAGTCGTGGAAGTCACCCCCGTCGATCAGGTCACATATGCTCCGGATCACCCGCAGTTCGCCGGTGGTGCGCTGGGGACCTGCAACAACGGCGCATAAGCCCTTGTTCTTCGAGGTGGGCCGCAAGGGCCCGCCTCATCCCTTCTCCAGCCCGTTGCGTGACGGGCTGTCTGTACTTCCACACTTCTGACCGCAAAGGGTGGGGCAATGGACGCCATAATCCTGCAAATTCTCAACGGGCTCGACAAGGGCTCGGCCTATGCGCTGATCGCGCTGGGCCTGACACTCATCTTCGGCACGCTGGGCGTTGTGAACTTCGCGCACGGCGCGCTGTTCATGATCGGTGCCTTCTGCGCCGTGACCCTCAGCAAGCTGCTGACACTCAGCCATACCGTCATCGACGAGACACGCACCGACTTTCTGGGCAATCCGCTCAAGGTCGAGGTGCCGTATGTGTACGACGTGTTCGGTCAGACAACCGGTGATGCGATCATCGACTGGGCCGTTCCGCTGTCGATCTTCTTCGCCATCCCGGTGATGATCCTGATCGGCGTGATCATGGAACGTGGCCTGATCAAGCACTTCTACAAGCGCCCGCATGCCGACCAGATCCTCGTGACCTTCGGCTTGGCGATCGTGCTTCAGGAAATCATCAAGTACTACTATGGGGCCAACCCGATCCCGACACCGGCCCCCGAGGCCTTTGTCGGATCGTTCGATTTCGGTGCGCTGATCGGGTTCGAGGCCGGCCAGATCATCTACCCATACTGGCGCCTTGTATACTTTGCCTTCGCCGCCATCATCATCGGTGCCGTCTTCGCCTTCCTGCAGTTCACCACCTTCGGGATGGTCGTCCGTGCCGGTATGGCAGACCGTGAAACCGTGGGCCTGCTGGGCATCAACATCGACAAACGGTTCACCATCATGTTCGGTCTGGCTGCTGCGGTCGCAGGTCTGGCCGGTGTGATGTATACCCCGATCAACTCGCCCAACTACCACATGGGCATGGACTTTCTTGTCCTGAGCTTCGTCGTGGTGGTGGTCGGCGGCATGGGCTCCCTGCCCGGCGCCGTTCTGGCCGGGTTCCTGCTGGGCATCCTCGAAAGCTTTGCGTCGATGCGCGAAGTGATCGACATCATTCCCGGCATCAACCAGGTGGTCATCTACCTTGTCGCCATCATTATTCTGTTGACGCGTCCGCGTGGCCTGATGGGTCGCAAGGGCGTGATGGAGGACTGATCCATGTTCGGACTGGACAAAAAAGACGCATCCCTCCTGCTGATCGTGGCAGTGCTGGTGGCCTTCGCGCCCTTCCTGCTCAACCCCTTCCCCGAAGGCTCGGCGATGGCGCAGTTCAACGCAGGCTATCCGGACCTGATGCAGCGCTTCGTGATCTTCGGGATCTTCGCCATCGGCTTCAACATCCTCTTCGGCCTGACCGGCTATCTCAGCTTCGGTCACGCCGCCTTCCTCGGAGTGGGGTCCTACGCCGCCGTCTGGATGTTCAAGCTGCTCAGCATGAACGTGCTTCCGGCGATCATCCTTGCGGTCATCACCGCAGGCATCTTCGCGCTGATCATCGGCTATGTGAGCCTGCGTCGGTCGGGCATCTACTTCTCGATCCTGACACTTGCCTTTGCGCAGATGTCCTTTGCGCTGGCCTATTCGGTTCTGACGCCGATCACCGGCGGCGAAACGGGCCTTCAGCTGGCCCTGGACGACCCGCGCATCTTCGGCAGCTCCACCACGGCCGAAGGCAACATTCCCGTACCGGGCTTCTTTGGTCTGGAAATGCGCGACAGCACCGAGCTGGTGCTGGGCAATTGGGTGTTCACCTTCAATGTCGGCTACTACTTCGCCGCCATCATCATGCTGGCAGCGTTCTACCTGTCGATCCGCATCTTCCGTTCGCCTTTCGGGATGATGCTGCGGGCCATCAAGTCGAACCAGCAGCGCCTGAACTACACCGGCCTGAACCCGCGTCCCTACACGCTGGCGGCCTTCGTGATCTCGGGCATGTATGCCGGTCTGGCCGGAGGTCTGATGGCCTCGATGGACCCGCTTGCCGGTGCCGAACGCATGTTCTGGACGGCGTCGGGCGAAGTGGTTCTCATGACCATCCTCGGGGGCGTGGGCACGCTCATTGGCCCGGTCCTGGGGGCTGGTCTGATCAAGTACATGGAAAACATCATTTCCAAGATCAACGCCGACATCCTGCACACCTGGTTCGCCTTCCTGCCCGATGGGCTTGAAGACCTCGTGGTCACGATGATTTATCCGTTCATCGGCAAGGGCTGGCACCTCACGCTGGGCATCGTGTTCATGCTCGTCGTGATCTTCCTGCCGGGTGGCCTCGTTCAAGGTGGCCAGAAACTCGCCGGGCTGTTCGGCCGCAAGAAGGCGTCCCAGCCCAAGAACGCAACCACCGAGCCTGCGGAATAAGGAGACGGACAGATGGGTATTCTCGAAGTCAAAGACGTCAACAAGCGGTTCGGTGGCCTTCAGGCCCTGGGCAAGGTCAACCTCAGCGTGGCGGAAAACACCTGCCACGCCATCATCGGCCCGAACGGCGCAGGCAAGTCCACTCTGCTCAACTGCCTTGTCGGCAAGCTGATCCCGGACACCGGATCGGTCATGTTCGACGGGCAGAGCGTGTTGGGCCGGACTCCGTTCGAAATCAACCAGATGGGCATTTCCCGCGTGTTCCAGACCCCCGAGATCTTCGGCGATCTGACGGTGATGGAAAACATGCTCATCCCCTGCTTTGCCAAGCGGGATGGGTCCTTCGCCCTGCACGGCATCCGGTCTGTGATGAGCGAAGCCGAGCTGCGCGATCAGGCCGAACACATGCTGGACGAGGTGAACATGCTCGACAAGCGGAACATGCATTCCGCCTCCATGTCGCGCGGGGACAAACGCCGCCTCGAGATGGCGATGTGCCTTGTTCAGAACCCCAAGCTTCTGCTGCTGGACGAGCCGACAGCGGGCATGGCGCGGGCCGACACCAACAACACCATCGACCTGCTCAAAGAGATCAAGGAAAAGCGCAACATCACCATCGCGATCATCGAGCATGACATGCATGTGGTGTTCTCTCTGGCCGAACGGATCACCGTTCTGGCGCAGGGCACGCCCCTGGTCGAGGACACGCCCGAGAACATCAAGGGCCATCCGAAGGTCAAGGAAGCCTATCTCGGCGAAGCCGCGTAACCCCATTTGGCGGGCGCTGCCCGCCCCTCCCACAGCGAGGACACAGACATGAACGTCAGACCAGATTTTTCGAAGAACGCCAACCAGGCCGAAACGGCACCCGCCTTTCTGTCGGTCTGGGACATGCATTCCTATTACGGCGAGAGCTACATCGTGCAGGGGATCTCGTTCAACGTGCACGAAGGCGAGATTCTCGCCCTTCTCGGGCGGAACGGGGCCGGCAAGACGACAACGCTGCGCTCCATCGCGCGGATGGACAGCCCGCAGGTGAACCACGGCGAGATCTGGCTGGACCACCAGCCGCTGCACAAGATGACCTCTTATGAGGCGGCATCGGTGGGTTTGGGCCTTGTCCCTGAAGACCGCCGCATCATTCCCGGCCTCACGGTCGAGGAAAACCTGCAACTGGCTCAGATCGCCCCGCCCATCGGCTGGTCGATCGAACGCCTGTACGACCTGTTCCCCCGTCTTGGCGAACGTCGCAACCAGGAAGGCGTGACCCTGTCGGGCGGCGAACAGCAGATGCTGTCGATTGCCCGTGCGCTGGCGCGGGACATCAAGGTGCTTCTGCTGGACGAACCCTACGAAGGTCTGGCGCCGGTGATCGTGGACGAGATCGAAAAGACCCTGCGAGTGATCAAGGAACAGGGGATGACGACCATCCTTGTGGAACAGAATGCCGTGCGCGCCCTGCAACTGGCCGACCGGGCCATCATCCTCGACACGGGGTCTATCGTGTTCGACGGGTCGGCGGCCGAAGTTCTGGAAAACAGCCAGCTGCGCGCGGAATACCTCGCAATCTGACGGGCATTGCCCATGCTCTGCGACTTTTGCCGCCCTTGCCATTTCCCGGCGGGGGCGGTTTTGTTTGACCAAAGAGGAGGACACCCATGACTGAGACAACCTATCCCCCGTCCAAGGAGATGGTCGAAAACGCCCATGTTGATGCAGGGCGGTATGAGGAGATGTATGCGCGGTCGGTGTCGGATCCCGAGGGGTTCTGGGCGGAGCAGGCGCAGCGTCTGGACTGG
>NZ_JALEGT010000039.1 GCF_022763305.1 Marivita sp. | reverse complement strand
GCATCGTACGGGATGCCACTTCCGCGATCCTCGCCGAAGACGACTCGCTCGCTGAGAACATGCAGCGTGCAGCCCTGCATCCGCTCGACCAGTTCCGTGCCTTCGTTGCTTTGCGGGAGAAGGGTCAGGGCGATGAAGAGATCGCAGCCGCCTTCTTCATCACCCCGCAGGTGGTCAAGCAGCGCCTGAAACTCGCCGCCGTGGCCCCTGCCCTGCTCGAGCTTTATGCCGAGGATGAAATGACGTTGGAGCAGCTGATGGCCTTCACGGTCAATCCGGATCACGAGCGTCAGGTTCAGGTCTGGGAGGCGATCCGGTCGTCTTGGAACAAGGAACCTTACCAGATCCGGCGGATGCTGACCGAAACCTCGGTACGAGCTTCTGACCGACGTGCCGTCTTTGTCGGCGTCGGGGCCTACGAGGCGGCGGGCGGCACCATGTTGCATGACCTCTTCCAGGGCGATGACGGCGGCTGGCTGGAAGACCCTGCCCTGCTCGATCGTCTGGTCAGCGAGAAGCTTCAGGCCGAAGCCGAAGCCATCGCGACCGAAGGTTGGAAATGGATCGAGGTCTCGCTCGACCTGCCCTATGGCTACAGCCACGGTTTGCGACGGCTGAGCGGAGACCCGGTGCCGATGACGGATGACGAAGGCGCGGCCCATGACAAACTGCTTGCCGAGTACCGGGCGCTCGAAGAGGAATACGAGGGCCAGGATAAATTCCCCGAAGAGATCGACGCGCGTCTTGGCGAATTGGAAGTCGCGATGGAGAAACTCGAGGCCCGGCCGCTGATTTTCGACGCGGAGGAGATCGCACGGGCAGGGGCGTTTGTGACGCTTGACCGCTATGGCGAGCTTGCAGTTTATCGGGGCTTCGTGCGGCCTGAGGATGAGATAGGGCCAGACGTCGACGTCCACAGCGGTGAACAGACGGCAGACGGGCAGGGCGCCGAGCTTTCAGCGGCGAGCAGCTCGGATGGTGTCGGCCATGGCACGGTGATCACCTCCGCTGGTCAGGCGCTTAACACCAACGTGCCCGACGACGAAGAGGATGGTGCGTTTAAGCCCTTGCCTGAGCGGCTGGTCATGGAGTTGACGGCGCACCGGACATTGGCACTGCGGGAAGCTGTCGGTCGCTCCCCTGACGTCGCGTTGACGCTTCTGCTCCTGAAGCTCGTCAATGATACCTTCCGGACGTCCAGTTCGGCCGGCAGCTGCCTCGAGGCCTCGGTGCGTCATGTCTACATGTCCGCGCAGGCGAGCGATCTGAAGGACAGCGTGGTTGCAAAGCTTGTGGACGATCGCCATGCGGAGTTGGAAGCCGACCTGCCGCTCGGCGACGATGCCGCTCTCTGGGTTTACCTGGCTTCCCTCGATCAAGGGAGCCGACTTTCGCTGCTCGCGCATTGCCTCAGCTTAGGGATCAACGCGCTCCATGAGAAGGTGAACCCCTATGGTGCCGGTATCTCCGCCAGCGGTTTGACCAAACGGATGGCCCAGTCCGACTTGGTCGCACAGGCGGTCGATCTCGACATGGTCGAGGCGGGCTGGCAGCCGACGGCCGATACCTATCTGAACCGCGTGCCCAAGACCCGGATCCTCGAGGCCGTGCGTGAGGCGAAAGGGGAGGGGACGGCGCAACTCCTCGATCACCTGAAGAAGGGCGAGATGGCGAGTGAAGCCGAGCGTCTGCTGAAAGGCAGCGGCTGGTTGCCGGAGGTTCTGCGCCGTCACGATCTGGCAGCATTCGATGGCGCGGAAGGGCAGGGGGCGCCTGAGCTCGTTTCCG
The DNA here is from genome assembly GCF_022763305.1 of Marivita sp. Classification (GTDB taxonomy): domain Bacteria; phylum Pseudomonadota; class Alphaproteobacteria; order Rhodobacterales; family Rhodobacteraceae; genus Marivita. The sequence goes on along the minus strand of NZ_JALEGT010000039.1, from coordinate 1,052 downwards.
ACGCTGAGCAAGCCGAAGAAGTCGACCTTCCCGCCTTCCTCACCGCTGACCTGCCGAGCAATGAGGCATCGATGATGGCTGCGGAGTGATCTGCGCCATCCGAGGGCGGGGAAACCCGTCCTCGATCACATAAAATACAATAATATCAATATGATGGATGCAAAATGACGCATTCAGGATGCGGAATCATGTCTGCAACCACAATTCTCGACACTGCGCCCCTGGGGGCGCTCATTCGCTATACCGACAGCAGTCCCAAGCCGCCCGCTCGGTTCACAAAGAAGCTCGCGGCCTGGGAACGCTCGAACGGCGTCGGCCGTCTTGTCAAGAAGGAGCCGCCGCGACCCTATCCGACCTGGACTGCGTCGGCGTCGTTCACGCTGCACGAGGGGAACTTCTCTTCGGACGGGGTCATTCTTGTGACGATCATGCGGACTCATTCGGCTGACAGTGCCTTGACCTTCGAGGTCGCTGAGGAACCACAGCCTGGGCAGGTGCGTGTCCTGCTGGATTTCGGAGGTTGCACGGAGCTGCTCCACCTGGCCGAGTCTGTCACGGCTGCTGAACTCTGGATCGCCAAAGAAGGCCATCGCAACGCGCGGCTGGAGATCGTCGGCAGCGAGGACGGCGATAGGGCAGGGGGCGCGGAGCTTGCCGCCTGAGCCCATGTAGAACCCAAGGGGTCCGCCAAAGCGCGGGCCACTCACCCATCACGACCCTGTCCTGTGAGATCGCGGGGCACCATGGGATCCAATCCATCACGGAAAGAGATCTTCTACCAAATGTCGGCCCGGGAGGCTGGCAGCGATAGCATCAGCGGAACATACGGCTCCAGTCAGCAGTCGCACCATCCTCCGCTCGCCATTCCCTTCCTTGCCCCGAATCCCGTCTTCGAGATCAACCCGCGAGGGGTCGGACTACGGGCGAACCCGTGCCGCCGGGTGGATTCGGACGAGCCGAACGCACCCGGTGATGTCAGCCAGTCTTCGGGCCTGCGGGGTCCTGTCGCGCGGGGGATGGTCCTCCGCCTCCAAGACAGGAGCCAAACAGAT
>NZ_JALEGT010000038.1 GCF_022763305.1 Marivita sp. | reverse complement strand
CATCGGTCAGCCAGTAAAGGTCGCTCATGTCACCGCTCCGTTTTCCGAGCCGTGAATCACGCAGCGGTGCGAAAATCAATGCATCCTGACCCTAGAAGGCGCTCGAACGGGCAATCAGTACAGTTTGCGGCGCCAATCGACTTAGATTGGTGCTGCAGATTTGTAATACTCACCCCAAAATCCCCGGCCAGTTCGCTTCGCCCTTGGCGATGTTGCCCGGCACGTCCTCGAGCCACAATTCGCGGGCGCGGAGGTTGGCGTTGAGGTAGAGGCGGTCTTCGTAGATCGTCCAGGCCTCGGGGGTTGTCGGCGCAAGGTAGCCGCGGGAGGCGGCGAAGGCGCAGTAGCCTCCGAAGGCGGGCGCGTAAGCGGTGGGGTTGGCGGCGAAGGCGTCGGCGGAGGCCTGATCGGCAAAGCGCCAGGTGGCGTCCTTGTATTGCACGGTCACATCGCCGCCCGCGACGGGGCCGTTCGTGGTGAAATAACCCACCGGGTCAGAGCCGTCGATGGCGATGCCGCCTTCCTGGTAGATCTCGGGTTCGCGGGCCAGCGCAGGGCGGGCAAGCCAGAGCGCGGGGGTGGCGAGGGCAAGGGCGGAAAATGTGCGGCGGTGCATCGGCGTTCATCCTTTGTCAACAACTCTGGGTCAAACATGGCAGGGATCGCCACGGAAAGAAGGAGGGTGATACATATCTCGCAGTGACGTGAAACGCCGTCATCGCCCAGCAGGCTCTTGGCATTGCGGGCTGTCCCGCTTATACGCCCGGTCTGATCCCGAACAGCCGGAGGCCCATGATGCAGGGCAGCGCCAATCTCAACATCATGATCAAGGCCGCCCGCAAGGCGGCGCGGTCGCTCACCAAGGATTTCCGCGAGGTCGAGAATCTGCAGACCTCGGCCACCAATGCCGGTGAGTTCGTTGCGCGCGCAGCGACGGCGGCAGGGGCGTCTCTGCGGGATGATCTGACCGGCGCGCGTGGGACATATGGCTATGTCGAGCCCTCGGGCGAGGTTGCGGGCGAAGACCCGACCCGGCGCTGGATCGTGAACCCGCTGGAAGGGGCTGCCAATTTCCTGCACGGCCAACCGCATTTCGCGGTGACGATCGCGCTGGAACACAAGGGGCAGATCGCATCGGCGGTGGTGTTCGACCCGGCCAAGGACGAGATGTTCTATGCCGAAAAGGGGCAGGGTGCGTGGCTCAACGACAACAAGCGTCTGCGCGTGTCGAGCCGGACCAAGCTGGTCGAGGCGGTGCTGGGCCATGCGGTTCCGTTCAGCGTGAAGCGGACGCTGCCGGCCACGCTCAAGGATCTGGCGCGGGTGATGCCGGAATGTTCGGGGATGCGCGCGTCTGGATCATCGGCGCTCGATCTGGCCTATGTGGCCGCCGGGCGGTTCGACGGCTTCTGGCAGCGCGAGGGCGCGATCACCGATCTGGCGGCAGGGATGTTGATCGCCTCCGAAGCAGGGGCGTTTGTCGAAGGTGTGCGCCCGGGGCAAAAGCCGCTTGAGGATGGCACCATCCTCTGTGCCAACAATCAGATCTTCTCGGCCCTGGCCAAGGTGATCCGCAGCGCCGACTGACGAAGGGCTATCCCGTCCTGACGGCATGTGTATCATGGTCCCGGAATTGACCGGGGGGATCATATGCGTCTGAGAGGAGTGCGGGGCAGTCGCAACATCGAAGACCGTCGCCGCAGATCTGGTGGGGGCCGGGCCGGGATCGGCGGGGTCGGCCTTTTGGTGGTGCTGGCCATCGGGTATTTTGCGGGCATCGATGTGACCCCGCTCTTGCAGCAGGCAGCGCAGCCTGCCTCGGCCCCGAGAGAGCTCAGCGCTGAAGAGGAGCGTGCGGCGGAATTCACCTCGCGCGTTCTGGCGACCACGGAGACGGTCTGGGGCGAGATCTTTCCGTCGCAGGTGGGACGACCCTACGACCCGCCGGTGCTGGTGCTTTATTCCGGGGTGACGGCATCGCCGTGCGGCAATGCCAGCGGGGCCACCGGACCGTTCTACTGCCCGGCCGACGCGAAAGCCTATCTCGACACGGCGTTTTTTGCGACGCTGTCGCGCCAACTGGGCGCGCGGGGCGATTTCGCGGCGGCTTATGTGATTGCGCATGAGGTCGCGCATCACGTGCAGAACGAGCTGGGTATCCTCGGGCAGGTGAACGAGCGGCGGCAGGCGGTGGGCGAGGCACAGGCCAATGCGTTGACGGTCCGGCTTGAACTGCAGGCGGATTGTTTGTCCGGTGTCTGGGCACGGTCTGTGGACGGGCTGCTCGAGCCGGGCGATCTCGAAGAGGCGTTGAATGCGGCGCGAATGATTGGCGACGACCATCTGCAGGCGCAGGCTGGCCGCGTGCCGCAACCGCACACGTTTACCCATGGCACCTCGGAGCAGCGGTCCCGCTGGTTTGCAACCGGATATGACAGTGGCGACATTCGCAGTTGCGATACATTCCGGGCGCAAAGGCTTTGAGATGATCGTCTACGCCCTTTCCGTCGGTCAGGGAATCCTTGCCATTTCGCCGATCCCCGGCGGCGAGGGCGATTATGCCGGGGATGTGCAGCACCTGATCGAATGGAAACCGGCAATCGTGATTTCGCTGGTCAGTGAGATCGAACTGGTTGCGGCGGGCGCGTCCGGGTTGTGGCATGATCTGGTGGATGCTGGCTGTCGGTGGGAGCATCTTCCGATCCCGGATTTCGGCGTTCCGGACGACGCCTTCGAAGAGGCCTGGCCAGAGGTCAGCGCAAATGCGCGGCGGGCGTTGATGGGGGGCGGGCGCATTCTGGTGCATTGCCGGGGCGGGTGCGGCAGATCGGGCATGGTCGCCCTGCGCCTGATGGCAGAACTTGGTGAGGCGCCCGACGATGCATTGGAACGGTTGCGTGCCGTCCGCCCATGCGCGATCGAAACGCCGGAGCAAATGGCCTGGGCGAAAGCGGCGAAACGGGAACCCGCCACGTTCATGCGACACGCGAAAGGGGAGTGAGGTGAGAGGCTGGACAACGACCCAAGCGTGGCTCGTTACGGCTGCTTCCTTCCGGACCTGACCGGGTTGGCGAGGTGCTCGCCCGCGCCAACCTCTCAACCGTCAGATAGTCGAGCCGATGACGGATTGCAACCCGGTCCACCTACCAAATTCCGTGCAGTGCATTGTTCTTTGCCGCGCCGCGTGGCAATCGCTTGGGACCGGCAGACGAGGGGGCAGGGGCGATGCGCAACGCGGAACAGGTGACATTTGGAGGATCCGGGCTGGATCGGGCGGCCGACCTGAGAGGCGACATTCCGGCCCTCGCCGCGGCAGTGCAGGACCCGGCCTCGCGGACAACCCTGATCTGGAAGGGCAAGCCTTTGGTCGTCCGAACGGAGACCACGTGCGCCCTCGCGCGCCTGCCGTTGACGCATCCGATTCTGTCCGAGGCGCGCGCTGCACCGATCCTGTTGGGACGGGAAGACGGCGCGGCGCGGTTCGCGCATGACCTGTCCGCCTGGGAGCCCGCCTCGGATGTCAGTGAGGTGGGCGCGTTCATCGACCGGAGCATACAGACGCATCCATCGCTTCCCGAGGATCATGGCTTTGCCGAGCTGCGCAACATCATGACGGCCCTGAGCGCGAGGGATGCGGAACTGGCCGCCACTGCGAAGGCCATTCTTGGCTGGCACGACACGCATGGGTTCTGTGCCAGGTGCGGCGCGCCCAGCGACGTGACGCAGGCGGGGTGGCAGCGTGTGTGCCAATCCTGTGGCGCGAGCCATTTTCCCAGGACGGACCCTGTCGTGATCATGTTGATCACTCATGGCAACAAGGTCCTTCTCGGGCGTTCGCCCGGTTGGCCCGAGGGCATGTATTCCTGCCTTGCGGGTTTCGTCGAACCCGGCGAGACAATCGAGGCCGCGGTGCGTCGCGAGGTCTGGGAAGAGGCCGGTGTCCAAGTGGGTGATGTCCGGTATCTGTCGAGCCAGCCTTGGCCGTTTCCAGCCTCGCTCATGTTCGGTTGCCACGGAATTGCGACAAGTGACCGGATCACCATCGATCCCAACGAGATCGAGGATGCGCTCTGGGTCAGTCGGGAAGAGGTGATGGATGCGCTGGCTGGTCTGCGCGAGGGTCTCCTGCCCGCGCGTAAGGGAGCCATCGCACATTTTTTATTGCGCAACTGGCTTGCCGATACGCTGGAATGACGCAACTTTAAGAGAAAATGCATCATACGGGGGCGAGCAGATGCAAGTAACTGGGACCGAAGATGTGGCCGCGCCGATCGAGCATGTGTTCGAGGAATTGACGGCGTTCGACGCGCTGGAGCGGCAGGCCCTGCGCCGGGGCATCGATGTTCGGCGGCAGTTCCGGGGGGGGGCACCGACACTTGGTGAGGGCTGGGAAGCCCAGTTCAAGTTTCGCGGCAAGGACCGCACAGCGAAGATCACGCTGGACGCTTACGATGCGCCAAACATGGTGCAGTTCGGCGGGGCTTCAGGCGGTCTTGAGACCAATACGCTGATCGAGCTCGTGCCGCTGTCCCCGAATCGGACGCGGGTTTCGGTTGTCTTCAAGATGTTTCCGAAAACGCTGTCGGCGCGCCTTCTGGTGCAGTCTTTCAAATTGGCTCGATCCAATATCAACAAGAGGTTCAAGAAACGCATGTCGCAATTCGCGCGGGAGATCGAAGCAAGAGTGGTCAGGAACGCATGAGACATGGATTGCCCGTTGCAGCACTTGCGCTGATGGCCGCTCCCCTGATGGTGTCGGCGCATGAATTCTGGATCAATCCCGTCGCGTACGAGGTGCCCTCGGGTGGTACGCTGGTGGCGACGCTGCGGGTCGGCGAACATTTCGCGGGGGCCGAGCAATCCTATCTCGAGCGGAATTTCACCCGGTTCGACATGCGCTGCGATGACGGCCTTGTGCCTGTGCCCGGTCGGGCAGGGGATCGTCCGGCCTTGAACGTGGCTGCGCCGTCAGACGGGCTGTGCGTGATCATTCACCAGACGCGAGACTACACGCTGACCTACAATGACTGGCAGAAGTTCGTGAATTTCGTCGAGCACAAGGATTTTGAAGGTGTGCTGGACGCACATCGGGACCGGGGCCTGCCCGAGACTGGTTTTGTTGAACTGTATAGCCGCTATGCCAAAAGCCTGATCGCTGTGGGCGACGCCGCCGGGAGCGATGCCGAAGTGGGCCTGCTGACCGAGATCGTCGCCGAAGCCAATCCTTACACTGATGATCTGACAGACGGATTGCCGATCCGGGTTCTCTACGAAGGCGAACCCCGCGCCGATGCGCAGGTCGAACTGTTCGCCCGTCCGCCTGAAGGCGACGTGGAGGTCACGTTGCATCGCACGGATGCCGAAGGGCGCGTGACCCTGCCAGTTCAGCCGGGTTATGCCTACCTCGCCGATGCAGTCGTGCTCAGACCGCTGCAGGCGCAGGCCGAAAAGGATCCGGTCTGGGAAAGTCTCTGGGCGTCTTTGACGTTTGCCGTGCCGGAGTGACCGGCACGCGCCTTATTTGGCGTGCCAGTCGAAAAAGCCGGGTCCCGCGCGATCAAGAAGCGTGCGGGCCAGGCTCTGGCCCATTTGTACGCCATCTTCGATCGGGCCGCTGATCTCGTCGGCATGAGCCTCGGAGCCGTCGGGGCGGAGAACCTCGCCGCGCAGACGCAGCGTGCTTCCACTCAGTTCCGCAAGTCCGGCAATCGGTGTTTCGCAGGACCCGTCCAGCGTGGCCAGGAAGGCACGTTCGGCGGCGAGTCGTTGGCCAGTGGGCGTGTCATGGATCGCAGCCAGCATCTGTGCCGCGCGGTCGTCGTTCACCCGACGTTCGATGCCGATGGCACCCTGCGCCACGGCGGGCAGCATGTCGTCGGTTTCGATAGCCGTCTTCGGGACCTCGTCCATCTTGAGGCGGTTGAGACCGGCCATCGCGAGGAAGGTGCAGGAGGCCACGCCATCTTCGAGTTTCTTCAGACGGGTCTGCAGGTTGCCACGGAATTCCACGACGTTCAGATCGGGGCGCCGGTTCATCAGCTGGGCGCGGCGGCGCAGAGAAGACGTGCCGACGATCGCGCTGGCGGGAAGGTCGGCGATGCGGGTTACGTGATGGGAGATGAACGCGTCACGGACATCTTCGCGCGGCAGGTAGCAATCGAGCATCAACCCTTCGGGCTGTGCCACGGGCATGTCCTTCATCGAATGCACGGCGATGTCGATGCGGCCTTCGAGCATCGCTTCTTCGATTTCCTTGGTGAAGAGGCCCTTGTTGCCGATCTCCTTGAGCGGGCGGTCCGCGTCGATCAGCGTGCGGTCATCCCCGGTCGTCTTTATGACCACGATGTTGAACGCTTCGAATGGCAGATCAAACGCCTTCGACAGGCGTTCGCGGGTTTCGTAGGCCTGAGCCAGAGCCAGCGGAGATCCGCGCGTGCCGATGTTCAGGGGTTGGTCGGGTGTGGGCAGGTCAATCGTCATGAATCGATCTTTATGCGTGTAAACTTGTCCTGACAACCATGCTTGTCTTGACATATGTGTTTCTAAGGTTGATCCGAGAGCAATAGACAAGGAAAGACCTGATGAGCCAGACAAAAACCATCCTTCGTGCCCTCGCGGGCGAAACTCTTCCGAACCCGCCGATCTGGATGATGCGTCAGGCTGGCCGTTACCTGCCCGAATATCGCGCGACACGCGCGCAGGCCGGGGATTTCCTGTCGCTCTGCTACAATTCGGAATTGGCGGCCGAGGTCACGTTGCAGCCCATCCGCCGCTACGGGTTCGATGCGGCGATCCTCTTTGCCGACATTCTGCTTCTGCCGCAGGCGCTGGGCGCGGATCTTTGGTTTGTGACAGGCGAAGGCCCTCGCCTTTCGACGATCACCACGCAGGCCGAGTTCGACAAGCTGGGCCACGGCGAGATGATCCATGACACGCTGAACCCGGTCTACGAGACCGTACGCATCCTGCGCCGCGAATTGCCCGAGGAAACCACGCTGATCGGGTTTGCGGGGGCGCCGTGGACGGTGGCCACCTACATGATCGCAGGACGCGGCACGCCCGACCAGGGGCCGGCGCATGCGCTCAAGCAAGAAAACCGCGCGCTGTTCGAGGCGATCCTGGAGCGGCTGACCGAAAGCACCATCGATTATCTGTCGGCGCAGATCGACGCCGGCGCCGAAGTGGTCAAGATCTTCGACAGCTGGGCCGGATCGCTCAAGGGCGACGATTTCGAGCGGTATGCCAAATACCCCGCCAAGGTCATCACCGAAGAGATCAAGCGCCGTCATCCGGGCATTCCCGTGATCGCCTTCCCGCGTCAGGCGGGCGACGGGTATATCGGGTTCCATGCGGCAACCGGTGCGGATTGTGTTGCCGTCGATGACAGCGTCACGCCAGAATGGGTGGCCGAGCATGTGCAGCCGGGTGGCTGCGTGCAGGGCAACCTTGCCTCGCATCACATGGTGACAGGTGGCGACGCGCTTGTGACCGAGACCCGCAAGGTTGTGGATGCTCTCAAGAACGGGCCGCATATCTTCAACCTTGGTCACGGGATCACGCCGGATGCGGATCCCGAGAACGTCCAGCTGATGATCGACACGGTGCGCGGCGCCTGAGACACCACTTCCCGGCTGCCGTGTCAGGGGACATGGCTGCCGGGACGCTTGGGCAAGATCACCTTGCCCTTCTGACGCTCGCGGAGAAACACGAAGAGGCCCGCGCCGAGGATCATGGCGCACCCTGCCCAGATCGCCGGGGTGGGCCATTCCGCAAAGATCAGCCAGCCCCAGAAAATCGCCAAAGGCAGCCCTATGTATTCGAAGGGCGCGATGCTGGCCGACGGGGCCATGCGATAGGCGGCGGTGATGCAATAGGCGATGATCCCGTTGCACAGTCCTGTCAGCACGAAGAACGGCCAGTCCTGTGTCGCGGGCCAGATCCACGCCCGCAGCAGGAAATGCAGGCTGGGCGCATCCGGGCCGGGATCGGCCTTTCCGTCACCGAGGATCAGGAAAAAGAGCGATGAGACCACGAGAAACATCAACTGGTTGTAGATTGTGAGCGCCGCTGCCGAACTCTTGACCCCCAAGGCCCGGGTCATCACCGCCATGGCTGCATAAAGCGCGGCGGCGATCACCGGCAGGGCGAAGAGCCATGGCGGACCATAGACCGATCCGCTGGTCCAGGGCTCCTGCATGACGATCACGCCCATGAAGCCGAAGACGATGGCCCCCAGACGCAGAGGTCCGACTTTTTCACCGAGGAAGAGAAAGCTGAACAGCGTGATGAAGAGCGGCCCGACAAAGAAGAGTGCCGTCGTCAGGCCCAGAGGCAGGACCGCGAGCGAGGCGAAGAAGGTCATGTTTGCGGCGACGATGGTCAATCCGCGCAGGACATGCAGCCCGGGGCGGTTGGTGCGTAAAAGGGCAATGCCCCCTTCGCGCTGCAGCATGATCGCCGAAAAGATGACCCCGATTGCCGTGCGCGTAAAGACGATCTGGTGCAGTGGATAACCCCCGGACAGCATCTTGATCAGCATGTCATTGATCGAAATGGCAAATACACCAATGCAGATCAGCGTGATTCCGCGCGCCACGGGAGAGTCAGGTTCGGAGGTCATATCGACGGATTAGGCCGTTCCGGGCCGAAGGTCACTTCCGAAAACGACATGCACAGCGCCTGCGGTCTGGCGCACCGCTTTCGGGATTGCGTCTGTCGGTGTCCGTATTAGGTATGCGTCCTAATACTACAGTTGCGGATGTTACATTTCTCTGATTCACTCTCGCTGAGTGACTTGGGGGAGGGATCATGGCAGTATCGGATTGGGCAGGGTCCCCACAT